>NZ_AP019371.1:5082500-5682500 GCF_004001265.1 Actinoplanes sp. OR16 | reverse complement strand
ACATCACGGTTCGTGAGGGCGGCGGTTCCACCAACCCGACCACTCCCCCGCCGACCGGCAGCAACTGCACCGCGACCATCACTCCCGGTGAGCAGTTCGGCGACCGCTTCAACCTGAACGTCGCGGTCAGCGGCACCAGCAGCTGGACCGTGTCGCTCGCCCTCAACGGCGGCCAGAGCATCCAGAACAGCTGGAACGCCGCGGTCACCGGCACCACGGGGACCGTCACCGCACGGCCGAACGGCAACGGCAACAACTTCGGCATCACGGTCATGGCAAACGGCAACTGGACCTGGCCGACCATCACCTGCCGGGCAGGCTGACAACCGGAAAGCAGGTGGCGCGGCGGCCCATCCGCCGCGCCACCACCCCGGCCAGTCAGGCCGCCGGCACCCGGTCGAGGAAGCCGAGCACCCGCACGATCCGGCCCTCGCCGTCGAGTTCGGCCACGTCGAACCCCACGACCAGGGCCTCCCCGCCGTCCGGTCCCAGATGCCAGGTGAACCGCCCCTGGTCGTGATGCGCGTCCACCGCGCCCGCGCCCCGGCTGAACACCAGCCCGGGGAATCGCTGCTGTACCGCCCCGATCAGCCCGTCGAGGGCGTCGCGCCCGGCGACCGAGGCCATCGGGTCGACGTATCGGACGTCGGGAGCGAACAGGTCGTCGACGAGTTGCCGCCGGGCTGTCGCGCCGGTCTCGTTCCACACCGCCAGATAGCGGTCCACCACGCTGTCGAAATCACTCATGGACGTCACTCTGGCCGCGACCGGGTAGCCGGGTCGATTACCTCGCGGGTAATCGACGCCCTTCCTACAGTGAGCACCATGAGTGATGTGGGAGTGCTGTTGCGCCAGTGGCGGACGACCCGGCGGCTGAGCCAGCTGGAGTTGTCCTCGCAGGCCGGCGTGTCGGCGCGGCACCTGTCGTTCGTGGAGACCGGGCGCTCCCAGCCGACCCGCGACATGATCCTGCGCCTGGCCACCGAACTCGACGTGCCGTTGCGCGGCCAGAACGAGCTGCTGCTGGCGGGCGGGTTCGCGCCGGCGTGGGCGGAGACGAGCCTGTCCGGCCCCCGGCTGGCGCAGGTGATGTCCTCGCTGAGGGACGTCCTCACCGGGCATCACCCGTACCCCGCTGTCTTGATCGACAGGCATTGGACCATGATCGATGCGAACGAGGCGATCAGGCCGCTCATCGACGGTTGTGCGTCCTGGCTGCTCGAACCGCCGGTCAACGTGCTGCGCCTGTCGCTGCATCCGGCGGGCATGGCGCCGCGCGTCGACAACCTCGCCGAGTGGCGCACCCACATCCTGCACCGCCTCGGCCAGCAGGCCACCCGCACCGCCGACCCCGTGCTCCGATCGCTGCACGAGGAGTTGACCGGCTACCCGGGCGGCACGGTGCAGCAGACGCCGGACGGTCTCGTCGTGCCGTTGCGCATGAACGGCCTGTCGTTCTTCAGCACCACGTCGGTGCTCGGCACGCCCCTCGACGTCACGCTCTCCGAGCTCGCCATCGAGGCGTTCCTGCCGGCCGACGCGACGACGGCTGCGGCCTTGCGAGGCGATTGAGACCTTTCCCGGTACGAGGAAAGCTCACGCGGTCCGGGCAGCCCACCCGAACCCGCGGGCCTGCACCACACGGCTGTCGCGGCGCGGCAGGTGACGGTAGAGGGCGGCCGCCTGTGCCGCCGCCTCACCGGTCTCGCGGCGCAGGCTGTCCCGGGTCGCCGTCGCGAGCTGGGAGTCGTGCCACGCCGCCTTCTCGGCCTCCTGGGCGCGCAGGTGCAGCTCCCAGCGATGCGCGACGATGGCCCGCTGCACGGCCAGTTCCTGCTCGACCGGGTGCAGCCGGGGATCGAAACCGGTCAGGGCGTCGGCCGGCAGGTCGCCCCTCGACACGGCGGCTCCGACCGTACGAAGAAGAAAGCTCTCCCGATCGGCGTATTCCGACGGCGTCCGCGAGCTCCACGCCGGGCGGAACGCGGCGCCGGCCCGGACGCGGGTCAGCTGCTGCTCGGCGTCCTGCCACCGCTGCCAGGCCAGGCTCGCGTGCTCGTCGGCCTGCCGCCAGCACTCGTGCCAGCGCTGCGCGGCCACTCCCGCCCGGTCGGCGGCGACGGCGATCTCACCGGCGTAGCGCACGGCCGCGACGGCCTCCTCCTGCCGCTGCTCCCGCTCCTGCCGGTAGCGGCGCAGGAACCCGAAGGTCTCGGTCGCGGCCCGCAGCGGATCCCGGACCGCCTGCGGGCTGGCCAGCACCAGTAGCGCCGGCAATGACAACACCATCAGCACGGCCCAGATGGTGATCGGGGCGGCCGGCGCGTCCAGGAACATCTCAGCGAAAACGTTCATGACAAACTCCCCTGCAACAAGATCCACGCGAACGGAAACGGTCAGGCGTGGAGTGCAGGCGGAGCACGTGAAGCATCGGGCGCGGGCACGAGACGGCTCCGCGGCGCGATCCTGGCCGGGAACGCCATCGGCGCCGGCTCGATCGTGACCACCGGGTGTCCACTGTGTCGCCCGCGGCCGCTGAAGATCGCTCGCAGCAGGGTGACCACAAGAGACAGCGACCAGCGCAGCACGGCACGCGCCAGGTCGGTGATCATGCGATTACCGTACCCGGCGCGCGTCGATTCCATGCGCCCGCCACGCGGGGTGATCTCAGTCTCCCGGGCGGGCGTCCCGGTCCAGCGCGAGATCGAGGGCCAGCACGCTGCCGATGATGAGAAGCGGGTCGACGCCCTCGGCGACCTTCACCGCGTACGTGTCCCGGATCGTCAGCCAGCGCTTGGAGACCGACGCGACCTCGACGCCGGCCTGCTCGATGACGTACTCGTGGTCGAGCAGGTCACCCTTCATCTCCAGGTCGTCCGGCCCCGGAACGTCGATGGTGAACTTCTCCCGGAAGGGCGTGAACAGCTTCTTGCGCACCTCCGCCGCCTTCTCCCCGCCGATCCGGATCTCATAGGTCGGCCGCAGCGCGACCAGCTGACGCTGCACGCTGGCCACCTCCTCGCCGGCCGCGTCCTCGATGACCACCCTGTTGCGCAGGCTGAACACCTTGCCGTCCACGTGGAAGACCTTCGCGCCGTTCTCGTCGAGCACGTCGAAGTCGTCACCGATCGAGAAGAACCGCTCTTTAATCACGAACATGAGGTGATTGTCCGCCACCGCGGCCATAACTACGCGGGTGTAATTCGATCAAGGGGGTGATCGGCGGCGCGGAGCGAGGTAGGCAGGACTGATGAGCGATGACGCCCTGCCGGAGCTGATCGCGCCGATGCTGGCCGCGCCCGGTGCGCTGCCACCCGGCCCCGGCTGGGCGTTCGAGTTCAAATACGACGGGGTACGCGCGGTCGGTTACGCCGGGGACGGCCTCCGGGTGCTGTCCCGCAACCACAACGACGTCACCTCGACGTACCCGGAATTGGGTGAAGTCGGTGAACTGCTCGGTGGCCGACGGGCGGTGCTGGACGGCGAGATCGTGGCGCTGGAGACCGGTGACCGGCCGTCGTTCTCGCTGCTCGCGAACCGGATCCACGCCGTCCGGCCGTCGGCGGCGCTGCTCGGCACGGTCCCGGTCGTCTACTACGTGTTCGACGTGCTGCACCTCGACGGCGAATCACTGCTCGACGCGCCCTACGAGCGGCGCCGGGCGGTCCTCGACGACCTGGGTCTCGCCGGCGCGACGGTGCGGACGCCGCCGCACTTCACCGACGCCGACGGGCAGGCCGTGCTGCGGTCGGCCGAGATCGGCGGCCTGGAAGGGGTGGTCGCCAAGCGGCTGAGCTCGCCGTACCGCCCCGGGAAGCGGTCGGCGGACTGGACCAAGGTGCCGCTCATCCGTACGCAGGAGGTGGTGGTCGTCGGGTGGAAGGCCGGCGCGGGCCGCCGCGCCGGCACCGTCGGGTCGCTGCTGCTGGCCGTCCACGGCGATGACGGCCTGGTGTTCGCCGGGCACGTCGGCACCGGGTTCACCGACGCGATGCTGCGGCGGCTCGGCGAGGAGCTGCGGGCCCTGCACCGGACGAGCCCGCCGGTCGGCGACGTGCCGCGGGAACACGCCCGGCATGCGCGGTGGGTGGAGCCGCTCCTGGTCGGCGAGGTGGTGTTCCGCAACTGGACCCCGGACGGCCGGCTGCGGCACCCGTCCTGGCGTGGCCTGCGAACGGACAAATATCCCAGCCGTCCGCTGAAGAAGGAGACCGTCGAGGGCGCCTACGAGACGGCGGACCGGCAGTGGCGGGTCGAGGTGGTGCGGCAGCGGCGCGACCACTTCTACCGGCTGATCAACGTGCCGACCGGCAACGTGGTGGGCGGTCTGTCGATCGCCACGGTGGAACGGCTGCTCAGCGAGGCGGGCGTGGACATGGCCGATCTGGTCCACGCGGACGCCGCCTAGGGCTTCCTCATGAGGGATGGCTGCAGCGCCTCCGCCTCCATCGGCCGGGCGAAGTAGTAACCCTGGCCGATGTCGCAGCCGAGGGCACGCAACGCGGCGACCGTCTCGGCGTCCTCCGCGCCCTCGGCGACGACCGACAGGCCCAGGTTGTGGCCGAGTTCGATGGTGGAGGCGACCAGCGCGTGGTTGCCGGGGTCGCGGGCCATCTCCGCGACGAACGAGCGGTCGATCTTCAGCTCGTCCAGGGGCAGCAGGCGCAGGTACGTCATCGACGAGTACCCGGTGCCGTAGTCGTCGATCGAGGTGCGTACGCCCAGGTCCCGGATGCGCTGCAGCACGTCGATGGCGGTCGCCGGGTCGGTCATCACGCTGTGCTCGGTGACCTCGATGCAGAGCTGGCCGCCGGGGATGTCCCAGCGGCGCAGGTGGTCGGCGACCCGATCGCAGAAGCCCGGGTCGAGCAGGGTCCGCGCGGAGATGTTCACCGACACCGGGATGTGCAGCCCGGTGTCGCGCCACGCCCGCGCCTGCGCCAGCGCGATCTCCAGGACCTGGTCGGTGAACCGGTGGATCAGGCCCGTGGTCTCCAGGACCGGGATGAAGTCGCCGGGCGGGATCCGGCCGCGGCCGGGATGCTGCCAGCGCGCGAGCGCCTCCACCCCGGCCAGGACGCCGGTGTCCAGGGCGATCTGCGGCTGGTAGTGCAGGGTGATCTCGGTGCCGGCGTCCAGGGCCCGGCGAAGCTCGCCGAGCAGGCTGAGGCGCGCGGTGCTGTCCTGGCCCTGCCGGGTGGTGTACCGGGAGAAGCCGAGCCGCCGCTGTTTGGCCACGTTCATGGCGGTGTCGGCGTGCTGCAGGACTCCGGCGACGGTGTCACCCGACTCGGCCGTCGCGGCGCCGATGCTCACCTCCAGGTCGATGGTGAGATCGTCGATGGCGAACGGCTTGTCGAACGCCGTGGTCAGCCGCCGGCCGATGACCTCGGGGTCGTCGTCGCTCTTCACCAGGACCGCGAAGTCGTCGCCGCCGATCCTGGCGACCAGGTCCCCCTTGCGGATCGAGGAGCGCAGCCGCGCGCCCGCCTGCTGCAGCAGTAGGTCACCGATGCGATGGCCGAGCTGCTCGTTGACGTCCCGGAAGCCGTCCAGGTTGATCGCGAGGAGGGTCACGCCGCCGGAAGCCAGCGCGGACTGCGCCTTCCGGGCGAAGGCGGCCCGGTTCGGCAGGCCGGTCAGCGGGTCGGTGACGGCCATCTTCTCCACCCGGCGCCGGTACAGCAGCAGGACGACGACGACGGCCACGAAGGCGAGCACGCTCCCCCACTTGAGCAGCCGCGACTGGCGCTGCCCCGCCGCCTGCATCCGGTTGTAGCCCTCGAGGTGGTGCTTCTGCTCGGCCAGCACGTCCGCCATGAGCACGGCGACACTCGGCTCGATCACGTTCTCCAGGCTGAACTGCGCCCCCGCGACGTCCCCGCGGTCGAGCTGCCGCAGGTAGCTCTCGAACGTCAGTTCGAGGTCCGCGTGGTGCCGCGCGATTTCGGCGGCCTTCTCCGGGTGCTCGCCGTCGACCGCGGCCATGTGCGCCATCGCGTCCTGGGTGCGCTCGCGCGCCGCGGACAGCTCGTCGCGTTCCTCACCCGCCGGTTCCCGCACGGCGGCCTGGATCAGCACCATCTCCGCGGTGGTCAGGAAGGCGGCCTCCTGGTACGCGTCGGCGTCGGTGCTGTCGGCAGCGATCCGGGACACGATCCCCGACTGTTCCCAGCTCCCGAACACCGCATAGCCCGACACCGCGACGAGCACGATCCCCAGCACCCCGCTCAACCATCGCGGCGCCGCCCCCGTCGACCCCATCCCCCCACGGTAGGCAAGGTCGCGGGCCTTACGTGCTTCTTTCGTACGGGCGGTGCTCCGCCCGTACGAAAGAGGGCCTTCTTATGCGACGGGTGTGGCGGTGCGGCCCAGCGCGTCGGCCTTGAGGCGCTCGAAGTCGGCCTGACTGATCGTGCCGGAGTCGAGCAGCGACTTCGCCGAGGCGATCTCCTCGGTGGGTGTGCGTTTGGCCTCGCTCTTCCCGGCCACCGTCCGGATGTAGGCCTCCTGCCGCTCCTGCATGTCAGCGGCCTGGGCGATGGCCCGCTCCTGCATGCCGGAACCGCGGGCGATCAGGTACACCAGCATGCCGACCAGCGGCAGGATGATCAGGAACAGCACCCACATCGTCTTGCCGAACCCGCCGATGTCCTTGCTGCGGAACAGGTCGCCGAACAGCCAGAAGAGGCACATGAACCAGGCACAGAAGATGAAGAATTCGAAGAGCGCCAGCAGGAATGATCCGTTGTCGTTGAACATGTGCGCGTCCTTCCAGGGATTCTTGTCGACCGAGTACACCGCCGCGCGGCGATCGAGGCCTCATCCGTAGTGGATTAATCACGGCCGGATTCACCATGGCAGCAACCGCCGCTACATCGACCCCTGTCATCGCTATTGCATCGCTGACCAGCGGAGATAGTGGGGTTCCCAAGAAACCTACTGTGGAGTAACCTCGGGTCCGGCATGCCGCTCACCCCGTCCGAACGCTCCATGGAGGATCCATGGGTTACTTTCGCCGCACCACCATGCTCGCCACCGCGGCCCTGCTCGGCGCCACCGCCGCCGTGGCCGCGGTCAGCCCGGCTCAGGCCGCGCCCATCTCGATCGACTTCAACAACGTCACGGGCACGACGCGGCTGGCCAAGCCGAAGGCCGACGTCGCCGTCCCGACGTCGTCCGTGAAGACCCAGATCGACCTGGACACCGGCACGGTCACCGGCAGCGCCAACCTGGCCGACCTGACCGCGAAGCTCAAACTGGCGAACCTGATCGGCACCACCTCGACGGTGAAGATCGTGCCGGTCGGCGGCCTGACCGGGACGATCGATCTCGGCGCGTCCAAGCTGTCCACGACGACGAGGTTCACCCTCAAGATCGTCGACGTGCACACGGACATCGCTCCGAAGATCAATCTCGTGAAGTACAAGAATTGCCGTACGACGAAGCCCTCGACCCTGACGCTGAACAACACCTCCCCGGTGGAGCTGTTCAAGCCGATCACGATGGAGGGCAAGTACACGATCCCGCCCTTCACCGGCTGCGGAGCTCTCACGCCGCTGCTGACGCTGCTGCTCTCCGGCCCGAACAACACCATGAAGCTCAGCCTGATCTAGCCGCCGGCCGGCCCGCGTTCCCGTCGCCCTGGCACCGGCACGGGAACGCGGCGCCCCGCGGGCGAGCCCGGCTGCAACGACCGAGGCGAACCCGCGCGCCGGGTTCCGCGATTCCTTTCGCGTCCGTGCTCGGTCAGTACGGGCATGGATGCGATTCAGCAGATGTACGCCCGCTGGGCGGCCGGCGACATGGGCGCCGACGACCAGTGGGGCGATGTGACGGCCGAACCCCGCGGCGTGGACTACCTGGAGGTGTCGGCGGGCGGGGTCCCGGCCATGTGGCTGCGCCCGCACGACGCCGCCGAGGGCCGGGTCATCGTGGCCTGGCACGGCGGTGGTTTCGTGGGCGGCTCGCTCTACACGCACCGCAAGATGTACGGGCACCTCGCCAAGGCGGCGGGGGTGCCCGTGCTGCTGGCGACGTATCGGCGCACACCGTCGTCTCGCTTTCCGGCGCAGATCGAGGACGCGATCACGGCGTATCGATGGGCGGCCGCGAGGGCCCACACGGTGGCGCTGGCCGGCGACTCCTGCGGGGGCGGGCTCGCCGTCCAGGTCGCCCTGCGGTCGACGGGTGTCAAGGCGCTCCTCCTGCTGTCCCCCTGGATCGACATGGATCCGGCGCAGCCCTCGCCCTGGTACGAGAAGAACGCCGCCACCGACCTGTTCTTCACCCGCCCGATGGTGCAGGCCCTGATCGCGCAGTATCTTCCCGGGGACATGAGCGGCCTCGAACCCGAGGTGAACGCGTTCGCGGCGGACCTCACCGGACTGCCGGCCACCTACGTCCAGTGCGGCACCGGCGAGACCGGCCGAGGTGACAGCGAACGGCTCGCACCATATGCCCGGCTCGACGTCGCCGACGGGCAACTGCACACATTCCAGATGGCCGCCGGCCGGACGGCGGCCGCCGACGACGCGATCGGGAGGCTCGCCGCATGGGTGCGACCGCGACTCGGACTCTGACCGAGGCGTTCGAGGCCGAGCGCCGCGGGCTGCTCGCCCACGCGTACCGGATGCTCGGTTCCTTCCACGAGGCGGAGGACGTCGTCCAGGACACGTACGTGCGGGCGCTTCGCGGGTGGGGGACGTTCGAGGGCAGGGCTTCCCTCCGTACATGGATGTATCGCATCGCCACGAACGTCTGCCTCACGGTGATCGCGACCCGGGAACGGTCTTCCGGCCGCGTTCTCGAACCCTTCCCGGCCGATCCGGCTGATCTCGTCACCGCGCGGGAGAGCGTGCGGCTCGCCTTCGTGATCGGGCTGCGGCATCTCACCGCGCGGCAGCGGGCCGTCCTGCTGCTGCGTGACGTGCTGGCGTTCTCGGCGGCCGAGACGGGCGAGGCGCTGGACATGTCGGTGCCGGCGGTGAAGAGTGCCCTGCAACGCGCTCGCGCCCGGCTCGCGGAGGCGGCCCCGGACCGCGATGAGGTCCTGGACGCCCGGTCGCCGCGGGCGAGGGAGTTGCTCGCCGGATACATGGCGGCCTGGGAGTCGTCCGATATCGCGGCTTTCCGCGACCTCCTCCGCGCGGACGCCGCCATCGAGTCGATTCACACCCATTCCCTGTACGCCGGCCGTCCCACCTGCATCGCGATCGCAGCACCGGCGATGGGGACAGCCGGCGATTGGAGGATGGTCGCGTCCGAGGCGAACGGCCAGCCCGCGGCCGTGGCCTGGCTCCGCGGCGAACCGTTCGGCATCGCGGTCCTGACGCCCACGCCGGACGGCATCGCGATGGTCACCCTCTTCGAGGATCCGACGCTGGCCACCACTTTCGGCTCCTGAACCGTATCCTCAACAGCCATGCGGATCACCGTGCTCGGCGCCGGCTCCTGGGGCACCACCGTCGCCTCCGTCCTCACCCGCCGCGACCACGAATCGCTGATCTGGGCGCGCAACCCGGCCACCGCCGACGAGATCAACGCGAAGCACACGAACGAGCGTTATCTCCGGGGTTTCCCGCTCCCGGCGAGGCTCCGCGCCACCGCCGACCTGGCCGAGGCGGCCGCCCACGCCGAACTGCTGGTGGTGGGCGTGCCGACCGGCGCGTTCCGGACGACCTTGGAGCTGGTCCGTCCCGATCTGCACCCGTGGATCCCGGTGGTCAGCCTCAGCAAGGGCCTGGAACGCGATTCGCTGCTCCGGATGACCGAAGTGATCAAGGAGGTGCTGCCCGGGCACCCGGCCGCCGCCCTCACCGGCCCCAACCTGGCCAAGGAGATCATGGCGGGCCTGGCGGCGGCCACCGTGATCGCCACCGAGGACCTCACCGTGGCCTCCGAGATCCAGCGGGTCTTCCGGCGCGGGCTGCTGCGCGTCTACACCAATCACGACGTGATCGGCTGCGAGGTCGGCGGCGCCCTCAAGAACGTGGTGGCGATCGCGACCGGCATCGCCCAGGGCCTCGGCGTCGGCGACAACACCCGGGCCGGCGTGATCTCGCGCGGACTGGCCGAGCTGACCACGCTCGCCGTGGCGATGGGCGGCGAACCGGCCACCCTCGCCGGGCTGGCCGGCATGGGTGACCTGGTCGCCACCTGCATCAGCCCGCACAGCCGCAACCGGCACGTGGGCGAGCAACTCGGACGCGGCCGCAGCCTCGACGACATCCTCGCCGAGATGGGCCAGGTGGCCGAGGGCGTCAAGACGGTCCACGCCGCCGTCCGGCTGGCCGACCGGCACGGCCTGCCGATGCCGATCACCCGTACCATCCACCGCGTCGTCACCGGCGAGATCACGGCCGAGCGCGCGTACGACGGCCTGCTCCGCTCGCACCCCGCCGGCCACGAGTCCGAACCCGGCTGAGCCGCACATCCTGCGGGTTTGGGCGTGTTCCGCGTACCGGCACGGGCTCCTAGAATCAAGCGCAGGCCAGGTGCACGAGTGCCCCGGTTCTTCCTTCGCCACGGGGCTGCTCCTCCCTGACGACCTGGCGGACGAAGGAGCCTTCCGATGGCAACCGTGACCTACGAATCGGCGACCCGTGTGTTCCCCGGCGCCACCCGTCCGGCGGTCGACCGGCTCGATCTGGCCATCGAGGACGGCGAGTTCCTGGTGCTGGTGGGCCCGTCCGGCTGCGGGAAGTCCACGAGCCTGCGGATGCTCGCCGGCCTGGAGTTCGTCAACGGCGGCAGGATCTGGATCGGCGACCGCGACGTGACCCGGCTGGCGCCGAAGGACCGCGACATCGCGATGGTCTTCCAGAACTACGCCCTCTATCCGCACATGACCGTCGCGGAGAACATGGGGTTCGCCCTGAAGATCGCCGGCGTGCCACGGGAGGAGCGGGACCGCCGCGTCCGTGAGGCGGCGCGGGTGCTCGACCTGGAGGACCTGCTGGAGCGCAAGCCCGTGGCGATGTCCGGCGGCCAGCGGCAGCGGGTCGCGATGGGACGGGCGATCGTCCGCGAGCCCAAGGTCTTCCTCATGGACGAGCCGCTGTCCAACCTGGACGCCAAGCTGCGGGTGTCGACCCGGACCCAGATCGCCGCCTTGCAGGCCCGCCTCGGCATCACCACCGTGTACGTCACGCACGACCAGGTGGAGGCCATGACGATGGGCGACCGGGTCGCCGTCATCAACGACGGGGTCCTGCAGCAGGCCGACACGCCGCTGCGGCTCTACGAGGCGCCGGTGAACGTCTTCGTGGCCGGGTTCATCGGCTCGCCCGCGATGAACCTGTTCACCGTCGATCTGACGGCCGAGGCCGCGCGGCTCGGCGACATGGCCCTTCCGGTGTCCCGGGACGTCCTCGCCGATGCGCATTCCCGCAAGCTCGGCAAGGTGACGTACGGGGTGCGGCCGGAGTCGTTCCGGTTCACCGCGGACGAGGGCTGGCCGGTCACTGTCAACGTCGTCGAGGCGCTCGGCTCGGACGCCTACATGTACGGCACCGTCACCGGCGGCGAGCAGAACGTGGTGGCACGCGTCGATCCCCGGCGGCCGCCGCACAAGGGCGAGACGGTCCGGCTCACACCGGTGGCCGACGAGGTGTACCTGTTCGACGTCGAGACCGGCGAGCGCCTGACTCCCGCACCCGCCGGCTGAGTCGCGTCAGTCCACCCGGTCGAGGCGGGCGACTCCGATGCGGGCGTCCGCCATGCCGTAGAAGACGAACGTGCCGGCCGTCGTCTCCTCGGCACAGGTCGGGAAGACGACGCTGGCGACCGTCCCGACCCGTTCCTCCGGGTTGTCCGGGGTCAGCAGGGGTTCCGGCGTACGCGCCAGCACCGTGCCCGGGTCGTCGGCGGAGAGGATCATCGCTCCGGCGGAGTAGACCCAGCCCTCCACGGCCGCGAAGCCGGTGCTCGGGGCCGGTTCCCCCGCCACACCGTGATGCAGCAGGAGCCAGCCGCCGGGAACGCGCCGGGGCGGCGGCCCAGCGCCGATCTTGACTCTCTCGTACGGATGCAGCGGCAGTGCGACGAGCCGATGGCCGGAAAGACGGACGAGCCGGGAGACGTCCTTGCCGGCCTCGTCCACCGGCACGTATGAGATCCAGATGCCCGGTCGCGGATCGTCCAGGCCGGCCGGCAGGACGTCACGCTCACCGGCTCTGATCAGGCCCAGGTTCCACATCGGCCGGTGCAGCATCGCCCAGCACGGCTCGCCGTCCGGCCCGGGCACCGGCTCCGGGAAGAACACCGCGTCCTTGTTCGCGTACAGATTGAGATCCAGGCGCAGGTCCGGCTCGTACCCGAAGAGCACCGGGCCCAGACGCCGCCAGGACCGCAGATCCTGGGAACTCGCCAGCGCCAGTCGCGGGCCCAGAGGGCCGTAGGCCACGTAGGTCATGATGTGCACACCGAGGTCGGGCAGCCAGGTGACCCGCGGATCCTCCACCCCACCGTGGCCGGCGCCGTGCTCCCAGCCCTGGTCCGGTGCGAGGACGATGCCGCGGCGCTCGACGGCCACCGGCACCCCCTGGTCCAGCCGGACCTCGGCGAGGCCGATGCGGGATCGGTTGCCGCGGGCGACGACCCGGGGCAGCAGGTAGAGCCTGCCGTCCGGGCCGTACCCGCTCGCCGGGTTGAGCACGCCCTCGGCCTCCTCGGCCCGGCCCGGCTCGGGAGTCATCACGGTGCCGGCCCGGGTCAGGCGGTAGGGCACGTCGTACGAGCTCATCCCTTCACACCTGAGCCGATGTTCGACGAGGTGAAGCGCTTCTGGAAGATCAGGAACAGCACCACCGGCGGTATCGCGAGCAGGACACCGCCGGCCATGTTCGCGCCGTCCGGGTTCGTCGCCCGGCCAGCGACGTTGTTCATGTAGTTCGCCAGCGCCACCGCGAACGGCTGCATGTCCTGCTGCTTGGTCACCAGGAACGGCCAGAGGAACTCGTTCCACGGCCCGATGAAGGTGAGCAGGACGGCGTTGAGGATGGCCGGGCGCGCCAGCGGGATCGCGACGCGCAGCATGGTGGACAGCTCGGACGCCCCGTCGATGCGGGCCGCCTCGAACAACTCCCGGGGCAACTGGAGGAAATACTGCCGGAAGATGAAGACCGCCGTCGAGTTGATCGCGAACGGAATGATCATGCCGAGATACGTGTCGCCGAGTCCATAGGCGCGCACGATCAAGACGTACAAGGGAATCTGCAGTAATTGGAACGGAATGACGAGAACCAGCAACACGGCGGAGAGCACGGTCTGCCGGCCGCGGAAATGGGTGATCGCCAGCGCGTAACCGGCCAGCAGCCCGAACAGGACGGTGCAGAGCAGCACGCCGATCGTGAAGACGGTCGAGTTCATCAGGGACCGGGGCGCGTCGATCGCCTGGTTGATCTCCTGGTAGTTCGTCACCGTCATGTTGCCCGGATCGGGGAAGATGCCGGCGAACGACTTGTCGGCCTCGGCCTGCAGGGAGCCGATCACCATGTAATAGAACGGGAAGATGAACAGGACCGCGCCGACGGCCAGGACGAGGACCCGGAGCCGATTCCGCGGGACGGGCTCTTCCACCAGGGCCGGTGTGGTCATCATGACCTCCGTTCCAGCAACCGGCGCTGCACGAGCGCGATGCCCAGCGTGATGACCAGCAGGATCATGCCGATCGCCGCGGCGTATCCGGCCTGCCCCTGCTCGACGCCCTTCTGATACATGTAGAAGACCGGGGTGACCGAGGCGCCGTTCGGCCCCCCGCCGTTCGTGAGCAGGTAGGGCTCGGTGAACAGGTTCATCCCGGTGATGGTCGCCAGGATGACGACGAGCGTCGTCGCCGGCCGCACACCCGGGACGGTGACCGACATGAACTTGCGGAACGTGCCCGCCCCGTCCACGTCGGCGGCCTCGTAGGTCTCCTTCGGCACGTTCTGCAGTGCCGCGAGGTAGAGCAGGATGAAGAACCCGAGCTGCTTCCAGGTCACGAAAATCGCGATCATCGGCATCGCCCAGTATTTGTTGATCAGCCAGGACGGGTCCGGCGCCAGCGCCCCGAGAACGGTGTTGACGAGGCCGGTCTCACCGAACATGAACAGCCAGACGGTCACGATCGCCACGCTGGCCGTGACGTACGGCGCGTAGTAGGAGCCGCGGAAGAACCACAGCCCGCGGATCTTGGAGTTCAGGGCGTACGCCAGCACGAGCGAGAGCACGACGGTCGCCGGCACGTTGATGACCATGAACTCGAGGACGTTGAGGAGCGAGCGCTGGAACGTCGGGTCCTGCAGGACGTCGGCGTAGTTCTGCAGGCCCACCCAGGGACGGTCGACGGTCGCTCCCGGCGCCGCGAAGAAGTAGTCCTTGAACGAGATGACGACCTGCACGAAGAGCGGATAGACGAAGATCGCCGCCAGGAAGATCACGTACGGCAGGACGAACAGCATGCCGATCGGCTGGGCGCCCAGCCAGCCCTCCTTCTCCACCGGCTGCACCGCGGTGGACGGGTCGCTGTCGATCACTTTCCGGGATGGCGCGCCGCGAACTGATGTCATGGCACTACTCCTCGGTCAGGAGCTCGTCGGCTCGTGCGGCCGCGTCCGCGAACGCCTCGTCGATCGGCTTGTCGGCGAAGACCACCGACGCGGTCCACGCGTTACGGAAGGTCTGCCAGATCTCGGTGGAGTTCGGCACGTTCGGCACCTCCACGATGCGGCCCGCCTGACCGGCGAACTGCTCGTAGTCGGGATGCCCGGCGAAGTAGCTCGCGTACGTCGCGGGCAGGTTCTGCCGCATGGGCATCTGGCCGGTCAGCTCGAGAAGGCGGCCGTCCGCGTCCTCGCTGGTCGCGTACTTCACGAAGTCCCATGCGGTGAGGCGGTTCTCGCAGGCGAAGTAGACGGCCAGCGACTTCTCGTCGCTGAACGTGTAGATCTGGTCGGCCGGCTTGCCGTCCTCGGTCGGGATGGGCACGGCGCCCCAGTCGATGTCGTCCTTGTAGACGGAGATCGCCCACGGTCCGACGATCGCCATCGCGGCCTGGCCGTCCGCGAACGAGTCGCCGTTGTACTTCTCCTGCGGGGCGAGCTTCTCCGCGTACAGGGTGCGCCAGAAGTTCCCGACCGCGATGCCGTCGGCGGAGTCGAACGTGGCGGCGCCGTCCTCGACGAGTTGCTGCCGGGTCCGCGCCGCGGCCAGCGGGTAGTAGTCGAACCAGGACTGGAAGAACTCGCTCGACGGCGCCGGCCAGATCGCCGCGTGCGCGACACCCTTCCGCACCAGGGTCCGCGAGGTCTGCAGGAACTGATCCCACGTGGTCAGCGGCGGGTTCACCGTGTCGATGCCGGCCTGCGCGAAGAGCTTCTTGTTGTAGAAGATCATCACCGGGTTGACCTTCCACGGGATCTGGTAGAAGCGCCCGTCCGGCGACCGGTACTGATCGGCGACCGACGCCCCGGTCCGCGCCTCGACGTAGGAGTCGCCGTCGGGGAAGGTGTCGAGCGGCACCAGGCCGCCGGCCTTCTGGAACTGCGGCACCGCGGAGGGGGCGGTGTTCATCACGACGCAGGGCGCGTTGCCCGCGACGATGGAGGCGTAGATGACCTCCTCCGACGTCTTCCCGGCGGGGATCTGCTGCGCCGTCACCTTCTGATCCGGATGCTCGGCGTTCCAGCCGGCGACCACGTCCTCACCCCAGGCCACCTCCTCCGGGTTCGTCGAGAGCCACACCTCGATCGGGCCACGCGAGGTGTTCGCGGACTCCGGCGGTCCGCCACCGTCCGAAAGGCAACCCGCGAGCAGGACCGTCACGGTGCCGGCCGCGAGAACGGAAATCAGGCCCCTTCTCATGTCCCGGATCCTCCCCCTCGGGCCTTTGATTGAGGAAGGCGCATTTGCGAATAATCGTCGATGGAAACATTCGATCAAACCAGGATTAACACTATTGACCGCTCTCAATCGAGCCGTGAAGATCACGACCATGAGTCGCAGCCGCCCCCTCGCCCGGATCGGGGCCACGTCCGGCCTCACCGTCCTCCTCCTGGCCGCCTCCGCCACCCCGGCGTTCGCCGCGCCGCCCGGCAGCCTGCCGCAGAACGCCGGCGGGTACGAACAGTCCTTCTCCCCCGCGTACGACTACGACACCGACGGCTGTTACGCCGTCCCGGCGATCGGCCCGGACGGCACCCTCAACGGCGGCCTCAACACCACCGGCGCCGTGAACGGCAGCTGCCGCGACCAGTCCGATCTGGACAACTCACAGACCTACGCCCGCTCGAAGTGCAACAACGGCTGGTGCGCGATCGTCTACGCCAGCTACTTCGAGAAGGACCAGGCCGTCGCCGGCAGCGGACTCGGCGGCCACCGCCACGACTGGGAGCACGTCATCTCCTGGGTGAGCCAGTCGTCGAACCAGGTCGAGTACGTGAGCACCACGCAGCACAGCTCGCAGAAGACCTATCCGCGCTCGCAGGTGCGGTTCGACGGCAGCCACCCGAAGACCGTCTACCACAAGGACGGCGCCTCGACGCACTTCTTCCGCCTCGCCAACGCCAACGACGAGCCGCCGGAGAACCACTACCACAACTGGCGTTACCCGCCCCTGGTCGACTGGAACGGCTACCCCACCGTCGCCCTGCGCGACAAGCTGATGGCCGCCGATTTCGGTTCGGCCACCATCAAGATCTCCGACGGCCGCTTCGAATCCCTGCTCAACGCCGCCAAGCCGTCAGGAATCGCCTTCAACCCGTACGGCTAGGTCCTCACCGCCGCCCTCGATGTCGAGAGCCGCCGCTGCCGGCCCGGCGAGGAGCCCGGCCGGCAGCGACAGGAGATCCACGAAGGTCAGCCCACGCGTTCGATGACGGCTCGGCGGATCAGGAACTTGCCGGGCTCGCGGACCTCTTCGAAGGCGGCGTTGTTGAGCAGGACGCAGCTGCCCGAGGTGGTCGCCACGGTGACGGTGATGCTCTTGGCGTTGTCCAGGTTGGTCACCTTGAGGCGGGTGCCGATCGGGAAGGTGCCGCTGGAGGCCGCGGGGGCGCCCGCCTCGCCGGAGAGGGTGACCGTCGAGCCGGCGCAGACGACGTCACCCGCCGCGTCGTCAGCGTCATCCGCTTCCTCCGCGGGCGCCTCTGCCGCCGGCGACTCGGCGGGAGGCTCGGCGGGCGACTCGGCGGGAGGCTCGGCCGCGGGAGGCTCGGCCTCAGGTGAGTCCTCGGGTGACGCTTCCGGCGGGGCCTCGGGCGGGGCCGCCACCGCGCCGTCGCAGCCGCCCTGCGCCTTCTGCACGTTGATCAGGTCGAGCACGGCCTGCCGGTTCGCCAGGACGGCCTCGGTCTGGGCGTTCGGGTTGGCGCGCTGGTCCGCCATGAACTGCTGGGTGGCACGGATCTGCTCGTCGAGACCGTCGCAGAACGTCGAGGCGCTGGACAGCCCCGTTCCCACGGCGAGGCCGCCGCCGACCACCACGGCCGCGACGGCCCCGATCACGATTCTGCGATTACGTCCGCTGAAGCCGCTGCCCGGCCGCCTGTAGGTGCGTCTCATGCCCGCTTCTACGTAACGGCGATCACCACAGGACGGCAGACGTACCTTAAAGATCCTTAAATCAACTCGCGAGGAACGATCGGATCTGCGTGAGCACGCTCGTGTCGGTCAGGAAACCGATGTGGGTCTGGCACGCCACGTAGTTGTTCGTCGCTCCACTGAGCACGGTGCTGGTGTAGGGGATGATGATGCCGTCACACGGCGAGTACCAGGTGCCGTACTTCGTGCTGCCGGGCGTCTCGTCCCCGGCGGTGATCGTGCCGATGAACGACGAGCCGGGGTACATCTGCTGGCACGTCACGTAGATCAGGCAGGCGCTCGCGTAGGTGGTGCCGTGGTTGGCGCCGGCGATCGACGCGAGGTGCCGGACGTACTGGTTGCCGCCCAGCACCTTCAGGTAGTACTGGCTGACCAGGCCGCCCATCGAGTGGTTGACGATGTCGACCTGTGCCGCGCCGGTGCGCGCACGGACCTGGCTGACGTAGGTGGCCAGCCCCTGCGCGTTGGTGATGTTGTTGCCGTAGGAGTTGTACTCGTACGCGAAGAGCTCGCTGCTCGCATAGCCGCCGGCCCGGAACACCGAGATCGCGGTGGTCCAGTTCGAGGCGCTGCCGGTGTAACCGTGGACGAAGACGACCGGCGTGCCCGGGGCGGCGGTGGCCGGAAGGGCCGGGCTCAGGGCGAGCGCGGCCAGCAGAGCGGTGAGGAGGACGGCAAGACGACGCATGGAACCTCCAGGAAGGAAGGGGAGATTGCATCGTCAGTGCAGTAAGACGGCGACACATCGGTGAAATCACCGGCGCACGCTCATGTTAGGTTCGCCTAACCTAATAGGACGGCCGGAAAGAGTGATGTCCATGCTTCCCATTCGCCGGATCGCACCCCTGGCGATCGGCTCGCTTCTGGCCCTCGGGCTGCCCGCCGCGGCCTCGGCCGCCGAGCCGGGCGGCGCGCCCGGAGCGGTGATCACGTCGACGCCGCTGCCCGGGAAGGAAGCACCCGGAAGTACCGCGTCGTCGCTCACCTACTGGACGGAGGACTCGCTCGGCCAGCCCCGCCAGGCGCTCGCCACCGTCTACACCCCGACCGGCGCGGCGCCGGCCGGCGGCTGGCCGATCCTGGCCTACGCCCACGTCACCGCCGGACTGAGCGACGACTGCGCCTACACCGACGACTACGGGACCGCGGCGGCCGACGTCAACGTGGTCACCCCGTGGATCGAGGCCGGCTTCGCGTTCGTCGCGACCGAGTACATCGGCATCGGCACCGCCGGCTCGCACGCCTACCTGGACGCGAACGCCGAGGCCAATGCGGTGATCGATTCGGTACGCGCGGCCCGCTCGGTGTCATCGGCGCTCTCCGCGAACTACGTGGTCAACGGGATCTCGCAAGGCGGGCACGCCACGCTCGCCACCGCGGCGAAGGCGGCCGAGCGAGCGCCGGAACTCCACCTCGCCGCCGCCATGGCGGACGCCCCCGCCACGAAGGTCGAGGGTTACATCCCGCTCGCCGGCCCGTACATCCCGCCGCTGCCCGCGCCCGACTACACCACCTACGTCTCCTACATCCTGGCCGGACTGGAGACGGCCCGCCCGGACTTCGACCTCGGCGCCTACCTGACGCCGCTGGGCCGCACCGTCATCGACGACGCGCACCGGCTCTGCTACTTCGACATGAACACCCGCACGCAGGGCATCGGGATCGGCCAGATGCTGAAGAAGCCGCTCAGCTCCGGCCAGTTCCCGTCGGTGCTGCGGGCGGTCACGACGCTGCCGGTGTCCGGTTATGACGCGCCGGTGCTGGTGAACCAGGGTCGCTTCGACGTGGTCGCCTTCCCGTTCCTGACCGACCTGCAGGTCACCGAGATGAAGGTGCGCGGCGTGGACGTCACCTACAAGAACTACGCGGCCGGCCACAACGTGTGGGCGCAGGCGCTGCCGAACGACATCGCCTTCGCCCGCGAGCACCTCGGCTGATCCCGGCGAGCAGTGGTGAAGCCCGGGTGGCGCCGGTGACACCGGAACAACAGATCGACATCAGTTGATATCCGGACACATCGGTGTGATGCTGTTTCGGGAGCGCTCCCATCCCCGAGTCACCGGGAGCTCCCGACAACCGCACAAGGAGGACCCACCGTGCCCCCACACGAGTCCCATCGCATCCGCCGGCCCGCCCAGGCGCTGCTCGTGGCCCTGGCCGTCATGCTCAGCCTGCTCCCCGGCAGCGGCGCGGCCCAGGCACACGGCACCATCGTCAACCCGGCGTCCCGCGCCTACCAGTGCTGGCAGACCTGGGGCAGCCAGCACATGAACCCGGCCATGCAGCAGCAGGATCCGATGTGCTGGCAGGCGTTCCAGGCCAACCCGGACACCATGTGGAACTGGATGAGCGCCCTGCGCGACGGCCTCGGCGGCCAGTTCCAGGCCCGTACTCCCGACGGGCAGCTGTGCAGTAACGGCCTCACCCGCAACGACAGCCTGAACCAGCCGGGCGCCTGGAAGCAGACCACGCTCAGCCGGAACTTCACGGTTCAGCTGTACGACCAGGCGAGCCACGGCGCCGACTACTTCCGCGTCTACGTCAGCAAGCAGGGGTTCAACCCGGCCACCCAGAAACTCGGCTGGGGCAACCTCGACTTCATCACGCAGACCGGCAGGTACGCGCCGTCGCAGAACATCTCGTTCCCCATCTCCACGTCCGGCTACACCGGGCACCACGTCCTCTTCGTCATCTGGCAGGCCTCGCACCAGGACCAGGCCTACATGTGGTGCAGCGACGTGAATTTCGTCTGATCCGCACGGCGCTCCCGGTTCCGGCCGGGGGCGCCCCCATGACGAGGTGAGAGATGATCGCCCGCAGACATCTGCTGGTGGCGCTGGTTCTGGCGATGTCGGCCGGCGCTGCCGTCCTCCTGCACACGAAGCCGGATCCGGCGGCCCTTGAGGACCAGCTCACCGATCGGATGCGGAGCACGCTGGAACGGTCCGATCCTCAGCAGCATCAGCACGCCGGTCACGGCGCCGGGACGAAGGGCACGGTGATCTGCGGCGTCCGCGTCTACGGCCACGAGCCGGCCGGGGCGACCGAGGTCGACGAGGTGACGACCGTCTACGGCTTCCACCTCTGCGGGGTCGCCGAGACCGGGACGCCGTGGGACGTGGCGGTCAAGCTGGCCGGCCCGGTCATCCTGGACATGTCGGCCGATCCGGTGGGCATCCGGGTGGTCGAGGCGACGGCCGAGGTGAAGTACGTCGACCGGCTGCACCAGATGTTCCCGCCGGAGTACGCCGCGCTCGCCACCACCGAGGCCCTGTCCGAGACGGAGATGGCCGGACTGCGCGGCCGTTACGACGAGGCGGCACGGCGCAGCTCCTGACGGGCGATCGTACGCCGGTGCACCGCGTCCGGGCCGTCGACGATGCGCAGGACCCGGGCCCAGGCGTAGAAGTAGGCGAGCGGGGTGTCGTCGCTGACGCCGGCGCCGCCGAAGACCTCGATCGCCCGGTCGATCACCTTCGTCGCGACGGCCGGCGCGGCCACCTTGATCGCGGCGATCTCGGTGCGAGCCGAACGAGCTCCGGCCGTGTCGATCAGCCAGGCGGTCTTCTGCACGAGCAGCCGCACCTGGTCGATCTCGATCCGCGAGTCGGCGATGAGCTGCTGCACCACGCCCTGCTCGGCGAGCGGCACACCGAAGGCGGTCCGGCTCTGCGAACGTTGCGCCATCAGCGCCAAGGCACGCTCGGCCATCCCGATGGCCCGCATCGCATGGTGGATCCGGCCCGGGCCGAGGCGCGCCTGGGCGAGGGCGAAACCGGAGCCCTCCTCGCCGATCAGGTTGGCGGCGGGAACCCGTACATCGGAGAAGTCGATCTCGCAGTGCCCGTGCTGATCCTGGTAGCCGAAGATCGGCAGGTCGCGGACCACCTCCACACCGGGGGTGTCGCGCGGCACGATGATCATGGACTGCTGGCGGTGAGGTGACGCGGCGGGATCGGTCTTGCCCATCACGATGAAGACCCGGCAGCGCTCGTCGGAGACACCGGTGATCCACCACTTGCGGCCGTTGATCACGTAGTCGGCGCCGTCCCGGACGATCGAGGTCTCGATGTTCGTGGCGTCCGAGGAGGCGACCTGCGGCTCGGTCATGGCGTAGGCGGACCGCAGCGAACCGGCGAGCAGCGGCTCCAGCCAGCGTTCCTTCTGCTCCGGCGTGCCGAACAGGTGCAGCAACTCCATGTTGCCGGTGTCCGGTGCCTGGCAGTTGATCGCCTCCGGCGCGATCACCGGGGACCAGCCGGTGACCTCGGCGACCGACGCGTACTCGAGGTTGGTCAGCCCGGAGACCGACGGCAGGAAGAGATTCCAGAGGCCCCGGTGACGGGCGTCCCGCTTCAGATCCTCGAGGACCGGCGGGGTGGCGTGCGGACCGAGTTCGGCGAGCTGGGCCCGCCAGACCGGTTCGGCGGGGAAGACCCGCTCGCGCATGAACCGCCACATGGCGTCGACCATGTCGGTGGAGAGCCGGCTGGAAGCGAAGTCCACGTCAGACCTTCCCGAGAACGTCGAGTCCGGCCTCGGCGATCCGCGCCGCCTCGCCGGTGAGATCGCCGAAGTCCTGCCCGGCCATCGCCCCCGACCGGACCCGCACGTTGATGTCCTCGGTGATGACCGCGAACTTCAGGTGCGCGAAGGCGAGATAGACGGTCAGGTGCGTGAGGTCGGCGCCGGTCGCCTCGGCGTACCAGGAGGCGATCTCGGCACGCCGCGGGAACCCGAGCGTGCGGGTGATCGATGGAGCCAGCAGCCACGGCTGCTCACCGGGCTCACGCCAGTAGAACAGCAGGAGTCCCAGGTCGGCGAGGGGGTCGCCGAGCGTGGACATCTCCCAGTCGAGGACAGCATTGATCTTGGAGGACGAGAGGTCCAGCACACAGTTGTCGAGGCGGAAGTCGCCGTGCACGAGCGACTGACCGGTGCTCACCGGCAGGGCGGCGGCGAGCGCGGCGGCCAGCTCGTCGACGGCGAGCACCCCGTCCTGCCCGACCGCCTCCCACTGCCTGCTCCAGCGGCGGATCTGACGGGAGAGGAAACCCTCCGGACGACCGAAATCGGTCAGGCCCGCCTTCTCCACATCGACGGTGTGGATCGCGGCGAGGGCACGGACGAGATTGCCGGCGACCACGCGCGGGTCCACCGCCGGAAGCTTGTCGCGCACGACGACGCCGGGCACCGCCGACATGACGTAGCTGGGCACGCCGAGCAGGTCGCCGGCGGCATCGGCGAGCAGGATCTCCGGTACGGGCACGTCCGTCTCCGCGAGCGCCTTCTGCACCCGGATCTCGCGGCCCATGTCGTGCGCGCTCTCCCGGACCTCGCCCTCGGGCGGGCGCCGCAGGATCACCTCGCCGGCGGCCGACCGGAGCCGGTACGTCAGGTTCGACTTCCCACCGGTGATCAGCTCCGCCTCGAGATCCCGCCAGGCGTCGTCCTTCAACGCCTCCGCGAGGGCCGGGCCGAGCCGCGCCCTCACCGGGTCTCCAGCACGTCACGCGCGATGATCAGCTTCATGATCTCGGTGGTGCCGCCGTAGATCGTGGTGACCCGGGTGTCGGCGTAGGCACGGGCGATCGGGTACTCCAGCATGTAGCCGTAGCCGCCGTGCAGCTGCAGGCAGCGGTCCACGATCCGCTTGTGCATCTCGGTGGCCCACCATTTGGCCTTCGCGGCGTCGACGGCGGACAGCTCATCGGCGTTGAAGCGCAGCACGGCGTCGTCCACGTACGCCTGGGTCACCTCCAGCTCGGTGACCATCTCGGCCACGGCGAACTGGGTGTTCTGGAACTCGGCGAGCTGCTTGCCGAACGCCCTGCGGTCCCGGACGTAGTGAAGAGTCCAGGCCAGCGCGGCCCGGGCGCCGGCGCAGGCGGTCACCGCGATGTTGAGGCGTTCCAGCGGCAGGTGCGCCATCAGCGCGTGCAGCCCGCGGCCCTCCTCGCCGAGCAACGCGCTCTGCGGCACGCGGACGCCGTCGAAGTTCAGCTCGGCGGTGTCCTGCGCCTTGAGGCCGAGTTTGCGCAGCTTGCGACCGCGGGTGAATCCCGGCGTGCCGTCCTCGACGACGAACAGGCTGAACGCGCCGTCGCCGGTGCGGGCCACCACCACGACGAGGTCGGCGTTGATGCCGTTGGTGATGAACGTCTTCGAGCCGTCGAGCACCCACGCGTCGCCGTCGCGGACCGCCGAGGTGCGGATGCCCTTGAGGTCGGAGCCGGTGCCGGGCTCGGTCATCGCGATCGCCCCGATCCACTCCCCCGACGCGAGCTTCGGCAGCCACTGCTTGCGCTGCTCGCCGGCGGCCAGGTCGATGAAGTAGGGCAGCACCACGTCGGTCTGCGCGGCGAAACCGGCGGCCAGCGAGTTGGCGCCGACCCGGGCCGTCTCCTCGATCATCGCGGTCCGGAAGCGGTAGTCGCCGATGCCGCCGCCACCGAACTCCTCCGGCACCGGCAGCCCGAGGTAGCCGAGGTCACCGGCGATCCGCCAGATGCGGCGCGGGATCTCCGAGGCCTCCTCCCAGTCGTCGACGTGCGCGGCCACCTCGCGGGCGACGAACTCCTTGACGCTGTCCCGGAAGGCCTGGTGCTCGTCGTCGAAGAGCGAGCGTCGTGCGTAAAGGTCGGTCATTCTGAGAACGCCTCTCGTCTACTTAGCGAGCGCTAACTAGAATTCGGGCCACTGTGGCGGAAAGTCAAGAGGAGCACCCGTGGACATTTTTCGACTCGACGGCAAGGTCGCCCTGGTTACCGGCGCGAGCTCCGGTCTCGGGGCCGGTTTCGCCCGTACCCTCGCCGCCGCAGGCGCCGACGTCGCGCTCGTCGCCCGCCGCGCCGAACGCCTCACCGACCTCGCGGAGAAGGTGCGCGCCGGAGGCACGCGCGTGATCACCCACGCCGCCGACGTCGGCGACCCGGAGCAGTGCGCCGCCGCCGTCGCCGCGACCGTGACCGCTTTCGGCCGGGTCGACGTGCTGATCAACAACGCCGGGATCGGGCATGCGGTGCCGGCGTCGCGGGAGACCCCGTCCGCGTTCGAGGCGGTGCTCAAGGTGAACCTGGCCGGACCGTTCTGGATGGCACAGGCCTGCGCGCCGCACATGCCGCGAGGATCATCGATCGTGAACGTCGCCAGCGTGCTCGGGCACATCGCGCCGCCGTTCCCGCAGGCCGCCTACGCAGCGAGCAAGGCCGGCGTCCTCGGGCTCACCCGCGACCTCGCCCAGGAATGGTCCGCACGCAAGGGCATCCGGGTGAACGCGCTGTGCCCCGGATACTTCGCCAGCGAGATGACCGCGAATGATGATGAGCAGCTGCGGGCGATGGTCGCCCGCAACAGCATGCTCGGCCGGTTCGGGGAGCAGTCGGAACTGGACGGGGCGCTGCTGTTCCTGGCCTCGTCCGCCTCCTCCTACGTGACCGGGACGAGCCTGATCGTCGACGGGGGCATGGCCGCGCAATGAGTGACTGGAATGTCGAACTCTCACCGATCCTCGCGGTGTCGCTCGATCAGATCGTCCGGCACGGGTACGACGCGACCAGCGTCCGCAAGATCGCCGGCGAGGTGGGGGTGACCGTTCCGGCCCTGTACTACCACTTCGAGAACAAGCAGGCGATCCTGATGGCGCTGCTCGATCACGCCATGCGGATCGTCACGAGCCACGTCGACGCCGCCCTGGAGAAGGCCGGTTCCGACCCGGCCGCCCGGCTCAGCGGGGCGGTCGAGGCGATCGTCCTCTACATGGCGCACCACCGTGACCTGGCGTTCCTCGACTCCGAACGGCGGTCGCTGACGCCGGTGAATCTCGCTCGCTACGTCGCCCACCGCGACCGGATCGAGGGCCTGCTGCGGGACAGCATCGCGGACGGCCGTCGTGCGGGGACGTTCCGGACACCTCTGTCGCCGGCGGCGTGCGGGCGGGCGATCCTGTCCATGTGCCAGGGGGTGGCCGGGTGGTTCCAGCCCGGCGGTCCGCAGACGGCCGAGGAGGCGGCCGCGGATTACGTACGCATCGCGCTCGCCGTCGTCCAGTCAGCGTAGACCGTTATTGTCGGTGGCATGACCGTGAGGGCCGACCTGACCCGTTCCCTGATCCTGGATGCCGCCGTCACCTGCCTGCTGCGGGACGGCTACGCCCGGACCAGCACCATCTCGATCCAGGCCGAGGCCGGCATGTCGCGCGGCCGGATGCTGCACCAGTTCCCGTCCAAGGAGGAGTTGCTGGTCGCGTCGGCGCACCACATCTTCGCGACGCAGCTCGCCCAGCCGGTGCCTCCCGCCTTGCTGGCGCTCATCGCGGATGCCAGCGGGCCCGGCGAGCGGATCGCCGTGGTGATCGACGTGCTCTGGCAGACGTTCCAGGAGCCGAGTTTCTGGGCGGCCACCGAGCTGTGGGTGGCGGCACGGACCGAGCCGGCTCTGGCTGCCGCCATCCGGCCGGCCGAGAAGCGCCTGGGCCGGGCCATCTGGCAGCGGATGGACCACCTATTCGGGCCGGATCTGGTCGGGCGCCCGCTCTACCTGCCCATCCGTCCGGTGCTGTTCACCAGCATGCGAGGGACGGCCCTCAGCTACGCCTTCGAAGCGCGCGACCCCGCCTCGGAGCCGTTGCTGGAGCACTGGAAGGAGGTCGCGCGGCACGCGCTCATGTCGTAGAAACAGACAGGGTTGACTGTTTCTCGGTTGAAGGGTGAGACTCGGGACGTTCACCGACTTCGAAGGGGATCTCTGTGAGACTGACCGAGCACGACGTCGCCCTCGTCACCGGCGGCGCCTCCGGCCTCGGCCTCGCCACCGTGCGGGCCCTCGCCGCCACCGGTGCCAAGGTCGTGATCGTCGACCTGCCCTCCTCCGACGGGAAAGCCCTCGTCTCCGACGACATCGCGTTCAGCCCCGGCGACGTGACCAGCGAGGAGTCGGTGGCTGCCGCGCTCGACCTGGCCGCCGGCCTGGGCCAGCTGCGGGTGGTGGTCAACTGTGCGGGGATCGGGACGCCGGCGCGGGTGCTCGGGAAGAACGGCCCGTTCCCCTATGACTTGTTCCGCCGGACCGTCGAGGTCAACCTCCTGGGCACGTTCAACGTGATCCGGCTGGCTTCGCAGTTCTTGACCACAGCCGCGGAGGTCGACGGCGAGCGCGGTGTCATCGTCAACACCGCCTCGGTCGCCGCCTTCGAGGGCCAGATCGGCCAGGCCGCGTACTCCGCTTCCAAGGGCGGCATCGTCGGCATGACCCTGCCGATCGCCCGCGAGCTGGCCTCCTCGCTGGTCCGGGTGGTCACCATCGCGCCCGGCCTGTTCGAGACGCCGCTGCTCGCCGGTCTCCCGGAGGATGCTCGTATATCGCTCGGCGCGCAGGTGCCGCATCCCTCCCGGCTCGGTCAGCCGTCGGAGTTCGCCGATCTCGTGACGGCGATCGTCGCCAATCCCATGCTCAACGGCGAGACGATCCGGCTCGACGGCGCGATCCGGATGGCACCCCGATGAAGACGCGATTCACCGAGGCCTTCGGTATCCAGCACCCCATCGTGCAGGGCGGCATGCAGTGGGTGGGCCGTGCCGAACTCGCCGCCGCGGTCTCCGACGCCGGCGGCCTGGGCATGATCACCGCCCTGACCCAGCCCACCCCCGCCGACCTGGCGCGGGAGATCGAGCGCGCGCGCACGCTCACCGGCAAGCCGTTCGGCGTCAACCTCACCATCCTGCCGACGATCAAGCCGCCGCCCTACGACGAGTACCGGAAGGTCATCGTCGACTCCGGCGTGACGATCGTGGAGACCGCCGGGTCGAATCCCGAGCCGCACATGGAGCTCTTCAAGAGCCACGACGTCAAGATCATTCATAAATGTACGAGCGTCCGCCACGCCCTCAAGGCCGAAGCCGTCGGAGTGGACGCGGTCAGCATCGACGGCTTCGAGTGCGCCGGCCACCCGGGCGAGGACGACATCCCCGGGCTCGTCCTGATCCCGGCCGCCACCAGCCGGCTCACCATCCCGGTCCTGGCATCCGGCGGCTTCGCCGACGCCCGGGGCCTGGTCGCCGCGCTGGCCCTCGGCGCCGACGGCGTCAACATGGGCAGCCGCTTCATGTGCACCGTCGAATCCCCGATCCACGACAAGGTCAAGCAGGCCATCGTCGACGGCGACGAGCGCGGCACCCAGCTGATCTTCCGCCAGCTGCGGAACACGGCACGGGTGGCCGGCAACGAGGTCAGCCGCTCGGTCGTGGAGATTCTGGAGGGCGGCGGCACGTTCCCGGACATCGCTCCGCTGGTGGCCGGTGTCCGCGGCCGCAAGGTGTTCGAGGACGGCGACCTGGACGCCGGCATCTGGACGGTCGGCATGGTCCAAGGCCTGATCAACGACGTGCCGACCTGCGCCGAACTCATCGACCGCATCGTCACCGAGGCCTCGTCGCTCATCACGCGCCGGCTCGCCGCGACGGTGGCGTGATGAGCGACATCGACTGCCACCGTGACGGCCCGGTGCTGCGCCTGACCTTCAACCGGCCGCACGTCCTCAACGCCGTGACCTCGCAGGTGCTCGACGATCTGACCGAGCTGCTGACCGAGACGGCCGAGGATCCCGCGGTACGGGTGATAGTCCTGTCCGGAGCGGGCCGGGCCTTCAGCTCCGGGGCCGACCTGACGACGGTCACCGACGCCCCGCCCGCCGCGACCCTGCACTCCGCCAACCAGCTGATCCGTACCCTCATCGCGCTCCCCCAGCCGGTCGTGGCATCGGTGCACGGCCCGGCCGCCGGCGTGGGCTGCTCGATCGCGCTGGCCTGCGACTTCGTCCTGGCGTCGACCGACGCGTTCTTCCAGCTGGCCTTCGTCAAGGTGGGCCTCATGCCGGACGGCGGCGCCACCCTGCTGGTCCCGGCGAACATCGGCCGCGCCCGGGCCATGTCCCTCTCCCTGCTCGGCGAACGCCTGCCCGCCACCACCGCCGCCGAGTGGGGCCTGATCCACCGCGTCGTCGACCCGTCCTCCCTGAAGAACGACGTGGACGAGCTGGCCACCAGGCTCTCCCGCGCGGCGCCCCTGGCCTTGACCGCCGCCAAGCGAGCGGTGAACGCCGCTACGCTGGGCGTCCTCGAGGACAGCCTGAAGCGCGAGGCGGAGGGGCAGTCGGCCCTCCTCGAAAGCTCCGATTTCCAGACGGCGCTGGCTGCTTTTCGCTCGAAGCAGACGCCCTATTTCACTGGCCGCTGACCGTCCCTCCACCACAAATCTTGAGCGATCGCGGACCTCGGGATGGGCACGATCGCCCAAGATCTGGGAGGGGCGGCACGGCAGGCAGGCATGACGGCGGCATGAAGGCAGGCGGGCAGCGTGGCAGACATTGACTTCCTGGCCGCTGATCGCCTCGCAAGGCAGATCTTGAGCGATCTCAGACCCCCGGCTGTGCATGATCGCTCAAGATCGGCAAACGGCGAGCGGCACCACCGCTGACAGCATGACCCCGACCGGCCCAGCGATGCCCCGGCCGGACCTGCCCTGCCTTGCCCTGCCCTGACCAGCCCTGCCCTGGACCTCCCGTGCCCTGACCGGACCAGCACTGCCCCGACCAACACTGCCGTGACCGGCCGAGCATGAGTTCGATCGACCGAGCCCTGTTCGGCCGAAGCTTTCAGCCCCGCTCGACCCCGAATCTTGAGCGACTTTGTCCAGCCAGGGATCGACGATCGCTCAAGATCTGGGGAACACTACCGCCGTCGATGGATCGCCCCGGCCCGGCCGCCGCCCGCCGGCCGCCGCCCGCCGCCCGCCGCCCGCCGCGGATCTTGAGCGATCGTGCACACCCGGATGTGCAGGATCGCTCAAGATCTGCAGACGGCACCCACCGCTGACAGCATTACCCGGGCCGGATCGACCCAGCACCACCCCGGCCGCTCAGAACCACCCCGGCCGCTCAGCACCATCCCGGCCGGCTCAGCACCATCCCGCACCAGCCCGGCCGGCTCAGAATCACCCCGGCCTGCCCCCATCACCACCCCGACCAGCCCCAGCACCATCCCGGCCGGCCGCGCATCGACCCGATCGACCGAGCATGAGGCCGAGTCCTGTTCGGCCGAAGCTCTCAGCCCCGCTCAACCTCGAATCTTGAGCAACTTTGTCCCACGAGGGATCGACGATCGCTCAAGATCTGGCAGTGCTCCCTCCGCCGAAGGATCGCCCCCACGCCCACGCCCACGCCCACGCCCACGCCCACGCCCACAGCGAATCTTGAGCGATCGCGCACACCCGGCTGTGCACGATCGCTCAAGATCTGGGGAGGGCCGATGACATCGACGGCCGGGCCGGCATCGGAGCTCCAGGCGAAGTCAGGCAATGGCGGGAGCAGCCACCTCGGAGACCCGTGCACGGGCTCGGCGCGCCGGGCGGTCGAGGAAGAGCAGCACCAGCAGGCCACCGACCGCGAAGACGATGGCGCCCAGGGCGTAGCTCAGCCGGTAGGCGTTCTCGGTCGGCAGCGAGACCGGGCCATAGGACTCCGACTGCGCGGCCAGGATCGTGATGACCAGGGCGCCGCCGATGGTGCCGCCGACGGTGCGCATGATGGAGTTGACCGAGTTGGCGATGCCGGTCTCGGCCGGCTGCACGTGGCTGACCAGCAGGGCGGGCATCGCGGCGTACGCCATCGCGATCGCGCAGCTGGCCACCACGAAGGCCGTGATGGTCTCCGCCCGGGTGCCGTGCAGGACCGTCAGCGACGCCATGCCGAGGGCGGCCAGGCCACAGGCCAGGACCAGGACGTTCCGTGCGCCGATCCGCCCCATCAGCCGGCCGGCGAGCGGGCCCATGACGACGCTGGCAGCCGCGCCCGGCAGCAGGAAGATCAGGCTGGTCTGCAGCGAGGTGGCGGTGAAGCCGAACCCGGTCGCGGCGCGCGGGCTCTGCACGAAGTAGCTGGTGGCGAGCTGCAGGGCGAACATCGCGAAGCCCACCGCCATGGCCGCCAGGTTGGCGATCAGGATCGGACGGCGGCGCAGCATCTCGACGGAGACGAGCGGGGCGGCGGTGCGGCGTTCGAGGAACCAGAAGCCGACCAGGATGACGATCGCGGCGGCGAAGAGGATCAGCACGCGGGGTGACGTCCAGCCCCAGGTGTGGCCCTGCGAGATCGGCAGCAGCAGGCTGACGAGACCGGCGGAGAGCACGATGGCGCCGAGCACGTCGACGCGGCCGCCACTGCCGGCGCGCCGGGGCAGGGTGAAGGCGAGCGCGAGGGCCACGGCGGTGACCGCGGCGCTGAGCCAGAAGATCCGGCGGTAGTCGGCGTCACCCTGGGTGAGCAGCCCGGCGGCGACCAGCGCGACACCGCCGCCGACACCGAGCGTCGACGAGACGGTGGCCATGCCGCTCGTCAGCCGGGCGGCGGGCAGTTCGTGGCGCAGCAGGCTCATGCCGAGCGGGAACAGGCCGAAGCTGGTGCCCTGCAGGACGCGGGCGACGATCAGCCAGGTCACGTCGTGCGCGGTCGCGGCGAGCACGCTGCCGGCGAGGGTCACGACGAGGGTGCCGATGAAGACCGGCTTGATGCCGACGACGTGCCCGAGGCGGCCGAGCAGCGGGGTGCAGGCGGAGGCGGCGAGCAGGGTCGCGGTGGTCACCCAGCCGACCACGGTGGGGTCGGCGTCCAGCTGCTGCGCGATCTGCGGCAGCACCGGAACGGGGATCGATTGGATCAGCGAGAGCAGGAACGTCGCGGCCGCGGCGGCGAGGAGCAACAGCCTCGGGGGTACGGATCGGGTCACGCCGCACACGGTAACCTGCTTTTTCGACGGCCCGTCGAATTTTTTGGGCACAGCGTCGATCGTCACAGTGAGAGTGGCCCGGACGAGCGTGGGAGACTTTGCGGAATGAGCCAGGCAGCAGCATCGCGTCGCCGTGCCGGTCCGTCGAAGGGTGACCTCCGCGAGGCAGCGATCCTGCGGGTGGCCCGGCGCATCTTCAGCGAGCGGCCGTACGAGTCGGTCACCATCGACGACCTGGCTCGCAGCGCCGGCATCTCCCGGACCAGCTTCTACTTCTACTTCCCCACCAAGCCGGCAGTGCTGACGGCGCTGATGACGCAGCTCTCCGACGACTTCGCCGCCTCGCACGTGTGGTTCGACAGCGACGGCCCGGCGCCGGACCGGCTCCGCGAGCAGTTGCACACCGCCGCGCTGCTGTGGCGGGAGAACGCCGGCCTGCTCAACTGCTCGGCCGCCGCCGCCACCTCCAACGACGAGCTGCGCGGTCTGCTGGCGAAGGCCAAGGCGCGGTACGACTCCCGTGCCGCCGAGAAGATCGCCCGCGACCAGGCAGCGGGTTCCGCCACGACGGCGATCGCCGCGAACCGCCTCGCCGAGATGGTCTCCGCCCTGCGCGACTCGCGGTACAGCAGGCTCGCGCACGCCACCGACGACGAGGTCCAGCAGGCCGTCGACGACCTTCTGGTGGCCATTCAGCGGCTGGTCTACGACCCGGTCTGACGATCAGCGCGAAATCCGGCCACCAGAATCCGTTATGCGCCCGGCCACCGGATAGTCGGCCCGCAATTATCGGCGCGCGATGAGACCGAAACGCGCGTTGGAGCCGAATTAAGAATCCATACGTCCTGCTCAGATGCCCATCTGGACGACCGCAACTTCCGGGGTGCTACCGGAATCTCGGAATCCATGTCAGCATCCTGCATTGAAGTGAGTCACTTCTATTTCCGGCTCGTGATCCCCCTATGACGAGCCGAGAAAGGACACCTCGTGGCAATGACATCCCCGATCCCCTCTACCGGCGTCCCACGGCGGCGATCGTTCGCGACGCGCTTGCTCATCACGGGCGCCGTCGCCGCCGTCGGGGCGTTCGGCGCGCTGACGGCGATGCCCGACGCCGATGCCGCGGCGAGCACGCTCGGCGCGGCGGCCCAGCAATCCGGCCGGTACTTCGGCACCGCGATCGCCGCGAGCCGGCTGAGCAACTCGACGTACAGCACCATCGCTGGTCGTGAGTTCGACATGATCACGGCCGAGAACGAGATGAAGCCGGACGCCACGCAGCCCCAGCGCGGTCAGTTCACCTTCAGCGCCGGCGACCAGATCTACAACTGGGCGACCCAGCGCGGCTTGAAGGTCCGCGGCCACACCCTCGCCTGGCACGCGCAGCAGCCCGGCTGGATGCAGAGCCTCAGCGGCAGCAGCCTGCGCCAGGCCATGATCGATCACATCAACGGCGTGATGGGCCACTACAAGGGCAAGCTCGCCGCGTGGGACGTCGTCAACGAGGCCTTCAACGAGGACGGCAGCCGCCGGTCGTCGAACCTGCAGGGCACCGGCAACGACTGGATCGAGGTGGCGTTCCGCACCGCGCGCAACGCCGACCCGTCGGTCAAGCTCTGCTACAACGACTACAACATCGAGAACTGGTCGTACGGGAAGACGCAGGGCGTCTACAACATGATCCGGGACTTCAAGGCCCGTGGCGTGCCGATCGACTGCGTGGGCCTGCAGACCCACTTCACCGGTGGCAGCTCACTGCCGGGCAACTTCCAGACGACGCTGTCGAGTTTCGCGGCGCTCGGCGTGGACGTGGCGCTGACCGAGGTGGACGTGACGAACGCGTCGACCACCCAGTACGCCGGGCTCACCCAGGCCTGCCTCAACGTGCCGCGGTGCATCGGCATCACGGTGTGGGGCGTCCGGGACAGCGACTCGTGGCGGGCGAGCGAGAACCCGCTGCTGTTCGACGGCAACGGCAACAAGAAGGCCGCCTACACGTCGGTGCTCAACGCCCTCAACGGCGCCACTCCGAACCCGTCGCAGAGCGGCAGCGCGAGCCCCAGCCCGAGCTCCAGTTCAACCCCGCCCGCTGGGCAGGGCCGGATCGTCGGCAGCCAGTCGGGCCGGTGCGTCGACGTGCCGAACGCGTCGCAGAACAACGGCACGCGGGTGCAGCTCTACGACTGCAACGGGCAGGCCAATCAGCAGTGGACGCTCACGTCCAGCAGGCAATTGACCGTGTACGGCACGCGCTGCCTGGACGCCGCCGGTTCCGCAAACGGCTCGGCCGTGCAGATCTACACCTGTAACGGCCAGGCCAACCAGCAGTGGAACGTCAACGCCAACGGCACCATCACCGGCGTCCAGTCCGGGCGCTGCCTGGACGTGTGGGGCACCGGCAACGGTCAGCAGGTGCAGATCTACGACTGCAACGGGCAGGCCAACCAGCGGTTCAGCCTGAGCTGACGGTTCACCGTGAGCGCCGGACCTACTTCCCGAGTCCGGCGCTCACGGTGACGAACGCGTGGGCGGGTAGGTGCACCCGCAACGTGCCGCCGGTCAGTGACACCCCGTCGTACGGCCGGGGCGCCACCGCCGACGGCGCCTGCGGGGTGTTGTGGTCCTGTGGCGCACCGGCCGTGAGGATCAGGGCTTCGGGTTGCCCGGCGGTGCCGCCCCGCAGGTCGATCGCCACGTCGGCGGCCGCTTCGGCGTCGAGGTTGGACAGCGAGACGAGCAGCCGGCCGTCCTTGCGGCTGGCCGACATCGAGACCGTGGTCAGCGTCGTGTCACCGACCGGCCGGGACGGCGGTGCGGTACGCGGATCCACCCGCAGCGACGTCGCGTCCTGGTGTCCGCGGTTCATCGCGAAGACGTGGTAGGTCGGGGTCAGCACCATCGCGTCCGAGTCCGGATCAGTGAGGACCATGGCCTGGAGCACATTGACGGTCTGCGCGATGTTGGCCATCACGAGACGGTCGGCGTACCGATGAAAGACGTCGAAATGCACGCTCGCCACGAGCGCGTCGCGCAGGGTGTTCTGCTGGTACAGGAAGCCCGGGTTCGTGCCCGGCTCGACGTCGAACCAGGTGCCCCACTCGTCCAGGACCAGCCCGACGCTCTTCCCCGGGTCGTAGCAGTCCATCACGGCGGCGTGCCCGGCGATCAACTCCTCGATGCGGGCCGCGGCCACCATCGTCGCGTAGAACTCGCCGGTGCCGAAGTCCGTCGCCGAACCCTTCTCGTCCCAGCTGGGCCCGGTGATCGTGTAGTGGTGCAGGGACAGCGCGTGGTACATCGTGCTGGTGATCCGCCGGCAGCCGAGGTGGGCGAGCTGCTTCATCAGCGTCTCGGTCCACGCGTAGTCCTCGCCGTTCGCGCCCGCGGCGATCTTGTAGAGCTGATTGTCGCCGTAGTCGCGGCAGTAGGTCCCGTACTGGCGGGCCTGGTGCGCGTAGTGCTCGGCGGTCATGTTGCCGCCGCAGCCCCACGCCTCGTTGCCCAGGCCCCAGAACCGGACCCGCCACGGCTCCTCGCGGCCGTTCGCGGCGCGCAGCCGCGCCATCGGCGAGTCGCCGCCGCGGGTCAGGTACTCGACCCACTCGCTCATCTCCCGGACCGTCCCGGAGCCGACGTTGCCGCTGATGTACGGCTCGGCGCCGAGCAGCTCACACAGGGCCATGAACTCGTGCGTGCCGAAGTGGTTGTTCTCCTCGACCCCACCCCAGTGCGTGTTGACCATGACCGGCCGCCGGTCGCGCGGCCCGATGCCGTCCTGCCAGTGGTACTCGTCGGCGAAGCAGCCGCCCGGCCAGCGCAGATTCGGGATGCCCAGGGCGCGCAGCGCGTCGACGACGTCCAGCCGGATGCCGCCCTCGTTCGGGATGGCCGAGTCCTCACCGACGTAGAAGCCGCCGTAGACGCAGCGGCCCAGGTGCTCGGCGAAGTGACCGTAGAGGTGCCGGCTGATGCGCGGCCCGCCGAGGTCGAGGTTGATGACGGCTTCGAGGGTCATCCGCTGCCTTTCCGGGACATCGTCCGGAAGTTTCGGATCCGGCTGAGCCCCACTGATTTCGAACGTGTTGCCATCCTGGCGCACCACACCTTGACATGTCCATAAATCGCTCTCTAACTTGAGCCGCATCTTCCGGATCACTTCCGAAACTTTCGCTACCGAGAGGTGGGCATCACATGTTCCCCAGGAGAACCCTCGCCGCAGCCGCCGCGATGGCGCTCGCGGTCACCGGCCTGTCCGCCTGTAGCAGCGATGACGACGGCGGCTCAGACGCCGGCGGCAACGTCGAGATGCAGTTCTGGCACAACGCCACGACCGGTCCGGGTAAGGCCTTCTGGGAGAAGACGGTCGCCGACTTCCAGACCGCCCACCCGACCGTGAAGATCAAGATTCAGCAGGTGCAGAACGAGGATCTGGACGGCAAGCTGCAGACCGCGCTGAACTCGGGTTCGGCGCCGGACATCTTCCTGCAGCGCGGTGGCGGCAAGATGGCCGCGATGGTCGAGGCCGGTCAGCTCAAGGACATCACCGCCGACATCACCGCCGAGACGAAGGCGGCGGTCGGGGAGGCCGTTCTCGGGACGGGGCAGGTCGACGGCAAGGCTTACGCCGTACCGGTCTCGATCCTGCCTGGTGGTCTCTGGTATTCGAAGGACGTCTTCGCGAAGGCCGGGGTCACCACGACGCCGACCACGATCGAGGAGTTCAACCAGGCGGTGGGCAAGCTCAAGGCCAACGGCACGCCGGTCGCGCTCGGCGCCAAGGACGCCTGGCCGGCCGCCCACTGGTACTACTTCTTCGCGCTGCGCGCCTGCAGCAAGGCCTCGCTCGACGCGGCCGCCAAGAGCAAGGACTTCACCGACGCCTGCTGGACCAAGGCCGGCGAGGACCTCAAGGCGTTCGCCGACACGAAACCGTTCAACGACGGCTTCCTGACCACGTCGGCGCAGCAGGGCGCGGGCAGCTCGGCCGGCCTGGTGGCGAACTACAAGGCGAGCATGGAACTGATGGGCGCCTGGGACCCGGGTGTCATCGCGTCGCTGACCAAGGACGCCAAGCCGCTGCCCGACCTGGGCTACTTCCCGTTCCCGGCGGTGCCGGGCGGCCAGGGCGACCCGGCCGCGATCATGGGTGGCGCGGACGGCTACTCCTGCTCGGCCCAGGCGCCGAAGGAGTGCGCGGACTTCCTCAACTACATCCTGACCAAGGACGTGCAGGAGGGGTACTACAAGGCGTTCAACGCGCTGCCGGTGAGCAAGGAGGCGCAGGGCGCGGTCACCGAGGACTACCTCAAGGCGGTGCTCGACGCGTACAACAAGGCGCCGTACGTCTCGCAGTGGCTGGACACCATCTACGGGCAGAACGTGGGTAACGCGCTGAACGTCGGCGTGGTGAACCTGCTGGCCGGCAAGGGCGACGTCGCCGGGATCATCCAGGCCGTGAACGACGCGGCCAAGAAGGGCTGACCGTGACGGTCACCGAGGTGCGGACCGGTGGTGGCGTGCGGACGCCGCCGCCGGTCCGGCCCCGCCGGCGAGGGATCGGCTGGGCCCAGCGGCTGGAGATCGTGGCGCTGTCCGGCCCGGCGATCCTGGTCTTCATCGGCTTCGTGATCGTCCCGGTCGCGATGGCCGCCTACTACGGGTTCTACCGGTGGAAGGGCTTCGGCCCGCCGACCGACTTCGTCGGCCTGGACAACTACGTCACGATCCTGCAGGATCCCGCCTTCCATGAGGCGCTGATCCACAACGGGCAGATCGTCGTGCTGTCGCTGATCATCCAGGGCCCGATCGCGGTCGGTCTGGCGCTGCTGCTCAACCAGCGGATGCGCGGCCGGTCGCTGATCCGGGTGCTGATCTTCGTCCCGTACGTGATCGCCGAGGTCATCGCCGGGACGGCCTGGGCGCTGCTGCTGCAGAGCGACGGCGCGGTGAACGGCGTCCTGCGCTCGGTCGGTCTCGACGGCCTGGCCCAGGACTGGCTGTCCAACCCGGACCTGGCCATCTGGACCCTGATGATGATCCTCACCTGGAAGTACATCGGGTTCGCGGTGATCCTGTTCCTGGCCGGGATGCAGAACATCCCGGAGGAGCTGAGCGAGGCGGCCGCGATGGACGGCGCCACCTACTGGCAGACGCAGTGGCGGATCACGCTGCCACTGCTCGGGCCGACCATCCGGATCTGGGCGTTCCTGTCGATCATCGGCGCGCTGCAGCTGTTCGACCTGGTCTACATCATCTGGGGGCAGTACGTCGCCTCGACCGCCGGCACCTCGACCATGGCGACGTACATGGTCACCGAGGGCCGCAACGCCGCCAACTACGGCTACGGCAACGCGGTCGCCGTCGTCCTCTTCACCATCTCCATGATCATCGCACTGGTGTACCAGCGGTTCGTGCTGCGCCGGGACACCGAGGGACACGCATGAGACATTCCCGCTACTTCGTCGCGCTGGTGCTGATCGGCGTCATGCTCGGGCCGGTCTTCTACATCATCATCGGCGGCTTCCGGACCAACTCGCAGATCACCGTCGACCCCGCCGGCCTTCCCGACCCGTGGGTCATCGGCAACTACACCGACGTGCTGACCGGCGACGTCTTCTGGCGGCAGGTCGGCAACTCGACGATCGTGGCGGTCGCCACGACCCTCGGTGTCGTCGCGCTCGGGGTGATGGCCAGTTACGTTCTGGCGCGCTACCGATTCAAGGGCAGGGCCGCCATGTACGCCCTGTTCGCCGCCGGTCTGATGTTCCCGGCAACGGTCGCGATCACCCCGTTGTACATCCTGATCAAGAATCTCGGGCTGGTGAACACGCTCCCCGGCGTCATCCTCCCGCAGATCGCCTTCGGACTGCCCACGACGGTCATCATCCTGGTGCCGTTCCTGCGCGCCATCCCCCGGGAGCTCGAGGAGGCCGCCGCGATCGACCGGTGCAGCCGGCTCGGCTTCTTCTGGCGGATGGTGTTGCCGTTGTCCGTGCCGGGACTGATCACGGTCGGCATCCTGGCGTTCGTGAACAGCTGGAACAGCTACCTGTTGCCGTTGTTCATCCTCAATGACCAGGATGGGTTCACCCTGCCGCTGGGGGTGCAGGCGTTCTCCTCGCAATATTCGGTGGACACCGCCAAGGTGCTCGCGTTCACCTCACTGTCGATGATTCCCGCGCTGGTGTTCTTCAGCCTCTTCGAACGCCGCATCGTCGGTGGCCTCACCGGCGCCGTCAAAGGATGAAAGGTTCACACGCCATGACATCGCTGCTGCACGTGGCGACCACGGGGAACGACGACGCCGACGGTTCGGCGCAGCGGCCGTTCCGGACCATCAACCGGGCCGCCGCGCTCGCCCGGCCCGGCGACACGGTGATCGTGCACGCCGGGGAGTACCGGGAATGGGTGACTCCGCGCCGCGGCGGCCTGAGCGACAACCGCCGCATCACCTATCAGGCGGCCGAGGGCGAGCACGTCGTCATCAAGGGCTCCGAGCGGATCACCGACTGGGAGCCGGACGGCGGCACGGTGTGGAAGGCGACGGTGCCCAACACGCTGTTCGGCGACTTCAACCCGTTCGCCGAGGAGCTCGCCGGGGACTGGGTCGTCTACGGCAAGCACCTCGGCGACGTCTACCTCAACGGGCTCAGCTTCTACGAGGCCGCCTCGCGTGCCGAGGTCTCCGATCCGGAGAAGCGCACCGAGATGACCGACGACTGGACCGGTGCGACCACCCGCGTCCGCAACCCGGAACAGACGCTGCTGGTCTGGTACGCCGAGGTCGGCACCGAGGCGACCACGATCTGGGCGAACTTCCAGGGCGCCGACCCGAACGCCGAGGTGGTCGAGATCAACGTCCGCCGCTCGGTCTTCTACCCGCTCGTGCCGCACCTGGACTACATCACCGTCCGCGGCTTCGAGCTGGCTCAGGCGGCCACCCCGTGGACGCCGCCCACCGCCGACCAGCCGGGCCTCATCGGGCCGAACTGGGCCAAGGGCTGGATCATCGAGGACAACGTCATCCACGACGCGAAGTGCTCGGCGATCTCGATCGGCAAGGAGGCGTCGACCGGGCACAACTACGCCACCGAGCGCGGCGACAAGCCCGGCTACCAATATCAGCTGGAGTCGGTCTTCGCGGCCCGGCAGATCGGCTGGGACCGCGAGCACATCGGCTCGCACGTGATCCGCCGCAACACCATCTTCGACTGCGGGCAGAACGGCATCGTCGGGCACCTCGGCTGCGTCTTCTCCACCATCGAGGACAACCACATCTACAACATCGCCCTCAAGCGGGAGTTCTACGGATACGAGATCGGCGGCATCAAGCTGCACGCCGCCATCGACGTCGAGATCCGGCACAACCGCATCCACGACTGCTCGCTGGGCACCTGGCTGGACTGGCAGACGCAGGGCACCCGGGTCTCCCGCAACATCTACCACGACAACAACCGGGACCTGTTCGTCGAGGTCAGCCACGGCCCGTACCTCGTGGAGCACAACATCCTCGCCTCGCCGGTGTCGCTGGAGGTGTGGAGTCAGGGCGGGGCGTTCGTGAACAACCTGCTCTGCGGGACCGTGTGGCTGATGCCGGTGATGGACCGGGCCACGCCGTACCACCTGCCGCACAGCACGCAGGTCGCCGGCTACGCGTTCATCGTCGGCGGCGACGACCGGTGGATCGGCAACCTCTTCGTGGGCGGGGACCCGGCCACGGCGTACGGGGCGTCGGTCCCGGAGGGCAACGAGCCGGCGCACGCGGGCCTGGCCGGCTACGACGCCTACCCGGCGTCCTTCGACGAATACCTCCAGCGCATCGAGGAGCAGCCGCCCGGCGATCACCAGCGGTTCCTCACCGTCAAGCAGGCCGTGTACGCGCGGAACAACGTCTACGCGGCCGGGGCACGCCCGTTCGCCGGCGAGCGCGCCGCCCTGGTCCTGTCCGACGCGTCGGCGGCGGTCGTCGCGGACGGCGACGAGGTCTACCTGGTGACCGACCTGCCTGCCGGTTTCGCCGACGCCGCGATCACCCCGGTCGGCGGGCGCGATCTCGAACGGGTCCGGTTCGCCGACGCCGAGTTCGAGGAGCTCGACGGCACGCCGGCGGTCGTCGCCACCGACCTGACCGGCGCCGGCAAGGAGCCCTCCTCGGCCTATCCGGCCGGTCCGCTCGCCGGTCTGGGCGCGGGGAGCAGCCGCACCCGCATCTGGTGATCCATTTGCGCATGTCGATACACTCGGGCGATGCGTGACGGGGAGGTGACGCGGCGCCGGTTCCTTCAGTCGGTCGGTGTCAGCGGCGGGGCGGGCGCGCTCTTCGCAACCATGGGCGCGCTCGGCCTCGCGCCGGCGCGAGCGGCCACCCCGCCGTTCCACCCACCGCAGCCCTCCGACTTCCGGCTCACCGGCCGGGCCGCCCGGAAGGTGGTCGTCCTCGGCGCCGGCATCGCCGGGCTGACCTGCGCCTACGAGCTGGGCAAGGCCGGCTACGACTGCACCGTGCTGGAGGCGCGCGACATCGCCGGCGGCCGCAACCTCACGGTTCGCGGCGGCACGGCGCTGACCGATCTCGACGGGCACACCCAGCGGGCCGCGTTCTCACCGGGCACCTACTTCAACGCCGGTCCGGCCCGCATCGCCCAGTGGATGGTCACCCTCGACTACTGCCGGGAACTGGGCGTGCCGATCCAGCCGTTCGTCAACGCCAACGCGGACGCGCTGATCTACAACGAGGCCGCCGGTCCCCCGGTCCGGTTCCGGACCGCGAAGGCCGACCTCTACGGGTACGTCGCCGAACTGCTCGCCAAGGCCACCGACCAGGGCGCGCTGGACGGGCAGCTGACCGCCGAGGACAAGGAACGGCTGCTGGCCTTCGTGGAGGACTTCGGCGACATCGGGCCCGCCCACGAGTACACCGGATCCAGCCGGCGCGGCTTCCTCTCGTACCCCGGGGCGGGCGAGGACGCCGGCACGCCGCTGCCCGGGCCGCCGTCGCTGTCCGACGTCCTCGCCAGCGAGGTGGGCCGCTACCTCAGCTTCGACTCCGCGTACGACCAGGCGATGATGATGTTCCAGCCGGTCGGCGGGATGGACCGGATCGTGAGCGCCCTCGCCACGGCGGCCGGGCGGCACCGGATCCGGCTCGGCGCCCAGGTCCTCACCGTGACCGGCCGCGCCGAGGACGTGGTCGTCACCTACCGGCAGGGTGGTCGCGAGCACGCCGTCACCGCCGACTACTGCATCGCCGCGCTGCCGCCGCACCTCATGTCGAGGATTCCGCACAACTTCGCCGCCGACGTGGCCGCCGCGCTCGCCGCGTTCGTCCCGTTCGGAGCCGGCAAGATCGGCATGGAGTACCGCAGCCGCTGGTGGGAGACCGACCTGCGGATCTACGGCGGGGCGACGCAGACCGACCTGGACATCACGCAGGTCTGGTACCCGTCGTACGACTTCCACGCTCGCCGCGGTCTGGTCGTCGGGTACTACAACTTCGGCGCGGAGGCCGACGCCTACGCCGCGCTGACCCCGGCCGCGCGGCTCACCCGGGCGGTCGAGCAGGGCGTGAAGATCCACGGCGAGAAGTACCGCTCCGAACTCACCTCCGGCTTCTCGGTGGCCTGGCAGCGCATGCCGCATCTGGCGGGTGCCTGGGCGTATCCGTGGTCGTCGTTCCGGCCGCTGCTGCAACCGGCCGGCCGGGTCTACTTCGCCGGGGACTGGCTCAGTCAGGCGGTCGCCTGGCAGCACGGCGCCTTCCTGTCCGCCCGCGCCGCCGTCACCGCCCTCCACCAGCGGGTGTTGACCTCCTGACATCGTGGTGATGCGGCATTATGTCCGGTATGACACGCCGGTGGCTGTTCGCCGACCAGTTGGGCCCGCACTTCCTCGACTCCCCCGACCAGCCGGTCCTGCTCGTCGAGTCGAAGGCCGTGTTCCGCCGCCGGGTCTTCCACCGCCAGAAAGCCCACCTCGTGCTCTCGGCTCTGCGCCATCTCGCCGCCGATGACGATCGATGTTCTCTGGTACGGGCGGAGACCTACGCGGAGGCCGTCACCGAACCCGTGACCGTCTGCCATCCGACCTCCCGGGCCGCCCGTGCCCTGGTGAGACGTCTCCCCGGCGTGGAGATGCTGCCGCCGCGCGGTTTCGTCACCGCTCCGCAGGACTTCGTGGCGTGGGCGCAGGGACGCGATCACCTGCGGCTGGAGGACTTCTACCGGCACGCCCGGCGTCACCACGACGTCCTCATGGACGGTGCCGAACCGGCCGGCGGACGCTGGAACTTCGACGCCGACAACCGGGAGCCGCCGCCCGCCGCCCTGCACATCCCAGCACCGCCGCCCATCGTCGAGGACGAGATCGATGAGCGGGTACGCGCGGACCTCGACCGGTGGGAACGTGACGACGGGATCCGGTTCGCCGGCCGGGACGGGCCGCGGCTGTTCCCGGCCACCCGGGTGGAGGCGCTCGCCCGGCTCGACCACTTCGTGGAGCACCGCCTGCCACTGTTCGGCCCCTATGAGGACGCCATGCTGGCCGGGAATCCGTTCATGGCGCACAGCATGCTCAGCGCATCGATCAACCTGGGACTCCTCGATCCGGTGGAGGTGATCGAACGGGCGGAGGACGCGTACCGCAGCAAAGGTGTTGATCTCCGCTGCGTGGAAGGCTTCGTCCGGCAGATCCTCGGCTGGCGGGACTTCATCTGGCATCTGTACTGGTACTTCGAACCGGGTTATCGCGCCTCGAACTCCCTCGGCGCCGGTGAATCCCTGCCCGCGTGGTTCGCCGGCCTGGACGCCGACGCGGTGTCGGCGCGCTGCCTCTCCGACGTGCTCGCCGGTGTCCGCGACCACGGCTGGGTGCACCACATCCCGCGCCTGATGGTGCTCGGCAACTACGCGATGCAGCGGGGCTGGCAGCCGGGTGCGCTCGCCGACTGGTTCCACCGCTCGTTCGTCGACGGCTACGAGTGGGTGATGACCGCCAACGTGATCGGCATGAGCCAGTTCGCCGACGCCGGCCGGATGAGCACGAAGCCGTACGCGGCCGGCGGCGCCTACATCAACCGGATGAGCGACTACTGCGGTGGCTGCCGCTACAACCCGAAGATCCGCCTCGGCGACGACGCCTGCCCCTACACGGCCGGCTACTGGAGTTTCCTGGCCCGCCACGAACAGGACCTGGCCGGCAACCACCGCATGCGCCGGCCGCTGCATGGCCTGGGCCGCCTGTCCGACCTGGAAGCCGTGATCGAGCAGGAGGAATCCCGCGGGTCCCGAGCCCCGTGACGGCGTCTCACATGGCCGGCGTGTTCGTGAGCGCAGCACCGCGCGAACGCAGAACCTCCAGCAGCCGCGCCTGCTCGGCCGCACTCAGCTCGCCGGTCGGCATACCGGACGTCCGGATCTTACGGTCGCCGGCTTCGTGATGCGACACCAGAATCTGCCCGCGCGCCCGCCGCACCGCCGTGATCGCCGACCAGGGCAGCGTGCTCGCCGAGAAGCCATGGACGGTGTGCACACCCGCGACGTCGATCCGGAAGGCGATCACCCCTCCGATCTTGTGAGCATCCCTCGCCACGATCTGCTGCGGCACCACGAACATCAGACACGCCACTCCGAGAACGCCGCCGCCGAGAACGGGCACCGCCCAGCCACCCGGATCACCGGCCAGGTACAGCAGAGCGGCGACAACCAGCGCGGCAACTCCGGCCCCCACGGCGAACGGGAGGAAGGAACGCCGCAGCAAAGCCGTCACCAGCTTCGGGTCCGTCCGGGCTTGAAAGGTCAGCTCCCCCGCATCTTCCATGCGCGCATCATAGAGACGATCTTGGTTGCCCCCTCCGAGCAGGTCGAGGACGAACACCGGAATGACGGCGGAGGCCCTCTCGTCCCACATTGCCGCCACCATTCCCCCAGAAAATAGAATGCTCCCGCTCCGCGATTTCCGTTTCGGCGCGGCAACTCTCCATTGTGCGATCCTGAGCCGCTTCCCCCTCAATCGAATAATCTGCTCGATGTTGATATCGAGTCCGGGATCGGCGCCGAATGCGCGCTCAGGATCGAGGCCCGGGTCTAGCTCACGGTCCGGGTCTCGCTCAGGATCGAGGCCCGGGTCTCGCTCACCGCCGATGTCACGCTCAGGAGCGAGGCCCGGGTCTCGGTCACCGTCGAAGTCACGCTCAGCATCAAGGCCCGAGTCTCGCTCCCGGTCCGGGTTTCGCTCAGGATCGAGGCCGGGCGCGAGGTCGGGGCCAGCCGCCAGCTCGGAGCTAGCCACGAGGTCGGAGCCAGCCGCCAGCTCGGAGCTAGCCACGAGGTCGGAGCCAGCCGCCAGGTCGGGGCCAGCCACGAGGTCGGGGCCAGCCACGAGGTCGGGGGCGCTGCGCTGCATGCACGCTTGCCGGCCCTCGGCCTCGCGCAACTGCCGGAGCCGCCGGGCGTGGCGTTGCGTCAAGCCCCACGCGCGGTGACGCTCATGCTCGCGACGGAACTCCTCGGCCTCCGGCGAATAATGGCGACGCAGCGTCCGATCCCGCAAATGCGATGTGGGAAATAGTGCCAGCTGCGCCATACCCCAATTGTCCCCACCGGAACCGGAATCAACGAGGACCGGCGCCCGGATTTCATATCAAGAAATCATCCGGATCCGACTGGATGATCGGGATATACGGACTCTTGAGCGGATCGGCGGTGGTGGCTCAGGATCAACCCGGGGAATCAGGATCGTGGGAGGGATCGGCCGTCGGGGAGGGTGCGGGCGCTGAGGAGGGCGACCACCTCGGTCCGGCCGTCGCCGAGGTCGCTGAAGGTGGTGCTGGTGTGCATGCCCTCCCAGCCCCAGAAGCCGGCCGGCTCGGCGGGGTCGGTGAGGCAGTGCCAGACCAGCTCCGCGGGGCACGGAAGATCCGCCGGTGGACGAGAGTGATCCTCCTGCAGGGCGGGTCTGCCGGTGCCGGCCACGGCTGACCCGACCGGCTCTCTCCAGGACCCGGATGTGCTGGGAGACGGCCTGCATCGTCGTGTCGTACCGCTCGGCCAGGTCTTTGACCGTCGTCTCGCCGGGTGCGGTCGCCGAGCGCGTCAACTTGTTGAAAGGGCTTTGCTACGGTCGGATCATGTCGGGCAGCGCATTGATCATGTACGAGACCAGCAGTGACGGCATCACCCTGCGCGCGGCGCTGGCCGGTGAGCTGGACCTCGCGGACGCCGACGAGGTCCGGGACAACCTCGCGGCGGCGGCGCAGGCGTCGACGTGCCAGTTCCTGCAGGTGGACTGCTCCCGGGTGACGCTGATCGACTCGTACGCCCTGGGCGCCCTGATCAGCGCCCGCAACACCGCGGCGGCGACAGGCGTGCGGCTGACACTCGTCAACCCGTCGCCGCCGGTGGCGAAGGCCGTCCAGGTGACCGGCCTGTCGGCGGCCTTCGGCTTAGAGGCCGGAACCCGCTGAGACGATCAGGTTGCTGCCCGGCAGCGCCTCCGAGGAGGAGACCGCCGCGGCCCAGTCGGCGGTGGACGCCACTGCGGCCAGGTTCGAGTGCAGCAGCGTCATCAGGAGCTCGTGGACCTGCTGCGCGGTGAAGCTGCCCTGCTCGTTGGAGAGGTTGATCGCCCCGGTGGCGTCGTTGAGCACCTCGACGGCGAAGCCGAGCGGCTCGGCCGACGCGGCGGAGGCGAGCACGCAGTTGTTGGTCATGTAGCCGACCAGCGTGACGGTGTCGACGCCGAGCCCGCGCAGCCGGTCGGCGAGGCCGGTGCCTTCGAAGACGCTCGAGTAGTTCTTCACCACGGGCTCACCAAAAGCCACCTCGTCGAGCAGCTGCCAGCCGGTGGATCCGGCCGCGAAGATCGGCGAGCCGGCGGGCGCCTCGTGCTGGACGATCACGACGGGGATCCCGGTCCGGCCGGCGATGCCGGCGGCCTCCACGATGTTGGCGAGGCTCTTGTCGCGGGGCGGGTACTCGATGCGCAGCGGCCGATCGTCGAAGTACTCCCGCTGCACGTCGACGATCACCAGGGCACGGTTCGGTGTGGTCATGCTCCCACTCTCGGCCCGAGACGGACGGTAGCGTGAGTGGCAGAGAAGCCGCCTACCGATGGAATCGAGACAACGTGCGGATCGCGGTGCACGCCTTCCCGGGGGTGACCATGTTCCATCTCGCCACGCCGCTGCTGGTCTTCGGCGAGATCGGCTGGCAGACCGTCGTGTGGAGCCGGGATGCCGAGCGGGTGATCACCGCCGAGGGGGTGCAGCTGAGCCTGCTGGCCGGCGCCGAGGCCGTCGACGGCGCGGACATCCTGGTCCTGCCGTCCTGGCCGGGCCGGCTGCCCGCGCCGGACGCGGAGTTCGCCGCGCTGATCCGGGACGCGCACGCCCGCGGGACCGTGATCGTCGGGCTCTGCCTCGGCGCCTACCCGGTCGTGGCCAGCGGCATCCTGGACGGGCGCACCGCGGCCACCCACTGGGCCGCCACCCGGCGGCTCGCCGACGACCATCCGGCGGTGACCGTCGACGAGTCGGCGCTCTACATCGATCACGGCGACGTGCTCACCTCGGCGGGCACGGCATCCGGGCTCGACGCCTGCCTTCACCTCGTACGCCGGCGGCTCGGCGCGGCGACCGCCGCCACGATCGCCCGGCACCTGGTGATCGCCCCGCATCGGGAGGGCGACCAGGCGCAGTACATCGAGACGCCGCTGCCACCCGCCGACGACAGCGATCCGATCGGGCGGGCCACCACCTGGGCGCTCGCCAACCTGGGCCGGCCGGTGCATGTCGAGCAGCTCGCCGAACAGGCCCGGATGAGCCCGCGCAACTTCTCCCGGCACTTCCGGCGCAGCACCGGGACGACACCGGCGCACTGGCTGCTCTCCCGGCGTCTGGATCACGCCCGCACGCTGCTGGAGACCACGGCGCTGCCGGTCGAGCAGGTCGCCGCGGAGTCCGGGTTCGCCAGTGTGGTGACGTTCCGGCAGCGGTTCGCGGCGGCGTACGCGACGACGCCCAGCTCCTACCGCCGCCGATTCGCCTGATCCTGGAACAGTGCGACGGCGAATCCGCCCGTCCAGCGAGATGCACAGTGGACGATCGGCTGAATCGGCCGGTGGCGGGCGCCTGTCAGCATCAGGGGCAGCCGAGACGCGACCGGCGGGGTAAGGGCTGCCGTCGCGGCACGGCATCCGGCGTCGCCTTGTGGACGGGCGCGCAACGGGGTACGGGGCCTGGTCTCGACCAGGCCCCGTAGCGTCACCGCAGCGGCGTCATTTGCCGGCCCCGGCCGTCAGCCCGCTCTGGATCTGCCGCTGGAAGACGGCGTAGACGATCAGGACCGGCAGGATCGAGATCGTCAGCGCCGCGAACATCGGCCCCCACGATGCCTGATATCCGGCTTGGGTGCTGATCTGCGCGATGCCCTGGGTGAGCACCCACTTGTCCGGATCCTGGATCAGGATGAGCGGGAACATGTACTGGTTCCACTGACCGAGGATGTTGAAGATCGTGACGCTGACCAGGGCCGGCTTCGCCATCGGCATCATGATCTGGAAGAACGTGCGGGTGTGCGAGGCGCCGTCCATCGCGGCCGCCTCGGCGATCTCACCGGGCAGTGTCTTGAAGAAGGCGGCCAGGAAGAAGACGGTGAACGACAGCGACTGACCGATGTAGACCAGCATGAGCCCGAGGTGCGAGTTGAGCAGCCCGAGCCGCTCGACGACGAAGAAGAGCGGGACGAGCGCGACCACACCCGGGATGCTGAGGCCCATCACGAAGTAGGCGTAGATCAGCCGGTTGCCGCGGAAGGGGTACCGCGCCAGCACGTACGCCGCCATCGAGCCGAAGAGCATGGTCCCGGCGACACCGCCGGCCACCACGACGACGCTGTTGAGCATGTAGGTGCCGATGTGCGCCTGCTGCCACGCCTGCGCCCAGTTCTCCCAGCGCAGGCTGCCCGGCAGCGCCATGGGAGCGCCGAACAGCTCGGTGTTGTTCTTGAACGAGCCGAGCACGGTGTAGACGATCGGAATGATCACCGCGAGTGCCCAGGCGCCGAGTGACAGGTGCGCGAGCACGGCGAAGATCCGGTTCCCGGCCGGGCGGGCGGTCCTGGTGACCGGCACGGCGAGGGTGGAGGTCTGCACAGCCATTGTCGGAGGACCTCTCAGTACTCGAGCTGCTCGCGCCGGGTGACACGCATGGTCAACGCCGCGAACGTCATGATGATGAAGAAGAGCACCACGGCGGCGGCCGACGCCTGGCCGAACTGGTACTCGTTGAACGCCTTGCCGTAGACCTGCACCGGCACCATCGTGGTCGCGCCATCAGGACCGCCGTTGTTCACCGACAGCACTTTGACCAGCACGAACGCATCCAGCGCCGCCATACCCAGAAAGACCCAGGCGGTTTGTACGGTGTCCCGCACCATCGGCACGATGATCGAGAAGAACAGGCGTACCCGGCCGGCGCCGTCGAGCGACGCCGCTTCCACGACTTCGGCGGGGATCCCGGCCATCGCCGCCGAGAAGAGCACGAAGTAGAAGCCGACACCAGCCCACACCATCACCGCGATGATCGACCAGAGCGCGATGGACGGATCGATGAGGAAGCCGATCGGGTCGACGCCGAACGGTGCGAGCAGCCCGTTGACGATGCCGGCGTCGTCCGGGCGGAACACCGACTGGAACAGCACGCCGACGATGGCGACCGAGAGCACCTGCGGGAAGAAGAAGACGACCCGGTAGAAGGCGGAGCCGCGCAGGCCGTGCAACCGGCCGCCCTCGCGCCGGCCGCCGATGTTGACGAGGAACGCGAAGTACATCGCCAGGACGATCGTGGTGAGCGGCACGACCAGCAGCAGCACACCGTGGTTGCGCATGGCCTTCCAGAACAGCTCGGACTGGAAGACCCGGGCGAAGTTGTCGAAGCCGACGTAGTTCGCCGTCGCGCTGACACCCCGCCAGTCGGTGAACGCGATCTGGAAGGACTGCGCGGACGGCAGCACCATGAAGACCGTGTAGAGGACCAGCGGGATGATCAGGAAACCGCCGATGAACCGAAGCCTGCCGTGCCGCATCGGGTGCCGCCTTACTGCCGCTGGAACTTGGTGATCGAGGAGTCCGCGCGTACCTCGTCGGCCACCTTCTGCATGGTGTCGGCGAACGCGTCGGGGGTCAGCCGGCCGAACATCAAACCATTCGTGGCCTCCTTGATCGCGTCGGCCATCGGCTTGTACCAGCCCATGAACTTCCAGGTGAAGGTATCCGCGCCGGCCGCGGTGAGAGCGTCGGCGGCGCTGCGGGTGCCGGCACTGAGCTCGACGCCGTCGGTGGCGTCGCGGACCACCGTCAGCTGACTGGTGACGCCGAGGTGCCCGGCGGCGCTCTGCCGGGAGAGCATCCGGCGCAGGTATTCCAGGGCGGCGGCGGTGTTCTTGCCCTTCGCGGCCACGAAGAACGCGCCGGTCGGTGTGGCTCGCAGCGCGGCGGCGGGCAGCTTGTCGGCGGGGCTGAGTGATGGGGTGGCGATCATCGCGTACTCGAAGCCGGGCGGGATGTCCTTGGTCATCTCACCTTCGAGCCACGACCCGCAGGGGTAGAAGGCGAGCTTGCCCTGGGTCTGCAGCAACTGGACCTCGGTGTGCTGCAGACCCTCGTTGCTTCTGGCGACGTACTTGGCGCCGATCTCAGCCCAGGCCGTCAGCGCCTGTTTCACCGCGTCGGCCCGCCACGCCCCCTCGGCGAGGTTGTCGATGTTCCGGACGACGTCGAGGCCGCCCGCCTTGATCGCTGAGGAGAGGATCGCGGTGGTGCAGTAGTCCGGAGCGGTCTTGCCGGCGAAGCCGAACGGCTGAAGTCCCGCCGCCTTGGCCTTCTCCAGCACCGCCAGGAAATCCGCCCAGGTCGCCGGTGCCGCCCAGCCGTTCTTCGCGAAGAGCTTCCGGTCGTACCAGAGGCCCTGGGGTCCTGTGGTGTAAGGGACGACTCGCGGGACGCCGTTGTAGGTGGCGGCCTCGAGGGTTCCTGTGAGCAGGGTGTCCTTGAGCGGCACGGCGGGGTCGTCGACGGACGGCGCGTCGAACAGCGGCGTCAGGTCGAGCACCTGCTCCTGGGATATCAGCGCGTTGATGTCCATCTGGCCGGCGCCGGTGTTGTCGACGAAGTCCGGTGGCGTGCCGCCGACGAACCGCGGCTGCAGCACCTGGGTCTGGCTCTCGGTGCCGGTGTAGGTGAGCTGGAGCTGCGGGAACGCCGCCTTGATGGCCGGGTTGTGCACCTTCTCGTAGGACACCGCGACCGCGCCGCCGCTGAAGCCGACGACCTCCAGGGTGGAGTCGGCGACGACGCCGAACGGGTTCTCCGGGGTCTTCTCGGCGGTGCCGCCGGTGGCGCCGGTCGACTCGCCGCCGCCACCACCGATCGCGCAACCTCCGAGAACGGCGACGGACGGAACGGCCGCGAGGCCCGCTATGACGCGGCGGCGGGAGATCCGACTTGACATCTCACTCCTTGCAGTGGGGCTGGGGAAGCGGTGCCGCTGAAGGTAAACGGTTACTCAACAGAAGGTCAAGAGTCTTCCTTTATTGACTGTGAGCGCTCGTCGCCCCTACCGTCCTGTCGTAGTAAACGGTTACTTCTGTTTCTTCGAAAGGCGGTCGCGTGTCCGCGCAGATCCACGAATCGATCCCGTCCACCCCGGCTGCGCCCGCCACCCCGCGGGCCGTGCTCGCGATGGCGGCCGACGTGGCGGATCTGGTCTTCCCCTCCGGTACCCGGGATCGCCTGAATCACCTGGTCAGCCTGCACGCCGCGGTCGCCGACGACCTCTCCGAGCCTGCCCTGCGCGGTGCCGTCACGGACGCCGATCTGCTGATCACCGGCTGGGGATGCCCGCCACTCGACGACGCGCTGCTGGACGCGGCACCCCGGCTGCGGGCGATCCTGCACGCGGCCGGCAGCGTCAAGGAGGCGGGCATTCCCGCGAGCGTCTGGCAGCGCGGGATCGCCGTGTCGTCCGCCGCCGAAGCGAATGTCCACCCGGTCGTCCAGTTCACCATCGCCGCCGTCCTGCTGGCCGGGAAACGGGCGTTCGGGCTGGCCCGCACCTATGCCGCCGGCGGCTTCCGGTCCTACCCGTCGAACGCGCGGACCGGCAACCGCTCCCGCGTGGTCGGCGTCGTCGGCGCGTCCCGGATCGGCCGCGCGGTGATCACCGAGCTGTGCCGGCAGGGCTTCTCCGTGCTGGTGGCCGACCCCTACCTGACCGCGGCCGGCGCGGACCGGCTCGGCGCCCGCCTGGCCGGCCTGGACCACCTGGTCAGCACCGCCGACGTGGTCACCCTGCACGCACCGGAGCTGCCGGAGACACGCGGGATGATCGACGACCGGCGGCTGGCGCTGATGCGTGACGGCGCCGTCCTGATCAACACGGCACGCGGGCCGCTCGTGGACAGCGACGCGCTGGCCCGGCACTGCGCGGCCGGGCGGATCGACGCGGTCCTCGACGTCACCAGCCCGGAACCACTGCCGGCCGGACACCCCCTCTTCGCCCTGCCGAACGTCTTCATCACCCCGCACATCGCCGGCGCGCTCGGCGACGAGATCGGCGCCCTCGGCGACTTCGTCGTGGAGGAGGCCGCGCGCTGGCTGCGCGGCGAGCCGCTGCGCGGGCTGGTCACCGCCGCGGACCTCGCCCGGATGGCCTGATTTCCCCTTCCCCAGGAGGTCTCATGTCCCTGTCCCGCCGCACGGTCCTGCTCGGCGCCACCGCCGGCGCCGGCCTGACCCTTCTCCCTGCCCCCGCCCTGGCCGACCCCAGCCCGGCCGGATCCGCCGACGAGTTCGCCGCGCTGCGTGCCACCTGGCGCGGGCTGCTCCTCGGCGACGGCTTCGACCCCGCGGCCGAACCGTTCGCCACCAAGCTCGCCGCCCTCGGCAGAACCGCTTCCGGGTACGCGGCGAGCATGTCGCCGGCCGCCGGCTCGCTCTGGCCGGACGCCGTCTGGGCCGACCCGGAACCCGATCTGGACACCGAGTCCTACACGTTCAGCTCCAAGATCCAGACCAGCTTCCAGCGGCTCTACGCCATGGCCGAGGCGTGGGCGCAACCCGGTACCGGCGTCACCGGCGACGCCGCCCTGGCCACCGCCGTCGTCACCGGCCTGGACCACCTGTACGCACGGATCTACCACGAGGGCCAAGCCCGGTACGGCAACTGGTACAACTGGCAGATCGGCGGCCCGCAGGGACTGCTCGACACCGCCGTGCTCGTCTACGACCTGCTCACTCCGGAGCAGATCGCGGCGTACTGCCGGGCGGTCGACCACTTCGTGCCGGACTCGGCGGTCGCGGCGTACACCGGCACGTCGACCGGCGCCAACCGCATCGATCTGTGCCGGGTCCTGGCCGTGCGCGGCATCCTCGGCGGGTCAGCGGCGAAGGTCGCGCTCGCCTCCAGCGCCATCGCCCCGGTCTTCCCGTACGTGACGACCGGCGACGGCCTCTACGCCGACGGGTCGATCATCCAGCACACCTGGGTTCCGTACACCGGGTCGTACGGCGCGGTCCTGCTCGACGGGCTGAGCCGGCTGCTCGCCCTGCTCAGCGGCTCGACCTGGGCGGTCAGTAGCCCGGACAAGCAGATCATCTTCGACGCGGTGGAGGCCGCGTACGCGCCGTTCATCCACAACGGGCTCTGCATGGACGGGGTCTCCGGCCGGGCCGTCGCGCGTGGCCTGGCGCCCGGCGGCGCAAACGGCCAGAACGACGACCATCTGCGCGGGCACGCCATCATGGCGTCGATCGTGGCGCTCGGCCGGGCCGCGAGCGACACCGAGAACGCCCGATGGCGAGCCCTGGTGAAGGGCTGGGTCAAACGGGCCTACTACCGCTCCCCCGCCACCGACATGCAGCTCTCGGTCGCGAAACTCGCGCTGATCAACGCGGTGGTGGCCGACCCGGCGGTCCCGGACGGCCGGCACGGCGACGCCAGCCTGCTCTTCCCCGCCATGGACCGCGTCGTGCACCGCCGTGCCGAGTGGGTCGCTGCGGTGTCGATGGCGTCGCGGCGGATCACCTACTTCGAGAACGGCAACGGGGAGAACCTGCGCGGCTTCCACACCGGATCCGGGATGCTGTACTGGTGGGGCGACGACTACGCCAACGACCAGTACTCGGACCGGTTCTGGCCGACCGTCGACCCGTACCGGCTGCCCGGCACCACCACCTCGGCGAAACGTCTCGCCGACGGCGAAGGCGGCATCTGGGGCGTGGCCCGGCCGGCCGCCGACTTCGCCGGTGGCGCCGGTGACGGCGTCTACAGCGCCGCCGGCCAGCACCTGCTCGGGTTGTCCTCGACGCTGACGGCCCGCAAATCCTGGTTCTTCCTCGACGACGCCGTCATCTGCCTCGGCTCGGGCATCACCGCCACCGACGGCGCGGCGATCGAGACGATCGTGGAGAACCGGCACCTCGGCGTGGACGGCACGAACGTCCTCACCGTGGACGGGCGAGTGCTGACCGGTGACGCGACGATCGCCGGCGCACGCTGGGCACATCTGGCCGGGCATGCCGGGTACGTCTTCCCGGACCGTGCCGCCCTCACCGCGCTGCGGACCGAGCGCACCGGCGCCTGGCGGGACATCAACTCCGCCACCGGCAGCGCCACCGCGTTCAGCAGCCGCTTCGTCACCCTGCTGATCGACCACGGGACCGCGCCGGTCGACGCCGGCTACTCCTACGTCCTGCTGCCGGGCGCGTCGAAGGTGTCCACCGGACTGCGCTCGGCGTCGGTGCGGGCCTGGCTGACCGATGCGGTCCACACGCCGCGGATCCACGGTGTCCGGGTGCCGCTGCGCGGGTTCACCGGGGCGATCTTCTGGGAGGCGGGCTCGTTCGGCGGGCTGTCCGCGGACGCGCCGGCGGCCGTGACGGTCCGCGAACGGCACGACGGCACCGCGACCATCTCGGTCAGCGACCCCACCCGGCTCACCGACACGATCACGGTGACCTGGCGTCGGCGGGTGCGGTCGGTGCGGTCGGCCCCCGCGACCCTGACCGGAACCGAGGCCGGCTCCTCGTTGCGGCTGACCTTCTCCGGCCTGATCGCGGCGGGTGGCCGCAGCCAGACCGCCGTCGTCACGCTCTAGGGGGTTCGCAGGTGGGGGCGCACGGAATCACGGACCACGATGTGCGTGCCGAGCATCGTGCGGGCCGGCGCCTCCCCCTCCCCGCGGATCGCCTGGCGCACCGCGGCCCGGCCCAGCTCGAGGGCCGGGATGTGCACGGTGGTCAGCCCGAGCTCGGCCGCCATCGGATCGTCGTTGTATCCGACCAGCGAGATGTCGCCGGGCACCCGCAGCCCGTTCTCCCGCAGCGCCTGCCACGCGCCGGCGGCCACCGAATCGTCACCGGCGAAGACCGCGGTGAAGTCGGGCGGCCCGGCGGCGAGCCGATCGCGCATCATCCGGTACCCGGCGGGCCGGCCGAACCCACCCGGCACCTCCAGCCCCGGATCGACCGGCACCCGGTGGTCGGCGAGCGCCCGCCGGTAACCGTCGACCCGGGCGTCCGCCGTGGTGCCGCCGGGGCTGCTGCCGAGGAAGAGGATCCGCTGATGGCCGGCCGACAGCAGATGACTGGTGATCGCGTAGGCGCCGCCGGCGTTGTCGTACTCCGAGCTCAGCGCCGGCGTGTCCGGGCCGAGCGGCGGCCGGCCGCACAGCACCAGCCGGGCACCGGCGGCGTCGAGCGCGTGAGCGTATTGACTCATCCGGGCGCGATAGTCGTCGGATTGCACCACGCTGCCGACCAGGATGACCGCGTCGGCGCGCTGCTCGCGCATGAGCTTCACGATGGCGAGCTCACGGGCCGGGTCGCCGCCGGTGGTGCAGATGAGGCAGAGCCGGCCGTCCTCGGCGGCCTGCTCCTCGGCACCCTGAGCGACGTGGGCGTAGAACGGCGCGGTCACCGCGTCGACGACGACGGCCACCATCTTGGCGCTGATTCCGGCCAGGGCGCGGGCGTGCACGTTCACCACGTAGTCGAGGTCGCGGACGGCCCGCATCACCTTGGCCCGGGTCGCCGGCGCGGTCGGATAGTTGTCGGCCAGCACCCGGGAGACGGTCGCCACCGACACTCCGGCACGCGCGGCGACGTCGCGGATGGTGACGCGTTCACCGTCAGATCTGCGTGCCATCAACTGATCCCCGTCCGTCCGTGAATGCGCAGCACCTTAGCACAGTAACCGTTTACTACAGGGAGGTCGAAACGTGTTCACCGCCGAGGGAGAGCACTTCCGTCGCCAGGGCCGGGAGCACCGCGTGCTGTCCGGCGGCCTGCATTATTTCCGGGTCCATCCGGCCCAGTGGGAGCACCGGCTGCGGATGCTGCTCGCCATGGGCCTGAACACGGTGGAGACCTATGTGCCGTGGAACCGGCACGAACCGCGGGAGGGATCGTTCGCCTTCGAGGGCGAACTCGGCGGCTTCCTCGACCTGGCCGCCGGGCTCGGGCTCGACGCCATCGTGCGGCCCGGCCCCTACATCTGCGCGGAATGGGACAACGGCGGCCTGCCGTCCTGGCTCACCGCCCGCGTCGGCCGGCGGATCCGGACCTCCGATCCCGAGTACCTCGCTGCCGTCGACGCCTGGTTCGACCGGCTCATCCCGGTGATCAGGGATCGGCAGATCACCCGCGGCGGCACCGTGATCATGGTGCAGGTCGAGAACGAATACGGTTCCTACGGCAGCGACCGCGCCTATCTGCGGCACCTCGCCGACGGCCTGACCGCCCGCGGCATCGAGGTCCCGCTCTTCACCTCGGACGGCCCCGACGACTTCATGACGACCGCCGGAACACTGCCCGGCGTGCTCACCACGGTCAACTTCGGCTCCGATCCGGAACGGTCACTGGCCGCCGCCTCTTCGCCACGCATGTGCATGGAGTTCTGGGACGGCTGGTTCGACCACTGGGGCGATGAGCACGTCACCCGCGACCCCGCGGACGCCGCCGACGTCCTCGATCGCCTCCTGCGCGAGGGCGCGAGCGTCAATCTCTACATGGCGCACGGCGGAACCAACTTCGGCACCACCGCGGGCGCGAACCTCGGCGGCGCCCACCACGACGGCGCCTTCCAGCCCACCGTGACCTCCTATGACTACGACGCCCCCATCTCCGAACGCGGCGCGCCCACCGAGAAGTTCTGGCGCTTCCGGGAGATCCTCATCGGGCACGGCGCGACCCCGGGCGATCTTCCGCCGCTCCCGGCCACACTGCCGCCGGTCACCCTCACCGCGCTTTCCCACAGCCTTCTGTACGACGTGAAGCTCCCCTCGTCGTGGCATCCGGTACCGCCCGCGTTCGAGGACCTCGGGGTGGATCACGGGCTGGTCCGCTACCGTTTCGACATCCCCGGCCCGCGGGCCGCCTACCCGCTCACCGTGGACGGCCTGCACGACCGGGCACACGTCGTCGTCGACGGCGAGCTCCGGGGCATCCTCGAACGCGACGGCGTGACCAGCATCGACGTCACCGGCCCGGCCACCGTCGACCTGCTGGTGGAGTCGATGGGACGGGTCAACTACGGACCCCGCGTCGGTGAGCGCAAGGGCATCGTGGGTGGAGTACGCCACGAACGTCAATTCGTGCACGGCTTCACCGCGTACCCCCTCGATCTGGAGACCTGCCCGCGCCCGGAGTGGGCGGGCGACGGCGCGCCACCCGGCAGCGAGCCGGCCTTCTTCCGGTTCGCGCTCACGGTGGCCGAGCCGGCCGACGCGTTCGTGGCGCTGCCCGACTGGGGCAAGGGATACGTCTGGGTGAACGGTTTCGGACTCGGACGATTCTGGGACCGGGGGCCGCAGCAGACCCTCTACCTGCCGTGGCCGCTCCTGCACGCGGGCGTCAACGAGATCGTCGTCCTGGAACTCGACGGCCGCCGCACCGGGGAGATCGAGATCCGTGCCGAGGCCGCCCTCGGCTGACCGCCTCCCGGGTGCCCCGATCGCCTCAGCCGGCCAGCCCGCGGGCGCCCTCGATCGCCGCGTCGAGCGACGGCGCGTCCGGGTACCACCTGGCCTCCAGTTCCAGCACCACCGGCCCGGTGAATCCCTGTCGCCGTGCCAGTTCCACGATCTCCGCGTTCGGGACCGAGCCGCGACCCGGCACCACCGGCGTCAGGTCGTGAGAGCCGGCCACGTCTTTGACCTGCACTTCAGCGAGCCACGGTCCGAGCGCGGCGGCCGTCGCGGCCGGCGTCTCTCCCGCCCGCCACGGGTGAAGCGCATCCCACACCACTCCGGCCTCGGTCCCCACGCCCGCCCTTTCGAAGAGTCGTCGCAGGTCGGCACCGTTCAGAAACGCATCATGGGTCTCCACCACAAGGCGCACGCCACTCCCCCGCGCGAGCACGACGGCTTTCGCCAGAGTCTCGGCGGCGGGTCCCAGGTGTTCTTCGGACCGGCCTGTGCCTCCGGGCATGAGTCGCAGAGTGGCCGCACCCAGGTCACGGGCGAGGTCGAGGTGTTCGGCGAGGCCGGCGCCGCCGGAGGTGAGGTTCACGTAGCTCGCCAGGGTGACGACGCGCAGGCCGTCGAGCGCGGCGCGGGCGGCTCGGCGGGCAGCTGGGGAGAGACCGGTGTGCACCGGTTCGTCGGGTGCGCAGCGCAGCTCCACCCCGGCCACACCGTGAGCTCGCAGGAGCGCGGCCACACGGCCGAGCGGTAGGCCCGGGCAGCCGAGCGTCGAGACGGCGAAGTCAGGAAAGCGCATTCCCGCACGTTAGATCACTTCAAGATCGGAGTCGAGTTTCATGATCCCGGATCCTGAGCACAGGATTAGCAGCAGTTTAAGAAACCGGCGCGAAATGGACCGATCAAGATCAAGCGCCCTACCCTCTCGACCCATGTCACTCCGCCTCAAAGCCGTGGCCGTCGGCGCCGCGGTCGCGCTCGCCGCCGCCTCGTGGACCTGGTTCACCCCCGAAGAGTCCCCGGCCGCGACCGTCACCGGCACCTTCAAGCATCCCGGGGTGCTGCTCAGCAAGGCTCAGCTCGACTTCGTCAAGGCGAAGGTGAAGGCCGGCGCCGAACCGTGGAAGTCGGCGAACACCGCGATGATGGCCAGCACGTCGGCGTCACTGTCCTACACGCCGAAGGCTCGCGCGACCGTCGAGTGCGGTTCCAGTTCGAACCCCGACTACGGCTGCACCGCCGAGCGCAAGGACGCCTTCGCGGCGTACACCCATGCTCTGGCCTGGTATTACACCGGTGACTCCCGCTATGCGGTCAAGTCGATCCAGATCATGGACGCCTGGTCCGGCACGATCAAGCAGCACACCAACAGTAACGCGCCGCTGCAGGCCTCCTGGGCCGCGTCGGTCTGGCCGCGCGCTGCCGAGATCATCAAGTACACCTACTCCAGCTGGCCGGGCGCCGGCCGCTTCGGCACCATGCTGCGGACCGTCTACCTGCCGCAGGCTCTGGCCGACCGCGCCTCCTACAACGGCAACTGGCAGCTGACCCAACTGGAGGCAGCCGTCGGCATCGGCGTCTTCCTCGACGACCGGGCGATCTACGATCAGGCGGTCGCGACCTTCCGCAAGCGCGTCCCGGCGTACATCTATCTCGCCTCCGACGGCGCCCTGCCCAAGGCACCGCCCGGAACGTCGATCGACACCTCCGCCGAGATCGTCAAGTACTGGAACAACCAGACGACATTCGTCGACGGCTTGTCCCAGGAGACCTGCCGGGACTTCACGCACACCGGCTACGGCATCGCCGCGATCTCACACATCGCCGAGACCAGCCGCATCCAGGGCGCCGACCTCTACCCCGAGGTCCAGGACCGGCTCCGGCACGCCATGGGGTTCCACGCCGAGTACGCCACCGGCGCCCTGCCCGGCTGGCTCTGCGGCGGCACGCTCGCGAACCGCAAGCTCGGCCCGGTCACCGAGGTCGGCTTCAACGCCCTCAACAACCGCCTCGGCATCGCCATGACCGACACGGCGACGCTGACCGTCGCGCAACGCCCGGCCGGCACCAACAACCTGATGTCCGCCTGGGAGACCCTGACCCATGCCGGCAACCCGGCCTGACCGCCGGGGCTTCTGGAGCGCGGCATACCGCCAGGGGGATAGTCGATCTCTTATGACAATTTCGGGCACGAAACGATACCAAAACAGAAAGTGATCATCGTGGATGGATAGTGTCGCCCGAAAGTCCGTACCCACCAGGACGGGGTGAGCACGATGCGTGCACCAAGGACGGCCATCGCCGCCGGGGTCATCGCTGCCATGGCGATCGGCATGGCCGGCTGCGCGGAGAGCGACCGGGACGACGGCGACGATCAGAGCAACGCGACCGGTGGCACCTTCATCTTCGCGGGCGCCGGCGATCCGAAGAACTTCGACCCGATCTTCAACGACGACGGGGAGTCGTTCCGGCCGATCCGGCAGATGTACGAAACGCTCGTCACCCACAAGCCCGGCACCGCCGATCTCACCGGCGGACTGGCCGAGAGCTGGTCGAACGACCCGTCCGGCAAGGTGTGGACGTTCAAGCTGCGCCAGGGCGTGAAGTTCCACGACGGCACGGCTCTGGACGCCACCGCGGTCTGCGCGAACTTCGACCGCTGGTACAACATGAAGGGCGAGGCCGCCCAGTCCCAGATGATCTACTACGCGGACGTCTTCGGCGGGTTCGCCGGCAGCCCGGACGCCGTCTACGACAACTGCAAGGCGCAGGACGCGTCCACCGCGGTCGTGACGATGAAGAAGTACAAGGGCGCGTTCCCCGGAGCGTTCGCGCTCACCGCCTTCTCCATCGCCAGCCCGGCCGCGATCAAGCAGTACGACGCGGACACCGTCACGCAGAACGGCGACTCCTTCTCGTACAGCGCGTTCGCCAACGAGCATCCGACCGGCACCGGCGCGTTCACCTACGGCGGCTGGAACAAGGCGACCGGCGAGATCACGCTGAACCGCAACGCCGACTACTGGGGCGAGAAGGCCAAGGTCGACAAGGTGATCATCAAGGTCATCAAGGACGAGAACACCAGAAAACAAGAGCTTCGCGCCGGTACGGTCCAAGCGATCGACTTCCCGGCGCCCGCCGACCGCAAGGCCCTCGCCGACGAGGGATACGAGGTGCTCGAGCGCCCCGCCTTCAACATCCTCTACCTCGGCATCAACCAGAAGAACAACCCCAAGCTCAAGGACCTCCGCGTACGGCAGGCGATCGCGTACGCGCTGAACCGGGCTCAGCTGGTGCAGACCAAGGGGCCGGGCGGCGCGGTGGTGGCCGATCAGTTCCTGCCGGACACCGTGCTCGGCTACGCGCCGGACGTGCAGAAGTACGACTACAACGTGGACAAGGCGAAGCAGCTGCTCTCCGAGGCGGGGGCGACCGGGCTGACGCTGAACTTCTACTACCCCACCGAGGTGTCCCGGCCGTACATGCCGAACCCGCAGGAGATCTTCACGGTGCTGGCGAACGACCTGCAGGCGGCCGGCATCAAGGTCAACGGTGTCCCCCGGCCGTGGAACGGCGGCTTCAAGGACGACGTGCAGCAGTTCGGCAAGCAGGACCTGCACATCCTCGGCTGGACCGGCGACTACAACGACCCGGGCAACTTCGTCGGCACGTTCTTCGGCCGTCCGAAGGTCGAGTTCGGCGACGACCCGCTGACCGAGATGTTCACCGCCATCGGCGCCGCCGACGCGACCGTCGACCAGGCCGCCAAGCGGACCGCCTTCGAGCAGGTCAACCGCGACCTCGCCGCGAAGTGGCTGCCCGCCGTGCCGATCTGGCACGCCCCGCCCGCCATCGTCACCACGAAGGAGGTCGAAGGCCTGGTGCCGAGCCCGCTCACCGCCGAGGAGTTCGACACCGTCTCGATCACCAAGTAAACGATGGTCAGAGTCGTATCGCGCCGCCTGGTCCAGCTCTCTGTCACGCTGATCGCCCTGATGACCCTGGTCTTCTTCTGGCTCCGGAGCCTGCCCGGCGGGCCGGTCGACGCGCTGCTCGGTGAGCGCGCGACCCCGCAGACCCGAGAGGCGCTGATCCGCGCCCTCGGGTACGACCAGCCGATCTGGGTTCAGTACGGCCGGTTCCTGCAGAACGTGGTGACCGGCAATTTCGGCAACTCCATCCGTACCGGGGAACCGGTGACCGACGTGATCAGCCGGTCCTTTCCCGCGACCGTCGAGCTGGCCCTGGCGGCGATCATCATCGCCGTCGGGCTGGGCATCCCCCTGGGATATCTGGCGGCGCGGCATCACGGCCGGCTGCTCGACAACGCCACGATCATCGTGACGCTGATCGGCATCTCGATCCCGATCTTCTTCCTGGGTTACCTGCTCAAGGACTGGCTGACCCAGGACATCCACTTCTTCCCGCCGTCCGGCCGGATCAGCACCGGCACCGACAACACCGACGTCACCGGCTTCTTCGTGCTCGACGGTCTGCTGACCCGCGAGTTCGACGCCTCGGCCGACGCGCTCTGGCATCTCGTGCTGCCGGCGATCACGCTCGCCACGATCCCGCTGGCGATCATCGTGCGGATCACCCGGGCGAGCGTGCTGGACGTCCTCGACGAGGACTACATCCGCACGGCCGACGCCAAGGGCCTGCGCAACGCCACGATCCGCAAGCGGCACGTGCTGCGCAACGGCCTGCTGCCGGTGGTCACCACGATCGGCCTGCAGACCGGCGCGTTGCTGGCCGGTGCGGTGCTGACCGAGAAGGTCTACAACTGGGGTGGCCTCGGGACGCTGATCACCGACTCGATCAGCGGCAGCCGGGACTATCCGGTGCTGCAGGCGCTGATCCTGCTGGCCGCCGTCGTGTTCATCGTGGTCAATCTGGTGGTCGACCTGTCGTACGCGTTCATCGACCCCCGGGTGCGTGTGCGATGAGCGCCCTCGCCGACGCCAAGCGCCGCCGCATCGACGAACTGGCCGCGCGGACCTCCGAGGCGGGCGGGGTCAGCCTGTTCCGCGACGCCGGCCGCCGGCTGATGCGCAACCCGACAGCGATCGCCGGCGCGGTCATCATCCTGCTCTTCCTGGTCATCGCGATCTTCGCGCCGCTGGTGGCCCCGCACGATCCGATTCAGCGGTTCCCGGAGCTGACCAGCAAGCTCACCGTCGACTCGGTGCCCGGCGCCAGTGCCGGGCATCCGCTCGGCAGCGATCCGCTGGGCCGCGACTTCGCCTCCCGGATGATCTACGGCGCCCGGCAGACGCTCGTCGTCGGCGTGCTGGCCACCCTGATCGGCCTGATCTTCGGCGTGCTGCTCGGGGCGATCGCCGGGGCGGTGGGCGGCTGGGCCGACGTACTGATCATGCGGATCACCGACGTGATGCTGGCCCTGCCCAGCCTGCTGCTGGCGATCACGCTGGTCGCGCTCGCCAGCGAGTCGACGCAGTGGACGGTGATCATCGCGGTCGCGGTGGTGAACGTCCCGATCTTCGCTCGATTACTGCGCGGGTCGATGCTGGCCCAGCGAGAGAGCGATCATGTGCTGGCCGCGCGGGCGCTGGGCGTCCGGCGGCGGCACATCGTCACCCGGCACATGCTGCCGAACTCGCTCACCGCTGTCATCGTGCAGGCCACCCTGACCTTCGCGGTGGCGATCCTGGACGCCGCCGCGCTGTCGTTCCTGGGCCTCGGCGATCCGGACATCAATCGCGCCGAGTGGGGTCTCATGCTCGGAGTCGATGGCGTCCGCTATTTCGAGGTACGCCCGGAGCTGGCGTATTACCCGGCGCTGGCGATCATCCTGGTCGCCCTCGGCTTCACCCTGCTGGGTGAGGGGATGCGCGAGGCGCTCGACCCGAAGAACCGGCGGTGAACCCTCATGTCGTTGCTCGACGTTCGTGATCTGTCCGTCGTCTTCCGGCGCCGGGGCGCTGCTCCCGTCACGGCGGTGGACGGCGTCAGCTTCACCGTGGAACCCGGTCAGACAGTCGGCCTGGTCGGTGAATCCGGCTGCGGCAAATCGGTGACCAGCCTGGCGATCATGGGTCTGCTGCCGCGCCGGGGCAACGAGGTCACCGGCGAGGTCCTGTTCGACGGCACCGACCTCCTCACGTTGCGCCCTCAAGAACTCCGGGACCGCCGCGGCCGGGACATCGGCATGATCTTCCAGGACCCGCTCTCCTCGCTGAACCCGGTGATCCCTCTCGGTCTCCAGGTCGCCGAGGTTCTGGAACGCCACCAGGGCCGGACCCGGCAGGCGGCGCTGCGCGAGGCAGCCCAGCTGCTCGACGCGGTCGGCATCCCGGACCCGAACCGGCGGCTCAAGGAGTTCCCGCACCAGCTCTCCGGTGGCATGCGGCAGCGGGCGCTGATCGCGATCGCGCTGGCCTGCAAGCCGCGCCTGCTCATCGCCGACGAGCCGACGACAGCCCTCGACGTGACCATCCAGGCGCAGATCCTCGCGCTGCTCAAGGACCTGGTCGACCGGTCCGGCACCGCCCTCGTCATGATCACTCACGACCTCGGGGTGGTGGCGGGGCTCTGCGACACCGTCAACGTCCTGTACGCCGGGAAGGTGGTCGAGCGCGCTGTCCGGCATGACCTCTTCGCACGGGCGCTTCATCCGTACACCGATGGGTTGCTGAAATCCGTGCCTCGGCTGGATGTCGATCGTGGAGGGCGGTTGCATCAGATCCAAGGATCGGTCAGTGACAATATTCCCTGGTCGGAGGGGTGTGCGTTCGCGCCGCGATGCGAGCGTGTGATCGACGAGTGCATCGGCGAGACGGTGCCGCTGGAACCCGTCCGGCGCGGTGGAGCGCTGCGCTGCGCCAACCCCGTCCCGCAGGAGGTGCCGGCGTGAGCTCACCGCCCGTTCCGCCGCCGACGCCGCCCACCTCGCCGCGCCCTGCGCCGGCCCCGGCGCCGCCCTCTTCGCCAGCCCCTTCGCCAGCCTCAGCGCCGCCCTCTTCGCCAGCCCCAGCGCCGCCCTCTTCGCCAGCCTCAGCATCGCCCCCCTCGCCGGCCCCGGCGCCACCCCCTTCGCCGATCTTGGAAATCGACGACCTCAAGGTTCACTTTCCGATCAAAAGCGGACTGCTGTTCGACCGGACGCTCGGCTATGTCTATGCCGTCGACGGGGTGTCGCTCACGATCCGGCGCGGGGAGACCTACGGTCTGGTCGGCGAGTCCGGATGCGGCAAGTCGACGCTCGGGCGCGGCCTGCTGCGCCTGGTCGAGCCGACCGACGGCAAGATCATTTTTGATGGTACGGACGTCCGCGCGCTCCAGGGCGAGCAGATGCGGCGATTCCGGCGGCGTATCCAGATGGTGTTCCAAGATCCGATGTCCAGCCTGGATCCGCGGCAGTCGGTGGAGTCCCTGCTCGTCGAGGGTCTCAAGGCGCACGGACTGCACAAGGACTCCGGCGCGCGGCTGCGATCGACCCTGGACGCGGTCGGGCTGCCGGCGTCGGCGCTGTCGAAGTACCCGCACGAGTTCTCCGGCGGTCAGCGGCAGCGGATCGGGATCGCTCGCGCCCTGGTCCTGAGACCGGAACTGATCGTTGCGGACGAGCCGGTGTCGGCGCTCGACGTGTCGATCCAGGCGCAGGTGGTGAACCTCCTCGACGATCTCCAGGAATCGCTGGGATTGACCTATCTCGTGATCGCCCACGACCTGGCCGTCGTCCGGCACATCTCGGACGTCATCGGCGTCATGTATCTCGGCGCGCTCGTCGAGGAGGCGGACGGTGATCAGCTCTACCGGCGGCCGCTGCATCCTTACACTCGCGCGTTGCTCTCGGCGGTGCCCATCCCCGATCCGTACGTGGAGGACCGCCGCTCCCGCATCCTCCTCGCCGGGGATCTGCCGTCCCCTGCCGCGCCGCCGAGTGGGTGCCGGTTCCGTACTCGCTGCCCCTGGTCCCAGGAACGCTGTTCCTCGGAACGGCCGCTGCTGCGGGTGTTCGACGGCTCCGGGCAGCGGGTGGCGTGCCACTTCGCCGCTGAGATCTTGGATGGTTCGCTGAAGACGCACTCGGTGGAGGCGGAGATAGTCCGTCCCGGCTCGCCGGAAGCGGCACCCGACGTCGGCGGCGGCCTGATCCAGACGAGGCCCGACCTTCCGTCGCCGTGAGGTGGCATCCCCAGCGCCTCAGTGGGTAGACATGTGTCGATGGCTCTACTCGACGTCGGCAGGAGGTGGACCGTGCCGTTGCAGCGCACCGCCCGCCTCCTGCTCGTCGCCGGCTTCGCGGTGGTGGCCTACTTCGCCCTGACCTTGCTGGACAACGCAGCCCAGGCAGACCCGATCCGCCCGGCCGACCTGCTGAACGCCGCCACGGCGGATGTGGGCTCCCCGGCGGCGGCCCCTCTCCGCCCGAAGTCGCCGGCGCAGAAGCCGGTGCCTGCGAAGAAGCCAGTGCCGGCGAAGGAACACGCTGCGCCGCTCAAGAAGCCGGTCCATAAGTCCGCGTCCCGCAAGCCCGCAGCACGAAAGTCCGCACCGATCGAGGCTCCAGCGGCGAAGGTCGCGCCACGCAAGGCCGCGGTGGCGAAGGCCGCCCCGCGCAAGACCGCGGTGGCGAAGGTTGTTCCGCGCAAGGCCGCGGTGGCGAAGGTCGCGCCGCGCACGGCCGCAGTGGCGAAGGTTGTTCCGCTCACGGAGTCTGCCTGGGAAGGCTCCCACCTCAAGGCGCCGGCACGAAAGGCTGCGCCGCTCAAGGCAGCGGCGACGAAGGCTGCTCCACTTGAGGATTCGGTGGCGAAGGTTGTTCCGCTCAAGACTTCGGCGCGGAAGGTTGCCGAGGCTTTGCCGTCCCTTCCGCCGGTTTCCGCGGGCTCGTCTCTGCGGTCGGTGAGCTCGATCGAAGCGGTGGGTCAGCTGGCGGTACGCCTTGATGGGCCGGTAGCCGGTCTGCCGCCCGTGTCTTCAGCTGTGCGCCTTACCGATTCGGTGACGACGGCATCGGCTATGGCGGTTGGAGCATTCGCGCCCGACATTTCGGAAATGTCGGGCGCGACGGTGGGGACCTTCGGCTCGGCGACGATGGGGATTTCCGGCTCGGCGAAGGCGGCGATCTCCAGCACGACGATGGGGACTCTCGGCCCGGCGAAGGCAGCCATCTCCAGCGCGACAGTGAGGACTCTCGACCCGGCAAAAGCGGCGATCTCCAGCACGACGGCGGGGACTCTCGGCCCGGCGAAGGCGGAGATTTCGGGCTTGGCGAGTGCGGGAACTCGAGGCTCGGCGGGAGTGAGGGCCTCCGGACCGACGTGGATTAATGCGCCTTCGCAGGATTTGTCGCCATATTTGAGTGCGGTGTCGGGTTCCTCTGCGCCTTCGCTTCGGGGAGAGGCTCCGCTTCCTGGATCGCCTCGGCCTTCTGGGTTGCCGGGGAATCCTGCTGGGCCGGCGGGTTCGGGTTCGGGTTCGGGTGGGGCTGCCGGTGGTGGTGGGCAGCTGCGTGACGGCGGGCAGGGTGGGGCCTCTCTGATGGGTGCCCTCTCGGCTCGCTGGGGGATCGGGCTCGGGCGCGGGTGGGTTGTGCCCCGGCTCGGGGTGGATGGGGTCGGGCGGAGCGTTCGGTACAGCGGACCTCCCAGCTGACGTTCGCGGTTCGGAAACGGGCTCGTGCCGGTGAATGTGACCCGGTGATGGGCCGGCCGGCCGCCATGCGAAGAGATGTGGCGCCGGCAAACCCCCGCGAAGGACTGGGCTGGGAGGCCACTCGTGATCCGCATTCTGCTTGTCGAACCCATGAATCTCTTGCGCGGTGCTCTGGCCGCGACCCTGTCATTGGAGGAGGACTTCGCCGTGGTGGCGGCGCTCGGTTGCCTGGCCGAGGCGCCGGCCACGGCCCGGGCGATGCCGCTGGACGTGGCGATCGTCAACGTGGAGCTGCTGGGCGGGGAGGGAGTGCGGCTGTTCGGTGAGTTCACGGCGGAGCAGCCGGGCTGCGTCACGCTCGGGCTGGCCGGTACCGAGGCGCCGGCATCGCTGCGCCGGGCTCTCGACGTGCGGGTGCACGGCGTCGTCAGCACCCGGGTCGCACCGGGTGAGCTGGTGCGCGGCGTCCGGCGATTGAAGCGGGGCGAACGCGTCATCGACGCCGGGCTGGCGGTGGCGTTGGTCGCGGCGCCGCCGAGTCCGCTGTCGGAGCGGGAGCTGGACGTGCTGAGCGTCGCCGCGTCCGGGGTGCCGTCCGCCGAGGTGGCGGCGCGGCTGCATCTGACGGCCGGGACGGTACGGAACTACCTCTCGGTGATCCTGCGCAAGACCGGCGCCCGCAACCGGCTGGAAGCGGTCCGGGTCGCGGAGGACGCGGGATGGATCCGGCAACGGGCGTGACTTTTGTCAGGCGAAGAGATGACAGCGCTCACTGCCGTCGATCTCCGCAGGTCGCGACGCTTGTCGCAGGCCCGATGAAGGCAGACCCGATGAAGACAGGCCCGATGAAGGAGGAAGAACGATGACACACCGGCAACGGTTCACGACGATCCTCGTCGTCCTGCTCGCGACGCTGGGGTTCGCCGCGGCGGCTCCGAGCGCGGCCACCGCAGCCCCCGCCGAGCGACAAGCCGTCAACCTCGAGGTTCCGGTCACCGGCACGTTCACCGACGCGACCGGGCAGGCCGGCACGTTCGCCGGCACCTTCACCCCGGAGAGGTTCGCGGCGAAGGACGGTGGCCTGCTCGCAGCGGGCGCCTTGACCGGCACGTTCACCGACGCGGCCGGTCAGAACGTCGGCACCGTCGATCAGGACGTGAGCATGCCGGTCGCGGTCGCCCAGGCCACCTGCCGGATCCTCGACCTGACGCTGGGGCCGCTGCACCTGGACCTTCTCGGCCTGGTGGTGGACCTGAACCAGGTGCATCTGACGATCACCGCGCAGTCGGCGCCCGGCAACCTGCTCGGCAATCTGCTCTGCGCGATCACCCATCTGCTCGACGGCAACCCGAGCGCCGGGGCACTGGCCGCGCTCCTGAACGCACTGCTGGCCCTACTCAACCCGTAGGGACCGACGGCGGAGAGGGCACCTTTCACGGGTGCCCTCTCCGCCGTTGAAACGGGCCGTTGAAAGCGTAGTCGGCGAATCGCACGCCGATCCGTTCATGTGCTTCGGGACCCGGGTGCAGGTCGTCCGGTAGTGGGAGTTCCGCGGCGTCGGTTTCGCCGTACAGAGAGGTGCCTTGAAGGAAGTGAAGGTTCTTGTCGGCCGAACGGCGCTCGGCGAGCGAAGCCAGCTCACGGCGGATCACCTGGAGCGTCAGGCGGCCCAGCGTGACGTCGCCCGGCGTCCCGGTCGCGGTGAAACGGACCTTGCCGGTACCGATCGAGGACGGGTCGATCGCGCCCGGTCCCGGCGTCTCCTCGTGGATGCCGCAGAAGAGCGGAGAGATCAAGATGAGGGGTACGCCGGGATGCCCCTCGCGGATCGTGTCCAGAAAGCCGTGGACCGCCGGGACGAATGTGCGGAGTCGCATGCTGTCCAGGTTCACCACGTTGATGCCGAGCTTGACACTGATGAAGTCGGCCGGCGCGTCCCGGATCACCCGGGCCATGAACGGGTCGACGAGGGCACTGCCGCCGAACCCGAGATTGCGCAGCTCGACACCGGCACGGCGGGCGGCGACGGCGGGCCAGATCTCGCTGGGCGCGACGGCGTTCGAGCCCTGGCTGATCGAGCTGCCGTGATGCACCCACAGTGGGCGCGGGGTGTCGTCCGGTTCGATCGGGGCGTCCGCCCGCAGGCCGATCACTTCGACACTCTCGTTGTGCGGCAGCCAGATCTCGAACCGGCGCCGGCCCGGCGGCAGGCCGGTGATCGTGGTGGTGTGCGGCTCCCCCGGATGGAACGCGGTCGTGCCGGTCGCGAGGTCGACCTCGATCCGATCGCCGCCGTCCAGCACGTCCCGCACCAGCAGCTCACCGTCGGCGTAGACGTCGATGCGCCCACGCGGCCGGTCGACGCCGGTGTAGGCGATCCGGGTCGGATGGGTCACCAGCTCGATCGTGCTCGCTGTGGTCAGGAGATTGATGCGTACGCCGGAAGGCTGACTTTCCATCGACTGCAGCTGTCCATCGGGAAACTGTTCGCCGACCCACGCGGGAAGCCGATGGGGCCGGACCCCTCGTGGGGTGACTTCGAGTTCGGCGGCGCCACGGAGCAGGCCGGCCACGGCGTGCATCAAAGATCTCCTTCTGCGGGCCAGGAATGGAAGACGGTGTCGAGCGCGGCGAGAGCGCGCTGCCAGGAGACGTCGGTCGCGGGCTCGCGGTGCCCGAAGCTGCCGTTCGCCTCCAGTGCCAGGAAGCCGTTGATCGTGGAGCCGAGCAGGCGTGTCGCGTGCACCAGCTCGGTCTCCGGCAACCGGTAGCCGCGGAGCATGGCCAGGGTGAGCGCGGCGACGCGGCCGGCCGCCTCGGAGCGGACCGTCGCGGGGGCGGCGGGCCGCAGCAGCGCGGCCCAGCGCCCGGGGCGTTCCCTGGCGAAGTCGCGATGCGCCTCGGCGAGCGCGGTCAGCGCGTCCCGCCCGGACCGGCCGCCGATGGCCACCGCGATCCGGTCGGCCAGCTCGCCGAGCGCCAGCTGGTGCACACCGTCGAGCAGCGCGGGCCGGTCCCGGACGTGCGAGTAGAGGCTGGCGGTCTGCACGCCGAAACCGCGGGCGAGCGCCGACAGGGTGACCGCGCCGAGGCCTTCCCGATCGGCCAGGTCGGCCGCCGCCGCGACGACGACCGCTGAGGTGAGATTCGCCCGAGCCATGCGAGCAATCCTACATCAATAAGGCTTAAACCTAAAGGGTATAGGTAGCTCATGTCCGGCACACCGGGGCCGACCATAGGGCCATGCCAAACGGTGCCCGACTGCCGGTGCTGGTTTCTCCGTACGGTCCGCACGCAGCCCTCGCGCTGCACGTGCACGACCTGACCATCCGGGGCCATCACACGGAGACGCTGCTCGCTGCGGACCATGCGGAGGCGATCACGCTGATGCTCGGGGATCGGCGTACGCATCGGGTGAGCCGGCTGGGCCGGATGTACGCCCTGAGCGCCCTCGGGCGGCTCGACGAGGCGCTGCGCATCGCCGAGGACCTGATCGCCGACCAGAGCGAGCTGGGCGGCCCCAAGGCCACCGACGCGAAGATCCTCGCGGACACCGCCGAGGTGCTGATCCATCTCGGTCGCATCGACGACGGGCTGCACTACATGGCCCGCTCGATGGGCCTGCTGGAGGTCGCGCCCCGCAAGGGACTGCGGTACTTCTCCGCCATGGCGTCGCTGGCCGAGGCGGCCCGCGGGGCGGAACTCTTCGAGCTCGCCGACGAGGCCATGGGACGGTCGATCGAGTCGTTCGAGCCCGACGATGACCTCTATCGGTCCGCCGCCGAACTCACCCACACCGAGTTGTGGCTGGAGTGGGCGTTGCGACTCGGGCAGGTCGGGCGTACCGAAGATGCCCTGGTCTTGATCGAGAAGGCCGTGGCGGTGCTGGAGTTCTGGCTCGGGCAGGGCATCGACTCCCCCATCGGCGTGGCGCTGCTGGCCGTCTGTCACGCAACGTCCGGCCGGAACGCGGAAGCGATGGCCCTGGTCGAGGAGACCCTGCCGAGGATGCGCGCGGCCGGGCAGCACCACGAGGCGCGCCTGCTGCACCTGGCACACGGGCTCGTGCTGCGCGCGGGCGGCGAATGGCGTGCCGCCCGCCGGGAATTCCGGGCCGGGCTGGAACTCGCGGTGCTGCGGTCCCAGCGGCTGCTCTTCCAGTACGAACTGGCGATCACGGCGGTGCGGGAGTCGCCGGGCGAGGCCACCCAGGCGGTCCTCGAATCGCTGCGCGGGCACGTCGAGGCGCTCTGGCAGCTGCGGCTGGACCGGCGGACCATGCTGCGGCAGGCCTATCGGCGGGTGGAGTTGGAGGCCGCGCGTACGACAGCGGACCAGGTCGCGGCCTCGGACGCGCTGACCGGGCTGGGCAACCGGCGGATGTTCGACCGGCGCATCGACGCCGTGGCCGACGGCGGCGCGCTGCTGCTCATCGACGTCGACCACTTCAAGGACATCAACGACAGGTACTCGCACGGCGTCGGCGACCGGGTGCTCGGCGAGATCGCCGGGGTCCTGCGCTCACACTGCCGGCACGGCGAGGTGGCGATCCGGTTCGGCGGCGACGAGTTCGCGATGTTCCTGAACACCGGCGAGGAGGAGGCCCGGCAGATCGCCGAACGCATCCGCCGGGTGATCCAGGCCCGCGACTGGAACCGCATCGTGCCCGGCCTGACCGTCACGCTGAGCATGGGCCTGGCGGTCTGCCGCGGCGGCGAGGCGGGCCGGGAACTGTACGACCGGGCGGACGCGCGCCTCTACGTCGCGAAACGATCGGGCCGCAACCGACTGGCCGCCGTGGCGTGACGGCCGGGTGACCCGGAGAGCCGCCGCCGGGCCTACCCCACCGAAGCGTATTGATGGTGGACAATCGGTTGCATGCGCGCCTACCGCGACCTGTTCGCTGTGCCTGAGGTGGCCCGGCTGATCCTGGCCATCGCGACGACGCGGCTGGCGCCGCCGATGCTGACGCTCACACTGCTGCTCGCGGTGGTCGAGGCCGGGGGGTCCTACGCTTCCGGAGGGCTTGCCTTGACCGGGTACGCCGTGGCAGTGGCCGTGTGTGTGCCGTTCAGCGCCCGCCTGATCGATCGCTTCCCGGCGCGGCGGATCCTGCTGGCCCTGCTGGCGGCGAACCTGGTGGCGTACGCCGTGCTGGCCACCGCCCTGCTCGACGGATGGCCCACCGGAGTGCTGGTCGCGTGTGCGGCAGCGCTCGGCGTCACCGCGCCACCGTGCGGCCCGGTCGCCCGCGCCACCTGGCCGTCGCTGGTGGACAGTGAGCGGCTGCAGACGGCGTTCGCGCTCGACGGGGCGTTGAACGAGACGATGTACGTCACCGGCCCCGTGCTGGTGTCGGCGCTGCTGATCGCCGTCAGCCCGATCGCCGTGCTCGGTGTGGTGGCGGCCATCCTGACGGCCGGGGTGCTGCTGCTCGTCGCCACGCCCAGCCTGCGGCGGCGTCCCGCGGCCCGGACCGGTCTGCGCCGCGACCATCTGGGCCCGCTCGCCACCGGCCAGGTACGCCTCATCCTCGCCGTCATCGTCCTGAGCGCCTTCACGTTCGGCGCGGTGATGGTCGGCGGCCCGGCGGCGGCCACCGACGCCGGGTCACGGCACGCGGCCGGTGTGCTGATCGCCGTCCTCTGCGTCGGCTCGGTGGTCAGCGCGCTGATCTACGGGAGCAGGCGCCGCCGCGGTACGCCCGGCCCGCAGCTCGCACTGACCCACCTGGTGGCAGCGGGCGTGCTGGTCGCGGCCGGGTGGGCGCCGGCGCTCCTGGTACTGGCCGTGCTGCTGCTCCTGGTGGGGATGGTGACCGGACCGCAGGACACGCTGATCCAGGTGGTCCTCGGCGAGGCGGCGCCGGAACGTTTCCGGACCGAGGCGTACGCCTGGATGGGCGCGGCCACGTGGGCCGGCTACGCGGTGGGGTCCGGCGCGGCCGGCCAGCTGATCGACGTGACCGGCGAACCCGGCGCGGCGTTCGTGGCGGCGGCCGTGGTGGCCCTGCTGGCGGCGCCGCTGTCTCTGCTGGTCAGACCGGCCGCCTCCCGGGAACCCACGCCAGTGAAGTGAAAGGACGATGAAGGCATGCCGCACATCCCGCTGCCCCCGATCCCCGGCATCGCCGGGCTGCTCGCCGCGCACCCGGAGACCGCCGGGCCGCTCAACAGCCTGGCCGAGACGCTGCTGCGCGGCCCGTCCTCGCTGACGCCCGCCGAACGGGAGACGATCGCCGCGTACGTCTCCCGCGGCAACGAGTGCACGTTCTGCGCGGAGACCCACGGCGCGGTGGCCCGGCACCTGGCGAACGGCCGGCCGGAGACCAGCAGCGCGCGGATGGACGCGCTGCTGACGATCGCCGACCGGGTACGCGTGGACGGCCGCTCGGTCACCGCCGACGACGTGGCGGCGGCACGTGAGGCCGGCGCCGACGACAAGGCCATCCACGACACCGTGCTCATCGCGGCGGCGTTCTGCATGTTCAACCGCTACGTCGACGGTCTCGCGACCACGCTGCCGGACGACCCGGCCCAGTACGAGCAGCACGCCCGCCGCCTGGCCGCCGGTGGATATGAAGTGATCCACCATGGATGAGCGCCTCCGCTACCGCCTGATCACCGGCCCGGACGACGCCGAGTTCTGTGCCCGGATCAGCGCCCTGCTGGACCAGGGCTACCGCTTGTACGGCTCACCCGCCCTGACATTCGACGGCACCCGGGTGCGAGCCGCCCAGGCGTTGGTCCTGCCACAGCCCGGCGACGACGCGTGACGCGGCGTCAGCCGGAGATGTCGGTGTAGGCGGTTACCCGGTGGATCCTCAGGCGCACCAGGAGTTCGCCGTCCACCGCGTTGCGGGCGCCGAACTCGGCGGCCCGGTCGGGGCCCATGTAACGGGAACCGATGAGGGTCGACCAGTGCAGCATGTCGGCGAGGTCGGTGTGGAGGGTGGCCCGGCCGGTGACCGTGACGAAGGCGTACGGGGCTGCTTCCTCGTCGACGCAGAGGGAGGCCCGGCCGTCCCGGGCCAGGTTGCGGCCTTTCACCGAACCGGCGCCGGTGTTGAACACCAGGTCGTCGCCGTCGAGGACGAACCAGATCGGGACGACGTGGGGGCTGCCGTCGGCGCGTACGGTGGCCAGCTTGCCGGTGCGGGTGCCCTCACCGAGGAACTTCCGCCACTGCGCCTCACTCATCGATGTAGCCATGCCCGCATTCTGCCCGCGAGACGAAGGCGGGCACGCGACCGCGCGCCCGCCTTCGAGTGACGATCGTCAGGAAGCGGCCAGGACGTCCACGATGAACCGGAGCGTGCCGGCCGGCTGCCCGCCGCTCGCGTCATCGCCGTAGGCCAGGCTGCCCGGGATGTCGAGCTGCACCCGGCTGCCCACCTTCACCCCGACGAGCCCCTGGTCCCAGCCCTGGATGACCTGCCCGCCGCCGATCTGGAAGTCGAACGTCTCGGACCGGCTCCAGGACGAGTCGAACTCCTTGCCGTCTTTGTAGGTGACACCGACGTAGTTCACGGTGACCGTCTGGCCCGACTCCACGGCCGGCCCGGTGCCCTCGATCAGGGTGGTCGTCTTGAGCTCGGTGACCGTGCCGGTGCCCGCCTTCGCCTCCGGCTTCGTCGCCAGCGCCGGGTCGGCGCCCTCCGGGACCGGCGGGAATGCCGCGGCCGACGCCTCAGCGGCCGGCTCGGCACTCGCCGCGGCGGTGGTGGCCGCCGGGGCCGCTGCCGGCTGGTTCGCGCTCGAGTCGTCCTTCGAACTCGCGATCCAGAAGACCAGGCCGACGACGAGGGCGAGGACGACCACCGCCGAGCCGGCCACGGTCAGCGTCTGGCGGCGCCTCTCCCGCGCACGCGCACGCGCCTTGGCGGCCTTGGCCTCGGCCCGCTTGGCCGCCTTCGTCTTGACCGGCTGTCCGCCGGCACGCTGAGGAGCCGCGCTCTTGCGGCTCGTTACAGAATCGGGCACGGCCAGACGATACGACATGTCGCTGTGCGCGGGCTGTACCCGGACTGCTAGCTCAGCGATTCGCCGGCCGTCCGCGGCTCGCGGCCGAGCAGGGTGCCGAGCAGCGGGTCCACGCCGGCGAAGTCACCACGCCGGGCAGCCTGGTAGAAGCCGAGCAGGAAGCGCGCCATGAACTCCGGCGTGCCACCGGCGACCTGCGCCGCGAGCCAGTCCTCCTCGTCCATGATCTCGACCTTCACCGTCCGGCCGGTGGCCTCGGAGGCGATCACGGCGAGCTCCTCGAACGTCGGCGCCGCGGTCGCGGTGATCGTCACCGGACCGTCGTGAGCGACGCCCGAGGCCAGGATGACGGCGGCCGCCTCGGCGCTGTCCTCCCGGGCCGTCCAGGACACCGGCCCGTCACCGGGCACGGCGATCACGCCGGTCTCCCGCCACGGACCCGCCAGCAGGCCGAGGCTGTGCAGGTAGAAGCCGTTGCGCAGGGCGGTCCAGGCCACTCCGGACTCGGCCAGCAGCAGCTCGGTCGCGGCGTGGTCGCGGCCGGGCTTGAAGGGTGTATCCGGCCTGGCGTTCTGGTGGCTGGTGTAGAGGATGCGGCCCACCCCGGCCGCCACGGCCGCGTCGATCGCGGTCCGGTGCAGGCTCACGGCGTCGGCGCCCGGGTCGCTGGAGGACACCAGGAGCAGCCGGTCGGCACCCTCGAAGGCAGCGGGCAGCGAAGCCGGGTCGGCGTAGTCGCCGTACCGCACGGCCACGCCGCGGTCGGCGAACCGCTGGGCTCGGGCGACATCGCGGGCCACGACGGCGATGTCCGCGACGGGAACCCGGTCGAGGAGGTGGTCGACGGTGGCGCCGTTCAGCGCGCCGGTGGCTCCGGTTACGACGATCATGCGGAACTCCTGAGGGGTATCGGTGATAACGGCTCGACGTTAGCACTGGAATCACAGCGATAACAACGAGCCGCTATCATCGGAAACGTGAAGGAGCCCACTCGCGACCTCGTCCGCTCCCGGCTGGTCGACGTCGCCGCCACCCTGCTGGCCACCGAGGGCCCGGAGGCCGTGACCACCCGGTCGGTCGCGCTGGCAGCGGGCGTTCAGGCGCCGACCATCTACCGCCTCTTCGGTGACAAGAACGGCCTGCTGGACGCCGTGGCAGAGCACGGTTTCGCGAGCTACGTGGCACAGAAACCTCCGGTGGACGCCGGCGACGACCCGGTGGACGGCCTGCGCGCCGGCTGGGACCTGCACATCGGCTTCGGCCTGGCGAACCCGGCACTCTTCCGGCTCATGCACACGGCGAAGCGAACCCCGGAGGGCCAGGCCACCGTCGACGCCGGGACGGCGGTGCTCCGCGAGCGGGTGCGCCGCGTGGCCCGGGCCGGCCGCCTGCGCATCCCGGAGAACCGGGCCGTCGACCTGATCCACGCGGCCGGCACCGGAGTGGTCTTCGCGTTGATCGAGAAACCCGACGAGAGCCTCGCCGACCTCACCTGGGAATCGGTCTGCGCCACCATGCTCACCGGCGCACCCGCGACCGAGCAGCCCGGCCCGGCCGCCGCGGCCGTCACCCTCCGAGCAGCCCTGCCCGACGTCACGGCCCTGTCCCCCACCGAGAAAGCCCTGCTGGCCGACTGGCTCGACCGCATCGCCGATCAGACGGCCCGGTAACCGGACGCCCGAGGACCACGACGACCTCGTGCTGCAGGCGGCCCGGCTGTGCATGACGCTGTGTGTTCTGTTCTCTGTGAGAAAAGGAGGCGCGCTGTGGGACTTCTCGATGGCGTCGACTGGCAAGGAAAGATCTTCAAGGGCGGCGAGTGGACCACCGGGCGGGGCGGCGACTACCCGGTCGTCGAGCCCGCGACCGGCGCCGAACTCGGGCGGATGGGCCTGGCGACGGCCGAGGATGTCGCCGAGGCCGGCGCGAGTGCTGCCGAGGCGCAGCGGAAGTGGGCGGCGCTGCCCCACCCGGCCCGCGCCGCGGTGCTGCGCAAGGCCGGTGACCTGTGGCAGCAGCACGCCGACGAGATCAGCGGCTGGAACATCCGCGAGGTCGGCGCGGTCCCCGGGATGGCCGGGTTCGCGCTGCACGTCGCCGCGGAGGAGTGCTACGAGGCGGCCTCACTGCCGAGCCGCCCGTACGGCGAACTGCTCCCCTCCGAACAGCCGCGCCTGTCGATGGCCCGCCGCGTGCCGGCCGGCGTCGTCAGCGTCATCTCGCCGTTCAACGTACCGATCATCCTCGGCATCCGGTCGGTGGCGCCCGCGCTCGCCCTCGGCAACGCGGTGATCCTCAAGCCGGATCCGCGGACCGCCGTCACCGGCGGCACCCTGATGGCCCGGATCTTCGAGGAGGCCGGGCTGCCCGCGGGCGTGCTGCAGATGCTGCCCGGTGGCGCCGACGTCGGCGAGGCGCTGGTCATCGACCCGAACATCCGGGTCATCTCGTTCACCGGCTCCACCCCGGTCGGCCGCCGCATCGGCGAGATCGCCGGACGGCACCTGAAGCGGGCGCACCTGGAGCTCGGCGGCAACTCGGCGCTGCTGATCCTGGACGACGCGGACGTGGACGCGGCCGTCAACCTGGCCGCGTGGGGGTCGTTCTTCAACCAGGGCCAGATCTGCATGACCACCGGGCGGCACCTGGTCGCCGACCGGCTGTACGACGAGTTCGTCTCGCGGCTGGCCGACAAAGCCGGGAAGCTGCCGGTCGGCAACCCGGCCACCGACCAGGTCGCCCTCGGCCCGATCATCGACGCCGGCCAGCGCGACAAGATCCACCGGCTGGTGACGGCCAGTGCGGGGCAGGGCGCCACGGTGGCGGCCGGTGGGTCGTACGACGAGCTGTTCTACCAGGCCACGGTGCTGGCCGACGTACCGCTGACCGCACCGGCCTTCGCCGAGGAGGTGTTCGGCCCGGTCGCGCCGATCACCCGGGTGTCATCGGTGGACGAGGCGGTCGCGCTGGCGAGCGCCGGCGAGTACGGCCTGTCGCTGGGCATCGTCACCCGCGACGTGATGCGCGGCCTGGCCGTCGCCGAGCAGATCCCGACGGGCATCGTGCACATCAACGATCAGACGGTCAACGACGAGGCGAACGCCCCGTTCGGCGGCGTCCGGGCCTCCGGCACCGGCTCCCGCTTCGGCGGCGCGGCGGCGAACATCGAGGCGTTCACCGAAACCCGCTGGATCACCATGCGGGGCGAGCCGGCCACCTACCCGTTCTGACCTGCCGCGGCGCATCGGCGGGCTTCCCGTCCGCCGATGCGCCGGCCTTTCCGCAGCCATCGAAGATCCGCGAAGTCATCGCTGCGGCCCGATTCCGCCCCGGCCCGGAAATCGTCCAAGATCCGCGAAGTCATCACCGCGCCCCGACACCGCCGCGGCCCGGAGATCATCCAAGATCCGCGAGACGGTGTGCGGCGCGCCCCGATACTGCCGCGGCCCCGAAAATCATCCAAGATCCGCGAGATGGTGTGCGGCGCCGCTGGGCCACAGGTCGGGGATCCCGGCGCAGCGTGCCCTGCTCGACCGGCTGTCATCGCCGCGGCCCGACTCCGCCTGGTCCCGCGACCACGAGCCGCCGAGGCCCTGGAGGCCCGCGAGCTGCCTCTGGCGCCGCAGCAGCGACGTAGATCTTGGAACTCCGCTGCTTTGTGGAGGATTGAGGGTGCTATAGGCCCCACAGGTTTCCACGAATCGGCCGCGACGAACCCGCTGCGGGCCCACGGTGTGATCCTGCGGCGGCTACCCGAAGTCGCCGCGCTGTGCTCGGGGGCTCCAAGGTCCCCAGACCAGACCAGATCGGACCAGAGCCGGGCCGCCGGCGCCTGAGCCGCCACCGTGTGCCCCGGTAGCGCCAGCCAAGCGCACCGTAAGCCCTCAGCAGCGCACACCCAGGCCGCACCGTAAGCCCCGGCAACACCCACCCACGTCACCACCGTTTACCCACGGTCACCACGACTCCTCAGGTGATCGACGTCATCGTGGCGGGGCGGCCGGCCGCGGGTATCCGGATCGGCATGACTACTGAGACCGGGAACGAACCCCGCCGCGACCGCCGCTTCCACGGTGGTGCGCCCACTCACCTGGACGACGAACTGGCGCGCCGCACCGAGGCTGAGCGGGCCGAGGCCGGCGTGACCGATTACGACCGCAACACGGTGCCGGCGGCGACGGATGAGCCGGTGCCGTTCGATCCGGCGTTCGACGGCGAGGAGCAGGACATCGAGAGCGTCACGGCGCGCCGGGAGGCGAACGGCGAGACCGGGGCGAATCCGTTCCCGCCCACGCGCTACGCGGAGTGACGCCGTCCGCGAGCGCGCTGTACGAGGAGTGTCAGGGTGCCCGCCAGCACCAGCATGGCGGCGTTGACCGCCAGCACGGCTGCTGCGGGCCCACCCGCCGCCGAGTCACCCTCGGCGACGGCGACGCCGAGGAAGGCCGCCGCGGGAATCGTGGTGATGGAGATCGCGACTCCGACGGCGGAGCTGGCCCGGGTTTCGAAGGACAGGATGCCGGCGACGCCCGCCGCCAGGGCGACGAGGACGGTGGCCGCGTTGACGGTCGGCAGGATGCCGAGGCCGCCGTCGCCGAGGGCTTCGTGTGCCGGCCCGTACCCGGAGGCGCGCAGCGCGAGGGTGACCAGCAGCGCGGTGAGGGCGGCCATCGCCATGCCGATGATCAGGACGGCGAAGGCGCGCCCGGCCAGGCGGAACCGGTGATCCGCGAGGCCGACGCACATGGCGCAGAGCGGCAGCAGGTCGGGGCTGATCGCCATCGCGCCGACGATCAGGGTGGCGCTCTTGGTCAGCACACCGAACGCCGCGATGACCCCGGCGCAGCCCATGAACGTCAGGTACTGGGGTACCGCCCGCGCGTACTGCCGTGACGCCGTCGCCAGTTCGGTCCAGGCCAGCGCGCCGCCGCTCCACGCGGGCAGGTCGTCGCCGCGCAACCGGCCGAGCGGCCGGCTGGTGTCCCGGTGGATGATCGAGATGTCGTCGCCGGGCACGCCCGCGGATTCCAGGCGTGGCAGCAGCGCGTCCACGGTCCCGGCCTGTACCTCCGCGGTGATCAGCACCCGTCCGCCGTCGTCGGTCGTTCCGCCACGCAGCAGGTTCACGGCGGCCGGTTCGGCGCGCAGCACGTCCATGACCCGCGCGGTCGCGTCGGCGGGCGCGAACAGATACAGGACCAACATCAAGAGCCTGCTATCCGGTACGGGTGGAGCTCGCGGCCACCGGGTGCCGCCGGACGACGGCGAACGACAGCAGGGACAGCACGATCGCGGTGATCGCGGCCCAGCCGTACACGGTCGCGAGGCCGACGCCGTCGTCGACGAGCGGGCCGACGCCGAAGGCAGCGATGCCGTAACCCACCTGGTAGAACGCGATCACTCCCCCGGCCACCGCCGCCGACATCGAGGGCAGGGCGTCCTGTCCGAGACTGATCGTCAGTGGCAGCAGCGCGGAGCAGCCCAGCCCGGCCAGGCCGAAGGCGGCGACGCCGAACCAGGGCGCGTCGTCGGGCAGGGCTGCGATCAGGGCGAACGTGGCTACGAGGACGATCGGCAGCAGGCGGAAGACGGCGGGCGGTGCTATCACCCGTACCAGGGAGGCGAAAAAGACCCGGCCGATGGTGACCATGGCCCAGAAGACGGTGAGCGCGAGTGCCGCCTCCGTCGCCGAGGCGCCCAGATCCGATGTCATGTAGGACTGCGACCAGTTGCCGTTGACCGTCTCGCAGATCCCGTAGAGCACGGCGAACGCGGCGAACAGCCAGAACCGGGGCGGGATGCCGGTGTGTCCGGCCTTCGCGTCCGCCGAGGAGACGGTGTCGGCCCGCAGCGGAAGCCGGGCGCAGGCCAGCAGCAGGAGCAGCAGCAACACCGCCGACAGCACCGGCATGCCCCACCAGAAGCCGAGCCCGACGAAGACGGCGACGAAGACCGGCGCGAGCGCGGTGCCGAGCCCGAGCAGGGCGTTGAGCACCAGCACCGCCTTGTCGGCGCGGTGTGGCCGGAACGCCGCCACGAAGGTGTTGAGCACCGGCACGGTCAGCCCGAAACCGGTGCCCAGGAAAGCGGTCGCGACCAGCAGCAACGGATAGGCCACCGCGGCGTCCGACTTGACCGCGGTGGACCCGACCAGCACTGCCATCGCGGCCGTGTTCGCCGCCAGCCCGAGCAGCAGCACCCGTTTCGGGGTGTACCGCCGGGCCAGGCCGGCGCCGAGCAGCGAGGTGACGATCGCGGTCACCACCTGCGGCAGGAACATGGCGCCGTACTGCGAGCCGCTGAGGTCGTACTGGCCGGGGTCGGTGAAGATCGAACCGGCCGCCGGGAAGGTGACCAGTGTGATGCCCTGGACGAGACCGGCCAGGTTGACCGCCCTGATCTCAGCCTTCGAGGCCATCACCGCTCCGGAGCACCACGACCGAGCGCGGGCCCAGCGTCACCGTCTCACCGGCGCCGCGCACATCCTGACCGTTGACGGCGCCGGGGTCGTAGCTGTCGATCTCGGCGGTCCACCGGGCGTCCGGCCGGGTCGGCGGCAGCACGAAGTCGAGCGGCTCCCACCAGGAGTTCACCAGGACCAGGAAGTCGTCGTCGACCAGGAGCGTTCCGTCGCCGGCCCGGTCCGGGCCGTCCGAGCCGTCGAGGTAGACGGCGATCGCCCGCGCGTCCGGGTCGTGCCAGTCACCGCTGTCCATCGGCGTGCCCGCCGGCGTGAACCAGAGCAGCTCCGAGGTCTCGGCGCCGGTCAGGAAACGTCCGCGGCGGAAGACCGGATGGGCCCGGCGGAACGCGATCAGGGTGGTGGTGAAGTCCTTCAGCGCGGTGTCCACGTTCCCCCAGTCGAACCAGGTGATCTCGTTGTCCTGGCAGTAGGCGTTGTTGTTGCCGCCCTGGGTCCGGCCGATCTCGTCGCCGCCGAGCAGCATCGGCACCCCGAAGGAGAGCAGCAGCGTGGTGAGCATGGCCCGGGACTGCCGGGATCGCAGCGCCGACACGTCCGGATCGTCGCTGGGTCCCTCGGCGCCGCAGTTCCACGAGCCGTTGTCGTCGGTGCCGTCCCGGTTCTCCTCGCCGTTCGCCTCGTTGTGCTTGTGGTCGTAGGAGACCAGGTCGCGCAGGGTGAAACCGTCGTGCACGGTGATCAGGTTGACCGAGGCGGTCGGCCGGCGTCCGGACGTGCCGTACAGGTCGGAGGAGCCGGTGAACCGGGTGGCGAACTCCCCGATGCCGACCGGGCGGCTGGCCCAGAAGCCGCGCATGGTGTCGCGGTACTTGCCGTTCCACTCCCGCCACAGCGGCGGGAACCGGCCCAGGTCGTAACTGTCCATCTGGCCGACGTCCCACGGCTCGGCGATCAGCTTGACCCGGGAGACGACCGGGTCCTGGGCGACCATGTCGAGGAACGCGGAGACCCTGTCGTACGCGCCGGCCTGCCGGGCCAGGGTCGGCGCGAGGTCGAACCGGAACCCGTCGACGTGCATCTCGGTGATCCAGTACCGCAGCGAGTCGAGCATGAGCTGCAGCGTGATCGGGTCACCGGCGTTGAGGGAGTTGCCGCACCCCGTGGTGTCGATGTAGGAGCCGGGATCATCGGGCACGGTCCGGTAGTAGGCGGTGTTGTCGATGCCGCGGAAGCACAGCGCGGGGCCGTCCGGTCCCGCCTCCGCGGTGTGGTTGAACACCACGTCCAGTACCACTTCCAGGCCGGCCCGGTGCAGCGCGTCCACCATGGCCTTGAACTCGGCGACATGACCACCGGTCCGGCCGGCCCGGACGGCGGCCGAATACCCGTTGTGCGGGGCGAAGTAGCCGATGGTGTTGTAACCCCAGTAGTTCGTCAGGTTCCGGCCGGCCAGGAACGACTCCGGCACGCTCTGGTGCACGGGGAGCAGCTCGACGGTCGTCACGCCGAGGCCGGTCAGGTATCCGGTCGCCGCCTCGTGGGCCAGTCCGGCGTACGTCCCCCGCAGCTCGGGCGGGATGTCCGGGTGGCGCATCGTGAAGCCCTTGACGTGGAGCTCGTAGACGACCGTGTCCGCGTACGAGTACCGCGGGCGTTCCTGATCGGTCCAGGTGAAGGCGGGGTCGGTCACCAGGCTGCGCGGGACGTACGGCGCGGAGTCCACAGCGCTCGGCTTCGCCGGGTCGGCCTCGTCCTGCCCGAGGATCCCGGGCCCGAAGGTGACCGACCCGCTGATGGCCGTCGCGTACGGATCGAGCAGCAGCTTGGCCGGATTGCACCGCAGACCGCGGTCCGGCAGCCACGGCCCGCCGATCCGGTAGCCGTAGGCCTGCCCGGGCCCGGCGCCGGGCACGAAGGCGTGCCACACGTCGGCGTCGTTGTCCCGGAGCGGGATCGTGGTCTCCCGGCCGACGGCGTCGAACAGGCACAGCGTGACGCTGTCCGCGACCGATGAGGCGATCGCGAAGTTCGTCCCGGTGAGGCCGAACTGCTCGCCGGGCGTGGCGCCGAGCGGGAAGGGCACACCGGGAAGGGCCCCGGTCATGACCGCTTCCTGCTGATGAGGTCCCGGGCCACGTCGCCGACCGACTTGACGGCGCCGTGGCGGCGCAGGATCAGGTCGGCGATCAGCCCGGTCCAGCCGGTCTGGTGGAACGCGCCGATCGCGGCGCCGTTGTCGCCGTGGAAGTACTCGCTGAAGATCAGGTTGTCGCGCCAGGCCGGGTCGGTCTGCATCCTCTCGGTGCCGCCGAAGCAGGGCCTCCGGCCGTTCTCGTCCTTGGTGAACAGCGAGATCAGCCGGTCCTGCAGGTCGGTGACGATCACACCGAGCGAGTGCCGTTCGCCCGAGCCGGTCGGGTACTCCAGCTCGAAGTCGTCGCCGTAGAACCGGTGGTAGCGCTCCAGGGTCTCGACCACCAGGTAGTTGACCGGCATCCAGATCGGGCCGCGCCAGTTCGAGTTGCCGCCGAACATCGAGGTGGTCGATTCGGCCGGCTCGTAGTCGATCGACGAGTGGTACCCCTCGGCCTCGAACTGGTAGGGGTGGTCGCGGTGGTAGGCGGAGAGCGCCCGGAACCCGTGCGGCGACAGGAACTCGTTCTCGTCGAAGAGCTTGGTGAACAGCCGTTCCAGGTGCTCCGACCGGGCTACCGAGAGCAGCAGCCGCCGGTGGCCCTCCTCGCCGCGCAACTGAGGGGTCTCGACCAGCTTCTCGATGTCGCTGACGCCTTCGCGTTCCAGCAGCCGCATGAACCCCTTGTTCATGGTCATCGCGCGGTTCAGCATGTCGCCGTCGATGACCAGGGCGGCCAGCGCCGGGATGATCGAGACCATCGAGTGGACCTTGACCGGGACGGCCTGCCCGGAGGGCGTGACCAGCCGGTCGTAGAAGAGCCCGTCGGCGTCGTCCCACAGCCCCTGCTTGTCCAGCGCCTCCCGGATGCTCGCGAAGTGCTCCAGGAACTTGAGGACGAGATCCTGCCCCTCCCGGCGGCCGGACCAGTTCAGCACGGCGGCGATCGCGCCCATCGCCGCGGCGTAGGAGCCCATCCAGCCGGTGGCGTCGGACTGTTCCAGGGTGTAGCCGTCGGGCAGGTGGGAGCGGTCGATCGGCCCGATGTTGTCCAGGCCGAGGAAGCCGCCCTCGAAGACGTTGTTCTCGCCGGCGTCCTCCCGGTTGACCCACCAGGTGAAGTTGACCAGCAGCTTGTCGAACACCCGGGACAGGAAGTCCAGGTCGCGGGCGCCGTCGATGGCGAAGACCTGGAGGGCGGCCCAGGCGTGGACGGGCGGGTTCACGTCACCGAAGTCCCACTCGTACGCGGGCAACGCCCCGTTGGGACTCTGGAACCATTCTCGGCAGACCAGGATCAGCTGGTACTTCGCGAAAGCCGGGTCCAGGTGGGCCAGCGGGACGGTGTGGAAGGCCAGATCCCAGGCGGCGAACCACGGGTACTCCCACTTGTCCGGCATCGAGATGATGTCGAACCCGTTGAAGTTGCGCCACTTGGCGTTGCGCCCGGTCAGCCGCTCGGCCGGCGGAGCCGGCTGGCCCGGGTCGCCGTCCAGCCACCGCTGCACGTCGTAGTAGAACAGCTGCTTGCTCCAGAGCAGACCGGCCGACGCCTGCCGCAGCACCAGCGCCTCGTCCTCGCTCGCGCCCTCCGGGGTCAGCTCGGCGTAGAACTCGTCGGCCTCGCCACGGCGCTGGGCCACCAGCCGGGTGAAGTCCTCGCCGAGCGGATCGCCCCCGCCACCCGCGGCCGGGCGCAGCCGCAGCCGCAGCTCCGCGGTCTCCCCCGGCGGCACGGTGACCTGGTACCAGAACGCGCACTTGGTCCCGGTCCGCTCCGGATTGACGGTCGGCGCCCCCTGCGTCACGTGATCGTTGATGCCGTCCTTCGGATAGGGGGTGCTTCCCGGTACGCCGTCCAGCCGCTCCAGATTCGTCTCGTTCTCGCAGAACAGCAGCTGCGGCGTCGTGCCGTCCGGACCGGCCGCGCCGATCAGCTCCATCACGCCGGTGATCGGATGGTCGATCGTCACCGACCGGTCGCCGGACGCCCGCAGCGACGGCCGGACCCCGTCGTCACCCCACGACCAGGTGTTGCGGAACCAGGCCGTGGGCAGCACGTGCAGCGTCTCGGTGTCCGGGCCCTGGTTCGTCACCTGGACGGTGATCAGCAGGTCGTCCGGGCCCGCCTTGGCGTAGTGGACCTCGGTGAGCCAGTACCGGTCCTCGTCGAACGCGCCGGTGTCGAGCAGCTCGTACTCGGGCTGGTACCGGTCCCGTCCGGCGTTCGTGTCGATCAGATCCTGGTACGGGAACGCGCCCTGCGGATAGTGGTAGCGCCACCGGTTCCAGGCGTGCGACGGGATCGCGTCGAGGTACCACCAGTACTCCTTGACGTCCTCGCCGTGGTTGCCCTGCGGTCCGGTCAGCCCGAACGCGCGTTCCTTGAGGATCGGGTCGCGCCCGTTCCACAGCGCCAGCGACAGGCAGAACCGCTGCTCGATGTCGCTGAACCCGGCCAGCCCGTCCTCGCCCCACCGGTAGGCCCGTGACCGGGCGTGATCGTGCGGCAGGTAATCCCAGGCGTTGCCGTCGGCGCTGTAGTCCTCCCGGACCGTGCCCCACTGCCGCTCACTGACGTACGGCCCCCATCGGTACCAGTCCCCCGCCTGCAGCAGCCCGTCCTCCAGCCGCCCGAATTGCGCTACTCGCTCGCTCTCGGCGCCCATGCGACGTCCTCCGATCCCGCGGTCACTCACCGACTCATGTTCACCGCGCAGAGTGACCGCCCGCATCACCCCTCGCGGGTGGTAGACGGGGCCGCCTCGTCGGTGACGAGACGGCCCCGCGGATCGGTCCGGAAAAGGTCAGCGCTGCAGGGTGAGCACCCCCGGGCGGTACGGCAGCAGCCCGTAGTCGCCGCCGGAGCTCGGCGAGCGGCCCTGGTAGAGCAGCTGCAGGTTGCAGGGGTCGATCGTCATGGTCTGGTCGGCGCTACTGCGGATCAGTTCGCCGTGGCTGATGTCGTTGGTCCAGGTGGCGCCGCTGTTGGCCTTGCCGGCGAACGGGTTGCTCTCGGTGGCGGCCTGCGGTGTCCACGATCCGCTCAGGCTGGTGGCCGTGAACGAGCGGAAGTAGCGGCCCTGGCTGCCGATCGCCTCGACGATCATCAGGTACTGGTTCTGGCCCTGCACCTTGTAGACCTGCGGCGCCTCGAACAGGTTGTTCGTGGTGTCGCTCATGATCGTGGTGTAGGAGGAGCCGAAGTTACCGGGGAAGTTCCCGATCGGCATCGACGCCCGGTAGATCTTGCCGTTGTCGCCGGCGAAGAAGAGGTACATGTTCGTGCCGTCGCCGATCAGCGTGTGGTCGATCGGGCCGGTTCCGGAGCCGGTGATGCTGCCGGTGAACAGGGTCTGCGCCGCGGACCAGCCGTTCGGGTTGGTCGGGTCGCTGGACGTGCGGTAGGAGAACGCCGGGCCACCCCACTGGTAGGCGAGCACCCAGATGTTCTTCGGCGCGAAGTAGAACAGCGACGGCGCGACCGCCGCGAAGTTCATCCCGTTCTGGCTGGCCGATCCCATGTCGGACCAGTTGGTGAACAGGCCGAAGTTCATCGAGCCCCACGACGTGCCGGTGTCGTGCGTGGTGGCGTAGACGAGCTGGCGTCCGTTGTACGGCGCGTGCGTGAAGTCCTTGAGGGAGACCCAGCCGGACTTCGGGTTCGCCAGCGATCCGGTCGACGACCAGCGGTAGTTCGACGGGAGAGAACAGCCACTGCCGCCGCCGCTGGAGCCGACCTTGACGAGCTGCCACTGCTGGTTGGCGCCGTTCCAGTCGGCGTACTGCACGATGTTGGCGCCGTCCGCCGTGGACGCGCCTTGCACCTCGACGGCCTTGCCGCTGTTCCGGTTGATCAGCTGGATGTACCCGTCGATGTCCTGGACGCTGAACTGCTGGTTGGTGGTGTTGTTGTCGGTCCACTGCACGATCGATCCGCCGTCGGCCGTCGACAGGTTGTAGACGTCGAGGACCTTGCCGGAGTGCTTGGACTTGAGCCGGTAGTAGCCGCTGCCGGAGCTGACGAACTGCCACTGCTGCTGCGCCTGGTCGTTACGCGTCCACTGGGTGATCCGCGCGCCGTCGTTCGTGGCCAGGTTGTACAGGTCCAGCGCCTTGCCGCTGTTGCGGTTGACCAGCACATACGACGCGGTGGTGTCGATGGTGGCCGCGGCGGCGGGCGTCGCGGTCGCCGCCACGGTTCCGCCGGTGACGATCAAGGCAAGGGCCACGAGCATTCTTGGTACGTGCATACGGGTGCTCCTTGAGGAACGGGGTTGGGGATGGGGGTCGTACATCACGGGGTGGTCAGGTCGAAGCGGCTGACCGTGACCGCGCCGCCCAGCGACTGGGTGGCGTGGTTGAAGATGCCGAAGCGGTAACCCATGAAGAACTGCCAGGCGTTGTTCAGGGTGAACGCGGGTCCCAGCGTGGTGAAGGTGCTGCCGTTCGTGCTGTAGGAGAACGTCGCGGTCCGCCCGGAGCCGGGCCGGATGTCGGCGCTGACCCGTAGCCAGATCCGGCCGCCGCTGATCGCCGCGCCGGCCGCCTCGCTGCCGGTGCCGGTGGTGGCCCAGCTGGAGTTCATGGTGAGGCCGTTGGTCATCGACACCCGGGTGGCGCCGTTGTCCTTGCGCACGCCGATCCACGCGGACGAGTCGCGCAGCATCGCCAGGCCGGCCCGGTCGCCGTTCGCCATCTGCGAGTAGTCCAGCTCGATGGTGGCGGTGGACGACGGCCCCTGGATGCGGTGGGTCAGCGTGTTGCGGGCGCTGTACAGGTCGTTCGTCACCGTCGCGGTGGACAGCCGCAGCCCGTTGCCGACGCTGAACCGGCTGGTGTCCGGGTTGTGGTTCCACTCCCACCGGTGTCCCAGCGTGCTGCCGGTGAACGTGTCCGGGCCGATCATCGAGCGCACGGTCTTGGACGTGGTGATGTTCGGCTTGGGATAGGTGGCGCCCCAGCGTCCGCCGGACGTGGTCAGCACCGGCCAGTCGTTGCTCCACGTGATCGGGGCCAGCGTCGGCACCCGCCCGCCGGGGTAGGCGTCGGTGAACGCCATGTACCACCAGTCGCCGTTCTGGGTCTGCACGAGACCGCCCTGGTGCGGCACCCCTCCCCCGGAGATCGGCCCGGGAAGATCAAGAAGGACCTGCCTCTGCTCGTACGGGCCCCACGGGCTGGTCGATCGGAGAACGTACTGGCCATTGGCCGGCCGCGTCAGCCAGATGTAGTAGTAGTTGCCGCGCTTGTACATCCGGGATCCTTCGAGGGTCCCGATGCTCGACGGCGTGGTGTAGACGGTCTGCGACCGCACCTGCGCGGTCAGGTCGGCGTTGAGCTGCGCGACGCTGATCGTGCCGTTGCCGTAGGCCACGTACGGGGTGTCGCCGTCGAACATCAGGCCGGCGTCGTAGTAGCAGTTGTTGATCCGGGCCTTCTTCGACCACGTCCCGTCCACGGCCGAGGCGGTGTAGACGTAGGTCCGGTTGAACTCGGTGCAGCCCAGCCAGTAGTACGTGCTGTTACTCGGCCGATAGTTGAACGCCGACGCCCAGATGCCCTTGACGTACGCCCGCCCGCCGTTCAGGTCGTAGGCGTTCGAGTCGAAGTCGAGCCGCGGCACGGAATGACCCGCGTACTCCCAGTTGACCAGATCGTAGGAGCGCAGGATCGGCGCGCCCGGCGAGTAGTGCATGGTGGACGCGGAGTAGTAGTAGGCGTCTCCGACCCGGATGATGTCGCCGTCGGCGAAGTCCTGCCACACCACCGGGTTGGTGAAGGTGCCGGTCGACGGCGTGCTGCCGAGCTTGACGAGCTGCCACTGCTGGTTGGCGCCGTTCCAGTCGGCGTACTGCACGATGTTGGCGCCGTCGGCGGTGGACGCGCCCTGCACCTCCACGGCCTTACCGCTGTTCCGGTTGATCAGCTGGATGTACCCGTCGATGTCCTGGACGCTGAACTGCTGATTCGTGGCATTGTTGTCGGTCCACTGCACGATCGCGCCACCGTCGGCGGTCGAGCCGCCGGAGACGTCGAGGACTTTGCCGGAGTGCTTCGACTTGAGCCGGTAGTAGCCGCTGCCGGAGTCGACGAACTGCCACTGCTGCTGCGCCTGGTCGTTACGCGTCCACTGGGTGATCCGCGCGCCGTCGTTCGTGGCCAGGTTGTACAGGTCCAGCGCCTTGCCGCTGTTGCGGTTGACCAGCACGTACGACGCGCTCGTGTCGATGGTCGCCGCGGACGCCGGCGCGGCGAGCACGGTGGGTACGAGCACCGCGATCAGCGCGGCGGCGAGCAGACGGAACGGTTTCACGCGAACCTCCACCAGTCGACGTTGAAGAGGTAGCCGCTGCCACCGGTGAACCGCAGGTACAGGTCGCGGTTGCCGGTGGCGCCGCTGACCGGGCAGCTGACGGTGGTCCAGGTCTGCCAGCCACCGGTCGCCGGGGCCGTGCACGTCCCGGCGAGCGTGCCGGTGGGGCTGCCGAGCCGCAGCTCGATGCGCCCGCCCGCGGCCGCCGAGGCCACCCGGGCGGAGAACGAGGTGGCGCCGGCGCCGAACGCGACGCCCTTGACCTTGATGTAGTCGCCGTTCTCCAGGTAGCCGACGTTCATGCCGCCGTCGCTCGCGCGTTCGGTCTCGACGCCGGAGCTCCAGGCGATCGTCTCGCCCTCCTGCCGGACGTACGGATTGAGCGTCCCGTTCTGCGGCGCCCCGCCCGAGGTCATCGTGATCCCGGGAATGGTGCCGTCGGCGTTGTAGCTGAACTTCTCCACGGCGACCGAGCGGGTGAATCCGCCGCCGCCGGGCAACGCGCCGTTGTGGTAGAAGAAGTACGACCCGCCGTTGAAGTCGACGATCCCGGCGTGGTTGGTGAAGCTGCTGCCCTGCGTCGGCATGACGGTGCCGCGATAGGTCCACGGTCCGGTCGGGCCGGGCGCGGTGGAGTAACCGATGAACTCCGAGCAGCACTTCGCGGCGAACACGTTGTAGTAGAGGCCGTTGCGCTTGTAGACCCAGGGGCCCTCTTCGTACAGCGTCGGCCGGTTGGCGTCGCCGGTGCGGGTGCCGAACCCCGCGGTCGTGAGCGGGATGCGGGTTATCGCGCCGCTGTAACTGACCATGTCAGGGTTCAGTCGCACGTACCAGAGATTGGGGTTGCCCCAATAGAGGTAGGCCTGGCCGTCGTCGTCGATGAACACGGTCGGGTCGATCTCGCCGTTCTCGGCGAGGGGACGCCCGATCGCGTCGGTGAACGGGCCGGTCGGGCTGCTGGAGACGCCCACCCCGATGGCCATACGGCCGGTCGACCGGTTGGTGACCGGGACGTACCAGTAGAACTTGCCGTTGCGCGCCACGACCTGCCCGGCCCAGGCGTCGGCGCTGGCCCAGCTGAAGGTGGACAGGCTCATCGGCGAGCCGTGATCGGTCCAGTTGACCATGTCGGCGGACGAGTAGACCCGCCACTCCTTCATGGTGAACCAGGTCGAGTTGTCCTCGTCGTGACCGGTGTAGAGGTAGACGCGGCCGTTGTGGACCAGCGGCGCCGGGTCGGCGGTGTAGATGGTCTGCACGATCGGGTTGTCGGCGTGCGCGGTGGCCGCCGGGACGGTGATGCCGGCGCAGATCAGGACGGCCGCGCAGAGCAGTCTTCTCAGCATCAGACACGACTCCATCGCTGGTTGGCGGCGGTGCCGCAGGTCCAGAGCAGGACCACGGTGCCGTTGGCGGTGAGGTTGTGGTCGACGTCCAGGCAGAGCCCCGAGGCGGTCCCCCGGATGGTGCCGTCGGACCGGAGCGTCCACTGCTGGTTGGTCTGGCCGTTGCAGTCCCAGAGCTGGGCCTTGGCGCCGGCGGTGGCGCCGATCGGCGCGTCGAGGCACTTGCCGAGGGCCTGCAGGCTGCTGCCGGAGAAGGTCCAGCGCTGGTTGGCGCCGCCGTTGCAGTCCCAGATGACCGGCTGGGTGCCGTTGGCGGTGGCGCCGTTCGGCACGTCGAGACAGCGCCCCGACGAGGCGCTGACCAGCGTGGTGGCGCTCGGCAGCGGGGTGGTCGTCCCGCCACTCACCCGGTAGACGACCGTCCCGTGACCCGCAACCGTGGCGCTGATACCGCCGGTGCTGGTGCTCGTCGTGCCGCTCCACGCGTCCTGGAGGGTGAACGAGCTGCCGGACTTGCCGATCGCGGCAGCGGTGGTCGAGACGGTGGTGGCCGAGGAGCCCTGGTTGAACAGGGCCACCGCGACGTCGCCGTTCGCCAGCCGCTTGGCCAGGACGCGGCGGGTGCCGTCGTACGAGACCTGGGTCGCTTGGAGGCCGAGCGTGTCCTGGTTGATGGCGATGAGCCGGGTGTTCTTCAGGATGGTCTGGGTGGCCGCGCTCATCGAACGCAGGTCGTTGCCGGCGATCAGCGGGGAGGCCATCACCGCCCAGAGCGCGAAGTGACTGCGCTGCTCGGTGTCGGTCATACCGCCCCGGCCGACCTCCATCATGTCCGGGTCGTTGAACTGGCCCGGCCGGGCGTAACCGGCGAGCGGCACGGTGACGTCGACGATGTTCTTGACGCCCATCGGGTACCCGTTGGTCTGCCCGGTGTCCCAGGCGTCGCTGATGTCCTCGGTGGTACGCCACATGTTCGCGACGTCGCCCCAGTCCCGCTGCGGCCCGGTCTTGGCGTGGATGCTGTTCGGGTTGATGCTGTAGACGATCGGCCGTCCGGTAGCGGCGAGCGCGTCGCGCATCTTCGCGAACGTGGCGACCTGCTCGCTGATCGTGCCGGTCGGCGAGCACCAGTCGTACTTGAGGTAGTCGACGCCCCACGCGGCGAACTGGCGGGCGTCCTGCACCTCGTGGCCCTGGCTGCCGGTGGCGCCCGGATAGCTGTTGAAGTACTGCGCGCAGGTCTTGTCGAGCGGGCCCTGGTAGATGCCGAACTTCAGGCCCTTGCCGTGCAGGTAGTCACCGAGAGCCTTCATGCCGCTGGGGAACCGGGTGGGATCGCCCTGCAGGTTGCCGGCGGAGTCCCGGTTCGGGTTGAACCAGCAGTCGTCCACGACGACGTACTGGTAGCCGGCGTCGCGCATGCCGCTGTTGACCATGGCGTCGGCCATCTGCCGGATCAGCGTCTCGTTGATGTTGCACCCGAAGGTGTTCCAGCTGTTCCAGCCCATCGGCGGGGTGCGGGCCACACCGTTGTCCAGCGCCTGAGCAGGCGCGGTGACGAGGCCGGCCAGCAGCAGCACGGCGGCGAGCAGTGTCGCGAGTCTCTTCATCATCGGCTCGTCCAGATCTGGTTGGCGGTGGTGGTGCAGGTCCGCAGGTAGGCGGCGGTGCCGTTGACGGTTCCGGCGACGTCCAGGCACAGGCCCGACGGGGCGTTACGGATCGTGCCGCCGGAGGTGAAGGCCCACCGCTGGTTGGCGGCGCCGCTGCAGTCCCACAGCTGGGCCCGGGCGCCCGTGGTGGCGCCGGTCGGCGAGTCCAGGCACTTGCCCAGCGCCCGCAGGGTCTGGCCGTCGTAGGTCCACCGCTGGTTGGCGGCGCCGGAGCAGTCCCAGATGATCGGCTGAGTGCCGTTGGCGGTGGCGCCGTTCGGCAGATCCAGGCAGCGTCCGGAAGCGGCGCCGACCAGCGCCCGGCCGGTGCTCACCGGGTCGCCGATCGAGCCGGGGACCGAACGCAGGGCCGCGTACCAGGTGGCGGCCATCTTGTCGTAGCCGCCGACGGTCGGATGGATGCCGTCGATCAGGTCGGCGGTGGTGAGCGCGGCGTGCATGTCGACGAGGTGGAACCGCGACCCCTTGCCGCTCACGATGCCGGGCAGGGCGGCGTTGAAGGTTCGGACGGCGGCCTCCTGGCCCGCGTTGGACAGCGGGATGAGGGTGGCCACGAAGACGTCGGCCGATCCAGCGGCGGCCTTGATCCGATCGAGCAGCGCGGACAGCCGGCCCGGAGCGCCACCGACGTTGTAGTTCTGCAGGATGTCGTTGGTCCCGATGTGCAGCAGCACGGTGCGCGGGGTGGTGGTCCGCAGCCAGCCGGCGATGTTCGCGTCGATCTGGTCGATCCGCCACCCGGGATGGCCCTCGTGGTCGTGATCGCCGAGTGCGGCCGGCCCGTTGAACTGGGAGCCGACGAGGTCCACCCGATATCCGGCGGCAGCCGCGCGCTGCCAGAGTCCGATCCGGTACCCGCCGGGCACCTGGGTACCTTCGGTGATGGAGTCTCCCAACGGCATCACCCGGGTGCCGCCGTTCGATTCCGCGGCGGCCGCACCGGGCGGCTGGAGGAGGATCGCGGCGGCGGCCAGCAGTGCTGCCAGCAACCATCGCTGCGGTTTGGGCATGGCTCTACGCCTCCCTGCGAATGGGGATTTCTGTTATCGCTCACACCGCATCGTCTGCTGGTCGGGGGTAGTCCAAGCCGGATGCGAGTCGGGGATGGGAGCGCTAACAGCTTGATTCGGAGATTGCCAGGATGTTTCGAGACATTCAAGGGGATGACATTCCGACCACGCGCGACGAATTCGCATAACACTTTCCTGGCGGCTCAGGTCGGCGGACGGGCGGCCGATCAGCATCCGGTCGCCCCCACATCGCGTCGCCCCAAGATCAGGAGCCGGGATGCCCCACGCCCACGACACCGCAGCAGCGTCGGTCACCATCGACGACGTGCTGGCCCGGCGCCTCGTGCGGTCGCTGTTCCAGCCGATCGTGGAGCTGTCGTCCCGTGCCGTCGTGGGCGTGGAGGGCCTCGCCCGGGGGCCGGCCGGCACCGGACTGGAGTTCCCGGACCGGCTGTTCGCCGCCGCCCGGACCGCCGGACTGCTCGGCCCGCTGGACATGCTCTGTTTCGAGCAGGCCCTGGAGGGCGCGATCACGGCGCCGGTCGCGCCGCCGCTGCTGTTCGCCAACGGCGAGCCGGCCGTGATGGACCAGCCGTTGTCGCCCCGGCTCCTGGAGCTGCTCGGGAACGCGCCGTCGTTCCGCACGATCCTCGAGTACACCGAACGCGCCCTGCCGGCCGTGCCCGGCAGCCTGCTGCGGCTTGCCGGCCAGATCCAGCTGCACGGCAACGCCATCGCCCTCGACGACGTCGGCGTGGACCCGATGTCGCTGGCGTTCCTGCCGGTCCTGGAGCCGGAAGTGATCAAGCTCGACATGAGCCTGCTCCGCGATCCGCATGCGGCACACAGCCGCAAGGTCACCGCCGTGGTACGGGCGGAGGCACAGCGGACCGGCGCCCTGGTGATTGCCGAGGGCATCGAGACCGAGGACGACCTGGTCACCGCCCGGGAGATGGGCGCGCACTGGGGGCAGGGCTGGCGGTTCGACCGGCCGGGCCCGCTCGACACGGCGCGGCAGCGCTACGACCCGGAGGCGGCCGTCGCGCTGCGCCGGCCACGGCCCGGCTTCCACCAGCCCGCGGGCACGCCGTTCGACGTCGTCGCGGCGCGAGCGGCGACCCGGCCGGCGACGCGCGAGACCGCCGCCGCGGAGCTGGACCGGGTGCGCGACATCGCCGCCGCCGACGAGGCGGTCGTGGTGGTCGTCTCCTGCCCCGGCGACGTCGGTGCCCGCCTCGGGGTGCCGCTCTACGAACTCGCCGGTCGCGCCCGCTCGACGATCATCCTCGACCGGCCGGTGGACGGCGAGCTGGCCGTCGCGGTCATCGGCGCCGGGTACGGGCATGTGGTGAGTGCCGCCGGCGCCGATCTGGTCGCCACCGGTGATCTTCCCACGACGGCGGCCGTCGCCCGGGTGCTGCTGAACCGGCACACCCGTAGTTGATCGGGCCACGTTAGCCTTTCGGGTCGGACCACCGCGCCGTCGCCGGCTCGGGACTGCCGCGCCGTTCGGCTCGGGACCACCGCGCCGTTCGGTTCGGGACCACCGCGCCGTTCGGTTCGGGACCGCCGCCACCGAGAGGGAACGCCACGATGACCGCCGAGACGCCCGGAAACGAACGCCCGGGTGGGACCGTCTACGGGCGGGGCGGGGCCGGCGTACGCCCCCAAGGCCCTTCCGGGCTGCCGCGCGCCATGACCGCGATCGTCGGCGCAGGTGTCGTCGCCGTGATCGGCCTGGGTTATGTCGCGTGGAACAGCACGGGCGGGAAGGCGGAGACGCCCGCCGTGGTCCCCTCCGCGCCCACGCGTCCCCCCTCCGAGGCACCCACCGAAGAGGTCACGCTCACCACCGGCTCCTGGCGACTGTCCCCGGCCGGCGAGCCGGACACCTATCTCACCGTGTCCGGCGAGTTCGCCACCATGTCCGCCGACCCGGCGACCCTGACCGTGGTCACCGGGCTCGCCGACGACGGCTGCTTCTCGTTCCGCACGGCCGATGACCGCTACCTGCGTCATTTCGACTACCGGCTGCGGTCCGACGCCACCGACGACTCCGACCTCTTCCGGGCCGACGCCACGTTCTGCCGGGTGGACGACGGCGAGGGGGGCACGTTCCGGCTGCGCTCGAAGAACTACCCCGACCACCTGCTGCACCGCCGCGACGACGGCAGCGTCTACATCGACGAGCCCACCGGCGACACCGCGGCCTTCACGTTCCGGGTCCAGCCCGGCTAGGAACCGTACCGGCGGAGCAGCAGAGCGAGCCGCCGCTCACCGTCCGGCCGCGGCAGGCGCCCACCCCGGGTCAGCGTCACCAGCCCGTGCAGGCTCGCCCAGAACACCTCGGTCTCCGCGTCCAGGTCGTCCGTGCCACCGATCTCGGCCCGCAGCGCCTCCCGCAGCTCGTGGAACCCCTGCTGCAGCGGGACCGGCGTCTCCGAACTGGCGAAGGCGAGATCGACGGCGCCGGTGAACATGGTCTCGTACAGCACCGGCTGCTCCTCGGCGAAGAGTGTGTACGCCGCCGCCACCGCATCGAGGCCACCCCGGGCCCGGGCGTCCCGCAGAGCCGCCGCCAGCTCGGTGAACCCCTCCAGGGCCACCGCGGCCATGATGGCGTCCTTGCCCTTGAAGTGGCTGTAGAGCACGGGCTGGCTGTACTCGATCTGCTCGGCCAGCCGGCGCGTGGTGACGGCGTCCCACCCCTCGGCCTCAGCGAACTCCCGAGCCGCGGTGACGATCAGCCGTTCCCGCTCCTGACGCTCCCGCTCGCGCCGCTCTCGAATCGACATGGCAGGAATTCTAGCGCCACTAGCCGATCTGTCGATGCCATGTTAGCGTCGATCCAACTTCTAGCGCTGCTAGCGAAGGGGCATCGTGATCGCCTACGGACTCGCCATCGTGCTCAACCTCTTCATCATCTTCATCGGCGTGCGGTTCCTGCTGCAGCCGCACGCCGCGGCGGCCGGATACGGCGTGCCGGTCGAGCCGAGCAGGGCCGACGCCTATCTGACGGTCAAGGGCGTCCGCGACCTGACCTACGGACTGGTCGGCCTTGCGCTGCTCGCCTTCGCCGGAGCGCAGGCCGAGGCCTGGTTCATGCTGGTGGTGGCGATCGCCCCGCTCGGCGACACCCTGATCGTGCTGCGCCACCACGGCAGTAGGGCCACCGCCTTCGGCGTCCACTTCGCGACCGCCGTCATCGTGCTGATCAGCGCGGCCCTGCTCTTCACGTCCCATTAACCGGAGTCTCTCTAAGTTGGACCACACCACACCGGATCCATCCACGGGGGAGAATGAAATGGCTTTCGTACGGAAGCGCTGGGCGACCCGCCTCGGCCTCATCGCGCTCACCACTGCCGGCGTCGGGGCGTTCGCCGTGCCGGGCGCGCAGGCCGCCTCGGTCGGCGCCGCGAGCATCGTCTGGGACGGCGACGTGCAGGTGGTCCAGTTCAAGGCCGCCACCGGCAAGGCCAACAAGGTCGTCGTCAGCAACGCGAAGCACGGCGTCATCGTCGACGACAAGTACCGGATCAAGGCCGGCAAGGGCTGCAAGGCGGTCAAGGGCGACCGGACGAAGGTCTACTGCGGTGTCGGTGAGTGGACGCAGAAGGTGCGCGTCCACACCTACGACCGCAACGACACGATCACCAACAAGACCCGGCTCAGCCTGGTCGCCTACGCCGGGACGGGCAACGACACCGTCACCGGCGGTTCCAGCGGCGATTTCCTGTACGGGCAGTCCGGTCACGACACCATCCACGGCAAGGGTGGCGCCGACTACCTGGTCGGCAACTCCGGCAACGACAAGGTCTACGGCGACGGGGGCGACGACCGTCTCTTCGGCGACACCGGCAGCGACAAGTTGTACGGCGGGGCCGGCCGTGACGCCCTGAGCGGCGACCAGGGCCGCGACAAGCTCTACGGCGGCGCCGGCGACGACATCCTGTCCGGCGACGACTGGGGCAAGCACGCCGCCGACCTGCTCAACGGCGGCGCGAACGGCACCTCCGGCGGCGACTGGTGCCAGGCCGAGCGAGGCGACACCAAGCGCGCCTGCGAGCGCTGACCGCTCCACGCCGGGAAGAACGGCGCGGCGGCCGGCGCACTGTCACGCGCCGGCCGCCGCGCGGTCAGATCAGCGGCACGGGGATGAAGCCGAGCCCGGAGATACCCGCGGCCTCCAGCGCCTCCTTCACCTCCAGGGCCTCCTTCACCTCCGCGCCGACGCACACCTCGGTGTACGACCCGGCGACTCCGGAGACCCGCGATCCTGTGCGCCGAGCTTCGCTCTCCCGAGGAGGCGCAGCTCAGCGCCGGCGACGCGGAACAGTTCCGCAGAGGCGGCGTGACCGCACACCCGGTCCCGGATCTCGGGGTGCCGGAACATGCCCGGGGTGGTCGCGGTCCGGCACGGCACGCAGAACCCACGGAATCGATAGGCTTTCCCGCATGACGACCCTTGCCGGCCGCACGATCGCGGCCCTGCGCAGCGAGCACGACGACCTCGCGGCCCTCGTCCCCACGCTCTCCGCCGATCAGCTGACCGGCCCGTCCGGCGCCTCCGAGTGGACCATCGCCGACGTCCTTTCGCACCTGGGCAGCGGCGCCGAGATCACGCTCGCCGGTTTCCGGGCCGCGGTCGGCGAGGCGGACGAGCCGGGCCCCGACTTCAACCAGAGTGTGTGGGACCGCTGGAACGCCACCGCCCCGCAGGACCAGGCCACCGGCTCGATCGCGTCGAACGAGGCCCTGGTCGCGGCCCTCGAGTCGGTCCCGGAGGAGAGTCACGAGGAGCTGCTGGTCCGCACGTTCCTGCCCGAGCCGGTGCCGCTCGCCTCGTTCGCGGCGCTGCGCCTCAGCGAAGTCGCCCCGCACACCTGGGACGTCCGGGCCGGCCTCGACCCGGCGGCCACCGTCGCGGCCGGTTCCGCCGAGGTGCTCGCCGAAAACCTCTCCGGCGGGCTCGGCTTCCTGATCGGCTTCATCGCCAAACCGAAGGAGGCGCCCGAGCCGGCGGTCGTCGAGATCAGCGGTACGGCGTACCGCATCGTGATCGATGAAGCAGTGCGGCTGACCACCGACGACGTGCCCGCGACGGCGGCCTTCACCGGTTCGCTGGAGGCTGCGCTGCGGCTGATCTATGGCCGGCTGTCCGCGCGCCACACCGCCCCCGGTGTCGAGGTGACCGGCAACATCACCCTCGACGAGCTGCGCGCGGTGTTCCCCGGCTTCTGACCGCACCGCCCCGCGCCGGGTGGGGATCCGCTCCAATATCGGCGATGCGGAGCAGGCACCGCTACTCCACGATCGGCGATGCGGAACGGGCACCGCTGCTCCAAGATCGGCGATGTGGGCGGGCACCACTACTCCACGATCGGCGATACGGAACGGGCACCGCTACCCCACGATCGGCGATGTGGAGCGGGCACCGCTACTCCAAGATCGCAGCCAGGAGAGCGCCGAACTGCTCCGACATCGCCGGCGGGAGGGCACTCGGCCGCGACTCGATACCTGCGGCAAAGGGCGCAGCATGATCGCGCCGAGTTCGCACGAGCACGCGAGGCCCCGCACCGGATCTTGGAGTTCCGACGCTTCGTGGAAAGTCGTGGGTGCTCTGGGCCCCACCACTTTCCACGAAGCGGCCCCACCGGCGCGTCGCACGGCGAGCACACCGTGTGCCTCCCCCGCCCGCAACGCGTGTCGGATGCGGGCGCGAATCGGACCTCAACTCGGCACGGAAGCGGGCGTCGCGGCCGGGACGATGCGGCGGCGGCGGACCGGCATCAGCAATGTCGGGTGCGAGATGCTCCAGACGGCCGTCCTGCAGATCAGCTCTTTCATGCGCACGGCCGCCCGTCCGGTGAGCGCGGACGGCTTGGGCTGATCGTCCGGGGTCACCCACTGCAGGATGGCGTCCCGGCGTCCGAGGCTCATGCACTGGCCGGTGTAGCCGATCGTGTTCGGCGGGACGGGCCGCCCGGTCAGCCGCGCGGCGATGGCGTCGGCCGCGAGGTGAGCCGAGGGAACGCCGGAGGCGCAGGACATCCGCAGGGGCGTGCCGGTGGCGCCGCGAGCGAAGGCGGCGTCGCCGACGGCGTACACCTCGGGGTGGGAGATCGACCGCATGGTGTCGTCGACGACGATCTGGCCGGTGGCGGTGACGGTCAGGCCGGTCGCCGCGGCGAGGGGGTGGACGGCGAAACCGGCGGTCCAGACCGTCACGGCAGCAGCAATCGAATGTCCCGAGGCGGTGACCACGTGGTCCGGCCCGACGGTCGCGACCTCGGTGTTCTCCACTACGGTGATGCTCAGCCGATCGAAGGCCGCCCGCAGGTGCCGCCGGGCCTTCTCACTCAGCCAGCCGCCGAGGTCACCACGGACGACGAGCGTCACCGCCAGGTCGGGCCGTGCCTCGGCGATCTCGGTGGCGGCTTCGATGCCGGTCAGCCCACCGCCCGCGACCAGCACCGGCTCACCCGCGGCGAGCGCGGCCAGCCTTTCCCGGAGGCGCAGCGCGGACTGTTTGCCGGCGATGTCGTAGGCGAGTTCGGGAACGCCGGCGGCCGCGCTGCCCAGGGCATAGACCAACGTGTCGTAGAGAATGCCATCGACCGTCCGGGCATCGACGTCGATGGAGGAGACCCGGGCCGTCCGCACCCGCACACCGGTGCCGGCGAAGACGTCGGCCAGCGGGCGCGACTTCAGGTCCTGGCCGGTCGCGAGCTGGTGCATCCGGATCCGCTCGACGAACTCGGCGTCCGCGTTGACCAGGGTGATCTCGGTGTCGGCGGGGTGCAGCCGCTTCGCCAGGCGGGCGGCGGCGTTGGCGCCGGCGTAACCGGCGCCCAGAACTACGATGCGATGTGTCATGCCTCTTGAACCGGGCAGCGCCGGCAAAGCTGACAGCCTCGCACGTGATCCAGGTCACCAACCGGTGGCGAGCGGAGGCTCGGAGGCCACCCAGTGCCGCCTCACCCGTTCCAGCTTGGCCGGATTGACCTGAGCGTGCACGGCCGTGATGCCGCCGTCGGTCACGTTCAGCGCGACGACACCCACCACCTGCCCGTCAACGACCAGGACCAGCGCCGGTACGCCGTTGACGACGGCGGAGAACAGCACCGGCCGGCCTCCGATCATCGCCCACTTCGACTCGCTCGGTTCGAACAGCCCACGCAGGAACCTCGCGACCCGCTGCACACCGGTGATCGGCTCCGGGAGCGAGAAGACCACGCCGCCACCGTCACCGATGCTGATCACGTCGTCGCCCAGCATCCGTACCAGGTTCTCGGTCCGGCCGCTGAGCGCCGCGGCGAGGAACTCCTCGACGACCTTGCGCGCCGACGCGGCGTCGACCTCGACCCGGCGCCTGTCATCGATCAGGTGCTGCTTGGCCCGCCGGTAGAGCTGCTGGCAGTGCGACTCGGTGAGGCCGAGCAGTGCGGCGATCTCGGCGTGCCCGTAGCCGAACGCCTCGCGCAGCACGTAGACGACGCGTTCCCGGGCCGGTAGCCGTTCCATCAGCGTCAGCATCGCGATCGACACCGATTCCCGCTGCTCGGCGGTCTCCGACGGGCCGAGCATCCGGTCACCGGCGAGGACCGGTTCGGGGAGCCACTGGCCCACGTAGGTCTCCCGCCGGGCCCGCGCCGACGTGAGCCGGTTCAGGCAGATGTTGGTGAGCACCTTGGTCAGCCACGCCTCTGGCGTCTCGATCAGTTCCCGGTCGGCCGACTGCCACCGCAGGTAGGTGTCCTGCACGACGTCCTCGGCGTCGGCCGCCGACCCGAGCAGGCGGTACGCGATCGCTTCCAGCCGCGGCCGTGCGCCCTCGAACACCTCGACCTCGCGTACGCCGACTCGCATGCTCGCATTGAACCATCCGCCTCCCAGGGACGGTGGCCACCGCGCAGAGCACGATCGCCGCCACCTGCGCGACAGGCACCGCCGTTGACGTGTTCGCTACGGGACCCGAGCCCGCTTCCACACGTCGTCGACGGTCGCCGCGTCGGGCCGGCGCGAACCTGCGCTGGAACTCCACCCTGGACGCCGACGACGGATGTAACAGATGAAACATATCCGGAACCGGCGGTGAGCTGCGGGGACGGGGCTTCCGGCGTACCGATGCATTGACTTGAATTTTTCCTGCGTGTTGCATCACGGGCGCTGATCGATCCCCGTTCTTTCACGCAGGAGTCCCCATGCCCTCATCCCCCGGGCGGCGGCGGATACTCGCCGTCGCCGCCTCCACCGCCCTGGTCGCCGGGCTCGGCGTCGCCGGCGCCACCCAGGCCCTCGCCGCCAGCGCCGGATCGCTGGTCGGCGCCGGCAGCGGCAAGTGCCTCGACGTCGCGAACAACTCCACCGCCGACGGCGCCGCCATCCACATCTGGACCTGTTACAGCACGGTGGCGAGCCAGCAGTGGACGCTCGCCGACAACGGCCAGGTGCAGTCGCAGGGTAAGTGCCTGGACGTGGCGAACAACGCGACCGCGGACGGCTCGCTCACCCACCTGTGGACCTGCTACGACAGCGTGGCGACGCAGAAGTGGGCGCTCACCGCCTCCGGCACACTGGTGAACCAGGCCAGCGGCAAATGCCTCGACGTGCAGAGCAACGGCACCGCCGACGGGTCGCGGCTGCAGATCTGGTCGTGTGCCGGTTCGGCCAACCAGCGGTGGACGCTGAGCGGCGGCCCGGTCACGCCGCCGACGGACACCCCGGTGACGAACCCCGATCTTGGACCGAACGTGTCGGTGTTCGATCCGTCGATGTCGGCGTCGACGATCCAGAACCGGCTCAACCAGGTGTTCAACCAGCAGGTGACCAATCAGTTCGGCAGCCAGCGGTACGCGCTGCTGTTCAAGCCGGGCAGCTACGCCGTGGACGCGAACGTCGGCTTCTTCACCCAGGTCGCCGGGCTCGGCCTGGTCCCGGACCAGACCACGATCAACGGCCGGGTGCACGTCGAGGCGGACTGGTGGCCGGACGGCTCACAGAACGCCACGCAGAACTTCTGGCGCTCGGCGGAAGGGCTCGCCGTCAACCCGACCGGTGGGCTCGACCGCTGGTCGGTGTCGCAGGCCGCTCCCTATCGGCGGATGCACGTACGAGGAAATCTGGCTCTCTCCGACGGCGGCTGGTCCTCCGGCGGCTGGATCTCCGACACCAAGGTCGACGGGCAGATCGACTCCGGCTCGCAGCAGCAGTGGATCACCCGGAACTCGCAGATCGGCTCGTGGACCGGCCGCAACTGGAACCAGGTGTTCGTCGGCGTGCAGGGCGCCCCGGCGACGAGCTTCCCGAACCCGCCCTACACCAGCGTCGGTCAATCGCCGGTCATTCGGGAGAAGCCTTATCTGTACGTCGACTCCGCCGGGGCGTACCGCGTCTTCGTCCCGTCGCTGCGGCGCAACGTCGCCGGCACCACCTGGGCGAACGGCACCCCGGCCGGCGAGTCGATCTCGCTGAGCCAGTTCGCGATCATCCGCCCCGGTGACACGGCCGCCACCATCAACGCCGCCCTCGCCGCGGGCAAGCACCTGCTGGTGACGCCGGGCACGTACACCATCAACCAGACGATCAACGTCACCCGGGCGAACACCGTCGTGCTCGGACTCGGCCTGGCCACCTTCGTCCCGCAGAACGGCGTCGTGCCGATGCGCGTCGCCGACGTCGACGGGGTGAAGGTCGCCGGCATCATGTTCGACGCCGGCACCACGAATTCGCCGGTGCTCATGGAGGTCGGCCCGGACGGCTCGTCGGCCGACCACGCCGCGAACCCGACCTCGCTGCACGACGTCTTCTTCCGGATCGGCGGCTCGATCGCGGGGAAGGCCACGGTCAGCCTGAAGGTCAACAGCGACGACGTGATCGGCGACCACACCTGGATCTGGCGGGCCGACCACGGCAACGGCGGAACCGTCGGCTGGACCATCAACACCGCCGACACCGGGCTGATCGTGAACGGTGACGACATGACGTTCTACGGGCTGTTCGTCGAGCACTACCAGAAGTACCAGACGATCTGGAACGGCGAGAACGGGCGCACGTACTTCTATCAGAACGAGATGCCGTACGACCCGCCGAACCAGGCCGCCTACATGAACGGCTCGACCCGGGGGTACGCGGCCTACAAGGTCGCCGACGCGGTGAACAACCACCAAGCGTGGGGGCTCGGCTCGTACGCCTACTTCAACGTCAACCCGTCGGTCGTGAACGAGCGCGCCTTCGAAGTGCCCGCCAAGCCCGGAGTCCGGTTCACCAGCATGGTGACCGTGTCGCTCGGCGGCACCGGCACGATCAACCGGATCATCAACAACTCCGGGGCGACGGTGAACAGCGGCAGCCAGGTGGCGTACCTGACCACCGGACCCTGACATCTCGCGCTCTCGATCAGGTCGTCCGGCGGCATGACCGAGGATGACCTGATCGAGGCGTACGTGCTGACCCGAACACAGCACGCCGGCCATCGCTACGTATCGAAGCGGAGATCGATCGAACCGCAACCCCCACACGCGGCCACCCACTCGCCAGTCCACCGCAGATCTTGAGCTATTACCAACCCTCCGGTGTGCAGAGTCGCCCATGATCCGTGGAACGAGACGGACGGCTGGCGCAGGGTCCACCCACCCACCGCGGATCTTGAGCAGCTCTTCGCCCTCCGAGGTGCAGAAGCACTCAAGATCTGGCGGGGTGGGCGGTCGGCCAGGCCCGTCCACGGAGCGGCGGCCGGCCACCCGCCAGCCCACCGACCGACCGACCGACTGACCGACCGACCGACTGACCGACCGACTGACCGACCGACCGACCGCAGATCTTGAGCGACTTTCCACCTTCCGATGTGCAAGAACACTCAAGATCCGGGCAGCAGACCATCTGACCGTCAGGTCCGGACAGGCTCACGACTCGAGGTGGCCCGCTAACGAAGCGGAGTGCCGGGGCGTGGACTTCGAGGCGATCTGTCCCGCCTCGATCGGGCTCACTGCGGAGCAGCTCGAATGGCTCACCGAGCTTCCAATGACGGCTCATCAGCCTGAGCAGAGCCTTGGGTGCAGCCTGCAAGCTCGCGCGGCGCGAGCCGGCGTCCGGATGCGCGACGGCCGCTGGACACGCCGAAGCCCGACCGTCCTCTCTTTGCGAGACGATCGGGGCTTCGGGGCGCTGGCTGCGAAAAGGTCATGCCTGAAGCGGCCGGGGCACCGCCCCTGGACCCGGCGCTCCAGGATGCCCGGCCTGACCGCCTTCCCCTCGCACACCCCCAGGAGGCCAGACCGCGTCTGCTAAGCCAGGCGGGAAGGGTGGTCGAGGTAGGTGATCACGAAAGGCGGCGGATGTCGCCGTAGGCGCGGTAGAAGCCGCCCCGCGATGCCTCGCGGATGCCGTTGACGACGTAGCGGGCGCCGTGCTCGCGGATGCCCTTCGGGAACTGGACCTGCCAGTCGCTGTGGTAGCCGGACGAGACCACCCGGATGTGGAGCCGGCCGGACTCCTCGACGCACTCGACGACGATGCCGCCGGCCGGGTCGTGGACGATCTCGACGGTGGTGGACGGCGCCACCTCGGCCATCCTCGGCGGGGCCTTGACGTCCACGATCTCGGGGACGCTGCCGCCGACCGCCGAGCGGATCGCCTGCTCGCTGGCATCGATGCAGGCGAGCGAGCCGTCGGTGGTGACGATGTAGAGCCGCTCGTCGTGGTACTGCATGGAGTACGCGGAGCCGCAGCCGGTCGCGAGCTTCCACAGCCTGGTGCCGGCGGCGTCGAAGCAGTAGACCGAGGAGGAGCTGTCGCCGGCGAAGACGTACCGCCCGTCCTCGGCGGCGGCGCAGGAGAACACCGCCGCGTCGCACTGGTAGGTCTGCCGGCGGCTGCCGTCCTTGCCCAGCTCGGCGACCTGCCGGTCGGACGTGCCGGCGTAGACGGTGTCGCGCTCCTGCCAGCCGAAGAGGACCGCGCCCTTCGTGCCGGTGTGCCACAGCTCCTTGCCGGTCCGCCAGTCGTAGCTGGTCACACCCGCACTGTGACCGTGGTGGACGGCGTCGTCGTCGCAGCGGACCATCCAGGCCGACGAGCCCCTGCCGGGGCGCTGCCACAGGAACTCGTCCTCGTGGTCGATCGCCGAGATGCCGCCGTTCGCGTCGGAGACGCCGAGGACACCGTCGTGGATGTCCAGCCAGTAGATGTCGATCTCGGGGGCGATCCGGTACGCCAGGCGCGGCACCTTGCCGGACAGGTCGTACACGTTGCCGTCGTCGCAGCCGGCGTAGATCCAGCCGTCGTCGGCGACGATGCACTTGACGCCGTCGGGGAGGCGGAACTGCCCCAGCACCTCGGCCTGGTGGCTCAGCGTGGTGATCATCCCCGCCTCGTTGCCGACCATGCACACGTCACCGTCGACGAAGACGCCGAACGCGGGGCTGCCGGTCTTGTATCGCCACAGCACCGGGGCGACCTTCGCGGTGGACCGGGTGCTGACGATCTGCCGGCGGGTCACCGAGCGAGGCTTGCGCTGACCGATGACCGCCGGCGCGTATCCCTTGCGGACCTTCTCCCCGATCTTCTTGGCCGCCTCCGCGCGGGCTTTGTCCTCAGTGGTGTAGGAGGACTGCTTCACCTGGCCGCGGTCGCCGATCCGGCCGTAGCGGACGGTCAGATCCTTGCCGGCGATCGTCACCTCGTAGAACTTGTGGGCGCTCCCGCTGTCTTCGGAGAGTTCGAGGTACGTCGTGTCGGCCGGCATCCGGGCCACCTTTCGGCAGAAGGAGGAACGCCGAGAACATAGCCGGGGGGTACGACAAGATCTCTCACCAACGGAAGCGCCCGGGCCGGCTGACGGCCGGGCCCGGGCGCGTTCCTTGAAGAACCGCTCAGCGGCGTGTCTTGGGCAGGTCGAACTGATCTGCCGCCTTGCAGTCCTTCTGGTTGCCGATCGCATCCGGACCGAGTTCGTCCAATGCTTCGCGGGCCTGCTGGCGGCCGAGGTTCCACGCGTACCAGGGATCGGGCTCTTTGAGATCCTCGTCGATCCACATCAGGGTGCACCGGCGTACCGGATCGGGCAGTTCGGTCAAGGCCGGAGTCGCGTCGGCGGAGAGCGCACGCAGGTACCACGCGTCGATCTTGCCGGAACCCTCGTAGCGGGCCGCGTTGCGGCTGGCCACGTAGCCCTCCGGGTCGAGGGCGGCGAGACCGAGCAGCATCAGCACGGCCAGGCCGACCGTGGTCGACGGGATCCAGCGGCCCTGCCACCTGACGCCGGCCACCGCGATCAGCACGAAGATCACGCCGAGCAGCAGTTCCGACGCCATCACGAAGATGCGCTCACCGGTGAAGCTGTAGACCCGCTGGTACTCCCACATCCGGGACAGCGCCGACGCCACGATGACGACGCTCAGGGCGCAGAGCAGACCCAGCAGGACGCGCAGCAGCAACCGCTCGGCCGGCTGATCCCGTTTCGCCCAGCGGGCCAGCGCCGCGATCAGCGCGAGGGACAGCAGCGTGACGGCGACGAGCTGCCAGAAGCCGCTTCGCGCGTACTGCGAGTAGCTGAGACCGGCTGTCTTCAGCACGTGCCGGCTGCCGCCGAACAGCACGGTGAACTGCACCGCCACGAATCCGCCGAAGAGCAGCACCAGCGCGGCACCGGCCGGCGCCCACTCGATCAGGCCGAACCGGCCCTTGCCCTCGGTGTCCAGGCCGGACGTCACCGGCGGCGCGGCGAGCGTGTAGATGCCGGAGATCGCGAGCAGGCCACCGGCGACGGCCAGGAAGGCCCACTGGAAGATCGAGCCGAACTGGAAGTCGGGGACGGCGTCGTCGAGCAGGCGGGAGAACGCGACGTCGGCCGAGGACAGCAACGCGCCGAAGACGAACAGCACCACGACGGTGAGGGTGACCGAGAAGACGATCCGCTTGGCGATGCCCGCGTCGTCGCCGGCCTTGAGATGCCGGCGGACCCACGGGATGCCGGCGAAGGCCGCCCACGGCGCCGCGAACAGGCTGAACAGGATCGACCGGACCTGCCGGCCGCCGACGATCGCCAGCGCGGTGCAGCCGATCGCTCCGATCACGCTGAACGTGACCAGCCACCAGGCGTTCCGGAACGCCGGGATGAGCATCAGGGCGAGCGCCGCCGCGGCCCAGCCCGCGCGGATCAGCCGCTCGTTGCGGGACAGCTCCTTCCCGCCGCGCACGGCGAACCCGACACCCAGGGTGAGCGCCAGCCAGCCGAGGAACCAGCCGATACCGACCCGGTCCAGCGGCAGGAAGACCAGGAATCCGAGCGCGCCGGCGAGCACACCGGCCGGGACGGCCTTGCCCAGCGTCTTCTTCGGCCCGGGCCAGTGCTTCGCGCGGAACGACTGCCAGACGGTCGGCGGCGGCTCGTAGGGGCCGAAGGCGTGGATCGGTTGCTGTCGCTGAGGCCGATACGGCTGAGGCGGAAACTTCTCCGGTACGCCGGAAACCACCGCGGGCTCGGCCGCACCCACCGATGCCGGCTGCGCCAGCACCGCCGGCGCCGGCCCGGTCGTCCCGGCCGTCGCACCGGCCGGCTGAACCTTCCGCGCCTCGCCCGCCTCGGCCGACCCCGTCGGACGTTCCCCGGCCGGCTGCGGCTCGGCCTCCGCCGCGCCCGACTGCGGCTCAGCCTTAGTGGCCGCCGACTGCGGGTCCGCCTTCGTCGCGCCCGACTGCGGGTCCGCCTTCAAGACGGCCGATTGCGGGTCGGCCTTCAAGACGGCCGATTGCGGGTCGGCCTTCAAGACGGCCGATTGCAAGTCGGCCTTCGACGCGGCCGGCTGCGGCTCGGCGGCTGCGGCGTCCAGCTCGGCCTCCGACGCGGCACCGGTGGCCTTCGACTCGGGCCGCTCGGCCGGCTCCGCCGCGCCGAGGGCCGCCGCGCCGGGGGCCGCCGCCTGTGCCGGGATCATCGGCACGAAAAGGGCGTACCCCCGGGTGCCGGCCGGGATCTGCACCGGGATCGCCCATGCCGTCTCCCCCTCGTTGCCCGGCCAGACGAACGACGGGATCGCGTCGGTGGGCGGCATGACCAGCAGTTGAGGCGCCGGCGTGGGAGCCCCTGTGTCCGCTGGCACGGCCGGATCCGGCTTCTCCGGTGGCAGGTCCGCCACTACACCCTCCTAGGTTGCTCGGTCCGCACACTGTAGGGCGTGCGTCGAGCAATTTCTACGCCGGGACGTGTCCGTATCGCCGCGACGCCGGAGAGCAATGGCACGGATCCGGGAGATGATCACCGTGGATAGGTGTACGGCGCTCCGTTCGTGACCAGCCGGACGGTGTCGGCGAGGAGGGGGTCCGGAGTGGGCGCGGCGGGCGCGGGCCGGTCCGGGTCGGCGGTCCACCGCTTCGTGACCCGGAGGATCCAGCGGCGGCAGGGCTCCTCGACGTACTGGTGGGCGCCCTCGGCGAGCAGGAGCACGATCACGATGGTGACGAGCAGCGCTCCATAGGGGACCCAGCCCTCGCCCTTCTTGATGTACTCGGTGTGCGGCAGGGCGTAGAGCATCCAGCGGTGGGTGATGTAGAGCGCGTAGCTGGCCACGCCGAGCCGGACCATCACCGTGGTGGAGAGGAACCGGGCCGCCCAGCCCCGGCCGGACGCGAGGCTGATCATGAGCAGCGAGAACGGGCCGACCCAGAGCAGGCCGTAGGCGGCGGAGCTCCACCCGGACCCGTCGGGCCGGAACGCGCCCATGCCGAAGACGAAGCAGAAGACGAACGCCTGGATGAGGTGGTGCCGCGCGGTGGACCAGCGGGCGCCGCCCGGGATCAGGAAGGAGGCCGCCATGCCGGAGATGAACATCGGCAGGTGACAGAGCGGGTTGCGGTAGAGCCAGCGGTGCGCGGAGGTGGGGTTGGCGGCGCCCATCGAGGTGTGGCCGGCCAGGTAGAACGAGATCCAGAGGGTGAACATGATCAGGAACATCGCGGCGATCAGCGCGATCATGCCGCGCGCCCCGAACCGGCGGTACAGCTTGGCGACGACCGGGATGAGGAACGGGAACAGCAGGTAGAAGAACATCTCCACGCCGATGGACCAGCCGGGGCTGTTGTACCAGCCCATCGCCACCCGCAGGTCGCCGCTCCAGGTCTGCACGGCGAGCAGGTTCTGGATCAGCGCCCAGTTGTGGTTGTCCCGGCCCTGGATCCAGAGGTAGACGGCGCAGTAGGCGATCACCGCCCAGTAGAGCGGGATGACCCGGGCGATCCGGGCGAGATAGAACCGCACGGTGCGCCTGCCCTGCCAGCCGCTGAGGTGGGCGTAGTTGTAGGCCAGCACCACCCCGGAGAGCATGAAGAACAGCGGTACGCCGATGTGGCCGTAATGGGCGATCTTGTCGAGGTGCTCGGGGAGGCTGGCCGGCACTCCACTGTGGGAGATGACGACGCCGATCGCCGCGACCGCGCGCAAGCCGGTGAGGGCGGTGAGCACGGGCCTGTTCTCTTCTGCCACTTACCTGGTTCCTTCATGAACGACTGGACTGATTCGGCATTGCAGCAGTGCGCAGCGAACACGAAGTGTCGGAACAGGAAATGCACAGCGAAGAGCAGGATCAGGCCGCGCTCAGTGGCAGCCGGTAGGTCTCACGGACGAAGTCCATGTGCACCCAGGTGCAGATCCCGGTGACGTCCGGGGATGAGCGCACCTGCTCGGCCACCCGTTGCAGGGCCGGGAGCGCATTGCCGGAGACGGTCCCGATCATGTCGTAGTTCCCGATCACCGTGGCCAGGAACTCCACGCCGGGGATGTCGAGGATGGCCGCGACCAGGTCGTCCGAATATCCGCGTACGTGCAGGCCCATCCCCATCGCCAGGTTCCGCGTCCGCGTCCCGCGCCGGGTGATCGTCGAGATCCGCATGACCTCGCGGTCCAGCAGCGCCAGCGTGCGGGTCCGGGCGGTGGACTCGGAGACGCCCACGGATTCGGCCAGCTCGCGGAACGGCATCCGGCCGTCGTCCTGCAGCCGGTGCACGATCGCCAGGTCGACCTCGTCGAGGCGCACCTGCGCCGGGCGGGCCGCCGCCGCGAACGGGCTGCGCAGCACGTCGACGTAGACCAGCGTGCACACCTCGCGGACCGCGTCCGAGAGCCGGATCTCCTCGACCGCGTCGAACAGCTCCCGCTGGTCGCGGGCCCGCAGCTCGACCACGATGTCGTACTCCCCGCTCACCAGCGACACCAGGGTGACGTTCTCGGCAGCCAGCAGGTGTTCGACGACCTCCCGAGTGGAGCCGTAGACCTTGATCGACAGATGGCAGCCGACGTCCAGGTTCAGCACGGCCGGATGGGCCATCGCGACGATCGCGATGTCGCCGCTCTCCCGGAGCTCCCGCAGCCGGGCGCGGACCACCGAGCGCGGCACGCCGAGGGCGGTCGCCAGGTCGACGATCGGGGCGCGGCCGTCCTTGCGCAGCAGCGCGACCAGGCGTTCGTTGGTGTCCTCGTGCGGGGAGCCGCTCATCCGTCCTCCGTGCCGGGAAAGCCGAGAAATCCGCCGGCCAATTCTTCGGTTCGGCGACGGTCCGAATCCTTCACTGTTCCCCGGTCCGGACGAGGAATCGAGCGCCGGGACGGGCCGAATCTAAGCCGAATCCGCGGCCAGGTCCAGATATCGCAATGATTCGGAACGCGGCGGAAACAAACGGCCCCTAGCGTCCCCGGCCAACCCCCTGGCTCGGCAAACAAGGAGTGAACTCCTGTGAAGCGATACTTCGTCGCCGCGGCCGTAGCAGCCACGCTGCTCGGCGTCTCGGCCTGCGGTTCCGGCTCCTCCGACTCGACCGGCGCCTCCGAGGCCGCCACCGCCGTCAAGGCGCAGGCCACCGCTCCGGAAGGACTGGTCAAGGCCGGCACCCTGACGGTCTGCATCGACCCCGAGTACGCCCCGCTGGAGTACTACGAGAACGGGACGTCCGGCGACATCATCGGCTTCGACGCCGACGCCGCCCGCGCGCTGGCCGGCTACTGGGGCCTGGAGTTCGCCACCCAGGTGACGACGTTCGAGGGCCTGCAGCCCGGGCTCACGTCGAAGCGGTGCGACATCATCCCCGGCGGCCTCTACATGAGCGAGGAGCGCACCGCCGTGCTGGACGGTGTGGCGTACATGCAGACCGGCCCCGCGCTGATCGTCGGCACCTCGGTGAAGACCGACCCGGCCGCTGAGAAGGACCTGTGCGGGCTCACGCTCGTCGGCCAGAACGCCTCGGAGAACCTGACCGAGGCCAAGCGGATCGCCACCGCGTGCGGCTCCGGTACGTCGGTGCAGAACTACCCCAAGACCTCCGACACCGTGCTGGCCGTCATGAACGGCAAGGCCGACGCGCTGATCGAGACCGACGTCGCCGCCGTCGACATCGTCAAGAAGAGCTCCGGCAAGCTGCGCCTGATCAACGGGTTCTTCCCGCCCAGCACCAAGTTCGGCATGTTCGCCAACAAGGACGCCACGATCACCGCCCCGCTCAGCGAGGCCCTCAAGGCGCTCTACACCGACGGCACCCTCGGCAAGATCGCCACGACCTACGGGCTGAGCACCGAATCCCTCAACGTCTACTGACCCTCGGCGGAGGCGCCCCCATGGCATTCGACTCGACCATCTTCTTTGATCAGTTGTTCTCCGAGGCGTACCTGCGGGGTGCCCTGCTGTCCCTGGGACTGGCCGTCGCCAGCCAGCTCGGCGCCGTGCTCATCGGCTTCGGGCTGGCTCTCGGCAAGTCCTCGAAGATCGGCGCGGTCCGCGCGTTCTGCACCACCTACATCTGGTTCTTCCGGGCCGTTCCGGCGCTGCTGCTGCTCCTGCTGCTCTGGAACGGCCTCCCGCAGCTGTCCCCGATCTTCCAGGAGGAGTGGTACTCGCCGTTCCTGGCGGCCTTCATCGGCCTGGCGCTGGCCGAGGGCGCGTTCATGGCCGAGATCATCAGGTCGGCGCTGATGAGCGTGGACGACGGTCAGCAACTCGCGGCCCGGGCCCTCGGCATGACCCGCGGCCAGGTGCTGTTCAAGGTGGTGCTGCCGCAGGCCACCCGGGTGGCCCTGCCACCGACCGGCAACGAGTTCATCGGCATGGTCAAGTACACCTCGCTGGCCAGCGTGATCTCGCTGCAGGAGCTGCTCACCACGGCGCAGATGGGGGTGGCGGTGACGTTCCGCTACGCCGAGTACTACGCCGCCGCCACCGTCTACTACCTGGTGATCGTCTCCCTGCTGATGCTGCTGCAGAACCGGATCGAGCGCCGCTTCACCTGGACGTCCGCTCCCCCGCGCCGCCGTTTCCCCGCCATCGTCCGTTCCCCGAGGGAAGAGAAGGTGCCGGCATGAAGACCCCGCCCCTGCTCCAGGTGCAGAACCTGCACAAGTCCTACAACGACGTCGCGGTGCTGGGCGGCGTCGACTTCACCGTGCAGCGCGGCCAGGTGAAGGCGCTGCTCGGCCCGTCCGGCAGCGGCAAGTCCACGATCCTGCGGCTGATCAGTCTGCTGGAGCCGGCCGACTCCGGGACGATCCTGCTGGACGGCGAGCCGATCGGCCTGATCGGCGGGCGGCTCGACATGCGGCCGGCGCCGGAGCGGGTCCTGGCCCGCCAGCGCACGGCGATCGGCATGGTGTTCCAGAAGTTCAACCTGTTCCCGCACCTGGACGCGACCCGCAACGTGATGGCCGGGCTCACGACGGTGCTCAAGGTGCCGAAGAAGGAGGCGCGGGAACAGGCGCTGGCGATGCTCGAACGGGTCGGTCTCGCCGGTCGGGCTCACGCGTACCCCTCGGAATTGTCCGGAGGGCAGCAGCAGCGCGTGGCGATCGCCCGCGCCCTGGTGATGAAACCGAAGCTGATGCTCTTCGACGAGCCGACCTCGGCCCTCGACCCGGAACTGGTCCGCGAGGTCCTCGACGTGATGGAGAAACTGGCGTCGGACGGCATGACCATGGTCGTGGTGACCCACGAGATGCGCTTCGCCCGCAGCGTGGCCTCCGAGGTGGCCCTCTTCGACTCCGGCCAGATCGTCGAGCAGGCCCCGCCGGATCGCTTCTTCGACGCTCCAGAGCACGAGCGCACCCGTCGTTTCCTCGCTCACATGCACTAGCTCGTAGGGAGAACCACCGTGAGAACTGGGCATGCTCTGGCCCTGCTGCTGCGCGAGTACGGCGTCGAGTCCGTGTTCGGCATCCCCGGCGTGCACACCATCGAGCTGTACCGGGGCTTCGCCGAGGCCGGCATCAGCACCCATCCGGCGCGGCACGAGCAGGGCGCCGGTTTCATGGCGGACGCCTACGCGCGGCAGACCGGTAAGCCGGGCGTGTGTGCGCTGGTCACCGGCCCGGGAGTGCTCAACGCGCTGACACCGCTGGCGCAGGCCTGGCACGACTCGATCCCGTTGCTGTACATCACCGCCACCACCCGCTCGGACCTGCTCGGGCGCGAACGCGGGCCGCTGCACGACATCCGCGACCAGGTGGCGGCCGTGGCCGGGGTGACCGAGCACTCGTGGCTCGCCCGCACCGCGCAGGAGCTGCCCGAACTCGTCGCCCGCGCCTGGGCCGCGATGACCACGGGACGCCCGCGCCCGGCCCACATCGCCGTCCCGATCGACGTCCTCACCGCCGAGGTGGACGGCCCGTTCACGCCGTTCTCCAAGATCGCCGACACGGCCGCCGCCGCCACCGCCGCAGTCGCAGCCACCGCCGCCGCCACCACCGCCGCCGCCACCGGGCCTCACGGTGAGGCGGGCCGAGCGGCGATCGCCGCCGCCGGCGCTCTCCTCTGCCAAGCGAGCACCCCGGCCATCATCGCCGGCGGTGGCGCCCGCAAGGCACGAGCCGAGGTCCGCGCCATCGCCGAACGACTGGGCGCTCCCGTGGTCACCACCGGCAACGCCAGCGGCCTGCTGCCGCCCGGCCACCCCCTCGCGGTGGGCACGTTGCTGCCGTTCGCGGGAGCGCAGGACCTGCTGCGCGAGGCCGACGTCGTCCTGGCCGTGGGCACCGAGTTCTCCGAGACCGACGTGCTCTACACCGGCCGGGAGGTCGAGTTGGAGGGTTCGCTCATCCGCCTCGACATCGACCCGGCGAACCTGAACGCGCCGATGCCCGCGAAGGTGGCCCTGGAAGGCGACGCCCGCGCGGTCCTCGCCGGGCTGATCGCCCTGATCGACCGCGAACCGGCGGCGGACGGCCCGGCCCGGACCGTGGCGGCGCGGGCCGCCGTCGGGTGGACCGGCCAGTCGCTGGGTCATCTTCCCTGGCTGGACGCGGTGGCCGCGGCCCTTCCCGAGGACACCGCCGTGGTGCTGGACTCGACGCAGCTGGCGTACACCGCCCACCACTACCTGTCCCCTGCCGAGCCGACCGCCTGGACGGCCACCTACGGCCTGGGCACCCTCGGCGCGGCGCTGCCGATGGCGGTCGGGGCGGCCATCGCGGAGCCGGAGCGGCCGGTGCTGGCGATCGCCGGGGACGGCGGCAGCCTGTTCACCCTCACCGAGCTGGCCACCGCCGTCGACCTGGGCCGCCAGCTCACCCTGCTGATCTGGGACAACCGTGGCTACGGCGAGATCCGCGACTCGTTCGACAGGGCGTCGGCGACCCGGGTGGACACCGAGGTCACCGCGTTCGACCACGCCCTCATCGCCCGGGGTTTCGGCGCCCGCGGTCTGCACGTCGCCACCCCCGAGGCGCTGCGGGAGGCGTTGCACGAGGCCCTGCGCACGAACGCGGTCACCGTCGTCGTCGCCGCCGGGTTCTGACCGTGCGGCCCCTGGTGATCCTCACCGACGTCTCCGACATCGACCCGCAGCCCGCCATCGACCTGCTCGGCGGCAGCGGTTTCGACGTCGAGGTGCTGAAGCTCGACGTCGATCCGGCGGTCCCGCCCCGGGCGGCGCGGGCGGTCGCCGCGGTCGGCGGCTACGCGCACCTGGGCGAGGACTTCTTCGCCGCCCTGCCCGCTCTGGAGTTCGTGGCGCTGACCTCGGCCGGCGCCGACATGGTCGATCTCGCGGCGGCCGAACGCCACGGTGTGCGGATTCAGCCGCTGATCGGCGCCGCCACCGAGGAGGTCGCCGCTCACGCCCTCGCGCTCGTCCTGGCCGTCGAGCGCGGCCTGCGGGTGACCGAGCAGGTCGCGACCGGCCGCTGGTCGGAGGCGTTCGAGCAGCTGCCACGCCGGCTGTCCGGCTGCACGCTGGGCGTTCTCGGACTGGGCAGGATCGGCGCGGAGTTCGCCCGGATGGCCCGCCCGCTGGTCGGCCGGGTCGTCGGCTACGACCCGTATGCGCCGGTCCCGGGCGGCGTCGAGGCGGTGACCTTCGAGGAACTGCTGGTCGCGAGCGATGTGCTCTCGGTGCACCTGCCGCTGTCCGAGCAGACCCGCGGCATGCTGGGCGCCGCCGAGCTGGAGTGTCTGCCGTACGGCGCCAGCCTGATCAACGTCTCCCGCGCGGAGATCGTCGACCAGGACGCGCTGCTGGCCGCCCTCGACAGCGGACGGTTGCGCGGGGCGGGCCTGGACGTGCTGATCGGTGAGCCGCCGGTGCTGGACGATCCGTTGCGCGCCCACGCCCGCACGATCGTCACCCCGCACGTGGGTTATCTCTCCGAAGGATCACTGCGGTCGTACGAGGAACAGCCCGCCGCGACCATCGTGACCTGGTGGAAAGACCGTCACGCGTAGTAGGGCACGGTTCCGGCGCTCGTCCCGGGCAGGATGTTCTCGTCAGCGGCCATGGCCCGCCGCCACGCCTCCAGGAAGGCCGGGCGGGACGGCGATCCGACGATCGACACCCCCGGCACCACCAGTCCCAGAACAGCGCCGAGCGCTCCCAGCACCGGGTCGCCGTGCGCCTGCCACGCTCCGGCGTGCAGTGGCCCGGGCACGATCGCGACGACACCGGACCGCATGGTGACCCGGCCACCCAGCGCGGTCAGGTTGTCCATCACCTCGGTCACCCGCGGGGATTGCGGCACACCGGAGAGCCGTGATGGCCCGTCCGCCAGCGCCGCGAGGACGCATGCGACTCCGGCGAGTCCCGGCGCGGTGCTCAGGTCGTACGAAATCGGATTCAAATGCCCTGAAGTCGACCGGCTGGTGCAGGTCAGGCCCTCGGCGGACCGGACGACGTAGGCGCCGAACGTGGCGAGCAGATCGCGCAGCACGGGCGCGGCCGGATCCTCGGCCAGAGCGTCCCAGTTGCGCAGCACCACTGTCCCGGTCGTGACGGCGGCGCCGGCCAGGAAGACCGCTGCCTCGTCGAGGGTGGTCGCCGCGTCGATACGGGCGCGCACGGGCATGGTCGCGAGAGGGGCGGGCCAGGTGGTCACGCGTAGGTCTCCTTCACGACGTCGAGGTGGGTCCAGCTCTGCAGGGCCCGCACGCCGGGCACGGCCCGCAACGCCGTCAGCGCCCGGGACGCGTCGCCCGGCGAGGCGCAGGTGAGCGTGCCGACGAAATCCGCGGAGCCGGTGGTGAGGGCGAGGTACGACATGTCCGGCAGCTCGCGCAGCACCGCGAGGGTCGCGGCCCGGGTGCCGGGCGCGCTCAGGCGGTAACCGACCTGCACGGTCCCGGGCCCGGGCTGCCGGCGCACGCCGATGCGCAGCGCCCCCATCTCGATCAGGCGCAGCACCCGGCTGCGGGTGGACGCGGTGGTCAGGCCGACCTGCTCGCCCATCGCGGCGAACGAGCGCCGGCCGTCCGCCTGCAACTCGGTGACCAGGGTGCGGTCGATGTCGTCGAGCGGTTGCGGCGCGTCCGGCCGGAGCAGGTCGAGGCTGGCGTCGCGGACGATGTCAAGGTATTCGTCCAGGTCGACACCGGCGACGCCGGGCAGGGCCGCGATCGCGGCGACGACCGTCGCGAGCGTCGGGCGGTCGGCCACCCGGATCTCCGCGGAGAGGGTGTGGCCGCCGGCGACGTGCGACACGAAGGGCACCTCCGGGCGGGCGCAGAGCGCGTCGAGCACGTGGCCGAGCGGCCCGTCGACGCGCAGCCGCAGGTGGGCGCACTCGGGCAGGCCCAGCACCGCGGGGTGCACGACCGCTCGTACGGCGATGCCCTCGGAGTGCAACGCCGTCATGGCCTTGCGGACGACGGCGCTGGTCAGCCCCAGCAAGCGGGACAGCGCCTCCACCGACATCCGGCCGTCGTCGGCGAGCGCCGTGGCGACCGCTTCCTTGACCTCGTCATTCGTCACGCTGCAATCCTCCGGCATGCCACGTTTCGAGTCAGGGATTTGTTTGTAACATCCCCGCTATGAGCCAACTTTTGCTTGATCATCGCGCCGCTGAGGGCGTAGATATTTTGTCATGAGCTTGGACGGCAATACTTCTCGACTCACGTTCGTGCAGTCGCTGTGGGCCATGGAGGACCTTCCGTGGACTGCGCTGGACGAGCAGCTGGCCCAGCTGGTCGGCGCGGGCTACCGCGGATACGCCGTCGACCTCGGCGCCCGGCAGGCCCCCACCAGCGCCGATCTCGCCGCCGCGGCGCAGGGCACCGGGCTGAGCGCCACGGTGATGGCGTTCGTCCCGGACGAGAAGGTGCTCGGCGACGCGCTGCGGTACGCCGCCGCGATCGGCGCCCGCGACCTGGTGCTCTGCGCCCAGCACTACACGCTCGACCTGGACGAGGCCGCCGCCCTCACCGCGCGCTGGCACGGCATCGCCGCCCGCGACGGCGTACGCCTGGAGCTCGAGACGCACCGCAACACGATGACGAACGACCTGCGCTTCACCGCGGCGCTGGCCGACCGCCTGCCCGAGGACATCGACCTGGCCATCGACCTGTCGCACTACGTCGTCGGCGCCGAGATCCCGGCCGAGCCCACCGCCGAGATCGAGGACCGGGTCGCGGCGCTGCTGCGGCACGGCGGATCGGTGCAGGGCCGGGTGGCGTCGCGCTGCCAGGTCCAGGTGCCGCTGCACCACGCGTCCAGCGAGCCGTGGATCGCGCTGGCCCGGCGCTGGTGGACCGACGCCTTCGTGCAGATCCTGCGCCGCCGTCCCACCGGGGACATCGTCTTCCTCACCGAGCTCGGCACCACCCCGTACGCCATGACCGACGCCGCCGGTGTGCAGGTCAGTGACCGCTGGGCCGAGGCCGCCCTGCTGCGTTCGTGGGCCGCTCTCGCTTTCGAATCCGCGATCCTGGAGTGTTCCGAATGACCACGTACTCGACCACCAGCACCGGCAACGCCATCGTCGACGGCCCGCTGTCGGAGGAGACCTACGGCAGGTCGATCCTGCCGGCCACCGCGTACACCGACCCGCAGGAGTTCGCCCGCGAGCAGCGGATGATCTTCAGTGCCGAGTGGGTCTGGGCCGGTTACGCCCACTGGGTCGGCAAGGAGGGCGACGTCCACCCGGTCGAGGTGGCCGGGAAGCCGCTGCTCATCGTGCGCGACGGCGAGGGCGGCGTGAACGTCTTCCACAACTCGTGCCGGCACCGCGGGATGGTGGTGACGCAGGAGCCGATCGAGGTGACCCAGCGGATCCAGTGCGCGTACCACTGCTGGTCGTACAACCTGGACGGCTCGCTCGCCGCCGCGCCCTACTTCAACCGGGAACGCCGCGGCGCGCCCTCCCCCGAGTCCCGCCGCAAGCTGGGCCTGCTGCCGGTGCCGAGCGCGGTCTGGGCCGGCATGGTGTTCGTCAACCTGAGCGCCGACCCGACGCCGTTCGAGGAGGTCATCGCCCCGCTGGCGGAACGCTGGTCGCACATCGACTTCAGCCGGCTGCACCTGGCCCAGGAACGGGAGTTCGACCTGGCGGTGAACTGGAAGCTCGCGGTGGAGAACTTCCTCGACTTCTACCACCTGCCGTTCGTGCACCCGCAGGTCGGCCCGGTCGCGGCCTCCCTCGACGTGGACGACGTGGTGATCGACAGCGACGTGATCGTCGGTGGCTGCTACCCGCGCGGCGCCGTCGGCAAGGCGAAGAAGTCCGAGGACGCGCTGCCGTTCATCGGTGACGTACCGGCCGGGAAGGTGGAGTCGCAGGACATCTTCTGCGTCTTCCCGAACGCCCTGGTCTTCCTGGAGGCCGACTGGTTCCAGGTGATCGCGCTGTCGCCGTCGGCGGTGGACCGGACCGTCGAGCACATGGCCGTCTTCGTCGACGAGCGCGCCGCCGGACCACGGTTCGCGGAGTCCGTGAAGAGCCTCTGCGACGTGCTCTTCCACGTCAACGAGCAGGACATCCCGTTCCTCTACAAGCTGCAGGCCGGGCGGGCGTCGGACGGCGCGAACCACACCACGCTGCTGCCGTCCTGGGATCAGATCACCGCGATGTTCCAGGCCGCCGTCGCCACCCGGATGGGGTACGGGTCGTGACACCACGGCGCTACGACGCGGTGGTGACCGCGCACGAGAAGATCGCCGGCGACGTCGCCCTGGTCAGCGTGGCGGCCCCGGACCTGCCCGCCTGGCAGCCGGGCGACCACGCCGACCTGGAGCTCTCCCCCGGCCTGGTCCGGCAGTATTCGTTCTGCGGCACCCCCGGCGTCCCGGGCGTGTGGACCTTCGCGGTCCGGCTCCGTCCCGGCGGCACCGGAGGTTCCCAGCACGTCCACACCCGGCTCGCGGTGGGAGACCAGGTCCGGGTCGCCGGTCCGAAGGCGATGTTCCCGCTGGCGGACGCCCCGTCATATCTGCTGGTCGCGGGCGGCATCGGTGTCACCCCGATCCTCACGATGGCCGAGCATCTCGCGTCCCGGGGCAAGACCTTCCTTCTCCTGTACGTCGGAAGCACCAGCGCTCGGATGCCCTTCCTGGAACGGGTGGCCGCCCTCGGGGAGTCGGCTCTGGTGGTGGACCGCTCGCAGACACCCGGCTTCACCCTGCCGGCGATCGTGGAGCGGGTACCGGACACGGCGCTGGTCTACGCGTGCGGCCCGGCCCGGATGCTGGACGAGCTTCGCGGGCTGGTCGGCGCCGAGCGCCTGCGAACGGAGTCGTTCGCCTCCTCCCCCGGTGTCCTCTCCGATGCCGGCGGCTCCTTCGAGGTTCAGTTCGGCATCGACGGACCCGTCCGCCAGGTCCCGGCCGGCACCCCGATGCTGGACGTGCTGCTCGACGCCGGCGCCGACGTCATGTGGTCGTGCCGGGAGGGAACCTGCGGCACCTGCGAGACGACCCTGCTCAAGGGCGAGGCCGACCACCGCGACGACATCCTCACCCCTGACGAGAAGGCGGCCCAGAACTGCGTCTTCCCGTGCGTCTCCCGGGCCCTCTCCGAGCGTCTCGTCGTCGATCTCCCGCTGGAGGGCTGACCGCCCCATGCCCCGCGCGGCGTCCACCGCAACGCCCACAAGCTCTCAACCGGCCGAAAAGGGTGGCATTATTACGATTTATGGCAGAGGAGCTGCTGTACCGCAGCGAACGAACGGAAGTCCTCCGCCAGACCGCAACCGACGACGCCGGCTCCCTGATCCGCAAACGTGCCTTCGGCAGTGGGGCGGTCCGGCGGATCGACCGGGAGCGTGCCGTGCTGCGGCACCTCGAAGGCGTCAGCGGGGTGCCGCGGCTCGGCGACCGCCAGGCGCGGCAGTCGCTGCTGCTGCGTGACGACAGGGGGAGCCCGGTCACCCGCTTGCCGGTGCCGCGACTGATCACGGTCGCGCGGGAGCTGACCGCCGTGGTCGCCGCGCTGCACCGCGCCGGGGTGCTGCACCACGACATCACGCCGGCCAACGTCGTACTCGCGGCCGGGTCGCCGCTGCTGATCGACTACGACCTCGCGGAGATCCTGCCGGCCGGGGCCACCGCGACCGCGCCTCCGGACCAGCCGGTGGGCACTCTCGGTTTCCAGGCGCCGGAACAGACCGGCCGGTTGCGGCTTCCGGTGGATCAGCGAGCGGATCTGTACGGGCTGGGCGCCACCCTGTACGCCCTGGCCACCGGCGAGCCGCCGTTCCCCGGCGACGACCCTCTCGAGGTCATCCGGGACACCCTGGTCCGCACGCCGGCTTCTCCCGCCGACCGCAGTCCCGGGCTGCCGCACCCCTTCGGTGACATCGTCCTGCGGTTGCTGGAGAAGGATCCGGACAGCCGCTATCAGAGCGCCGAGGCCGTCGCCCACGACCTCGACTGCTTCGAGAAGGGGTCGTGGCGCCTAGGTGAGCACGACTTCCCGGCGATCCTGACCGGGCCCGCCGAACTGGTCGGGCGCGAGGACGAGGTGGACCGGCTGACCGCGGCGTTGGACCGGGCGCAGGCGGGCGGGACTCCGGCCGTACTCATCGGGGGTCCTCCGGGTGTGGGGAAGAGTTCCCTGGTCGCAACCCTGCGGCAGGTGGTGACGGCGCGGGGTGGCTGGTTCGTCGGCGGCAAGTACGACCAGTTCCGGACCGGGACCGGGAGTGGCGGCATCCGCCGTGCCATGGCGAAGCTGGCCGGGCTGCTGCTCGCCGAACCGGAGCCGGACATCACCGCCGACCGCCGCCGGATCATCGCCGCGCTGGGCGCGAACCTGCAGGTCGCGGTCGGCGCCATCCCGGAGCTGGCGCCGCTGCTCGGTGATGGCGCCGCGCCCGCCGCCGACGACCCGGGCACCGCGCCGGCCCGGATCATCACCGCGATCGTCGCCCTGCTCAGGACCGTCACGGCGCAGCGCCCGCTGGTGCTGGCCGTCGACGACCTGCAGTGGGCGAGCCCTTCGTCGCTACAGGTGCTCGACGCGATCGTGTCGGCCGGTCCGATTCCCGGCATGCTGGTCGTCGGCACCTATCGCGATCAGGAGGCCGGTGGTGAGCATCCGCTGGCGTTGCTGGCCGCCCGCGGCGAGCAGGCCGGCACGATCGGCCCGCCGATCCGGCTCGGCGGGCTCGGTCCCGGCGGCCTCACCGCGCTGGTGGGGGCGGTGCTGCGGCTGGCGCCGGACCGGGCGGAGGCGCTGGCCCGGCTGCTGCTCGGGCCCAGTGGCGGCAATCCGTACACGGCGGTCGAGCTCCTCAACGCGCTGCGCGGCGACGGGCTGCTCACCCTGGGCCGCGACGGCTGGCGCTGGGACCCGGAGCAGGCCCGCGCGTTCCTGGCCCGCACACTGGTCCCGGACCTGATGACCGATCGCCTGGCCCGGTTGCCCGGGGAGACCCGCCGGGTGCTGACGGCGCTCGCCTGTCTCGGTGGCGACGTCCCGGCGGTGCTGCTCGCCGCCGCGCTGCGGATGCCGGTGCCGAACCTCATCGAGCATCTGGCAGCCGCCGACGCGGCCCGGCTGGTCGTCGCCGACCGGCCCGCGACGACCGCCGGCACGGTCCGGTTCCGGCACGACCTGATTCACCGCGCCGCCCACGACGACCTCGCCGAGCACGACCGCGAACTGCTGCAACTGGGCATGGCGCGGGCTCTCGCCGGCCGTGGCGACGCCCGGCAGGAGGCGGCCGAGCAGTACCTCGCGGCGGCCGGCCTGGTCAGCGACCCCCGGGAGCGGCGCACCGCCGCGCGACTGCTGCACGCGGCCGGGCACCGGGCCGCCCAGCTGACCAACTACGTGGTCGCCGAGGAGCTGTACCGCTGCGCCGACCGGCTGTCGGCGTCCGACGAGATCACCGTCGACCGGCACGCCACCCTCTACTGCCTGGGCCGGCTCGACGACGCCGACGACGTCTATCAGGAGCTCGCCGGCCGCTCACCCGGCCTGCTCGCCCTCGCCGCCGCCACCACGACCCAGGTCAACAGCCTGACGCAGCGCGGTGCCAGCGCGGCCGCCATCGAGCTCGGCATCCGGGTCCTGGCCCGGTTCGGCATCACCCCGCCGGCCGACCTGGCCGCGGCCGTGGACGACGGCATCGACCGGCTGTACCGGTGGGCGGACCGGATCGAGGCCGGTCAGGAGAGCGCCGCCGAGACCACCGACGCCGCCGTCATCGCCGCCGGCCGGGTGCTCAACCGGCTGCTGGCGCCGGCGTTCCACCTGGACCCGCTGATGCATGCCTGGCTGACGCTGCAGACGCAGCAGCTGTGGGAGCGGCACGGCGTCTGCGCGCCGTTCGTCGGCACCATGGGCGCCGCGGTCGCGGTCACCATCGACCGGCGCGGCGACTACCTCACCGGCTACCGGCTGACCGCCCACGCCGTCGGCGTCGGGCGCCGGCACGGCTATCAGGCCGAGACCGCCGTCGCCCGGTACATGCACCTGTGCCTGGCCGCGCACTGGTGCGAACCGGCCGAATCCATCGTGGAAGCCGCCCAGCAGACCCGCGACGATCTGATCGCTGTCGGCGACGTGCAGGTCGCGAGCATGCTGACCAACCGGTTGCTGGCCCTGCTGGTGGACTGCGGCGAGACCCTGGACGCGGCCGCCGACGAGGTCACCCTCGGCCTGGCGTTCGCCGAGCGGACCGGCAGCCGGTTCGCGACGCTGTCGATGATCGGGTACCGGCAGCTGATCCACACGCTGCAGGGCCGTACCGGTGACTTCGACGAGGCCGAGCACCTGGCCCAGGTCTCGACGGCCCGCGCGGCGCTGGGCACGTACCACACGAACCGCGCACTCGGCGCGATGATCTTCGATGACGCCGCGGCGCTGGAGGAGTCGTCGGCGGCGGCGATGGCCGACAGCCGGGCCATCCGCGGCTTCTACGTCGCGGTGCTGGCCCGGGTGACCAGGGCGGTCAGCCTCGCCCGCCGGATCGGGGCCGGCGACGGCGCCCCCGCGGCCGCCGAACTCGACGAGGCCCGGTCCTGGCTGGCCCGGCGCGCCGCCGACTGCCCGCACAACTTCCGGCCGCTGCTTCACCTGGTCGACGCCGAGCGCGCCTGGGCCCTCGGCGACCCGGCCACCGCTGCCCGCGCGTTCGACGCCGGCCTCTGCGAGGTCTCCGGCCGCCCCTGGCACCGCGCCCTGCTCGCCGAACGCGCCGGCCGGTTCCACCTCGGTCAAGGCCTCGAATACGGCGGGCGCCACCTGCTCGCCGAGGCCCTCGACGCCTATCGACGCTGGGGCGCCGAGGGCAAGGCCGACGCTTTGAGAGATCAATTCCCGTTCCTCTGTACGACGGCAGCGCCGCCCACCGGATCGCACTCGTCGACCGGCGACGCCCTGCCCATCGACCTCATGGCCGTCCTGCGCGCCTCGCAGGCGCTGAGTTCGCAGACCACGGTGGCGGGCCTCCAGTCCCAGGTCGGCGACCTGCTCAGCGGCCTGACCGGGGCCACCGCCGCGCACCTGGTGCTGCAGCATCAGGAGACGTCGCACTGGTACGTGTCGGCGATCGCCGGTCCCGGCCGGGAACAGCCGGCCGCCCTGGTCGCCGATCCCGCCAGCCCGGGCGGGAGCCACCTGCCGTTGTCCGCCGTCCGCTACGTGTTACGCACCCGCGAGCCGCTGCTGGTCGCCGACGCCACCGGCGACGACCGGTTCAGCAGTGATCCCTACCTGTCCGGCCTCGAACTCTGTGCGCTTCTCGTGGTTCCGGTGCCCAGTCACAACGTCGCTCACGCCGTACTGGTGCTGGAGAATCACCGCCAACGCGGGATCTTCTCGATCGACCGGCTGGAGACGGTCCGGCTGATCGCCGGGCAGCTCGCCGTGTCGCTGGACAACGCGATCCTCTACGACTCGCTGGACAGCGCGGTCCGCGCCCGCACCGCCGATCTCGCCGCCGCCACCCGCCGCCTCGCCGACAGCGAGAGCCGGGTCCGGTCGCACTTCGAGCACGCCGCCGTCGGTCAGGTCATCCACGGCACCGACGATCACATCGAGGAGGCGAACCCGGCCTTCCTCGCGATGGTCGGCATGACCGCGCCGCAGCTGACCGGCACCCGGCTGACCGACCTGTTCGCCGCGCCCGACCGGGATGCGCACCGGCGCGATCTCGGCGAGGTGATCGCCGACCGGCGCCCTCTGGTCAGCCGCGAGCTGACCCTGCTGCGCGCCGACGGCGGCCGGCTCGACGCGCAGGTGACGGTGTCGGCGGTCCGTGACGCCGACGGCCGGCCCGCTCACCTGGTGAGCGTGCTGCAGGACATCAGCGCCCGGAAGGCCGCCGAGGCGCAGCTGGCCGACCGCAACCGCGAGCTGGAGGCGGCGAACCGGCTCAAGTCCGATCTGATGGGCATGCTCGGCCACGAGATCGGCAACCCGCTCGCCATGATCCTCGGGCATCTGGAACTGGCCCGCGCCGACGACGACGTCCCGATGCCCGGCCTGCTGGACCGGATCCACCGCAACGCCCGCCGGCTCGACACCATCGTCAACGAGGTCCTCGCCCTGGTCCGCATCGACGCCGGCCAGCTCACCGCGCTGCCCGCGCCGACCCGGGTCGCCGACCACATCGACGCCGCGGTGACCGCCGCCGCGGCCACCGGCATCCCGGTCGTGTGCCCGCCGGACCTGGTCGCGTTCGTGCAGCCCAGCCACCTCGACCACATCCTGACCAACCTGATCAGCAATGCCGCCAAGTACGGCGGGGGCGCCACCGCGATCGTCGCCCGCCCCGAGGCCCCGGCCGTCGTCCTGGAGGTCCACGACGAAGGCCCCGGTGTTCCGGCCGACTTCCGCGACCGCCTGTTCGGCCGCCTCGCCCGCGCCTCCACCACCGCCGCCTCCGCCCCGGGAACCGGCCTCGGCCTCTACATCGTCCGCGAACTGGCCCGCGCCAACGGCGGCGACGTCGCCTACCGCCCGGCGCCGGGCCACGGCTCGATCTTCGTCCTCACGATGCCCCTGGCGCAGCAGCCACCAATGCAGCCGGCCGGGATACTGCCGGCGTCCGCAGCCTATTGATTCAGCTCGATATCGTGGAGTCGTGTCCCGGGTGACGCCGGCGCCGTTTGATGATCCGACCACATCAAACCGGCGAGGCACTGGAGGAGATCCACGATGACCGACGAGACGGATTCCGGCTGGAGCGACGAGGTCGTCGCGCACGTGCGCCGGCTCTGGGGTGACCAGCTGCGGCCGATCGATCCCCGGCGGATCCATCCTGATCTGTCCGCTGCCACCCGCCGGTACCTCACCGACGTCGGCCTGCCCGACTTCGAACCCAGCTGGGGCTTCGAGTGCACGCTGGATCGGACGGATCAGATCCTGGCCCGGGACGGCCGCGATTACGTGGTGGTGGGCGGCATCTGGGGCACGACCCTGCTGTACGGCATCGACATCCGTACCGATCAGGTGTTCTGCGTCAACCCGCGGGACCTCGGGGAGGAACCCGAGCTGATGAACACCACCGTCGCGCTCTGGGTGCTCAGCGCCGGCGTCATCGAGCGGCAGATCATGTCGCAGACCGGAGACATGGAACCGGAGAGCGCCGAGGCCCTCGTGGAGGGAGTCCGCCAGGTCCTCACCGCGATGGATCCGGCGGCGATGCGGTACCAGCGAGGCCGCAACTGGCACGGATATCTGAACAGCTTCGAGGAGTAGGGAACCGCAGATGGCCGGTGACAGGACGCCAGTGCGCCACCGGGTGATTCCCGCGCTCGTCGCGGTGCTCGCCCTGCTGCTGCCCAACGTGTTCGCGCTGGCCCCGGCATATGCGACACCCCCGCCACGGCACGTCGACATCACGGCCACCGACGAGTCGGATCCGCTGAACCTCTTCCGTTTGATCTTCCGCCACCGCCACTCCGATCTACGCCCGTCAGGCGACGGCCGCTTCGGCTGGGGGTCCAACGTCGCCGTCCTGACGACGACTGTCGACGGGATGACGCTCTACATCGCGATGGCCAACTACAACAGGTTCAACTTCACCGGCAAGGCAGCAGCCGTCGTGGACATCTTCCGCGTGGACGACAGCGGGAAGCCGTACCTCGTCGACCGATACGGCAAGCCACTGAAGGTCGACTGGCGCACCTCCTACACACCGAGCGCCACGATCAATCTCCTGACGAGTGAACGGACACAGGCCCTCGGCAACGGCCCGATCCATTCGGAGGCCGGTGTCGACGCGGTCAACGGGGAGATGGTCAAGGGCACGGACATCGAAATCCTCAGCGAACGGGTGTTCTGTGCGGAGGGCGCCAATCAGTGCATGAACCGGCTGAAGGAAGGCAAGATCCTGAGCCAGACGACCAGCGGGCGATACCTGACCAAGAATCCGACGCTGTCGCCGGCGCAGCTCAAGGAGCTCAACGCCGAACTCGACGAGAAGATCAAGGATGGCGAGCTCAGCGCGGCGGAGAAGCAGGCCGCGATCGCCGAGGCGGATGCCGCCACCGAGCTCCAGGAGGGCTACCAGCGTTGGAAGGAAGCCGGCATGCCGGACACCTTCGAGGCCCTGACCCGTTTCGTCCACGCGGTCAACGCCTTCACCGTGTCCGGCTCGTCGCCGCCCGGTGGCGTCGCCACCAAGGCCCTGACCGGCAAGGTCGGCACCGCTCCTGGTGGCATCGACTTCTCGACGCTGCAACTGCGCTATCTCGCCGAGGACGAGAAGGGGCGCCTGCGCTACTCGTACGACGCCGCCCCCACCACCGCGAAAGACCAGCACATCACCGAGGGGCAGCTCGCGGCCGCCCAGATGTCGGACGCGTTCTTCGTCTGGCTGAGCCTGCCCCGGGACACGTTCTGGGTGAACCTGAACCCGCGGGAACCCGACCGGATCATCGACAAGCGGCTGGCCGGCACCGACGCCGGGCGCATCCTGCTCGAAGCGGACCTGCGGATGAAACGGGATTCGGCCCGCCTCACCAATCCCGAGACGGCCCTCGGCCGCCGGTTCTGGGGCAAGCCCGGCCCGTCCGGCGCCCAGGAGTGCGGCGTGATCCGCCAGTGGATCGTCCCGAAGCCGGCCACCGTCTACGAGCAGGACGGCGGGCTGCACATCATCGACGCCCCGCTGGAGGTCAAGTCCGAGTCCGAGATGCTCAACGGCACCAGCGGAGACCCATCCTGCCCGGTGCCCAGCCGGCGGATGCAGGCGATCTTCGAGAAGGAGATCCTGCCCGCAGTGGAGAAGGCGGTGAACACCGCGCCCGCGTACGCCGAGCTGCGCCGGGTCTACCTGGCCCGGGTCGCGGCCCAGTGGTACCGCGAACGCGGAACCGGCGCCCTCACCTCGATGATCGACAAGGGCGACGTCTCACGATGGAGATCCATCAAGAGCTGGAAGCCGCGCGCGGTCTTCGACGCCTACGTGAAGTCGTACAAGAACGGCGAGTACCGCGTGACGAGGACGGAGACGTCGGGGAACCACCAGTACACGTACACCTACACCGACGGCGGGGTGGACTTCGCCACCGTTCCCTTCACCAGACTGACCTCGGCGGCGTTCCGGCAATCGCACCCCGACCTGGCCACCGCCGTGCAGGGTTCGTTCGGCGCGGCCACCCCGGACGCCGGCGGCCGGGTCTGGCTCGGCGATGTCAGCGCCGTGCCGCCCGATCAGCAGGCCCGCAAGGCCACCCCGACGGCGTTCCGCCGGTTCGTCATGCCGCTGGTCATCACCGTCGCGGCGGTGATCGTCATCGGCATCGTGGTAGCCATGACCGTCATCGGCCGTGGTAAGCGATCGCGGCGACGCCCGGGGTGACCGGCAGCTGATCACGGCGGGGTGGGCAGTCCCGGCAGGTTCGGTATTTCGGGCACGGCCGGCAGGCTCGGGAAGCCCGGGAAGCTCGGCAGAGTAGTCGGCACGCCTGGCTCACCCGGCTCGCCGGGCAGACTGGGCATGCCGGGCAGACTGGGCATCGTGGGGATCGTGGGCAACTCGGGCAGCTCAGGCAGCTCGGGCAGGGCGGAGAGCCCGACCACGGGCACCGCCAGCACGATCACCAAGGCCGCCATCCAGAGCGCGAACCGTCCCGGGGACCGCGACGGCGACGGCAGCGACAGCCCGGCGCCACCGAAGTAGGTGTTCGCGGCCGGGCGGGTGAGCAGCCAGACCGCAGTGAAGATGGTGAGCGTGGAGATCGCCAGCAGGCCGTAGCTGGTGGGGTGGAACCAGCCCGGGATCAGGTCGGTCTCGTACACCGTCTGGAACCCGATCCGATCAGCGAGAGTGTCCAGGTCGCCGCGGAGGCGGTGCAGAGCGATGGTCAGCGCGACCAGCCAGATGACGGCCACAGCGCTCAGTGCGGCCAGCACGAACACGATCGTGCGGGCCCGGCGTGAGCCCCGCAGCACGAAGAACGCGAGCACACCCAGCCCGATCGCCTGGCCGAGGCTGATGACGGCCTGGACGCCCAGCTGCAGCCACATCGCCGACAGCATGTCGTCGACGATCCGCTGTCCCTCGGTGACGCCGTCGTCGACCAGCTGGGTCACCAGCTCGTCGGCGGCGTCCTGTGCCGCGATGAGAGCGATCGTCGCCAGGACCAGGCTGATCACCCCGATGACGGGAAGTGTCAGCAGGAGCAGGCCGGCGGTGGTGACGACGCTCGGACGTTCCGTCCGAGCGTCGTCGTCCCGTGCCTCCTCGTCTCGTGTCTCCTCGACCATCAGATCCCCCTCCGCACTCCGCCGCCGCGAGCCCAACAAATCGGCGCTCGTCACTATAAAGCGGAATCGGCGACGGGTGTGCTCAGGGCTGGTTCACTCCCCTGCATTGATAGGTCGCGTTGGAGCCGAAGAACCGGGCGTCGCCGAAGGCGAAGACCCCGCCGTCACAGCCGTTGAGCCAGTAGCCCTTGCCGCTGACGGTCGCGGACATGCCGGTGATGTGGCCGTTGAGCGGCTTTCCGGCCATCGAGCCGTAGAACCCGGCCGATCCGAACGCGAAGACGCCGCCGTCCTCCGCGGTCATCCAGTAGCCGTTGCCGTCCAGCGTACGACTGATGTCGGTGACCGGCGCGTTCAGCGGCTTACCACCCATCGAGCCGTAGAAGGCGGCGTCCCCGAAGGCGAACACCCCGCCGTCGGCGGCCGCGGTCCAATAGCCTGCCCCGGACGCCGTCGGCACGATGGCGACCATCGGCTTGTTGAGCGGCTTGCCTCCCATCGAGCCGTAGAAGGCGGCGTCGCCGAACGCGAACACCCCGCCGTCCGCGCCGACCAGCCAGTACCCGCGGCCACTCTTGGTCGGTGCCATGCCGACGATGTTGTTCACCGGCACGTTGATCGACGGCAGGGAGCCGTGGAAGCCGGCATCGCCGAACGCGAACACTCCCCCGTCCCGGCCGACCAGCCAGTAGCCGGCACCGGACGGCGTCCGCGCCATGCCGATGACGTTGGTGACCCGGACGCCGATGCCCGGCAGCGAGCCGTAGAACCGGGCGTCGCCGTAGCTGAAGACACCGCCGTCGCTCGCCACCTGCCAGTAGCCGTCGCCCGAGGCGGTGGAAACGACGTCACCCGCGGTGGGCAGCGGGGCGACGGTGAAGACCGAGGTCCGCCGGGCGGTGGCGCCGGACGGGTCCCGGACGGTCACCGTCCACTCGTAGCGGGTGCCCGGGTCGAGCCTGTGCGCCGGCACCTTCCACGCCGCGCCCGTCCACCCCGAGTCGAGCGACACCGAAGGCCCGGTCACCGTGTAGCGGTACTGCAAGGCGTCGCCGTCGTCGTCGGCCGCGACGGCGGAGAGCGTGGGCGTGTTCGTCCCGGCCTGCGCGCCGGTCGCCGGGGAGGCCGCGGCGATGCGCGGACTGCGGTTCGCCAGCGAGACGACCGCCGACCTGGAGGCCTGTGCCCCGGCGTTGTCGGTGACCACCAGGCGGACGGTCTTGCTGGTCCCGGCGCCGAGCGCGACGGTCGCGCTCGGTCCCGACGCGATCTTCGTAGCGCCGTTGTACCAGGCCCACGAGGTGATGCGCCCATCGGCGTCGGAGGACGCGCTGCCGTCGAGGGTCACCGTGTCCCGGGCGCCGACGGCACGCTTGTAGGCGAATCGGGCGACCGGCGCGACGTTGCCCGGCTTCGCCACGGGCGGGCTGACCGACGGATACTTCAGTGGCACCATGGCGGCCGCTGAGGAACACGGCCGGAAGAAGTCGAGCCCGGTCGCCCGGGTGTCGATGTCCTGGCGCGCGGTCGGCGACTGCCAGCGTGTCGACAGCAGCCCGGCGGTGGCGATGATGCCCTTCGGGCCGGTCAGCGAGACGCAGCTGACGTCGAGGTCCTGTACGGTCGCGACCAGTTTGCCGTTGCGGTACACCTGGTAGGCGTAGCTGGGGAAGGCGTCGGTCGCGGACTGGACGATCATGTGATCGCGGCCGGAGAAGGAGACCGTGATCGACCCGTCGAGGTCGGGGATCAACGCGGCCGGATAGAACGGGTCGGCCGAGCCGAGGACGAGTTTCGCCGTCGACGCGCTCGGCGCCTCCACCCGGGACTTGCCGCTCGCCTTGCGCGACATGCTGCACTGCGACCCGGTGATGGAGTTCGTCATCGTCATGTGCGTCGTGCCATAACTGGCCTGCGCCGCGACGTCCGACATCCGCGAGCCGTCCCAGCGGAAATCGTACTGAACCATCGTCTTGAAATCGCCGTTGGAGCCATTGACGAAGTTGACGTGATTGTTGCCGTTGAACCGGACCGTCGAGGTCGGCCACGGGCTGCAGAAACTGTCGAGTTTCATGCCAACGGCTGAACCGATGGCCTGGGCCTGCGGAATCCAGGCCTTGAACCGAATGCTGTACAGGTCGCTGTACGCGGCATGGGCCGGAACCGCCACCAGGCCAATCATGACGAGCAGGGCGCCGGCGGACACCACCAGCCGACTCAGTATTCGGCGCATCAATTCGCTCATTCCCCCTCCGCCCGGCAGTCCCAGGCCGCGGCTAACCGTAAAGGCGTTCACCGCCGATTTGCGATCGCGCATTCAGGTTCGGCCGGTCGACCGGGTTCAAACCGCCGGACGGCGTGTTCTCAGCGCCGGGCGGAGGCCTGCGGAATGGCCGCTCGATGCGGAAATCGGTACGCTCGCCGCCATGAGACGGCCGGGTGTCCTCGTGGGAATGGGTGCGCTGGTCACCGCTGTGCTCGGCGCGACGGCCGGGTTCGGGCCGGTGCCCTACGTCGTGGAGATGCCCGGGCCCACCGTGAACGTGCTCGGCGACCGGGACGGCGAACCGGTGATCACGGTGACCGGCGCGGAGGTCTCGGCGTCGGCGGGGAAGCTGCTGCTCACCACCGTGCAGGTGCAGACCCGGGTGCGGGTGGCCGACGCGGTGCGCAGCTGGTTCGACGATGACCGGGCGATGGTTCCCCGCGACGTCGTCTACCCCGGCGGGCTGACCGCCGAGGAGACCGACGCGCGCAACACGGCGCTGTTCGCCACATCGCAGGAGGACGCCACGGCGGCCGCGCTGCGGACGGTCGGGAACGCCGGGCGGCCGGCCGTCACCTTCGCCGCCGGCGACATCGGCGGGCCCAGCGCCGGCCTGATGTTCACCCTCGGCATCGTCGACAAGCTGACGCGTGAGGACCTCACCGGCGGCCGGATCGTCGCCGGCACCGGATCCGTCGAGGCCTCCGGCGCAGTCGGCCCGATCGGCGGTATCCCGCTGAAGCTGCGCGGCGCGCAGGCGGCCGGCGCCGAACTGTTCCTGGTCCCCGAGGCCAACTGTGCCGAGGCTCTGCGCAACAGCCGGCCGGGCCTGACGATGGCGAAGGTGTCCACTGTCGACGAGGCTCTGACCGCCCTGGAGACCTTCACGGCCGGCGGGCTGCCACAGCCGTGCACCGCCTGACCCGGCCGGGCTCGATCACCAGTTGGCGCGCCAGAACTGCGGGGCGTGCGGGATCTCGCTACGGGGCACGCCGAGGCGGGCCGCCGCGGAGCCGGCCCAGTGCGGGTCACGCAGCGCGGCGCGGCCGATCGAGACGGCGTGGGCCTGACCGGAGGCCAGGATCGTCTCCGCCTGGGTGGCGTCGTCGATCAGCCCGACGGCGCTGACCACGATGCCGGTGCCGGCCAGTTCGCGGGTCAGCTCGGCGGCCAGCGACACCTGGTAGCCGGGGCCGGTCGGGATCACCGCTCCCCGGCCGAGCCCACCGGAGGACACGTCGACCCAGGTCACGCCGTGGTCGGTGGCGAGACGGCGCAGCAGGCGCGCCGAGGCGGCGACGTCCCAGCCACCGTCCACCCAGTCGGTGGCGCTGATCCGGATGCCGAGGGGTTTGTGCGCGGGCCAGGCGGCGCGGACCGCGGCGGCCACCTCGCGGACGAGCCGGGTGCGGCCTTCCTCGTCGCCGCCGTACCCGTCGGTCCGCGTGTTCGTCAGCGGCGACAGGAACTGGTGCATCAGGTAGCCGTGGGCGGCGTGCAGCTGGATCGCGTCGTAGCCGGCGGCGTCGGCTCGCCGGGCGGCGTCGGCGAAGGCGGCGACCACCCCGGCGATGCCCTGCTCGTCCAGCGCCGTGGCGGCGTCGAGCCCGGGCAGCACGGGAGCGTCGGCGGCGCCGGCCGTCGTCCATCCGCCCTCGGCGACGGGCACCGTGCCGTCCGGCCGGCCGGGCAGCCACGGGTACGTGGAGGCCTTGCCGCCGGCGTGGGCGAGTTGCACGGCGGCGGCCGCGCCCTGCGAGTGCAGGAACGTGACGACGCGCTGGTGGGCCTGCTGCTGGGCGTCGGTGTAGAGGCCGACGTCGCGCGGGCTGATGCGACCGCGCGCTTCGACGCCGGTGGCCTCCGTGGTGACCAGCCCGAATCCGCCGGCCGCGAAGGCGCCCAGATGCTGCAGGTGCCAGTCGGTCGGCACCCCGTCCTCGGCGTCGATGACGTACTGGCACATCGGCGCCACCAGGGTCCGGTTGCGCAGGGTGAGCCCGGGCCCCTCGGGCGCGGGCAGGGTGAGTGGGGTGAACAGCATGACCCGTCTCCTAATACTTGCATACGCGGGGTTTCCCCGCGTGCAAGTAAAAGTAGTTGCAGGCGCGCTATTGTGCAAAGGGCCCGGACGGCGGCGGGGTGACGATCCCGGACACACTCTCGGCGATCAGGCGCGTCCCACCGGGCCCGTCCTCGTAGAGTCCGTAGGGCCGGGACCGCTCGACGAAGAGCCGGCCACCACCCGGCCGGTCACGGACGTATTCCCAGTCACCGGTCGGCACCGGCTCCCACGCGCCCCCGGCGACCCGGCACAGCCGGTACTCCTCGCCCAGTTCCTCGGTCTGAATCATGGCGTGCAGCACCCCGGCCGAGGACCACCACATGTCCTCCACGAACATCTCCACGGCCGGTCCGGGACCACCCAGCGCCGCCGTCGACGGCACGGTGTCCACACCGGTCTCCAGGTCCAGCACGTGCACCACTGCGGCGTTGTCCTCCAGGTACGCCAGGCGCGCCCCCGCCGCGACGGTCAGCAGGATGTCGGCCGGAGCCGAGTGGGACCCGGGCGGCGTCAGCGGTTCCGGGCCGACCTGCCGGGTCGTCCCGTCCGCATCGACCCGGTGGATCTGCCGGCCGGACCGGTTGCTGACCAGCACGATCACGTCACCGCCCGCCTCGCCGAGCACGCAGCCCGGAAGCCTCGCCGGCAGGGCGGCCGCGACCGGCCCGGCCTCGGTGAGGTCGGGCAGCCGGAACCGCCGCAGGGTGGGCGCCACGAGCATCACCTCATCACCCACCAGGCTGCGCGACACCTGGCAGCCCGCCGGCGCCAGGAACGTCAGCGCCCGCTCGTGCACGGCGCCGGTCGTGACGTCCATCGCGAAGATCTTCTCCCTGGTGCTGGTGACCAGGAACCGCCCGGTGCTGGTGAAGGCCGGATAGTCGCCCGGCATGGAGTCCACAGCCGTGCCGTCGCGGACGAGATGGACCGTCCCGCTGTACAGGTCCGCGTACGCATAGATCCTCGGCGCCGCGGGCTTCTCATCGCCGGGCACCGTGCCCGCGAGCATCACCAGCACCATGAGCAGCGCGGACCGTCTCACTGGTACACCCCGTACGTGATCTCGCGGATCTCCTCGATGTCGCCCGGATCGGGCAGGCCCGGCAGCAGGCGGGTGCCCGAGTCGCCCGCCACGAACTCGAAGTAGGTGTCGTACGCGGTCAGGTCGCCGAGCAGCGCCGTCGTCCGGCACGGCCGCTCCGGCTCGACCGGGATCACCGAGCGCCTGCCGTCGGCCACCACGTACAGCTCGGGGTACCAGGTGACGGTGTGCGTCCGGGTCGTCGCCTCGACGTCGATCACCGTGTTCTTGTGCGCCTCGACGTGCACCGGCGCGCCGCTGAGCTCCGGCGCGCAGGGCCGCCCGGAGTCGAGGTTCAGCGAGGCCGGTTCCGGCGGATCACCCTCCGGTGGCATGTACAGCAGGGCGCCGGTCAGGGGTGCGGTGCGCGGTCCGGTGAGCCGCGCGCACAGACCGTCGATCACGACGTCCTTGTCCTGCCCGGTCACCGTGAGACGCAGCCGGGTGCTGCCGATGTCGGCGCCGCCGGCCCGGGAGATCCAGGCGGTCACGGTCGCCTCCGGATCCGGGTCCGGGTCGTCGTACCGCCAGCTGGTGCGGGGCATGGTGGCGGGGTCGGCGCCGGCCGGCAACGCCCAGGCCCGGGGATACCAGATGTCGTCCGGCTCGGGCACCGCCCGCACACCTCGCGGCGCGACCGGCGGCCGCGATCCCCCCGCCGCGGAGGACTCCGGCGCCGGCAGCGGGGGACGGCGAGGATCCACATGGACGACCACCGGCGTCTCCGGGAAGACGGTCCGCCACAGCGGGCCCACCCCGGAGATCACCAGCGTCACGACGGCGGTGATACCGGCCGTGACGGCTGTCGTGATCGCCAGCACCCGCCACGGCGGCCGGGCGGCCGGCACATCGCCGGGGCGGGATCGTTCACGTCCGCCTCTCCGCCCCACCGCAACCCCTCTGCCGCCGACACCGTCGTCCAGGCGTCGATACTGCCCGTGCCGAGCCCGTGATCGGCACCCCGGTCACCCGAAGTACGTAAGGTAGGGTGCCGCCCGTGCAGATCGACCTGGTCGCCCTGATCGTTGACGACTACGACCCCGCCATCGCGTTCTTCACCGGGGTCCTCGGCTTCGACCTGATCGAGGACTCGCCGTCGCTGACCACGAGCGGGCAGCCCAAACGCTGGGTCGTGGTGCGCCCGCCCGGCGCGCAGACCGGCATCCTGCTCGCCCGCGCGGACGGGGAGCGCCAGCAGGCGGCCGTCGGTGATCAGGCGGCCGGGCGAGTCGGTTTCTTCCTCCGGGTCGATGATTTCGATTCCGCGTACGACCGGATGACGCGCGAGGGAGTCACCTTCGTGCGGGAACCGCGGACGGAGGCGTACGGGAAGGTCGCGGTCTTCCTGGACGTCGCCGGCAACCGCTGGGACCTGCTCGGATCCTGAGGTCCCGCCCTACGCGAGCATCACCCGGCGGATCATCCGGCGGTGGCGCGCGATCCATGAGGCGCGTTGATCGCGGTTCCCGGCTGACCGGTGATCGTCATCATGGAGGTGTGAGCGGCAGGGTAGCGGCGTGGATCGCGGTGACGGTGGTGGCGCCGCTGATGTTCTTCGACGTCACGCACCGGTGGGAAGAGGACCAGGACGTGGGGTCGGCCCTGCTCTGGACCCTTGTCGCGCTGCCGGTGCTCGCTGCCACGATCAGGGCGCGGTCGCTCCTCGCCGGCACCGCGATCAGCCTGGTCTTCCTGGCCGCGTCGGCTGCCCTCTACCGGTGGATCATCCCGCTGAGCGGGGAGGCGGACTGGCTCGCCGTGTGGGGTTACGGATTGCTGGGCGCGGTCGCCGGCGCGGCGATCGGCCTGCGGTTCCGGGAGCGGCGGCTGAAGCGGCCCGGGTACGTGGCCGGTGTGCTCACCGCCGTGGCCGGTGTGCTGCTGGCGCCGGTGGTCGTCCGGCTGGGCGCGGAGGACAGCACGATCCAGTACGACGAGGGCCGGTACGGCGAGGTCACGGGAACCGTGGAACTCCCCGCTGCCGGCCGTTACGCGATCATGGCGATGGGCTTCTCCCCCCGGAATCCGGACTGCCGGGTCGGCGGCCGGCAGGTGGAGAAGGTGTCCATCCCGCCCGCCGACTACGGCGGCGACTTCGCGACGTACGCCTGGGTGGCCACCTTCACCGTGCCCGCGCCCGGCGCCTACACGCTGAGCTGCGACACGGGTGACGACGACGCGAGCTACACGGTCGGCGACGTGCCACGGATCCGCGGGGCGGTGGCCTCGATGATCCACTGGCCGGTCGTCATCGTCGGGCTGCTCGGCGGCATCCCCGGCCTGGTGATCATCGCGAGCCGGTACGTCAGGCGCCCGCGCCTGAGTCGACCGGGGTGACCGCGCCGGTCACCCACGACCAGAATCTGATTTTCGACAGCGCTCCGGCGGACTCACCGAGCGCGCGGGCCCTGGCATCGCCGGCGGTGCTGGGTTCGGAGTCGTTCACCGCGAGCCGGCCCGCCGCCGGTGTCACCGGCCCCGGCCACGCTGCGGGCGCGGACCGGGACCGCCGGGTCCGGGACTGCCGGGTCCGTAGGGCGAGGCACGACCGGCCCGGCTGCCGATCGGATGCGGGAAGGCCGTGGCAGCGAGCGGCGGCTGAGGGCGCACGACCAGACGATCCCGGGCGTCCTCGGTGACGGCCCGCAGCTCACCGCGAAGGTCCGGCGGCAACTGCTCCGCCAGCTCGCCGGCACGGCCCTCGAACTGCTCGATCTCCGCGGGACTCCAGGGCCGGGCCCGCCCGGTCTCCACGGCGGCCCGGGCGCCGGGTGGCGACACCCATCGCCCGTCCGCACCGAGCGCGTTGCCGTAGACCTGGGTGCCGTCGCGGAGGAAGACGTGCACGGCGTCGGCGAGATGTTCCCGTTCGACGTGTTCCATGGTGGACAGCAGCCCGGCGTACGCGTCCCGCTGGAAGGACTCCGGAACGTAGCGGCCGTAGCCCACGTCGGCGCGTCCCTCCTGGTAGCGGCTGAGCACGCTGAGCCGGCTGGCCGTCTCGTGCACGGCCATCGCCACGACCTCGACCCGGTAGCCGGCGTCCCGGAACTCGCCGAGGACGGAACGGGCCGCCTCGGGGGTGCGCAGCGTCGTGCTGAGCACCACGTCGTACCGCTGCTCGATGCAGTGTCTCGTGGCCATGCCCACCCAGCGGACGGCGTCGCCGTGGGTGGCCTGCGACGCGGCCCGGTCGTCCCGCGTCACCAGCGGGATGAAGTCGGGGTGCACCGGCCGGAACTTGTCGGCGTCGATGGTCACGGCGCCCGTGCCCAGAGTCGCGCCGACACGGTCCTCCACGGCGGTCTTCCCGGCCCCGGGCTGCCCCGCGACGATCACCAGCACGGGCTGGTCCCGCGGCACGCCGTGACTGAGGAACCGCGGCACGATCCGCTCGTGGAACCGCCGGACCGCTTCCTCTTCCGAGATCATCGAACGGGTTCCCGGCTCATGAGGCGAGCGACGCCATCAGCTCCCGCACCAGCGCCGGGTACTCGTCGATCACCCGCTGCGCGCCGGCCAGATCACCGACCCTCAGCTCCCGCTGCTCGGCGGCGTACCGCTCGGCCTCCGCTCGCAGCCGCGCCGCCTCCGCCGGATCGGACGCCCGATCGAGGTGAGCGTCGAGAGCCGCGAGCAGCGCCTGGTAGATGTCGGTGGCACGCTCGAAAGCCGCCGTCTCCTCCGGTGACAGATCACCGATGTCCCCGCTGAACTTCCTGCCGGTCACGCGGTCTCCTCCCACCGAGCCGTCGGATGACCATTATCGGCAATGGATGCATCGCCGTCTGACCCCAGCGGTGGATTGCTGACGGGATCAGGCTCTCGCGGGCATTAGCATCAATGCCGATGGCGCTATTCGATCCCTTCCTCGATACGGGAGACAAGATCGCGTCCATCGTCGGGGCAATTTGTGCGCTGTCGGCACTCTGGGTCGCCGTACGTACCGGATCCCAGCGCCGAGGACGCCGCGATCCCCGGCTCACCACCCTGCGGGAAGCCCAGCGCGCCGACTCGGCCCGACATCGGTACAGGTTCTTCGGTGATCACGTGCCCACCCTGACCGAACTCTACGTTCGCCCTCGCGCCTCCCCCAGCGGCGTTCCCGGGGACCGGGAGAAGGCACGCACCGTTCAGGCCAGTCAGATCCTTGCCGTCTATAAGCACGCCGTGCTGCTCGGTGACGCGGGCGCGGGCAAGTCCACTTTCCTCGCCGCAGTCGCCGGCGAGTTGGCCCTGCGTGGTGATGGTGATCTCGCTGTCATCGTGCCAGCGGCGGACCTGGCCGGTCGCCCGCTACCCACGGCGCTGAGCGAGGTGGTTCGTCGTGACCTCGGCGTCGATCTGCCCGCCGAAGTCTTTGAAAGGCCGCCACGACGAGGTAGCCACTGGCGGATCCTGATCGACGGGTTGGACGAGGTCGTCAGCGCGCGGGACCGCTCCGATGTGCTGTGGCGGATCCGCGATCTTCTCAACGCCGCCGGCCCGTATCGTATGGTGATCACCTCACGTCCGCTGACAGAACCGGAGCTGGCCGGACTCAACGTGCCCGACGTGGGTGTCTACGATCTGCGCCCCTTCGACCGCCGAGAGCTCGACGAGTTCGCCCGTCGCTGGTTCGCAGCACGGATTCCGAACGATCGTCGCAGCGCCGACGATGTCGCAGGCCGCTTCCTGGCTCGGGTGGACGGAGCGCGGCTGGGTCCCGTGGCCCGCGTTCCGTTGCTGGCCACCATCGCCGCCATCGTGTACGGAACCACCGACGACCGGGAGCTCCCGTCCAGCCGAGCCGCCCTCTACCGCCGTTTCACCGATCATCTGCTGGACGGACGCCAGTCACTGGAGCGTTTCCAGGAGGCGATCGAACCCGAACTGCTGTCGCGAGGGCTTCCCGGCGAGGCGGTCGCCGACTGGTTCCGCTCGGACGTGCACCGACACGTCAGTGACCTGCTCAGTGCGTGTGGAGTGGCCTGGCTCGCTGATCCGAACGTACGACTGACCGATGTCGCTGCCGCCTGGATCCGGACGAACGGCCCGCACGACCTCACCCGGCTCGCTCCGGACGGCGACCGCCTCCTGCGAGAGTTACTGCTGACGACGGGTATCTGCACCTTACGGAAGAACCGGGTGGTGTTCGTCCACCAGAGCTTCGCCGAGTTCTTCGCCGCCGAGCACGACGTCGCCGGCGCCGCTTTCGACGAGCAGACCTGGATGCTGGAGGCCATCAACCCGGTAACTCGTGGTAGAGCGGCCTTCCGCCTGGCCCGCCGACCGGACGCGGACTATTTGATCAACGCCCTGCTGGAGCGCGACGAACCGATCGTGGCGGGCGACCTGCTCGCCGATGGCATCCTTGTCTCGCCGAGAACCCACGATCACATCGTTCGACGCATGCTGATGGACGTCGAACGGGAGACCGAGCGGGCTCCTGATGCGCTGCGCATCCTCGGCGAACTCAGTCTCGACGCCGGCGTTCTCCAGCGAATGTGCCGACTCGCCGCGGATCCGGCGGTGTCGGCTTGGGCGCGAGCGCTGGTCGCCGACCGCGTCGCCGACGTGGACCCGGCAGCCGGTCATGAATTGCTGCGCACCGTCGCCGGGAATTCCGACGAAGTGGTGCACGCCTGGGTCGCCGACGCGTTGCGGGACCGTGCAGGGCTCAGCGTCCCCATGCTGACAATCGATCTTTCGGCACCGCAACGACCGTTGGGCACACTGGCCCGGCTGGCACTCAACCAGCGTCTCTCCGACACCCGCACCAGCGAGCTCGATCGGAAGGCCGCAGCAGTCCAACTCGCTGAGCACGGAGATCTCGCCGCGCTGCGCGCCATGGCAGAAGCCACCGACATCCACCCCGACCAGCGGGTGAGCCTGGCCACCGCACTCGCCGACACGGGTGATCCTGAGCTGCTCAGGAAACTCGGCACCAAGGAGGCCGGCAGTGCCCAGGCAAGCTACGCGGCCGCGCTCGCCCTATTCGATAGACGCGACCCGATGGCGGCCGCCGCATTGCGGAGGGTCGTCGACGTCCATCCTCTGTATCCCATGGCACATGCCGCCGCAGCGCGCTGTGCCGACCTTGGCGATCCGGCACCGCTCACCCAGTTGGCACGACAGCCGGGCCAAGGACATGTGCGCCTTGCCGCAGCCAGACGTCTTGCCGCCCTCGGTCACCCCGAGGCGCTGACCTGGTTGCTTGATGGTCATCTCGGCCCCGACCTGGAAGCCTACGCGCTGGCCGGCCTCCTTCAGGCGGGCAGAGCTGAAGCAGTCCCCCGGCTCGGTGCCCTGGTCCGACGGCACCGATTCACATTCGACCGGCGGATGGAATACCGCTACCTAATGGCGGCAAACGGTGACGAGGAGTCGCGAGAATGGCTGCATCGGCGAATGACGCGAAGCAATTCCTCGATCGAGTCCATCGAGGCGGCGGTGACGCTGGGGCTCCTGGCGGACGCCCGGGGTACAGCCGTCCTGCACCAGATCGCTGATGACACCGGGTACCACCGGATCGATCGAATCCGGGCCGCTCGAGGCCTCATCAGTGTCGAACCGCAGACCGGCGTTCGGGTGCTGCACCGGCTTGCCAGCCCGGCCTCACCAGCGCGGTTGCGGTTACTGGCCGCCTCCGAAGCGCTGAAACTGCTCAACACCACGACCCTTCTGGATCGGATCATAATGGATCCGATGGCTGCCACCGACATTCGCGTCGAGGCCAGCCGAATCCTCATCGACTTCCGGATGGACCTCTTCGTTGGCACGGCCGAGATGTTGCCACCAGAATTGCTGACGCGTCTCGCCGATCTGGCGAGGGCGGAAGACACGCCGGATGCTCTGCGGATCACGACCGCACACGTGCTGGCCATCGACGACGCCCGCGCGGTCCTCGAACCGATCGCGAGCGGCGAGGGAGAACCGAACACTCGCCTCGATGCGATCCTTCACCTCGACTCAATCGACCGGCAGGCCGCCGGTGCGGCGTTCGCCACGCTCCTCCGTGACGATCGAATCCCCCGCTTCCAGCGCTGGGTGATGCTCCTGGAGAACAGTGAACTACTGCCCGAGGGCGACGCCGACATCCTGCGCCGGCGATTCGGTGACCCAGACCAGCAATCCGTGCGTTTCATATGCGGAACGCTATTGCTGTTCCTATGGAAACCCACCCAGATCTTTGAGTTCCAACGCTGAAGGTCTCACCTGCCGGCCATGTCAGCACGGTCCCGGGCCTCGGCCGCCACCGCCGCTCATCGGGAGTCGGTGGGGCCTGTCGTCTCCTGACGGGCCGGCCAGTCGTCGAAGGCGCCCAGGGCGACCGCGTGGGCCACGAAGTCGGCGGCGTTCGCGGCGGCCTCGGCGGGGCGGTGGTGCTGCCGGCGGTCGACGCCCCAGTCCGAGACGGCCTTCACCAGGATCCAGGGGACGTTGGCCTCGGCGGCGGCGGCGTACAGGCCATGGCCCTCCATCTCGCCGCCGAGAGCCCGGCTGAACTCCCGCTTCAACGCGTCGCGGCGCTCCGACGAGTCGATCAGGGTCTGTGCCGACAGCAGCGGGCCGAACCGGACGGCCGCCCGGTGCCAGTCCGTCGACGCCGCCTGGAACCGGCTGACGATCGCCGACATGGTGGTCGGCCGCGGACCGATGTACTCGGTGCGGTCCTCGTGCTCGATGCGCGGGTCGAGGTCGTAGATCGAGGTGGCCACGATGACGTCGCCGAGCTGCTGGGGTTCGCGCGTCCAGTCCTCCCGGAGGCCGTAGCAGTACCCCACCATGATCACGAGGTCCGGCCGCCACTGCCGGATGGCCTCGGTGGCGGTGTGCTGAGCGGCGCTGGAGCCCTGCCGGGGACATTGGACGAGTCGCAGGGTGGTCGCACCGATCGTCCCCAGGTCGTAGGTGGTGACCGCGCCGGTGAACGACCGGCCGGTGAGCGCCGGGACGGTCCGCAGCACGGCATCCCGCTCGGTGTCGGTGACGGTCATCAGCAGGACGCGGGTGCTGGGCAGGAACTTCAGGTCGTCGAGCATCTCGTCGTGCTTGCTGATCGCCAGCTTGGCGGAGACCCACGTGACGGCGACGGTCGTCAGGCCGACGACGCCGAGCAGCCAGCCGAAGACCTGGGTCTGCCAGGTGGCGGCGGTGATCCCGGGAGCGCTCTGCCACACGATGTGCCAGGCCAGCCACTGCACGGCGGTGGCGTAGGTGGAGGGCCGCTCGGCGCAGGCGGCACCGCCGCAGGCCTGCTGCTCGACGTCGGCGACGAAGACGGCCAGCACCGCCACGATCACGGCGACGCCGCCGATCCAGAGGAGGAAGAACCCGCCACCGGCCTTCACCGGCTCACGGTACGCGGTGACCGGCCCGATCGGCCTGCGCAGCGCCACCCGGCTGTCCGGCCCGTACGGCAGGTGCAGCCGCTCGGCCACCACCCGGCGCATCGATGCGGTCGTCGCACCGCGCGTGAGGCAGACCAGAACCTCGCGGACCTGGCCGCCCTCGCCCGGCTCCCAGCCGCTGTCCCGGGCGCTCCTGCGGGCGTGATGCTCGACGAGCTGCTCCATCCGGTCCGCCGCCAGCCGCAGCAGCCGCGCCTCGTCGCCCGTCCCGGCGTGGGCCAGCGGCATCGACCAGTTGAAGCCGGGCAGCGACTCGGCGGCGAGCTCGTCCTTCGTCCGGGCGGCGAACATCCGTGATCCGGTCACCACGTGGGCGGTCATGAACACCGACACCCAGACGACCGCGGCGATCGCCAACCCCACTATCGCGTACGACGGCCGCGTCCCGCGCACGACCGTGAGCAGCACCATCACCGCCGCCGCCGTGAGCAGGAGGACGGGCGGCACGGCGAACACGAGCAGGTCCCAGCGCCGGTCCACCAGTCGCAGCAGCCGCAGCCCGACTCCGCCCCGGGCCTGCGGGGGCAGTCTCGCGAACCGCGGGCGTTCCAGGAGCGCGACTCCGGTCGTACCGGAACGCACCAGACGGCCCTCCGCATCCGCGACCCGCAGCATGACCGCCAGAGGTCCGCGGGAGCTGACGATGCCGAGCACACTGCGTGGCCGCGCGACCCGCACCGCCTCCGCCCCGAACTCGGCGGCGCGGATCGCCCGCACGGCGGCGCGACAGTCGGCAGAGGACATCCGCAGGCTAGCCTCCGAAGATCACCATTTCGGTACGGGTGTCCGCGGTGGCAGCCTTCTGCACCATCATCAGGTCCGGGCGCTTGTCGCCGTTCCAGTCGGTGATCAGCAGGTCGAGGTGGGTGGTCACGCCGGCCACCGAATCCGTCTTGGACAGCTGACGCCGCAGTTGCTTCTCGCCGTCGAAGACACGGACCTGGGTCCGGCCGGCGGCCGTGGCCGACTTCTGCAGCACCACCAGGTCGGGGTGGCGGTCGTTGTCGTAGTCGGTCACCACGACCGGATGGCCGGTGCCGGCCGTCTCCGGCGTGGCGGTGGCCGGCATCAGGTGCTTCTGGAAGGTCGCGGCGCCGTCCAGGACCTGCACCTCCATCTTGCCGGTGCCGGTGCCGGAGGTCTGCGTGACGACCAGGTCGAGCCGGTCGTCGCCGTTCCAGTCGGCCGCCGCGAACCGGAACCGCTCGTCGGTGGCGGCGAGCACCGCCGTCGGCTCGAGCAGGATCTGCTGGAATCCCGACGCGCCGTCCAGGATCTGCACCTCGGTGCGGCCGCTCGCGGCACCGGACCGCTGCGTCACGAACAGGTCCGGGCGCTTGTCGCCGTTCCAGTCGGCGAACGCGTAGTCGAACCGTTCGTCGGTCGGGCCGAGCGCGGTGGCGGTGGTCAGGATCAGCGCCGCGAAGTTCGTGGCCCCGTCCATGATCCGGACCTCGGTCTTGCCGGTGACCGTCCCCGAGCCGTTGACGAGCGCCAGGTCGGGCTTGCCGTCACCGTTCCAGTCGGTCAGGGCCAGCTCGTTGCGGGTCGCGATCGGTCCCAGCACCGTCGCGGCGGTGATCAGGGCCTTCTGCAGCGGGCCCGTGGGTTTCGCGGACGCGCTCGGCACCGGCGCCGACTCCGCCGTGCCCCACAGCGCCGCCACGATCAGCTCGGCGTCGAGGGCCTCGGGCGAGTAGGCGCGGGGGAAGGCGGACCGCTGCACGGCCTGGCTGATCGCCCCGACGTCGCCGGTCTGCCAGCTGCCGTCCGGGTACTTGCGCACCATCGAGGAGAGGAAGGCATTCGTCGCGTACGTCGGATCGACCAGCTGATCGGGCCGCCCCCACCCCTGCGACGGCCGTTGCTGGAACAGGCCGAGGCTGTCGTGGTCGAGCGCGACAGTGTGATTGTTCAGCGTGCTCTCGGCGATGGCGGTGGTCACGGCGATGACAGCGGCGCGCCGGTTCAGACCCCGGGCCTGGACGGCGCTGACGATGGCACGGGCACAGGCGATGCTGCTGCCACTGACCGCGCGCCCGAGTCGCTTCCCGGTCATCGACGGCCGTAGCTGCTCGGCGAGCGCCCGATCGTCGGCGACGACCCCGGCTGCCCGGCACGGCGCCTGTCTGGCCGGCGCGGCCTGCGCCGGTCCCGGTGCGGACACCACCGCGGCGGCGACCAGCAGGGCGGACAACCACCGGCCGGCACCCGCTCCGCGGCGAATCACCGGCGATCCCGTCTGCTGCGCTGTCATCCCGTGCCGAACCTCCGCTGCCCCGCCTGCGTGCCGCCTAATCTGCCATACGTCCTCCACTACCCGAAAGGCCCGCCGGAAGCGGCAGAATCCTCCTTACCGCTAAACCCTTTCCTTCTCGTGCCGATGATCTGCACGAGAGGGACGGGGTGTATGCGGGAGAGGTCGGTAGCGGGCGACGAGGGCTTCACCCTGGTCGAGCTCATCATCGCTCTGACGATCATCAGCATCACCCTGCTCGCGAGCACGCCGTTCTTCGTCGCCAGCCTCAACAACGTCAACGCGCAGCGGGGGCGGCAGGCGGCGATCCAGCTCGCCAACACCGCGATCGAGCAGGTGCGCGGGCTGCAGGGCAGCGCGCTGCTGAGCGGGCGCAGCACGGGCGCCACCCAGGAGCAGTTCGACGCCGCGCCCCCATCGATGCGGGACTACCTGGCGACGATGGCGGTCGAGGCGGATTCGACGATCACCGACGCGACCGCGACCGACGGCGCCGACGCGCCGATCCCCACCACGTCGCAGAAGCTCACCGTGGAGGGCACGACCTACACGCAGAACATCTACGTCGGCGCGTGCGAGATCTACCTGGTCAAGACGAGCAGCGGCGACTGCGTCTATCCGATGGGCGCCGACGCGCCCTCCGACTCCACCAAGATCCTCAAGTTCTTCCGGGTGGTCGTGCTGGTGACCTGGCCGGACAAGGCCTGCACCAGCAGCAGCGGCGCCGCGACCTGCGAGTACATCACCTCGACGCTGGTCGCCCGGGCCGCCGAGCCGATCTTCGACTTCCACCGGGCGTCACCGACGGTGCTCACCACCACGATCTACTTCTACAAGGACGTGGAGGGGATCTACCAGCTGGAGGCGCGCGGCGGCTATCTGCCGAACACCTGGACCCTCGCCGCGGCCAGCCCGAAGCTGCCGGACGGGCTGTCGATGTCCAAGTACGGCGTGATCACCGGGACCGTGGCGACGGCCGGCACCACCAACCTGAGCGTGACCGTCACCGACAACCAGGGCCGCACCGACACCGAGCCGGTCTCCCTCAAGGTGGTGCTGCCGCCGACCGTCACGGTGCCGGCCACCTCGACCCGCGTCGGCGACACCGTCAGCGTGCAGGCGACCGGCGCGAACGGGGTCCCCGCATACAGCTACACCGCGTCCGGGCTGCCCACCGGCCTGACCATCGCCAAGAAGACCGGGCTGATCACCGGCACCCCGACCGTCGCCGGCACCTACGCCGTCACGTTCACCATCACCGATGCCAACGCGGTGACCGGCACCCTCGCGTACACCTGGGTGGTCTCCCCCGCCCTCGTCCTGACCGGCCTCGCCGACCAGACGATCACCCTGGGCAACCAGATCGACCTGACCGCGGTCGCGTCCGGCGGCGACGGCACCTACACGTACAGCGCCACCGGACTGCCCACCGGGCCATCCGTCAGGATCAACGCGAACAACGGGTCGATCTCCGGCAAACCGACCGCGACCGGCCGGTTCCTGCCCACGATCACCGTCACCGACGGCACCGGCGCCACCGCGAGCCGGACCATCGCGATCATCGTGACCAGCACGACCTCGCTGATCTTCACGGCGCCCTCGCTGACCGCACCCGACCAGAGCACCGCCAAGGGCGCCGCCGCGTCACTGACGCTCGCCACGAACGGCGCGCTGCTCGGCCTGGCCCCGGTGCTGACCGTCACCGGACTGCCCACCGGCCTGAGCCTCAACGCCCTGACCGGCGTCATCTCCGGCACGCCGACCACCGCCGGCAGCTACACGGTCACCGCGACCGCCACCGGCCTGTCCAGCAACGTCAGCGTGCTGACCTTCGTTTGGAAGGTGACATGACCGAGGATCAGGACGACACCGGCTACACCCTCATCGAGCTGCTGGTCAGCATGGGGCTGATGAGCGTGGTGCTGGTGATGGTGGTCAGCGGCCTGTCCGAGGTCTACTCGGACGTCAACCGCGCCGACGGCATGGCCGGCGCCCGCGAGCAGATCACCACCAGCTTCCGGCGGCTGGACAAAGAGGTCCGCTACGCGAACTGGATGGCCCAGCCCTCCCCCGCGATGAGCGGCGCCTACTACCTGGAGTACGCCACCCTCAACGGCTGCCGGCAGCTGGCCTACAAGAACGGCGCGCTCACCCTGGCCGCCTGGGACCCGGCGAAGGGGACCACGCCGGGGACACCACAGACCATCGCCACCGGCCTGACGCTGACCGGGACCCTGGCGCCGTTCACCGTCATCCTGCCCGGCGACAGCCCGTACGCCTCGGCCAGCCCGGGCACCGTCGGCACCGGGACCGGGTACGTCCCGCAGCACAGCCAGCTCCGGATGCGGTTCACCGCCAAGTACGCCACCGTGACGATGCCGGTCGACGTGCTGTTCACGGCGCAGAACACCACGTCGTACAACGTCTTCGGCAACAACCGCGAGCTCCTCGACAACGACTGCAGCAAGGGGAGGCCGTCATCATGAGGCTGACGACACTTCGTACGGACGAAGGCTCCCTGCCGATGGCCATGCTGCTCATCACGGTCGTCCTGTCGATCTCGGCCGTCCTGGTGCCGGTCGTGGTCCGGCAGACGGCGGCCACCAAGAACCTCGCCGAACGCACCACCATGCTCGACGCCGCCCAGTCCGGCATGGACGTGATGATGGCGCGGGTACGGGCCGCCGCCGACGTGGAGACCCGCGAGGGCTACCTGGAGAACATGCCGCCGTGCACGCTGAGCGGCGACGCCGGGGTGTCCGCCACCACCGAGCGCCTGACCTACCAGGTGACGATCACCTACTACGACGCGGCCGGCACCGCGCTGTCCTGCCCGGTCACCGACGTGCCGACCACCGCGAAGGTCGTCTCGGTGGGCACCACCGGGACGACCAAGCGGACCCTGACCGCCACCTACGTCTTCTCCACCAGCAACACGAACATCCCCGGCGGCCAGATCCGGATCTCCAGTTCGACGCTGGGCAACCAGTGCATGGACTCCGGCTCCAGCAAGGCACCCACGGCCGGCAGCGCGCTGATCATGGCGACCTGTGACGGCAGCAGCCGGCAGCAGTTCGGCTACACCGCCGACCTCTACCTCAAACTCATCGGCTCGGAGGCGACCGGCGCTGACGACGGCATGTGCATCTACCCCGGCGCCACCGACGCGAAGGGCAAACACGTCAGCGGCACCGCGCTCACCTTCCAGCCCTGCCCGGCCACCACCCCGGCGACGTTCGGCTTCCAGTGGAGCCTGGACGGCAACAGCGTGTTCCACTCGGCCGACAGCGCCAAGGCCGTCGAGTCGACGTGCATCAACGTGGTCAGCCCGGGAACGGCCGGCAGCACGGTCGCCCTCGGCGGCTGCAGTACGTCGGCGACGAAGACGGTCTGGCGCTCGGCGCCCGGTGTGGGCGCCGGCATGGCCGGGGACAACACGTACCAGCTGGTGAACTATGCCCAGTTCAGCCGCTGCCTGGACGTGACCAGCAAGTCGATGACCGCGACGTACATGATCACCTGGTTCTGCAAGCAGGCACCCAACGGGGTGGTCGACTTCAACCAGCAATGGGTTCACCCCGTGCCGGACGCCACGAAGAAGGAGGTCTCGGCGACCGGCCCGATCATCGTCAACAACTACACCAGCACCAGCAACGCGGTCAGCGCCTGCTCGACCAGCACCGCGAAGGGCTGCGGCAGCAACTACTGCCTGAAGTCGCCGGGAACCGCCACCTCCAGCTCCTGGGTGACGGTGGAGGGGTGCTCGACCGCCGCGCTGCAGGCCAAGAACTACCTGCAGTGGACCGTCTACCACGACACCGGCGACTACGCGACCAGCTACCGGATCAAGGATTACAAGGGCAACTGCCTGCAGCCGACCCGGCAGACCGACACCACCTACACCGCGCCCTCCAGCGACCTGCACAGCGACGGCACCAGCAAGGTGAAGGTGGTCGCCTGCAATTCGTCGGAGCTGCAGAAGTGGAACGCGCCGGCGAACATCAGCAAGCCGACCCCTCTCACCGACCTGATCGAGTCCTGACCCGGCCACCGGGGGATCTGACGAGCGCGACGACCGTCGTCTTCACGGTCCGGTGAAGTCCGCCGGGTCGAGGGCTGTCCTGCCGACCCCGTAGGCGCAGACCGCGAAAGCCAAGAAGATGACGCCGAAGACGACGGTGGCGGCGAGCCGCCCCCGGGTGCCTCGCACCGGCGCCGCCGCGCTCGGGTTCGCCGGGTCGTAGAGGACGGCGATCTCGGTGCCGACCACGTGCGAGCGGAACCCGCCGAGATCGGCCAGCGGCGTGGTGATCTCCTGCCCGGAATCGGTACGGAAGGTGACGATCGGCCGGAAACTCATCCGCCCCTCGGACCGGGACTCCATCTGGTTGTCGACCACCCGCGCCGTCGCCTGCCGCCCCGACGTGCCGAGCGCCCGCAGCGCGAGCCACCTGCGGACAGCGATGACGATCAAGGCAACGCCGGTCAGCGCGGGAATGCCCACCACGAGGGCCAGAACGATCTCTTCGAACACGGCACGACTCTAGGTCACCACCACACTACCCAGGATCATTCCCGGTACGCCGGCAGCTCCGCCCCGACCGGCTCCCGCCGGGACGATGGCAGCGCTGCACTAGCCTGTCGGCCGTGAGGCAGCAGAGTGACCCCGGCACCGAACCCCGATCCCGCCTGGAGATCGCCAGGGAGGTGGCCGAACCGGTCCTCGGCCGCCGCGCCGCGAAGCGGATCGCCGCCTTCGAGAACGGCGAGCTGTACGTCGAAGCCGGGCTGCCGGCGCGCACCCTGGCCTGGTTCGCCGACTTCCTGGTCTTCGCCGCCGGCGTCGTCGTGGGTGTCGTGCTGATCGGCGGCGCGACCGTCTCGGCCGACCTGTCCACCACCGCGGTGAGCGTGCTGGCACTCGCGCTGCTCGTGGTCGTCCCGCTGCTGTACGGCCTCTGCTACCGCAACGGCCGTGCCCTCGGCGCGGTGCTGACCGGCACCCGGCTGGTCCGGCTCAGCGACGGCGGCCGGATCGGCGCGAAGGCGTCCTGGGCGATGCTGCTCCGCACGGTCCTGATGCCCCTGCTCCTGATCGTCGTGATCGTGAGCGCCTTCGACGGCGGCTTCACGGGACCGGACGGCTCCACCGTCCGCACCAGCATCGACCGCGCCGCCACCAGGCGCCTCCGGACCCTGGACATCCCCGAGCGGTGACACCCCGCCCGGCTTCATCCATCGAGGGGTGATGCCGCGCAGCGCAGAACGCCGGATCGTGGGCGTGTGCGGACGGCTCCGGTCGCGGGAACCGGCCTCAACTGTCCAGGAGGCCGAGTTCGCGGGCACGGGCCACGGCCTTGCTCCGGGAGGTGGTGCCGAGTTTGCGATAGATCGACTGGACCTGGGCTCGGATGGTGTGCGGCGACAGGTGCACCTCGTCGGCGATCTCCGGGACCATCAGGTGGGTGGCGAGCAGGGGCAGCAGGCGCAGCTCGGCCACGGTGAGCCGGGACGGGCCGTGTTCGGCGCCGCCGCGCCGGGTGGACAGGCGGGCGCGGAGCGACTCCGCTTCGGCGGCCAGGGTTCCCAGGTCGGGGCGGAGCTTGAACACCTCGTCGATCTCGTCCATCAGGATCCGGGCGGCGGGCACGTCGGCCAGGGCGAGGTGGACCCGGGCCAGTTCGATGCGGGCCTGCACGGCGATGAACGGAACCGTGGTGCTCAGCCAGGGCCGCACCCGCTGGGCGGCGGCGACGTGTTCCCGCGCCGCCGGCAGGTCGCCACGGTGCAGCGCGGTCCGGGCCTGGACCGCGTGGACCAGTGGTGCCGCGATGCTCTCCTCCAGCCCGGACCCGTCCAGCCCGGCGCGGTCCAGCCCGGCGCGGTCCAGCCCGGCCTGGTCCAGGGCGGCGCGGGCGCGCCCGGCCAGGTCCTCGGCGGCGGCGTGGTCGCCCCGGGCCATGGCCAGCAGCGACCGCTCGGCCAGGGCGATCGCGTGATGCGGCCCGCTCCCGGTCCCGCCGGCGGCGACGGCGTCGCGCAGGTACGCGTCGCCGGCCTCGCCGTCACCGGAGAGCACCCGCGCGATGCCCTGCAGCGTCGCGCTCACCGGGACCACGAAACCGTCCGTGCCGGCGAAGAGCAGGGCGGCCTCGTCGGCGTCGGCCCGCATCTGCCCGATCCCGTTGCGGCACAGCTCCGCCCGGAACAGCGCCGCCCACGCCCGGCCGCGGAATTCCGGGAACCGGGTGCCCTGCTGGTCCAGCCAGTGGATCCACCGCCGCAGGGTGGCCTCCCGGCTCGGGGCGAGGACCCGGTTCCAGAGTCCTTCGACCAGGCGTGCTGCCCGGTCGGCGTCACCGGCGGCGAGGGCGTATTCGAGGGCGTCCTCCGGTGAGCCGTTGCCGGCGTGCCAGTCGGCGGCCCGGCGGCGCAGCTCCGGGATCCGATCCGGTTCCCGGCGGTCCAGCTCGGCCAGGAGCATGTCGCGGAACAGGTGGTGGTAGCGGAACCACCGCCCGGACCGGTCGAGCGGCACCAGCAGCATGTTCGCGGCGGCCAGCTCCTCCAGGACCGCGCCGGAGCCGGTCGCGCCGAGCACGCTGTCGCAGAGCCGCTCGGTCATCCGTTCCAGCACCGCGGTCCGGGTCAGGAACCGGCGCTGGTCGTCGGAGAGCCGTTCGAGCAGCTCGGATCGGAGGTATTCGCTGACGAACCGGTCACTGCCGCTGAACGCATCCGCCGCTTTCTCGACCGGCACACCGGCGCGCACGGACAATGCCGCGAGATAAAGACCGGCAGCCCATCCTTCGGTACGCCGGAAGAGCCGCGCGAAAGCGTCCCCGCCGAGCCGGACCCCGGCCCGGTGCAGCAGCGCCGACGCCTCCTCGGTGGTCAGCGCCAGGTCATCCGGGCCGACCTCCAGGAGCCGGCCCTCGGCCCGCAGCCGCGCGACCCGGACCGGCATCCCGGACCGCCCGGCCAGCACCAGCCGTGACCCGGCCGGAACGTGGTCGGCCAGCGCGGACACCGCGGCCCGGCATTCCCCTTTCCGCAGCACGTGCACGTCGTCCAGGACCAGAACGACCGGCGCCGACATCGACCGGAACGCCGCCGCGAGCCGCGGGATGACCGAGCCGGCCACCGAACTCTGCGGTGACGCGAGCGCGGCGAAGACCCGCTCGCCGATCGGCTCCACGGCGTCGAGGGCTTCGGCGATGTAGGACAACAGGACCCGCGGATCGTTGTCGCCCTCGTCCGCCGACACCCAGGCGAAGGCCCGCCCGTTCCGCTCGGCCCACTGCGCCAGCAGCGTCGTCTTCCCGTAGCCGGCCGGCGCGACCACCGACACGACCGGGCCGGCGTCGTCGTGTGCCAGCCGCTCGATCAGCGGAACCCGGGCGACCGTGCCGGGCCGGGTGGCGGGCCGCAGCAGCTTCGAGGGAACCGGTTCGAGCGCCCGTCCGGCCGCCCGTGGCGCGGGAATCATCTGACCGATGTCCGTCACAAGCCCGAGCGTCCCAGCGGATTCCGCGGGCGGCATCGTCCGAAACGGATGGCCCGCGACGACCATGACTCCGCCGGTCGGCCGCGCCGTGGTCCGGCGGTGGAGCCGGTGAGAGCTCCCGGTGCCGGCGTACCGAGGAAAGGTTCTCACAGCAGGCGGAGGTCGACGGCGCGCTGCAATGCCTGAGCCCGGGACTCCGCGCCCAGCTTGCGGTAGACCGACCGCAGATGCGACTTCACGGTGTGCGGCGAGACGAACAGGGCAGCGGCGATCTGCCGGTAGGTGTGCGTGGGGAGCAGGTTCAGCACGCGCCGTTCCGCCTTCGTCAGGTGCACGACGGTGACCTCCTCCGGGCGCATCGCGTGCAAGGCGGTGGAGCGCACGGCGAGAGCGGCGGCGACAAGATCTTCCTGGTACGGGTCGCCCTCGAACGGCATGGCCCGCTCGACGAGGAAGCTGGTCACCTGCGGTGCGGTGATCACCACGGTGTTGCGGAATCCGCCACGCCGCGCCGCCACCAGCGCCCCGGCCAGGATGCTCTCGGTCGCCGGATCGCCGCGCTCGACGGCCGCCGCGGCACGCAGCAGGTCACGGACCAGGGCCTGCCGGGGATCGAGGCCGGACAGCCCGTCGAGGAGACCGGCGACCCGGCCGAGGTCGCCGGACGCGAGCGCCACCTTGGCCAGCAGCAGATCGCGGGCCACCGGCGCCAGCTCCCCCGCCAGCCTGGTGGCCGCGTAGGCGTCACCGAGCACCAGGCGGGCGTGCGCCTCGATCTCGGCGGCCCGTGCCAGCATCGACGGGCCGGGACCGGACAGGACGTCGCGGGCGGTGTCCACACCGGCCAGCGCCTCGTGGACCAGGCCTTCGCTCAGCAGGATCGCCGCGCGGTCCAGCCCTGCCTCGTACTCCAGCACCGGCGAGTGCCCGGCGCTGATCGACAGCACCCGCTGCGTCAGCTCCTGCGCCCGCACCAGGTCACGCCGTTCCAGGGCGAGACCGGCCTGGGCCCGCAGGTGGTCGACGGCGAAGACGTGCTCGGCGATACCCAGCCGGCGCGCTTCGAGCTCGGCGCTGTCCGCGGCCGCCGCCGCCTCGATCAGGCGCCCCTCGCCGAGCCGGGCCAGCGCCAGGAGACCGGGCACCATCACGGCCCGGGCCGGTTCGGCGAGTCCGGGCTGCGACATCGCCACCGCGGCCTCCCGGTCCACCGACTCGTGGTCGCGCAGGCAGGCCAAGATCCGCAGCAGGGTCAGCGAGAGCGCACCGGACCAGTCGCCGGCCGCCGGGACGCCGTGGCTCAGCTCCCGCAGGGCCGTCACCCGGGCACGGGCCTCCTCGGCGTGACCGGTCAGCATCTGGTGGATCGAGCGGGCCAGCCCCAGCCGCAGGTCCAGGACCATGTCGCCGGGGCCGCCGGACGCGGCCTGGTCGAGGTACGCGCCTCCCCGGACCACGTCACCGGAGAGCAGCAGGTCGAGGGCGAGGGCCACGCCACGGTCCGGCGCCTTGTCGAGCAGCGAGGTGTCGATCAATCCGGGCTCGAGGGGGCCGGCGAGGGCGGGGTCGCGGACGAAATCGCTCACGACCCGGTCGTGCAGCAGCGTGAGAGCGTGCTCGGCGTCGCGGGCCGCCAGGAAATGGCGGGCCGCGCGCCGGGCGTCACCGGACGCCTCGAACCACTGCGCCGCCCGCAACTGGAGCAGGCGCTCCTTGGCGCGGTCGCGGCGCCGCAGCTCGGCGTGCAGCACGTCGCGGACCAGACGGTGGTAGCGGAACCGGGTCCCCTCGTCGTCGAGCGGCACCAGGAACAGATGCGCCTTGCCGATGTCCCGCAGCATCGCCCCGGCGTCGTGCCGGACGGTGACGGCAGCGCAGTCCTCCTCCGTCAGCTCGCCCAGCACCGACGTCTCCAGCATGAAGCGGGCCAGGTCCGGGTGCTGTTCGTCGAGGACCTCCGCGAGGAAGTATTCGGCGATCTCCTGACCCCGCACGTCCAGCGCCCGGGCCACCTCCCGGGCGGACACGCACCGGCGCAGGGCCGGCGCGGTCATCTGCAGCGCGGCGGCCCAGCCCTCGGAACGCTGATGCAGCAGGGCGAGATCGGCCAGTGGCAGGTCCACGCCGAACCGCGCCAGCAGCGCACCGCACTCCCGGAACGTGAAGCTCAGGTCCCGGTCACGCAGCTCGCACAGGTCACCGGCGAGCCGGAGCCGGGTCAGCCGCACCTGCGGGTCGCCACGGCTCGACAGCACCAGCCGGGCCGTCTCGTGCGGCCAGAGCGCGACCAGGTCGGCCATGTCCCGGGCGACGGCGGGCTCCGCCTCGTGGAAGTCGTCGACGATCACCGCGAAGCCGGCCGGCAACCACCGGGCGTCGTTCGCGATCGAGGCCACGATGTCGGCGAACACCCCCCGGCCGGCTCCGAGCAGGTCCGTCGCGGTGGCGCCGAACGCCGGCACGACGGCCTGGATGGACTGCACGAACCCGGTCCAGAAACGCACCGGGTCGGTGTCCGCCTCGTCGCAGTACAACCATGAGGTCAGGCTCGCGCTCCTGCTCCGCGCCCAGCTGGACAGCAGAACGCTCTTGCCGGCGCCGGCCGACCCGATCACGACCGTCAGGCGAGCCTCCGCGCCGGCCGCCAGCCGGTCGACCAGCCGAGCCCGCTCCACCAGTGTGGACGGCAGAGCCGCGGGCCGGAACTTCGCCATCGCGAACTGCGCATCCTGCTTCACCACAATATCCACGTCGATTCCCCCCGACCGTGTTGTGGAACGTCGTCCAGCCTCCGGCCCGGGAGCGCCCGGCACATCACTACGTTTTAGCTAAATGCGCTGCGGGCTCCGCGGGTACGGTCCTGGGCATGACGCTTCTTCCGGATCTCCAGGAGTGGATCGATCAGGCCGCACGGCGCCACCACGTGCCGGGCGCCGCCGTGGCCGCCGGAATGGGAGATCAGCTCGCCGAGGCCGCCACCGGAGTGATCAACCTGGACACCGGGGTCACGGCGACCACCAGCAGCGTGTTCCAGATCGGCTCGGTCACGAAGGCCTGGACGGCCGCCCTGGCGATGCAGCTGGCCGACCTCGACGAGCCGGTCCGGGCCTCGCTTCCCGAGTTCGGGGTGCTGGACGCCGAGGCCTCGCGGCGCATCACCGTGCGGCAGCTGCTGTCGCACACCGGCGGGTTCGACGGGGACCTGTTCGAGGACACCGGGCGCGGCGACGACGCGGTGGACCGGCTGGTCGCGTTCATGCGCGGCAACGCCCGCCAAGTCAGCGAGCCGGGTGAGCTGTTCTCGTACTGCAACGCCGGCTTCTGCGCGCTCGGCGCCCTGATCGCCCGGCTGCACGGCGCCACCTGGGAAACTGCCCTGCGCGAGCTGCTGATCGAGCCGCTCGGGGTGCGGCACATGGCGCTGTCCGCCGAGGAGGCGATCATGTTCCGGGCCGCCGTGGGGCATCTCGGCGAGCCGGCCCGCGTGTCGCCGTGGAGTCTGCTGCCGCGGTCGAACGCGCCGGCCGGGTCGACACCGAGCGCCGCGCCCCGCGAACTGGTGCGGTTCGGACGGATGCTCCTGGCCGACGGCGTAGCGGACGACGATACGCGGGTGCTGCGGGCGGGGACGTTCGCCGAGATGTGCCGCCCGCAGGTCGCCCTGCCCCGGCTGGGGCGGCGGTACCCGGTGGCCTGGGGTCTCGGCCTGGCCCTCTTCGACTGGGACGGCCTGCGCGTGGTCGGCCACGACGGCGGCACCCCCGGTCAGACCACGACGTGGCGCATCGTGCCGGACCGCGACCTGGTCCTCGCCGTCAACGCCAACGGCGGCCACGCCTCCGCCTTCATCGACGAGGTCCTGGCGAAGATCCTCTCGTCGGCGGCCGGCATCCACCTGCCGGCACGCCGCCTGCCGCCGGCCGCGCCGGCGCCGTTCCGCCCGTTCGCCGCCGTCTACGCCGCGCCGCAGGCCGTCTACGAGGTGAGGACCGTCGCCGGCGGCCTGGAGATCACCGACACCCCGCAGGGCCCCGCGGCCGCGTACGGCGACGGCGGCCGGACGGTCCGCTACGTCCACGCCGGCGACGACCGTTTCGTCGCCGCCGAGCCGGAGGCCGGCCTGCACCCGGTGATCGCCTTCCTCGACGACCGGAGCTACCTCTACAACCTGCGCGCCATCCCCCGTTATCGGGAGCCGAGCTCATCCGCGTACGCGGTGACCGCCCGCCGATAGAGCGGCAACGTCTTCGCCAGTGCCTTCAGTGCGACCCGCAGCGCCTCGCCGGGCCGGCCGGCGTCGTGCAACGCCAGCGCCAGGAACGCCTGCGCCGCGTCACCGACGACGGCGTCCGGCTCCTGCGGTGACAGCAGGGCGACGGCCTCCCCGGGTTCGCCGACATTGCGCAGGGAACTGCCGAGCTGGACGATCGCCTGCTGCCGGCGGGGTGCGGCGAGCCCCGCGTCCAGTGCCCGGCGGTAGAGCGGCACCGCCTCCGCCTCCCGGCCGAGGAAGTCGTGCACCGAGGCCCACTCGTACAGCGCGTCGGGGTCGTCCTCGCCGCGCTCCTCCACCAGCACCCGCATGGCCCGCAGCGTCGTCTCCGGCGCGGCGTCGTCCGCGGTCGCCCAGAACTCGTCGATCCGCTGCTCCCACGATGCTGCCATGCGGCCAGATTACGGGAGGGTGCCGCGACCACCGGCGGCCGCTGTTCTGTGATCGCGCGTTCACTATGGGTTAGGGCACTATGGAATCATGGAGCCCACCATCGGGATCATCACCGCTCTGCCGATCGAGTGTTTCGCGGTGATGGCCGTTCTGGATCAGGTGGAGACCGCGCGGTCGCCGGAGGCGGGCGACGGCGCGTCGTATTGGACCGGCACGGTGCCGAGCGCGGCGCCGGGCCGGCCGCACCGGGTCGTGCTCTCCCTGCTGCCCGAGGACGGCGGGGTGGCCGCCGCCCACGGGTGTGCCAATCTGCACCGCAGCTGGCGGGTCGGTCAGGTGCTGATGTGCGGGATCGCCTGCGGGGTGCCCCGGCTGGATGTGCCGGCGTGGCACGTCCGGCTCGGTGACATCCTGGTAGCCGAGGAAGGGATCGTGCCGTACGGCCACGTCCGGGCGACACCCGGAGGGGTGGAGGAGTTGCGGCGGCCGGGACCCAAGCCGTCTGTCGACCTCAAGAACGCGGCGCGCCGGTTGCGGGTGGCCGCCGAGTCCGGCGTCCGCGCATGGGAGCCGATCCTGCTCTCGCGGGCCGGCCGATCCGGTGAGGACTATGCGCGGCCACCGGCTTCGACGGACGTGCTGCTCGACGACGACGGCGAGGTTCTGCGCCACCCTCCCCACCATCGGACCGGACACGTGCACGGACAGCCCAAGGTGCACTACGGGCGGATCGGCAGCGGCGGGCGCCTGATCAACAGTGCCGCCGAGCGAGACCGGCTGGCGCGGGCGCATCGTCTGATCGGGTTCGACATGGAGGGCGACGGCGTCGCGGACGCGGCCTACCTGCAGCAGGTGCCGTGGTTCATGGTGCGCGGGGTGTCCGATTACGGCAGCGGCAAGAACGACACCTGGCATCGGTACGCGTCGCTGGCCGCGGCCGCATACACCCGTGCGCTGCTGGCCCAGCTCGACCCCCGGCCGGAACCGGCCGGCACCGAGGCGGCCCCACGGCAGCGTGCGGCCGCGGCTCCGGCGCCCGGTGGAGCCGAGGCCGGTCATCGGGCGGTCGTCGAGGCGGTCTGGCAGGTGCGGACCATGCGTCATCAGACCGGCCGCGACGATGTGGTGACGGCATTGACCGAGCTGACCGGCGTGCGGATCGTTCGGGCACGTGACGGATACCGGGACATCGACGGCATGGTCCGGCAACTCGGCGGCATCGCAGGTGGCCTGGATGCACTCGTTCAGGTGTTGTGGAATCTCGAACGCGATTCGGTCCCGCTGCTCCACCTGGCGAGACTCATCGGCCAGCCACTCAGGGGTGATGATGACCCTGTCCGGTAGTGCGACGAGAGGGCCGGGCGGGTAGGGCTAAACTGCCGCTCTGCCCACCGCGACTGTGCACTGTGGATCATGAAATTCCACCGGGGGCGATCGTTTGACAGCGATGTCTCCGGACACGTCAGGGAGGAGCGGTGGCAGCCAACGTGACATCTCAGCGGCCCGCCTTCCCGTTCCGGGTCAGGCAACAGCTCTGCGACGCGATCCTGGACCTCTCGCCCATGCGATCACAGGATCGCCGGGATCATGTGTTCGATCAGTTGGCGGCGGATTTCCCGGGACTGCGATCAACGCGGCGCGGGGAGGATCCGGCGATGGATCTCATGCAACTCGTGTCCGCAGCGTGCGAATACCCTGGCGCATTAAGAGCAATTCTGGACATTCTTACGTTCCTGTTCAAAGGAGATCCGAGACTTCCGCGGATCAAAGGCGTCATCGACATGCTGGATCCGGAGAGACTGCTCGAGGAGCCGGAAAGACGCCACCTGCTGGAACTGCTTTCACCGGCGGAGCCGGCGACACTGGCTCGGGCCTTTCACTACGGCACCGGCACGACGGTCAACGAGGCGGCGCTCGATCCTGGCGACATCGTCGCACTGGTCGGACACCTCGAAGGACTTCCGGGCCGACGTGATCGCCTGCCCGCTCTCTTCGATTTCATCGATCATGTCGCCCATCGACTTCCGCGATCTTCACGCGTGCCGTTGCACGAGTGGATGGATGACGTAAGCATCCGTATCGGGTACAAGGACCGCAGCGCGGTCGACAGGTTGTGTCACGCCACGGATAATCGCCTTGCGTCGAGTGGACGTTTTTATCTTGTGGCCGAGTTGCGACCGGATCAGCTGAGGGAGGATCGATTCTTCTTAGCGGCTTGGCGGCAGCACGAGGATGAGGCGGAAGAGCCGCTCTATCAGTCCGACCAATCCGTCCGGTGGGACGAGGCGATTACGATCACCCACGACCTGATGCATCGCATGGCCGCAGATACGCAGGGCACCGCGGAGGAACAGGTGCTCGAACTGATCGTGCCCCGGAGCCTGGTGACGCATCCTATCGACCAATGGCAGGTTGACCTCCTTCTCCCGGCGGCCATCGGCACCAATTACCCCCTCGTGCTGCGCAGCTTCGACAGGCTCGCCGATCGGGCACTGCACGGCCCCTGGGCCCGCAACTGGCGCTGGATCAAGGAAAACGATCGGTCCGCCGGCGTCGGGGCTCTCCTGGAGATCGAGTCCCACGATCTCCAGGAGGCGCACCGCTCCCGGGCCGCACTGCTGAGAGACGGCCCGCCGGCGATCCTGTTCATGCTGGCCGCGTTGCCCGCAGGCGACACGCTCGGCACCGACCTGTACACGGCGGGGATCCGCGGCGGAGCCCCCGTGATGGTGTGGAGCAGAAATGACGACGTCGCGGAAGACCTGGCCACAAGAGTCCGGGCGGCCTGCATCGAAGGACTGCTCACCCTCCGGGACCACATCTTCCAGCTGAGGCTCACCGCGCTGGAGGACAAGGATTCGGCACCCGCCGGCTTCCATGCCTCGATAGTCTTCGATGACTTCGATCGGATTCCGGAGAGGTTCCGCGGCCGTTCACGGCTGCATTCCCCCAGCACCGTGGAGGCGCAATGACCGCACCGGCCGGGTGGCACATCTATCGCGGGACGATGGCTCCGCACGACGGCATCGAGCGGCTGGCGAGCCCGCCTCCGTGGCGCCGGTTCTCCGGGCCGGTGCTGCCGCAGGCACCGCTGGTGGAGTCGCCGAACGGCACCGACCCCGGTGCACGCTATCTACCCGAGCGCGAAGCAGTGGAACTGACGAACGTCGCGCTCATGATGCGCCGCCCGCTGCTGGTGACGGGGAAACCCGGCACGGGCAAGTCGACGCTTGCCCACAGCATCGCGTACGAACTGAAGCTGGGCCCGGTGCTGCACTGGCCGATCACCACACGTTCGCGGCTCGCCGAAGCGCTGTATCAATACGATCCGATCGCGCGACTGCAGCAGGCGAACCTGGCTCGTCTCGATGAGAGCGCCGTTCCCTCGGTGGGTGAGTTCATCCGGCTGGGTCCACTCGGCACGGCGCTGCTGGGCCGGGAGCGGCCACGGGTTCTGCTCGTCGACGAGCTCGACAAGAGCGATATCGACCTGCCCAACGACATGCTCAACGTGCTGGAGACCGGAACGTTCGAGATTCCCGAGCTGATCCGGGAAGCGGACACCGGAGACGTCCGGGTGCAGACAGCGGATCCCGGCGGGTGGGCGACGGTACGGCACGGACAAGTGCGGTGCGCCGCCTTCCCGATGATTGTGATCACCAGCAACGGTGAACGGGAGTTTCCTCCGGCGTTCCTCCGGCGTTGTGTCCGCGTGCATATACAGCAGCCGAGTTCGGAGAAACTGAGCCAGATCATCACGGGCCAGTTGGGCGAGTCGGCGCTCGGCGCTGCGGGCGATGTGGTGAGCGATTTCGTCGCGCTGCGCGAAACGATGGATCTGTCGACGGACCAATTGCTGAACGCCGTCTATTTCGCCACGTCCGGTCTCGAGATCGACGGGGAGACCCGGATGAAGACGGTGCGCCGCATCTTCCGGGACCTCGGCCCTGGCGCGGAGGTGTGATGGACCGCTCTCGACTGGCCGCACTGATCGAGGCGTCGCGACAGGCGCACCTCGATCTGTCGGCCGATGAGTGGCGGGAAATCCTGTTCCTTGCTGCCGTTCTCCAGGCCACCGGCGCCGAGCAGGGCGCTCCGGAGCAGCGGGAGGCAGCCACCGACATGACGGATCCGCTGTCGCCGCCGCAGGACTCGGAGCCGCTGCAGGCGCCGGCGCCGGGCGCGACGTGGCAGAACAGTCCGGCCGGAGGGCCACCTCTCACCGCGCCCGATGTCCCTGTGGTGCCGTACTCCTCGTCGGTGGACGGCTCACCACACGGTGTGCCCATGCGGGCTCCGGCCGTGCAGCCACTGGCCCGTAGCGCGTTCGCCAGGGCGATGCGGCCCGTGAAACAGCGGGTTCCGGATACGACGACGGTCGAGGTCGACATCCCGGCGACCGTACGGCAGGCCGCTGAGGGAGGCGCCTGGCTGCCCGTGCTCAAACCCGCTGTCGATCGCTGGCTCGACATCGCTCTGGTGGTGGACGACGCGGCGTCGGGCCCGGCGTGGGTGCAGGAGATCCGCAGTTTCACGCAGGCGATCGAGGAGTCCGGGGCCTTCGGCGATGTCCGGGTCTGGCGATTCGACAGCGAGGCCCCGCAGAGCCGGCCGCTGACCGTCAGCGCCGGAACCATCGCCGCGCACGTGGGCCGGCCGGCGGGCGAGCTCATCGACCCGTCCGGCCGCCGGGCCATTCTCGTGCTCAGTGACTGTGTCGGCCCGGGCTGGGCCGACGGCCGCGTCGGCGCGATGATCTCGACTTGGACGCCGACGAATACGGTCGGCATCGTTCACCTGCTCCCGCAGCGGCTCTGGGGTCGCTGTGCGGCCCGGTTCCTCGCCGTCGATTGGAAGAACGGTCCGGCGTACGTGGCACGGCAGACCCGGCGGTGGCGGTCCGGCAACCGTGACCCGCTGCTGGGCGAGCCGGAGGAGGTGGCTGAGCCCCGGACGCTCGTACCGGTGCTGGATCTGTCACCCAGCGCCCTGCGGGGATGGGCCACCTTGATCTCCGGAGGCGGTGACGAGTGGTCGAAGGGCGTGGCGTTCGATCCCGCCGTGAGCGGTGCCTACGAGCCCGACGAGGAAGACTCACCGCTGGACGCCACCGTGGATGAGGATGTGGCGCGGTGGCGGGTGAAACGCTTCCGCGCCGTCGCGTCCCCGGATTCGTTCCGGCTGGCGACGTCGCTGTCCGCCGTACCGCTTCTGCTTCCGGTGGTTCGCCTGGTCCAGCGGAGCCTGCTCACCTCCGCTCAGCCGACGTACTGGGCCGAAATCCTGCTGAGCGGTCTCGTGGTGCGGCGCCCTAAGCGTGATCACTCTGATGAGCTGGAATTCGACTTTCAGCCGGGGATCCGCGACGAGTTGCTCACCGGCCTCACCTCCCGGGATCGGCTCGCCCTGCTCGCGGAGGTGTCCGAGTTCATCAGTGCCCAGCTTGGCGGTTCCTTCGACTTCCTGGCGCTGATGATGCTGGACTCGACTCCAGAGAAGCTCTCCGAGGTCGATCAGCCATTCGCTCGCGTGGCGATGCAGGTGCTGAAGTCACTGGGAGGGGCCTATACCGACAAAGCAGCAGCAATCGAGCGATCGCTGCCTAATAGTGATCGGGAAGACGGCGCTGACGCGCCCACCACCCGAAATGATCCCCTAGTAAGGGACGGAGTCCCCCACGTGACAGCGACCGACATGACTGATTACCCGTCGTTGACCGACTTCCGGGTCAGTCCTGCCGACCAGGTCTGGGACGTTCCGCAGAGAACGCAGAACTTCACCGGGCGGCGGCAACTGCTCGACCAATTGCGTCAGGACTTGATAGAAAATCCGAACCGGGCTGCCGTGCTCGTGCCACGGACCCTGTACGGCCTCGGTGGCGTCGGCAAAACCGCCTTGGCCAACGAATACGCGCACCGCTATCGCAACGACTACGAGGTCGTCTGGTGGATTCCGGCGGAGGACCCCGCAGATGTGCGTCGTTCGCTGGTGGAACTCTCCCGGCGCCTGCGCCTGCCGGAGAGCACCGACCAGTCCGAGACCATTCGGACGCTGCTGAACGAATTGCACGAGGGTCGCCCCAAGTCGCGCTGGCTGCTGATTTACGACAATGCCACTCAGCCGGACAAGATCCTCGACCTGCTGCCGGTACCGAAACGGCACGGCCATGTGCTGATCACCTCCCGGGACGAGTCCTGGGGAGCCCGCGGCGGCCGGCTCCTGGAAGTCGACGTCTTCACGCGCGCGGAAAGCGTGACACTGCTGCGCCGCCGAGCTCAGCGGCTGACCAACGAGGACGCCGACTCGCTCGCCGCACTGCTGCAGGATCTGCCACTAGCACTGCACCAGGCGGCTGCCTGGCACGCGGAGACCGGGCTGGGCGCCGACGAGTACCGGCGGCGGTACGACGAGAAACTGGCGCTGCTGGGCGAAGTGGAGTTGCCACCCGAATACCCCCGTCCCGTAGGCGCGGCATTCGGTGTTTCCTACGATCAGTTGTACGCGCGTTCAATCGCGGCGGCACAACTACTGCAGCTCTGCTCCCATTTCGGCCCGGAACCCATCTTCGTCGAAATGCTCTATAACGCCCGCAATGTTCCGGGCCTTCCGGCCGCATTGCATCGGCAAATCGCCGACCGTTCGACAATCGGCCGGGAATTGCGAGAGATCGCACGCTACGAGTTGATTAAATTCGACCAGGCGCGAGGCCGTTTCCAGCTGCATCGCCTCGTGCAGAGCGTATTGCGCCGGACACTGCATGACGATCAGCGGCAAACCACGTCCCAGCACGCCCACAGCATTCTTGCGCTGGCCAACCCGGGCAACCCCGACGAACTGAGCAACATCGAGCGATCCCGGCACGGTCAGTTGTCACCGCACATCCAGCCGTCCGGCATCGTCGGATCGACCGACCTCGAAGCCCGTCGGGTCGTCCTCGACCAGATTCGCTATCGCTATGTCGTGGGTGACTTCGCAGGCAGCCGCGACCTCGCCGAGTCCACGGTGCAACGCTGGCTCGCCCAGTGGGGTGAACGCGACGAACTGGTGCTGCTGGCCCGGCGCCATCTCGCCACCACCCTGCGCTCGCTCGGCGAGCGGAGCTCGGCACTGGAGATCGACGAGGAGGTCATGCGGCTGATCAGGGAGACGATCGGTGACGAGAGCGACCACTACTTCGTCACGGCGAACGGGTACGCCGCCGACCTGCGGGCCCTGGGACGGTTCCAGGAAGCACACGACTTCGACAAGGACCTGCTGGCACTGATCCGGCGGGTGCTGCGCGAGGACGATCCCGCGACGCTGCGTACCGCCAACAACTTCGCCGTCGACCTTCGTCTGCTGGGCGAGTTCGGCAAGGCCCGCGAGCTGGACATCGAGACCGTGCGTCTCTGGACCGAAGGCTACGGCAGTGACTTCCCGGAGACCCTGTTCGCGGTCAGCAACCTGGTCCGCGATTACTACGGTCTCGGACTCTACGGCGCCGGGCTGACCATGCAGCAGGAGGTCATCACCGAGCACGAGGTGGCTGTCGGCTCCTCGCACATGAGCGTCCTGATGGCCCGCCGCACGATCGCGATGCTCCTGCGCAAACTCGGCCGCTACACCGAGGCCCGGGAACAGGCCGACACCAACTACACGGCGTACGCGGCGCAGTTCCCGGAGCATCACGAGCACACTCTCGCGGCGGCCATGAGCCTCGGTAACGCCCTGCGCGATGAGAGCAGCCGCGACCCGGTCGTTCTCAACCGGGCCCGGGATCTGGTCAGCAACGCACTGCGCATCTATCAGCGCGACTTCGCCGGGCACCCGTTCGTCGAGGTGTGCCGGACTAACCTGGCCATCATCCTGCGCCGGCTCGGCGAGGTCGCCGAAGCACGGGCACTCAACATCACGGCCCGTGACGCCCTCAAGGATTCGCTGGGGCTGACACATCCGTACACGATCTGTGCCACCACGAACCTTGCTAGTGACTACGCTGCCATGGGTGACTACGAGGAGGCGCTGAAGTTCTCGGCGGAGACGACGGAGATCTCCCGGCAGGAGACCAACCGGGGGCCGAACCACCCGTACACGCTGGCATGCATCTTGAACCACGCCCTCGACCTGCAGGGCGCGGGCCGGGGACAGCATGAGGCGGAAAGCCTGCGGCGCAGCGCGGTCGACGGGTTCCTGCGAACCCTCGGCCCCGACCACCCGGACACCCAGGCCGCCCGGAATGGCCGCCGGATCGACGCCGACATCGAGCCGCCGCCCACCTGATCCGTCAGCCGCCTGATCCGTCGGCCAGCCATTCGGCGAGCGTCAGCGGATCAGGCGGCGGGGCCGGCGTCGCCGCGAGTCGCTTATACACCGCACGGACGAACTCCGGACGGTGTGACCACACGTGCGCGGCGGCGCCGCCGCGTCTGCTGCCCGCCATCGCCAGACCGGTCCAGGCATTGAGGTCGTCGCCGTCGGAGCGGATCGCAACGAGGTACGCCTCGGCCGCCGCCTGATAGTCGTGGTCGGCAAGATAGGCGTCAGCGTCACCGGTCGGTGTGCCCACCCGGCCGTGGCGCGCGAGATGCCCGAGACGACTAGCGCGCTCGTTCGGGACGAACGTGTCCACCGTGTCGGCGGTCCGCGCCGTGCCGCCCAGCCCGCGCGGTACGCCGCCCTCAAGCCATGCCCGGGCCGCGTCGCCGACCGCGTCCGCGTGCGGCAACAGCACTCGCAGCCTCCAGGACAGCCGATGATCGTCGCAGGCCAGTCCGGCCAGGTGCCCGGCAGTGCGCATCGGCGCTTGCGTGCCCAGCGCCTCCAGCCGCTGCCGGAGTTGCGCGACGACGTGGCGTCCGTCCGCGGTCAGCGAAGCGACGCCGTCCAGCGTGTCCAGCGCCTGACGCACTTGGATCGCGGCTCGGGCAGCCTCGTAGGCGGCCTGGGGCTCGGCACCGGGCACGGCACATTCGACGCTCCAGTACTCGGCGACCGCCGCGAAGGCGTAGCAGCCGTGCAACAGGCCCCGTAACGGCCGCGGATCAGCACGCCACGGTGAGTAGTAGACGCGTCGATCCGCCGGGTCGTACAGATCCACGAGGTCGAGCATCGCGTTGAAGATCGAGTGCTGGGACTCGTGGATGAGCGTGACCGCGAAACTCGACGCGTCGGCGGGGAGAGTCAGCGACACGGCGCCGTACGCCTGCCACGCGGACACGCTGCGGCCCTGCCCCGGCAACAGCACCGCCAGCGGGGTGACCGCCCGCACCAGGGCCGCGACCTGTTCCGCGCGTTGCGGGTGCCGATCGCTCAGCAGCGCGTCCGCGCCCGCGAACCGGTCACGCCAGCGAGAGAATTCGGTCGGCACCGGCCTGGGCCCCACCGTCAGGCCGGAGGCTTCGCGGTACGGATCCACGTCGTCGAAGAGCGGCCTTGCCCGGCCGGCCTCGGTGGTCAGCGGGCGGACCGGGATCCAGCCGGGCCGGTCGTGACGCGGCGCCGCGAGATCGACGCTGACCTCCCCTGCCGTGATGCGGTACGCGCTGGTGGTCAGGCTCACGACGCCGGCCGCCGGTACGGCGGTGACGGTTCCGAGGGCCGGCAGGTGCATCGGGCCGGACACCGGCACCCGGTCCAGCGTCGCCTCCCGGCCGGCATGAGCCGCGGCCGTCACCGCCACGCGGGCAAGGAAACCGGCCACCGTGGCGGTGTCACCGTCCGCGCGCAGGGAGCGCAGGCAGCCGGCCAGCCCGGCCCCGACGTATGGGTAGAGCAGCGCCGTCTCGAACGCCGGCCGATGATGCCGGCGCACTTCTTCCAGCAGACGAAGCGCTTCACCGGCGACGGTCCGGCCGGGCGAGCCCGCCAACTGCTCGACGACCATGCGTAGCAGCAGCAGATGCTTGCTCAGCTGGGCCGCGTCCAGCGCCGCCAGGCCGGTGCGGTCGGCCGCGCCGGCGCAGAGCGCGTCGTACGCGGCCCTGGGTATCCGATGCTTGGCTATCACCGAGCCGTCCCTCGTAACGCCGTCACGTCCTGCTGGACGCGGGTACGGACATGCCTGATCAAGTACGCGAGATCGCGGCAGTAGACCGACGGATTCGCGAAGCCGCTGCCGTCGCGGTACCGGTGGACGTAATGGCCGCCGCCGCACACCATCACCAGCGGGCACTGCCGGCACTCCGCGCCGAGCGCATCGAAGCCCTGCTGGCGGAAAGTGACGGCCGGGTGTGCCAGCGCATCGTCGAGATCATGAGTGAAGACCGACAGGCCCGTGTCGACCGCCCCCTCGTACGCAGAGCGCAACGAGTCGACTTGCTCGATCGACCCGTCCGTGTTGAAAACGATCATCGCGGGCGGGCTGAGACCGATCTGCTCGCTGCGGCTGTGCCCACCCATCAACAGGGTGATCAGCTCACGGAACAGGCGAACCTCGGGCCGTCCGGCGGGAGAGTCGTGCCAGGCGTCGAACGCGGCCGCGAGCCACTCGCCGTACGGCGAGGCGTCATCAGGCGTGCGGCCGGGCGGCGGGGCCGACCAATTGCCGAGCGGCAGCAGGAAATCGATCGCCGGCGGATCGAACCGGGCCAGCGCCCGATAGACCTCGGCGGGATCGTTGGCGAGATCGACCACCGCGAGCAGCCCGGCGAACAGGTTCCTGTGCCGCTGCCCGGTCAGCACCCGCAGCGCCGCGGAGACCGTCGCGTGGCTGCCCGCGCCGTCGCGGTGACGCCGATGCCGATCATGGCTGGTCTCGTCGCCGTCGAGGCTCACCGCCACCCGGATGCCGGCCCGGCCCAGCTGCGTCAGCGTCGCGTCGTCGAGACGTATGCCGTTCGTCTGCATGCTCACCTGAACATCGGTGCCGCCCGGTACCTGGTCCCGGATCGTGGCGGCGATCTCCGTCAGGCGGGAGGCGCCCGCGAGCAGCGGCTCCCCGCCGTGCAGCAGAACGAGGATCCGATCGAGCTCGTGCGCTCGCACATGATCCCCGATCGCCGTGGCGATCTGCTCGATCACCCGGGGCCGGATGATCGCGGGTTGCCTCCGCCACCGTTGATCAGCGGCGTTGAACATGTAGCAGTAGTCGCAGTCCAGGTCACACCTGCCGACCACCTTCAGGACGAACTCCCGGAACGCAACCGGCCGCCGGCCCGTCAATTCAATCCCTGGGCGAACCCGGCGACAGCGTCGGTATCGATCTCCTCGGCGATTCTGCGTAACGACTCGAGGACAGGTCCCTCGTCGTTGCCGATCAGGTCGTCGATCGCGATGCCGGACACGTCGACCAGGACGGTCTCCTTGTCGGCGGGGGATTCAGTCATCCAGAAGCTCCCGTTCGCAGGCGCACCCAGTCCCCGGTTCACTGAGTAACTTCTATTGAACGTACCGCCTCACCTATCGCGCAAGCAGTACGATTCCGGCTTGCGACGACGGGTGACGTCCTTGTCCAGCTTGGAGCGGACGCAAATACTTGGGGCTCGCACACCGTACGCGGGGAGGCCGGGTTGGCCCATGACGACGTCTCGACCACGAACCTGCTGATCACCGAATATGAGCGCCTCAAGGAGGAGCAGAAGACCCGGATCGGCGTCCGCGACAACCTGATCTACGCCACCCTCGGGTCGATGGCCGCCGTGACCGCGGCGACGCTGGCGTCGAGAAGCCCCGCCAGCCTGCTCCTGCTCCCACCGGTCTGCGTCGTCCTCGGATGGACCTATCTCGTCAACGATGAGAAGGTCTCCGCGATCGGCCGCTACATCCGCGACGACCTCGGTCCGCGGCTGGACCCCACCGGCAAGGCGTTCGGATGGGAGACGGCGCACCGCTCCGATCGCCGCCGCCGCTCCCGCAAACTGTTCCAGTTGCTCGTCGACCTGGCGACGTTCTGGCTGCCGGCCGTGGTCGCGGTCATCCTGTACTGGAGCGGCGGAGCGTTGCGAGCACCACTGGTCGCCGTCTCCGTCGTGGAGCTGGTCGTCGTCACCGGATTGGCGGTGGAAGTGATCCGGTATGCCGATCTCGGTACAGGCACGTCATCGCCGCCCTCGGCCTCGGGATGATTCACCGAACGGGCTCAGGACGGGGAGGCGCAGGTGCCTGGCGGTAGTTCCGGCTCGCCGAGCTGGGCGAGGGACTGGTTGACCTCGGTCTGGGTGGCGAGTTGCCGGTACCGGTCGCCGATCACCACGTCGATCACGTCGGTGGTGCGGGAGGGGAGGAAGCGGGGTTCGGCCTGGCCGAGGAAGAAGGCCCTGATCCACTGGGCGGCGCCGACCGACTTCGGTCCGAATTCGATCACGGCTACCTCGTCGGAGGCGGTCTTGCTCTTCGCCGGCTTGCGCATGACGAAACCGCGATTCTCGAAGTCCTCGCTGACCCGTTCGGCGAGGCCGGCGGTGCGGGTGCCGTTGAGGACCCGCAGCGTCACCTGCCCCGCGCCGTCGGGGAGCGCCAGGTTCACCCTGGCTGCGCAACTCTCACCGGCCACCGCGACACTCTGCGTGTCGTGAACCACCGCGACCGTCACGGTGGCGGCCGCGACGGCGGCCAGGGCGCTGATGATGCGGTACGCCCGCACCCGCGTGTTCGTCATGTCGATCTTGATGCCCACCGGCCGGGCGTGGTGAACCTGTCGTTATCGAGCCGTGCCGTCGACGTCCGGAAAAGCCCCGCGGCGCAGGGCGAGCGTGGCGTGCGCCTGGGCGAGCTGGGTGGTGGCGGTGAGCATCGCCAGGTCGGCTCCGGGGACGTAGGGCTCCTCCGAGTGGTCGTCCTCGTTGATGTTGGTGTGGTAATCGACCAGGCAGATCTGGTAGAGGCGCTCGGCTTCGTCGAGGAGTTCGGCGGCGCGGGCGGCGTGTTCGTCAGGAGTCACGCCGATCATGATCCCATCCCGCTCGCTCCGTTAGCGCGCTGATCGATGCGGGTATGCGGACGCCATGGGCAGTACCGGCACCGCACGTGACACCGCCTCACAGGAATTCATGGACGACCCCCACTGTGACCCGGACCGGCTGGAACGCACCTACCGGCAGTTCCGTACCGTCAACCGGCTCGTCTCGGGCTGGCAGCGCATCTACCGGCACTGGATCCGGCCGCACCTGGACCCGCATCGGCCGACCACGCTGCTGGACATCGGTTTCGGCGGCGGGGACATCTCCCGCGCCATCACCGGCTGGGCGGCGCGGGACCGGCTGGCGTTGCGGACGACGGCGATCGACCCGGACGAGCGCGCGCTGCGGCACGTGCGCGGCGTGCCTGACGGCGGCGTCGCATTCGAGCAGGCGTCGAGCGCGGACCTGGTGGCCCGGGGCGACCGGTACGACCTGGTGATCTCGAACCATCTGCTGCACCACCTGGACCCGGCGGCACTCGACGCCCTGCTGGCGGACAGCCGGACACTGGCGCGGCGGCTGGTCGTCCACAACGACCTGTCGCGGGGCCGCGCGGGCTACGGCCTCTACGCCGCCGCCACGCTGCCGTTCGCCCGCCGGTCGTTCATCCATCAGGACGGGCTGCTCTCCATCCGCCGCAGCTACCGGCGTTGCGAGCTGCGAGAAGCCGTCCCGCCCGGGTGGCAGGTCCGGTCGATGTTCCCGCAGCGTCTCCTGCTCATCCACGAGGGTGAGGACCGTTGACGCCGCCGCTGATCACCGCCGCCGCCCTCGGCTATCTGGCGAACGGCGCCTTCGGCGCGGCCGTCGCGACGGGCATGATCGACAACTCGCGCATCCGGTGGGTTCATCATGCCCTGTACGTGGTGACGTGCTCGCTGACCACGGCCGCGCTCGTCGCCAGCGCCAAGGAGCATCGAGCGGCCGGCCTCGCGCTTCTGCCGGCGGCCGGAACCCTCACCGTCCTGCCCCGGGCCGGTCGAAGCCGGCATGTGAGGGTCGCCGCCACGGCCGCGCCGGCGTACATCATCGCCCTTGTTCTCGCCTGGAGGAATCGCTGATGGACTTTCTCGACGTGGTGCGCCGTCGCAAGACGACGAACGGCGCGTTCCTGCCCGACCCGGTCTCCGAGGAACATCAGCGGCTCCTGATGGAGGTGGCGGGACGTGCTCCGTCGCAGCTGAACAGCCAGCCGTGGCGGTTCGTGATCGTGGAGGAGCGATCGACCATCGACGCCGTGGCGCGGATCAGCGGCGAGAGCATGACCGAGGCGATGTCCAACGGCACCTTCTTCGAGCGGTACAAGCCGTACTTCCGGTTCAGCAGCCAGGAGATGGAACGCCGCCGCGACGGGATGCTGTTCGACCGGCTGCCCGCGCCGCTGCGCCCGTTCACCAGCCAGGTGTTCACCTCGCGGGGGCAGAAGCTGATGAACGCCATGCGGGTGCCGCAGAGCCTCGGCGAGGAGAACCGCAAACTGGTCGCCGGATCCCCGCTGCTGCTCGGCGTGATGCTCGACCGCGGTGAGTACCGGCCCGGCGAGCTGTCCTCGTTCTATTCGGTGTTCAGCATGGGCGCGGCGATGGAGAACGTCTGGCTCACCACCGTCGAACTCGGCATGGGCATCCAGTTCATCTCCTTCCCGATGGAGGTCCCGGGCCGCTGGGACGAGATCGTCCGGCTGCTGGAGGTGCCCGACGATCTCGAACTGATGGCCGTCTACCGCCTCGGATACCTGCCCGAACAGCAGCGCCGTCCACCCATCGACTGGACCAGCTCGCAGCGCAAACTGCCCTCGCAGTACGTCTTCCGCGGCACCTGCGCCACCCCGCAACAGGGCTGGGACTAGCTCAGGCCGCGCCACTCGTCGGCGAGCAGGGCGTAGCCGAGGCCGTCGAGCCATTCGCCGGACCGGTGCAGGGAGTCGCGGACGGTGTAGAGCTCGCGGCGCATCCCCAGGCGTTCCATCAGACGCCACGACGCCGTGTTCGCGGCGAACGCCGTCGCCGTCACCCGGCGCAGCCCGAGATCCTCGAAGCAGATCCGGAGCACCTCACGGACGGCTTCGGTGGCGTACCCGTGCCCGGCGTGCTCGGGGTGCAGCACCCATCCCAGCTCGGCCTGGACGTCACGGGCCCGTTCGGTGATCTCCGCCTGCGCCCAGGCGTCCTCGATCCTGACCATCAGATCGCCGATGACCACGCCGTCGCGTTCGATCACCAGAGTCCGGGCGAGAGTCTCCGGGGCTTCGTACCAGGTGCGGTGCTCGTCCAGGCCGGCGGGGGCACGGGTGATCCAATGGCTGACGTCCGGCCGGCGGCGGAACTGCCAGGTGGCCTCGGCGTCCTCCTTCGTCGCCGGGCGCAACACCAGCCGCTCGGTGTGCCGCGGCCAGGGCAGCGCGGCCAGTCCGGCGTTCATCGAGTCGGCCTCCCGTGACGACAGCGACAACCTCCGCCACCCTAGGCACGCCGGTGGCCGAGTGCAATCGCTGCGGGCAGTACCGGCCCGGCGAGCTGTCCTCGCTGGGCGGCGACTCATGGTCTCGGTACTTTGTTGACATGGCGGTCGAGACGCTCCTGCTGCGGATTGCAACATCGGTGGCCACGGTGGGAGGAAAGGCTCTGGTCGCAGGACGGCGCGCTGCCGCCGAACGGCGCATGTCGCTCGTCGAGCTGGCCGGTGCGCGTGGCCTCGGGGTGCTGCCGCAGAGACGGCTCAACCGGCAACTCGAGCAGCTCGCCGAGACGATCTCTGACCGCCTGGGACCTTTGGCGGAGGTCGAGATGGCGATTTCCGCAGCGGACCGTGACCTGGTCCTCGACGGGGTCGCGGAGACCTTGGAGCGGACCGAGTTCACCGACGAGGTGCTGTTCGACACGAATCTGGACGAGGGCTCACTACTGCGGTTGACCGAGCCGATCGCGCGTGAAGTACTCAGCCGGCTGGCACTCGACGAGCCGGCTGAGGCGTTCTTCCGCCGTGTCCTGCGGGAGTCGATCGCCCACCTGACCGAGGTGATCGTGACGCTGCCGAGCTTCCACCAACGCAGCCTGGTCGAACTGCTGGCACGCGACGGCGAGATCATCGCACTCTTGCAGCAAGTGCTGGCACAGATGCCCCAAGCCACGGCGGCGCGAACCGACGGCGGAATCGAGGTGGACTACCGGCGGGAGATCGCGCGCAAATTCGATCGCATCGAACTCTTCGGGGTCACGCTGGCAGGTCCGACACGACGGTATCCCCTCGACGTGGCCTACCTGGGACTGTCGCTCTCGCACCATGAACAGGAGATGGATGCCGGACTCGACCGCGTCGTGTCGGCGAGCCGGCTCGTCTACATCCGAGGCGACGCCGGCTCCGGCAAGACCACTCTGCTGCGCTGGCTGGCACTCCGCTCGGCGCGGCGGTCCCACGAGGGAATGCTCGCGGCCTGGAACAGGCTGCTACCCATCCTGATTCCCCTGCGACGCTTCGCCGACCGCGACCTTCCCGGCCCCAGCGAGTACGTGACCGGCCTGTCGCGGTCGCTCACCGAACGGGTCACCGGAGCATGGGTGCATTCGCTGCTCGATGCCGGGAAAGCCGCACTGCTCATCGACGGCGTCGATGAGTTTCCCGCGGAACGGCGCGATGAGCTGCACTCCTGGATCGAGGACCTGGCGAACGATTACGCGCAGGTGCCGATCATCGTCACTTCCCGGCCCGCGGCGACGCCCGCGCGGTGGCTCGAAAGCCTGGATTTCTCCCATTCCGCGCTCCTGCCGATGTCCCGGCCCCACGTTGCCACGTTCATCCGGCACTGGCACGACGCCATGGCACTGGAACTGACCGGCCAGAAGTCCGAAGAGGAGATCGCCGGTTTCCGGCGGGCGATGGTCGCGGCGATCGACCGGAGCCGGCCGCTGAGGCTGCTCGCCACGAATCCGCTGTTGTGCGCGCTGCTCTGCGCGCTCAACTGGGACCGGCGCAAGCAGCTTCCGCGTGGGCGGATCGAGATCTACCGCGCTGCGTTGGAAATGCTGCTGCGTCGGCGTGACCACGAGCGCCAGCTCTCCGCACGGCTGGACATCGACCTCGAATACGACGACCGCCTCGCCATTCTCCAGGACCTGGCGTACTGGTTCACCATCAACGGCTGGGCGGCCGCTGAGGTCGGCCGCGTCAAATCCAAGATCGCCACGATCTTGGAGTCGATGGCGCGGGTCACGGTGACGCCCGAGACGGTCTACGAGTTCCTCCTGGCCCGCTCCGGAGTACTGCGTGAACCGGCTCCGGGTCAGGTCGACTTCATCCACAAGACCTTCCAGGAATATCTGGCGGCGGTTCGGTTCGTCGATGAGGACGCGATCGACAGCCTCCTGCGCAACGCCGACCTGGATGAGTACCGCGAGGTGATCGTCATGGCCGCCGGGTGCGCCCGGCAACACGAGGCCGAGCATCTGGTTTCCGCACTGCTGGACGAGGCCGCGGACTCGGGTACCGATTCGGTGCGGACGGCTCGGTTGCGCCTGCTGGCCGTCAGCTGTTCCGAAGTCACCTCCAGGCTCTCCCGGGACCTGTCGGAGAGAGTGGTGGACGAGCTCGGAGAGGTGATCCCACCTGACAGCCCGGATCAGGCGCGCATCCTCGCCGGGCTGGGCGAGTACGTCCTGCCGGCTCTTCCTGACGATTGCAGTTCGCTGCCGGACAACGCGGCCGCGGCGACCTTGCTCACTGCGGGACTGGTCGGCGGCCCGGCGGCATTGAGTTTGATCGCTACTCTCCGGAACGATCAGCGTCCAGCGGTGTGCCGCGAACGGCTGGCAGCCTGGTCCTACTTCGATGGACGCGAGTTCGCCCGCGAGGCGTTCGGGCCCCGGCCGGACGGCTGGGACCTTCTGGTCAGCGATCCGGCGCTGCTCCCCAACCTCAAGTACGTCACCGACCTCAATTCCGTGAGTTGCCACTTCAGCGGGGATCTCAGCGATTTCGCGCGTCGTGAGCTCTCCTACCTCGAAAGACTCGACTCGCTCACCCTGTCGGACAACCCCTCCCTGGGATCGCTCAGGTTCCTGGAGGGTCTCCTGAGTCTCCGCTCCCTGATCCTCGACCAGTGCGGTGGCATGACCGAGCCCGGTAGTGGAATGTACTGGCCAGGGCTTCGCCACCTCACCGTCCGGAACTGCGATCTGAAGGTTGATCCGCATCAGTTCGAGAGCGCCCCGGGACTCGAGACGCTACTGGTGGACGCTACCGAGATGCTCGCCGCCAATCTGCTGACCCGGCAGCCTCGCTTGAGGTGCTTGGAATTGTCCGCGCTGCCCACGCCCGTCGTCTTCGGCGAGTTCGGTCATAACAGGAGCATCGACACTCTCCTCCTCCGGGATTGCGTGATCCTTCCGGATCTGGAGAAGGCCGGCTGTCTCCCGCTGTCCACCTTGGCGATCATGGGATGCAAGGGCACGGTGAGCCTGGACTGGATCGGCGATCTCAATGAGTTGCGGACGCTCTCCTTGGTGGCGCCTCCCGGTTTCATGGCCGCCGGGTCGTTGCGCCTGCCGGCCGGATTACGTGAGTTGATGTTGGTGGATTGCGATGAGGAGATTCAGGCGGCGCTGGCGTCGGAGCACCTGACCGAGCTCACCGTGCTGAAGGTCGACGAACTCCCCGCTCTGGATGTGCTCAGCAACTTTCCCAGCCTCCAGCGAGTCGAGGTGTCGAGTTGGTTCGACCTGGACGACAACGACGACGCGTCGCGCCTGCGATCCCGGGGAATCGAGGTCGCTTCCATGGTGTGGGACTCCTGACCGTACGGCGGCCCCGATGCCCGCCTGACGTCATCGCCCACAGTCGGCGGCGAAGCCGGCCACCCAAGCCAAGGCCGCGTTCCAGTTGATCGCCAGTTCGTTGGTGGACCAGGAGTTGATGTCGTCGATGTAGCAGAACTGGGCCGGTCGCCCCGCCAGCCGGGCCTGGGCCACCTCGTCCTGCAGCCCGGAGTTCGGGCCGCCCGCGAGGGTCCCGTCCGGCGGGTGCGGCAGGGCGGGGTCGAGCTGGTGGGCGTACCACCGGCTGTGCTGGTTCTTCGCGTAGTCGGTGCCGTGGCCGGTCACGAAGGACAGGTTCAGCGCGTTGCGGCCGAGGATGTAGTCCAGGCCCTCCAGGACACCGTCGCGATAGCGGTCCTCGCCGGTCAGGTCGTACGCCACACCGAGCACCACGAGGTTGTTCAGCACCATGCTGCTGGAGCCCCACTCCCAGCGGTCGCCGGGCGGGGCGTAGGCCACGGCGTACGGATGGGCCCGCTGCACGGCGAGATAGCGGTCCGCGCCGGCGATCACTGAGGCCCGCGCCCGCTCGTCGGTGTAGGCGAGGGCGAGGCGGCCGGCCGCGGCGGTGGCCGCCCAGTCGAAGGCGTAGGGACCGAAGACGTCGGCGGTGTGCAGCGGGGAGGTGAGCACCGCGTCGGCGTACTGCTGCTCGCCGGTGGTCAGGAACAGCTCGGCCGCCGCCCAGTAGAACTCGTCGCTGACGTCGTCGTCGTTGTACGGGCCGCCGCCCACGGTGTCCTCGACCGGCGCGTACCGGATCGGATTCGCCCCGGCCGCCGCATAGGCCGTTCGCGCGGCGGCCAGCAGGCGTTCCGCGTAGCTCACGTCGTACCGGGAGAAGATCCTTGCTCCTTGAGCGGCCACCGCGGCCAGATTCAGCGTGGCCGCGGTGGAGACCGGACGCAGTTCGCGGGGCTGCTTGTCGAGGTGCGGCAGGGTCGGCAGCGGCGTCCACTCCCGATCGTGCATCTTGTGGTGGACCAGGCCTCCCGGGGCCTGCATGCGCAGCAGGAAATCGAGTTCCCAGCGCACCTCGTCGAGCAGGTCGGGAGTCCCGTCGCCACTCTCAGGGATGTCGAGCACCAGCGTGTCGAGGCCGCGCCGGTGCTCGAAGGCGTGCAGGAGCTGCCACACCGTGATGCCGCCGTTCACGACGTACTTCCCCTGGTCGCCGGCGTCGTACCAGCCGCCGCGCACGTCCAGCCGGTAGTCGCCGGCGTCCGGGGCGCAGGGGACGTCGCTGTCACCCGGATGCCCGGCCGGGCGGCCGTAGCCGGGTCGCAGGTCCTCGCGGATCTCGATGCCGCTGCGCTGGCAGTAGTAGAACTTCAGCGCGTCGGCGCGCAGCCTGCCGTAGAGGTCCCCGGCGATGGCGAACGGCCTGCTCGTCGCGCCGTCCGCGGTCACCGTGAAGCCGGCGCCGGTCTGCTCGCACGTGCCGAAGTCGATGGTGTGCGTGTTCTGCCCGGAGGAGGCGTCGATGCCGCGCGGAACCGTCGTCCCGGTCGCCACGATCCGGTTCCCGTCATCGGTGAGCTGCCAGGACAACGCCGCGTCGGCATCGGTGACCAGAGTGGCCCGCTTCGGTCCGGACAGAAGGTAACCCACCTGGTTGACCGCGATGTTCGCCATGATGGGAACGCTCCCAGCGCGATCGGATGCTGTCAAACGAACTGCCGTCGCCGGACGAACCACATCATGACGCCGAGGCCGGGAGCGAGGACCACGAACCAGATCCATCGGGTACGGGCCCGCGACTCCAGCGATGATCGGCAGATGCCGACGAGCGTGGCTCCGAACAGCGCCACGTAGGCCCCCAGCAGAATGCCCCAGAACGCGATGCCGGCGATCGTGGTCGCGTACATATCCATCGTTTCCCTTCGCTCGTTGACACCTCAATGCTCGCGGCGAAGGGGGTCCGGGCGCGTCTGACCGGAGTCGGAGCCGGCGGTATGACCTGGGTCAGAGGCGCTCCAGGCGTTCCGCCTCCGCACCGCCGATCGCCTCGCCGCGGGCGACCATCCCGGCGACGTCCGACAGCGGGATCTCCTTGAGCCGGAGCGCGAGGACGAGTGCGATCACCATGAACGGGATGAGGTACCAGAACACCGGCGCGAGGGCGTCGGCGTAGGCGGCCACGATGCCGTCCCGTACGCCTGCGGGCAGGCTCTGCAGCACGGCCGGGTCGATGGTCGCGGTGGCCTGGGCGGCCTGCTCGGCGTCGGCGCCGGCATCGGTGAACACGGTGGTGAGGTTCTCGGTCAGCCGGGAGGTGAAGATCGTTCCGAAGACGGCGATGCCGACCGCTCCGCCGGCCTCCCTGAAGTAGTTGTTCGTCGCGGTGGCGGTGCCGATGTCGTTCGGCGAGACGGCGTTCTGCACCACCAGGACGATCGCGGTGGCGTTGACGAAGATCGGATTGCGGAACATCGACAACGGCATGATCGGGCCGGCGACGCGGGCCTCGGTGACGGAGAACAGGCCCACCGAGACGACAAGGCCGGCCGGCCACCCCCAGGTGGACCAGGCGGTCCAGCCGTGATCCGCCGAGCCGCCGAAGTCGGCCAGGAAGATCAGGCAGGTCGTGGCGGCGGAGAGGAACAGCACGCCGAGCCAGTCGATCGGATGCACGGGCTTCTTGTTCGGCAGCCGCAGCGCGGCGACGCCCACCGGGATGTTGATGTAGAACGCCCACTGCCAGCTGAGGTGATCGACGAAGAATCCGCCGAGCAGCGGGCCGCCCACCGCGGCCAGGCCGAAGATGCCACCCAGGGGGCCGAGGTACTTTCCTCGCTCGGACGCGGGCACGATATCGGCGATGATGGCCTGCGAGAGGATCATCAGGCCGCTTCCCTGATGACACGACAAGCTCCCCCGCCAGTCCACCGATTCTATCTACAGACATCAACGCCGCCGGGCCGTGATGAGTTCACCTGACAACAGGCAATCTACCGGCGTTCGTACAAGTGTGCGACTAGTTGCAGCACAGGCCCACGGAATCGCGTCCCCCAGGGTCTGGCGGAGGGCTACTGCCGAGTAGTCGTCTTGAGGTGTCCGCCGATATCGGCGGTGGATTCACGGACCACCAGCTCGGGCCGGAAGACGATGTCCTGGCCCTGCCGGGTCCTATCGTTCATCTCGTTGAGGACCAGTTGTACTGCCGCTTGGCCGATCTCGGTGGCGGGCTGACGCACGCTGGTGAGCTCGATCGCACTGGCGGCGCTGGCGAGGTCGGTGTCGTCGAAGCCGATGACGGCGAGATCGGCCGGGACTCGCAGCCCGTAGCGGGTGAGTTGCTGGATGATTCCGGCTGCGATGAGGTCGTTGGCGCAAAACACTCCGGTGGGTCGCTGCCGGGACGTTTGCCCGGCGAGGCGTGCGCCGACCTCGAGTCCGCCGGCGATGTCGGCGTTGCCGGTGTCGAGCCACTCCAGTGTCGTGCCCGCTGTGGTGGCGACTCGGGCAGCGCCTTCGTAGCGCTCGTCGCGCCGCCAGCCGGCGAACGCCAGCCGTCGGTGCCCGCAGTCGAGCAAGTGCCGGGCGGCGATCTCTCCGCCGAGGACGTCGTCGCTGCGTACCGCGCTGTGCCGGCCACCTGGAACCTGGCGGGCCAGCACGACGACCGGGGTGCCGCGCTCGGCGATGAGGGTCAGTGCCGGATGGTCCACGTCGTTGGGTGTGATGATGAGCCCGTCGAGGCGCCATTCGGCCAGCCGGTGCAGCAGTCGCTGTTCACGGGTGTGCTCGCCAAGGCCGGTGTGGAACAGCGCGATCTCAGCGCGGGCCTCGGTGGCAGCTTGCTCGGCGCCGGCGGCGACCTCGGCGAAGAAGGGGTTACCGAAGTCAAGGACGACCAGGCCGAGGGTGCTGGTGCGCCCGACTCTGAGAGCCCGGGCCGCGGCGTTGGGCACGTACCCGATCGATTCCATCGCCTGCCGGACTCGGTCCCGGGTTGCCGGATTCACCAGGTGTGGCCGATTCACCGTGTTGCTGACCGTGGCGTCGGAGACGCCGGCCACACGGGCGACGTCTCGGATCGTTGCGCGCGCCACCGTCGTCCTCATTCGTCTGCTGGTCTCGGCTGCCGTGGGCGGCTCCCGGTCCTGAAGGGTACGGGAGCCGCCTGCTGGTCTAGAAGTACCGGCGTGGTGGTAGAGGCGCGATGGGATCCTCTGCCGTGGGCCGGTGTGAGCAGGTGAACGTGTGGGTACCGCTGCCGACATTCACCGGCTGTTGCCCGGGCAGTTCGATCTGTGCGTCGCAGTTGGGTGGCACGATCACCTCTACGTGCAGGGTCGAGCCTTCTCGTTGCCAGTGCACCGCAGCGTCGCCGTAGGGGGTGCGGTGCTGGGCCGCTGCCCAGCTCAGCCCGCCGCCGGGGCGGGGCCGCACGCGGAGCGTCCGGTAGCCGGGGGCGGCCGGCGCCAGACCGGCGACGGTGCGGTGCAGCCAGTCGGCGACGGCGCCGAGGGCGTAGTGGTTGAACGAGGTCATGTTGCCGGGGTTGATCGATCCGTCGGGCAGCATAGAGTCCCAGCGTTCCCAGATCGTGGTGGCGCCCATGGTGACCGGGTAGAGCCAGGATGGGCAGCCTTTCTCCAGCAGTAGCCGGTAGGCCTCTTCCAAGTGCCCGCTGATGGTGAGCGCGTCGAGGATGAGCGGGGTGCCGGCGAAGCCGGTGCCGATGTGGAACTCGGCCTCGCGGACGAGTTCGGCAAGGCGTTCGCCTGCGTGGACCCGCTGCGCTGCGGTGAGTAGGTCGAAACACAGGGCGAGGGCGTACCCGGTCTGAGTGTCGGAGACGCAGCGGCCGTTGGTGGTGACGAACTCGCGGCGGAAACCGGCGGTGACCCGGTCCGCGAGGATGTGGTACAGCGCAGCGTCGTCGGTTTTACCGATCAGTTCGGCTTGTCGGGCGAGCAGCCGGGCGGAGTGCGCGAGGTAGGCGGTGGCGACCAGGTAAGGGTCAGTGCGGGCCTGCTGCGGGCGGTCCGGTGGGGCGGCCGGGTCGAGCCAGTCGCCGAGTTGGAGGCCTTCGGCGATGACGTCTCGGTCGTCGAGCAACTTCTGGCACGCGTCGACCCACGAGCGCGCGGTGTCGTAGCCGCGCAGCACCGGCCCCAGGTCCGCAGCCCGGTCGAACAGCACCAGGGGGACGACGGTGGTGACATCGCCCCAGACCGCGCAGTGGAACTGGGTGAAGTCGGTCTCGATGTGCGGCACGTACAGCGGGACGAGGCCGTCGCCGTCAGTTTCGGCGTTGACGTCGGTGAGCCAGTCGGCGATGCTGCCGGTCGCCTGGTAGAGGAACGCGGCGGTAGGGGCGAAGACTTGCAGGTCGCCGGTCCAGCCGAGGCGCTCGTCGCGTTGCGGGCAGTCGGTGGGCACGGAGACGAAGTTGCCACGCATGCTCCACCGCACGTTGTCGTGCAGTCGTTCAACCAGCGGGTCGGAGCAGGCGAAGGTGCCGGCTTCGGGCATGTCGTCGTGGCAGACGACCGCGACGACTTCGGCCGGGTCGAGCTCGCCGGGCCAGCCGGTGATCTCGGCGTAGCGGAATCCGTGGTAGGTGAAGCGTGGTTCCCAGGTCTGGGCGCCGGCGCCGGCCAGAACGTAGACGTCGTGGGCAACAGCGGTGCGGATCGGTCGGGTGCACAGACGGCCGTTCTCGAGCACTTCGGCGTGCCTAATGCCGATCTCGGTCCCGGCCGCGCCGGTGACGGTGATCCGCAGCCGACCGGCGAGGTTCTGGCCGAAGTCGAGCAGGTACGTGTCGTCATCGAGGCGGGCCACGGTGATCGGTGACAGTTCCGCAGTACGGCGCACCGGCGGCCCGCCGGGCGCGACCAGCTCACCCACGGCCGGGTTCTTCTCCTGTACGGGAGTCCAGCCGGTCGGTTCGATGCGAGCGTCGTGGCGTTCGCCGTCATAGATGCTCGACGCGGTGATCGGCCCGTACGCCCACGTCCACGTGCCGTCGGTGACGACCTGCTCGGCGGTGCCGTCGATGTAGTGAAGCTCGAGCTGCACCAGCAGGGCCGTGTCGGTGCCGTAGCGTTCGCCGACTCGGTTCCAGGCGTATTCGCCGCGCCACCAGCCGTCGGCCAGCCAACCGTCGATCGTGTTCGCGCCGACGCGGAGCAAGTCGGTGACCTCGTATGTCTGGTACGGCAGCCGGTGGTGATAGCTGGTCCAGCCCGGTGCGAGCACGTCGTCGCCGGCAGATGTGCCGTTGAGCTGCAACTCGTAGACGCCACAGGCTGTCGCGTAGGCCCTGGCCTTGAGCAGTCCGGGCCGGACCGTGAAATCGCGCCGCAGCAGAATCGGCCGTCGATCCCCCGGGCTGCGGTCGGTGGAGCCGACGAAACCAGCCGTCCAGTCGTCGGACTCCAGTAGTCCGGCCTCGACCGTCGTCGGCTCGCTCCACGGCGTCGGTTCGGTTTCACCGGCCGCCCAGACCCGCACTCGGACCTCTACCTGCTGGCGGGAGGTCAGGGCCGGGCCGGGCCACGGGACCAGGACACTGTCGCCGGAGTTGACCCGTCTGAAGATCTTTCCGTTGATCTGAAGCTGGTAGGCGGCCTGGCGCCAGCCAGGCTGGACGGTCTGCACCTGCCAAGACAGGCGCGGCGTGCGTTCACCAATGCCGACAGGACGGTCATGGTGCTCGATGCGGGGGGCGTGCACACGGGTACCCGTGCCGTTCAGGGCAGCCACCGCGGCTCAGCCCTTCACCGCGCCGGCCGCCAGGCCGCGCATGACTCGCTGGTTGAGGAAGATGTAGATGGCCAGGATCAGCAGCACGTTGATGCAGATCGCGGCGAAGGTCGGGCCGTACTCGACCACGCCGAACTGGCCGGTGAAGTTGAGCAGGCCGACCTGCACGGTGCGCTGGGCGTCGTCGGTGGTGAAGGTGAGCGCGATGAGCAGGTCGTTCCAGAGGAAGAAGAACTGCACGAGCGCGATCGTCAGCACCGAGTTGCGCATCATCGGGAAGCCGATCGAGACGAACGACCGGATGACGCTGGCGCCGTCCATGGCCGCCGCCTCGAAGACGGTCTTCGGGATGGCCCGGAAGTAGGTGGCCATCATGAAGACCGTCAGGGGTAGGCCGGTGGCGGTGTAGGTGATGATCAGCGGCCAGAGGGTACCGGTCAGGTGCAGGTTGAAGTAGACGGTGAACAGCGGCAGCAGGATCATCTGCCCGGGGATCATGATGCCGGCCAGGAAAAGAAGCAGAGTGGTCTGCCGGCCTTTCCAGACGAGCACTTCGAGTGCAAACCCGGCCGCGGTGCCGAGCACGATGATCAGGGCGAGGGCGGGCACGACGGTGAGCAGCGAGTTCTGCAGGTAGGTCGCCACCGACGACCACGCCTGGGTGTAGTTGTCGAAGTTGGTGAAGCTTTCCGGCAGGGCGGTGGTCGAGCCGTTGAGGAACTCGTCCTGGGTCTTGAAGGAGCCCAGGAACAGCCAAATCAGCGGCTACACCACGATGATCAGCAACAGGGCGACGCAGGCGTAGCCGGGCAGCCGGCGCGCGGTGCGCCGCCAGTCGCGGGTGTGCTGCGGCGCCGGGACGCCGTGTTTGGCCGGGGCCGGGCGGCTGGTGGTCAGTGTCATGGCTATCCCTGTCCCACGTCGCGGCGCGTCGCGCGGAAGATGACAACGGTGACCAGCAGGCACAGCACGGTGAGGGTGAGCGCGATGGTCGAGCCGTATCCGTAGTCGCCGTAGGCGAACGAGGTCTGGTACATGTACAGCGTCAGTGGCGTGGTGGCGCTGCCCGGTCCGCCGCCGGTCAGGGCGTAGATCGAGTCGAACGCCTTGAGCGTGCCGTTGATGCTGAACACCAGCGAGCTCACCAGGACCGGCAGGGACAGCGGCAGCACGATGCTGCGGATCTGGCGCCAGGTGCCGGCGCCGTCCATCGAGGCGGCTTCCATCATCTCGTCCGGGATGTCGAGCAGGCCGGCGTAGAGCAGCACCGCGTAGAAGCCCATCGAGCGCCAGATGTCCATGAGCGCGACGACGAGGAATGCGTGGCCGGGGGTGCTGAAGAAGTCGATGCCGGTGCCGCCGAGCGCCTCGATCGCGGCGTTGACCGGGCCGGTCTGCGGCGCGTACTCGAAGAACTTCTGGAACAGCAGGGCGACCGCGACGGTGGGGAGGATGACCGGGAAGAAGACCAGGGTTCGGATGATCGAGCCGGCCCGGCGCAGGAAGAAGACGTAGAGGAGCGCGAGCAGGTATCCGACGAGGACCTGTCCGACAGTGATGACGACGGCGTACTTCACGGTGAACCACAGCGCGGGAAGAAGGGCTGGGTCGTCGAGCAGTTTGCTGAAGTTCGCCGTCCCGGCCCAGGTGAAGCCGGAGATGACGCTGCCGGTGAAGAAGGTGTAGCCGAGAGACCACAGCATCGGCACCAGCATGATCAGCGAGTAGACCAGCAGCGCCGGTCCCAGGAGGAGAGCGACCGATTTACGGTCGCCGAGCACGCTGTGCATTCTTCTTGTTGCCTCTCTAGCTTTCTCGTTGCCTTCCTGGGTGAGCGCCGGCGGCGAGACGCCCCCGCCGGACCGCCGGCGCTCTATCCGGAGGGTCAGCCCAGGTTGGCGGTGACCGTCTGCATGAACTTCTCGCCGGTCAGCTGGCCACTGCCGAGCAGGCCGCCGTTGCCCTGGCTGATGGTGGTGGCCTTGGCGGAGAAATAGGCCTCGAACCACAGGACGCTGGTCTGCACGTTGCCGATCTCGGTCTGGATCTCCTTGGTCAGCGCCGGCACCTCGACGCCGGCGTCGGTCGCGAAGCCGGTGATCTGGCTGGAGTCACGCAGCGCCACCGTGCCGTAGTTGTCGACGATGCACTTCACCCACGCCTGGGTGTTCGCGTCGCCCTCGTAACCCTTCTTCGAGATGGCGATCGCGGTGCCGACGTTGGCCGGCATCTGGTCGGCGGTGCCGACGCCGCCGGTGACGGCCGGGAACTTCAGGAAGCCGACGTTGTCCACGCCGATCTTGTTCTTGGTGTCGTCGTTGAAGTCCGACAGCGCCCAGGACCCCATGTAGATGAAGGCGGCCTTGCCGGTCAGGAAGGTGTTGAGCGCGGTCGCGTAGTCGATCGACGTGGGCGACTTGCCGAAGTAGCCGGCCTTGCCGAGCGCGGCGATCGCGTCGGCGGCCGCGATGTACTGCGGGTCGGTGAGCTTGGCCTGCCCGTCGGCGACCTTCTTGAGCGCGTCCGGGCCCTGAGAGCGCAGGATGTAGTTGCCGACCCAGCGGGTCACGCCCCAGCCGTCGCCGCCCTTGCCGGCCTGCGAGATCGGCTGCACCCCGGCGGCCTGCAGTTTCGCGAACGCCGCGACCAGCTCATCCCAGGTCGCCGGCGGCGTGGTGATGCCGTTGTCGGCGAGCAGCTTCTTGTTGTACCAGATGCCCTCGATGTTCAGCTCGGTCGGCAGAACCAGCTGCTTACCGTCGTACAGACTCTTGATCGTGGACGACGCGGCCGGCAGAACGCCCTCGGACACGCTCGCCGCGTCCAGGACCGAGCCGTTGCCGGCGAGCTGGCTGGTCAGCGACGGCGCGTTCGCGGCGGTGAACAGCTGTGGCAGCGCGCCCTGACCGGCGAGCAGCTGAAGCTGCTGGTCCAGGCTGGCCTGCGCCTGATTCTTGATCTCCAGCGGCTGCGCCGTGTTCTGGGTGGCGCACTCCTTCTGGCTCAACGTGGTGAGGGTCTTGGCGATGGTGGTGTTCTCGTTGATCGCCAGGAACGAGAAGTTCTCGGCCGACGAGCCGCCGGAGGCGGTGTCGTCGTCTGCCCCACCGCAGGCGGTGGTGCAAGCAACAAGCGCCAGAGCGCTGATCACCGCCGCCACGCGGGCGGGTCGGCGGGTGCGCGGAGATATGGGTGCCACAGGTCCTCCTTGACGACCGCGGGAAGTCTTCGTTGAAGCGTCTAAAGACTCTGTGGGCAATGACACGTGGTCAATACGAGGTTGCTGATACCGCTTATTGACCGCTTGGATATCCGCAGTTCACGATCGCTACCAGCGTTTATCGCGATTCAACACGCGTGAAACAGAGTCGGCGTGGCGCGGCGTGTACAGGCCCTTCTCCAGGACGGTGGCCACTTGAGGGCTGTTCGGGATTGAAGCGTCTGACCTACGCTCTGCCCGTGATCAGGATCGCGGACGTCGCCGCGCACGCCGGCGTGTCCGTCGGCACCGTCAGCAACGTGCTCAACCGGCCGGACGCTGTAGCTCCGGCCACGCGTCAGCGGGTACACGCTGCCATCACGTACCTCGGCTACGTGCCGAACGAGGCGGCCCGGTCGCTGGCCGCCGGGCGCCGCCGCGCCATCGGCCTGATCGTCCCGGACGTGACCAATCCGTTCTTCGCCGACCTGACCCGAGGCGCCGAACAGGTCGCCGATCAGCGTGACGTCGTGGTCATGCTGTACAGCAGCGGCGAGTCCGGCGAACTCGAAGCCCGCTATTTCGACCGGTTGGAGAGCCAGCGGGTGCAGGGAATCCTCGCCAGTCCGGTGCACGAGGCGGCGCCCGCGGTCACCGATCTGGCGCGCCGCGGAACCCCGGTGACACTGGTCGACCGCGGCTCCTCACGGCGGGACCTGTGCTGCGTGTCGGTGGACGACCACGCCGGCGGCCGGCTCGCCGCTGAACACCTCATCGCCACCGGCCATCGCCGTCTGGCCTTCATCGGCGGACCGTTGTCCATACCTCAGGTCGCCGCCCGCCTGGCCGGTGCGCACGCGGTATCCGCGGCGGCCGGCGCGACGCTCGAGGTCATCGAGACCGAGACCGTGAGCGTCGTGACCGGCCGCGGGGTGGGAGCCTCACTGGCCGGCAGGTCGGCGCCGGCCCGGCCGGACGCGGTGTTCTGCGCCAACGACCTGCTGGCGCTGGGGTTGTTGCAAGCGGTCAGCGGCCACGGTCTGCGGGTGCCGGCCGAGCTGGCGATCGTCGGCTACGACGACATCGACCACGCCGCCGCGGCCGCCGTGCCGCTGACGTCGGTCCGGCAGCCCCGCGCCGAACTGGGCCGGGTTGCCGCCGAGCTGCTGTTCGAGGAGATCGCCGAACCGGGACAGCACCGGCATCGGCAGGTGGTCTTCCAGCCCGAACTGGTGGTCCGGCAATCCAGCGGCTCGACCCCGGCCGCCTGATGCAGCCGGGGTCATCGCCTCATCGAGTGATCAGCGGGGATGGGCAGCCAGCCGGGCAGATGCAGTGAAGCCGGGAACGACCTGGTTGGGCTGCGTCGCGTCCACGGCGGCGCCGGTGGTGCCGACAATGCTGCGGATGCCGCCGCCGAACGCGATGACCGCGGTCGTCATCGCGGTGAAGCGGACGCCGGCGCGCTGAGGGGCCTCGATGGAGGTCCAGGCGTGCGCCGGCGCGCCGGCGAAGGTGGAGTCGAGGAACAGCGTGTAGATCGCCGTGCCGGTGGCCGCGTGAGTCGTCACGCCGGACGCGACCTTGTATGACGCGTAGCCCTCCTTGGCGCCGTCCATCCAGGCGGCCTGGTTCGGCGGGTCGTACGGGAACTCGCTCTGGTAGAAGACCGTCCGGCCGCGCTCGCCGTTCCAGACGACCTGGTTCTTCTGGTGGTGTTCGACGAACAGCCCGAGCGCGGTGACGTCCGTGCCGTTGACGACGAGCCCGGTGTCGCTGGTGTTGCTGGTCCAGCCCACGCCGGTGCCGTGGTCGGCGCGCCAGAGCCAGTTGTCGTCGAGGATGACTTTGCTCTGGTTGACCTGCAACGAGATCTTGCTGGAGCCGGCCTGGGCGCCGCCGACGCGGACGAACAGGTCGCTGAGCGTCGTCGGGTTCGTCGCGTCACCGATGTTGTTGGCGTTGCCGGTTCCGACCTTGACCAGCACGTCGGTGCCGGGGCTCGCGTCGACCAGCAGGCTGGAGATGACGACTCCCTTGACGTCGCCCACCTCGATCGCGGCCTGCCCGCCGGTGGGTGCCAGCGTCGCATATCCCATGCCCATGACGACGGTGTCGGCTCGGGTCACCGTGATCGGGCCGTTGAGGCGGTAGATGCCGGGGGTGAGGATGAGGTGCTTACCGGACGCGAGAGCCTTGTTGATCGTCGCGGCGGTGTCGGTGCCCGGTTTGGCGATGTGGAACCGGGAGATCGGGATGCTGGTGCCGGCAGTGCTGTTGGTCGCCCAGTTAACGCCGGAGGCGTTGGTGCGGGCCTTCGGCACGAAGACCGCGTAGGAGTCGCCGTTAACGGTAAGGAAGGGGGCGGGCCGTGACGTCGGGGTGGTCGGCAGGGTGGTGATGCCGCGGCCGGTGAAGTTGCTAGGCGGTGCACCCTTCACGCCGGAGAAGACCAGGTTGGCCGAGCCGCCACGCCAGCTGCCGATCTGACTATCGCGCACGTAGTACTGCGCCTGGCCCGGTCCGGCGTCGCCGCCGCTGTCGACGGTGCCGCTGATGCGGCTGTCGGCCATGGTGGTGCCGAACAGGGTGGCGCCGTAGGCGCCGTTGAGGTCCAGGTTGCCCCGGATGTCGACGCGGCGCAGCGAAGACGCCTGAGAGGTGGCCCAGCGCATCGTGTGCGCCGGCGCCACGCCCTCCGGCTTGGCGCGCTGCGCGTCGGCACCCACCGGCCGCTGGATCGGATTGATCGAAATGTTGGCCAGTGATCGGTAGAAGTTGGTCAGCCCGTCGGACGAGCCGTCGGTGTTCTGCCGCGGCTCGGAGTGCAGGGCGCCGTTGATCGTGACGCTGGTGGGTGACGTGCCGAGGCCCGCAATAGAGGTGTAGTAGCCGACTTCGCTGTTGACGATGCCGGTGGCCGTCGCTGGATCATTCTGGCCGGCCGCGCTGCCGTAGACGCCCGGCTTGAAGTAGACCGCCTGCCGGTTGGTGCTGAACTCCGGCTCAGCGGAGATCTTCTGCAAGAACGCGTTGATCTCAGTGACCGGAGTCTTCGCGTCGAAGATCTTGACGTTCGGGCCGAAGTCCGGTGTGGTTGCCGCCCACGCCGACGGGGCGGCGCCGGCGAACGCGAGAGTGCTGGTGGTCATGATGGCAGCGAAGATCGAGACTGCCACGGGGTTTCGTCGCCGTGTTCGCACGATGTCTCCTCAGCTCGGCGCGCCGTACCCACGTGGTGGCCGCGGGTGGGGATGGCGCGCGGGGTGCCGTCACCGTGCCTGAAAGCCAGGGCAGTGGAGAAGACGAGATTGTTTATACGGTGTATCCGGTGTGTGAATGAACGGTGTATCGGCGCTATTGCTGGACCTGTATGGCGGCGTCGAGGAAGCACTGACGCAGCCATTGATGTGCTGGATCGTTCTCGTGACCCGGGTGCCACCACATCGCTTCGACGATCGGCGCGGTCGGGAAGGGACAGTCGACCATCCGTACGCGGGCGGTGGCCTCCATCCCGGCGCCGAGTTGTCGTTGTACCAAGGCGACCCGGCTGGTTCCGGCGATCAGGGCGGGCAACACGGTGTAGCTGTCGACGACCAGCCGTGCGTCGAGGTCGATGCCGTGGGTGCGTAGCTCGCGGGCAGCGGTGGTGATCGCGGTGCCGTCGTGGTAGGTCAGCACCCATGATCGGCGGGCCAGGTCTTCGCCGGTCAAGGCCGTATCCGTTGAGGCGTCGATGAGGCACGCCCACTCGTCCTGATACAGGTTGCGGTGCGGTAGACCGGTGACGATGCCGTGTGGCAGCACCAGCAGGTCAACGTCGCGCAGCTCGTCGGCGGCCTGATCGACGTTCTGCCGGGTGGTGGGCTGAACATGCATCCGCACGTGGGGTGCCCGCTCATCGATCAGCGCCGCCACAGCCGCGCCGAGCACGGATAACGCGTAGTCCGACATGATGACGGTGAAGGTGCGCCGCGACAGCGTCGGGTCGAAGTCCGGTTGAGCGCTGAGAACCTGGTCAGCGGCGGCGACGACGTCAGCGGTCGGTGCGGCGAGACGGGCCGCCAGTGGAGTGAGTTGATAGCTCTGCCCGACTCGAACGAGCAAGTCATCGCCGAAATGTCTACGCAGTCGGGCCAGGGCTGAGCTCATCGCAGGCTGGCTGATCTGGAGCCGCTCGGCGGCCCGGGTGACACTACATTCGGTGAGTAGCGCATCCAGCGCGGTCAACATATTGAGATCGACATGGCGGGCCATCGCCAGACACTCCGTTTCGAGATAACCAGCCGGGCGGGCACCTGACTACTGGCGCCCGCCCAGCCAGCCTAGATTTCTTCGAGCCGGGCACGCTCGGCTTCGACGGTGGTGTCGTCGCCGTGCCCCGTGAGCACGACCGTCTCCCCCGGCAGCGCGAACAGCTCCGCCTTGATGGAGTCGACGATCAGACCGGCGTCGGAGTACGACCGGCCGGTCGCTCCCGGCCCGCCCTGGAACAGCGTGTCGCCGGTGAAGACGCACCCCAGGTCGGGGGCGTGGAGGCAGACCGCCCCCGGCGCGTGCCCCGGTGTGTGCAGCACCGTCAGCGTGATGCCGCCGACCGGGATGTCCGACCCGTCGGCCAGGTCGGCGTCCCACACCTCGTCCTTGCCGTGGGTCAGCTCCCACAGCGGCCGGTCCTCCGGGTGCAGGAAGATCGGCGCGCCGGTCCGCTCGCGCAGCGCCGGCGCCACCCGGACGTGGTCGTCGTGCGCGTGCGTGCAGACGATCGCCACGACCTTGCGGCCGGCGACCACCTCCAGGATCGCGTCGACGTCGTGCGGGGCGTCGATCACCACGCAGTCGTTGTCGTCGCCGACCACCCAGACGTTGTTGTCGACGTCGTACGTCTGCCCGTCCAGGCTGAACGTCCCGGCGACGACACCGTGATCGACCCGCGCCGTCACAGGACCACCACCGAACGCAGCACCGGGGTCTCGCCGCTGTGTCCGTGCATCTTGGCGAACGCCGCCTCGACGTCCTCGATGCCGACCTCCTCGGTCACGAACGCGTCCAGGTCGAGCCGACCCTGCCGGTAGAGGTCGACCAGCATCGGGAAGTCCCGCGACGGCAGGCAGTCGCCGTACCAGGAGGACTTGAGCGCCCCACCCCGGCCGAACACGTCGATCAGCGGCAGATCCGGCACCTTCATCTCCGGCGTCGGCACCCCGACCAGGACCAGCACGCCGGCGAGATCACGCGCGTAGAACGCCTGCTTCCACGTCTCCGGCCGCCCGACGGCCTCGATCACGACGTCCGCGCCGTCGGCGCCGGGATACACGGAGGCCGCGATCCGCTTGATCTCCTCGACCGGGTCGGTCTTCGAGGAGTCGACGACGTGGGTCGCGCCGAGCTTGCGGGCCGCCTCCAGCTTCGCCGGGTCGATGTCCACCGCGATGATCGGCGACGCGCCCGCGAGGGCGGCGCCGGCCACCGCCGCCACGCCGACGCCACCGCAGCCGATCACCGCGACGGACTTGCCGCGGGTCACGCCGCCGGTGTTGATCGCCGCGCCGATGCCGGCCATCACGCCGCAGCCCAGCAGACCCACCGCGGCGGGCCGCGCCTCCGGGTCGACCTTGGTGCACTGGCCGGCCGCGACCAGCGTCTTCTCGGCGAACGCGCCGATGCCCAGCGCCGGCGACAGCTCGGTGCCGTCCTCGAGGGTCATCTTCTGCTTCGCGTTGTGCGTGTTGAAGCAGTAGTGCAGGTCGCCGCGCTTGCAGGCCCGGCACTCCCCGCAGACCGCCCGCCAGTTCAGCACCACGAAATCGCCCGGCGCCACCCCGGTCACCCCGTCGCCCACCGACTCCACGATCCCGGCCGCCTCATGACCGAGCAGGAAGGGAAACTCGTCGTTGATGCCGCCCTCGCGGTAGTGCAGATCGGTGTGGCACACCCCGCAGGACTGGATCTTCACCACGGCCTCACCGGGACCGGGGTCGGGAACGTTGATCGTCACGAGCTCCACCGGCGCGCCCTTGGCCCGTGCGATGACCGCTTTCACCTGCTGCATGGTTCTCACTTTCGATGCAGTCGTACGGGGATGCTGCGCCAGGCGCGCAGGGTGTTGTTGTGGTGGCGGTGAACCGGTCCAGCGAGTTCGATGTGTGGCACCCGGCGGGCCAGGGCGGTGAGTACCGATTCGGCTTCCAGGCGGGCGATGTGCTGGCCGACGCACTGGTGGATGCCCATGCCGAAGCCGACGTGCCCGGACGGGTCTCGGCACAGGTCGAATGAGTCGGGGTTCTCCCATCGACGCGGGTCGCGGTTAGCGGCGCCGAGGAACATCAGGATCTTCGCACCGTCCGGGATGACGGTCTCCCCCACCGTGACGTCGGTGGTGGCGGTGCGGAAGAACGTCTGCACCGGCGACTCCCAGCGCACCGCCTCGTCGAAGGCGACCCGCGCCAGTGAAGGCTGCTTGCGCAACCGCTGCCACTGTTCGGGGTTGGTGGCGAAGGCGTAGAGCACGGCGGACAGTCCGTGCACGGTGGTGTCGACGCCCGCCGACAGCAGCGACCGGACCACCAGCGGCGCCTGCTCCGAGGTAAGGTCGCCGCGGTCGGCGGCCGCCCAGATGGCAGCGCCGAAACCGTCAGGGCTGAGCACGTCGCGGGCACACTGAGCGTTCACCCACGCTGACAAATCGGCGATCCGTGGCGCACCGGCCACGACTAGGTCGTTGGGCGGGCCGAAGGCGTTGAACAGGTGATCGCCGTAGGGCAGCAGATTCTCCCGGCCCTCGGCCGGGATGCCGACGGCGTCCGGGAAGACCCGCAGCGGGAACGCCTCCGCGAGCGCGGGCACCGCATCGACGACGTCACCGCCGCTGAGAACCCGGTCGACGAGGTCATCGGCGACGGTCGCCCACTGGTCACGGAGCCGGTGCAGCGCTCGCGGGCCGATGATCGCCGACAGGACCCGGCGTGGAGCGTCGTGCTGCGGTGGGTCCGCCTCCAGCAGCAGGCTCGGCGGCCGCCACGGCTTCTCGTACCGGAAGTTGCTCAGCCCGACACCGGCTGCGGACTGGAAGCGCTGCCAGTCGGTGAGCGCCGCGTGCACCTGCTCGTAGCGGGCGAGTGCATAGGTGTCGTAGCGGCTCAGGTGCACGACCGGACCGGCTCCGCGCAGGCTCGCGTGCAGCGGCCCGGGGTCCTCGAGGTTGTCGTGGTCGAACGGGTCGGCGTAGGAGATGGGCGGCTTCACAGGTCCACCACCAGACGGTCGGAACGGGACCGTGAGACACAGGCGAACATGCACGTCCCCGCGGCGCGTTCGGTGTCGTCGAGGACGCTGTCGCGGTGATCCGGCTCCCCGGATAGGACCGTGATCTCGCAGGTCCCGCACACGCCTTGCCGGCAGGAGGACAGCACGTCGGCACCGGCAGCAGCGAGGACATCGAGGACCGACGAGCCGGCGGGCACCGTCAGGACCGTCTTGGACCGGGCCAACTCGATCTCGAACGGAGCGCTGCGTGCCGGGCCGGTCAGCATGGAGGCGGTGAACCGCTCCATGCGCAGCGTGTGCGGCGGTAGATCGGCGCAGGCGCGCTCAACAGCGGCCAGCAGCGGCACCGGACCGCAGCTGTAGACACGGGTGCCCGGCTGCCAGGCGGTGAGGAAGCCGGTGAGGTCGAGCAACCCGTACCGATCCTCGGGCCGCAGGTGAACACGATCGCCGTACCCCGCCAGGTCTCGCCCGAAGGCGAGACTTGCCTCGCGCCGGCCGCCGTAGAGCAGCTGCCAGTCCGCGCCGAGCAGGTCGACCTGCGCGATCATCGGCAGCAGCGGGGTGATGCCGATGCCGCCGGCGATGAACAGATATCGCCCTGCGGGAACGACAGGGAAGTTGTTGCGCGGCCCGCCGAGGCCTACCGCCTCGCCAATGTCAAGACCATCATGAATGTACGCGGATCCGCCGCGGCCGTTCGTCTCCCGCAACACCGCGATCCGGTACGTGTACGCGTCCCACCGATCGCCGCACAGCGAGTATTGGCGCACTAGACCGCCCGGAAGGATCAGGTCGATGTGAGCGCCGGGCGTCCAGTCCGGCAGGCGGGCACCATGGGGGTCGGCCAGCGTCAGAGCGACCACACCGTCGGCGACCGGCTCCTTGCCGGTCACGCGCAGGGTTCGTGTTTCCGCCACGTAAACCTCCTGTGACATGAGGCAGCCAGAATGCGATGCCAGTCACAGCACAAGAAGTAGCCTTCTCACTGAGCGAGAGACGAGTTCACCGGCGCTGCCGGGCGATCCCCCGGGCGGCGGCCTGCAGCGCCGGCACCAGCGACGGCGCGCGGCCGTCGTTGGGCACGATCACCGACAAGCCGGCCACGACCGGACTCGCCGGATCGGGCCTTTCGCGTACGGGCACCGCGACGCCGGTGGCGTCGGCATGGATCTGCCCGTCCGACACGATGAAACCCTGCTTGCGAATGCCGTCCAACACACCACGAAGCCGTACGGGACTGGTGATCGTTGCCCGTGTGAAGCCGCGCAGCGGCCCGGACAGAACCTGCTCCTGTACGTCGCGGGGCGCCCAGGCGAGCAGAACCAGTCCTGCGGACGAGGCGTGCAGCGGCAGCCGGCCGGCGATCCGGGTCACGTTGATCACCGCGTCCCGGGCTGACAGCCGTTCGACGAAGAGCACCTCGCTCCCGTCGAGGACCCCCAGTTGCACGTGGTGGCCGATGACCGCGTGCAGGTCTTCCAGGAACGGCATGGCCGCTTCCCGCAGACCGAGGGTCGGCGACGCACGTTGCGCCAGCTCCCACAGCCGCATGCCGATGCGGACCTTTCCCGTTGCGGTACGCGCGAGAAGGCCCTCATCGACGAGGACGGCGATCAGCCGTGAGGCGGTAGCGACGTGCAGCCGGGCCCGCCGGCCGATCTCCGAGACCGACAACTCGGGCTCGTCCGGGGTGAACGCTTGCAGGATCCGGGCGGCCCTGGCGAGCACCGGCTCACCATGAGGTCGGTCGTCAGTGTGCACAGCGTCATCGTGGCACCCCACGCATACGGTCCGGGCGACCTGTCACTCAGTGCGTGGCGGGGCGGCAGACGGCCGGGCGCCGCGGCATCTGTACCAGTCATGATCGCAGTGGGTGGCCGCGGCTGGGCCAGCAGCTCGCGTGCCGCCCGGTATCCGTTGTCGTCGCTGTGACCGGCCGGATGGGCGACGACGGCGGAGCCCGGACGGACGCGTTCGAGCAAGGCCGGAGGCGGCTGACGGCGATGTCGTCGACGGAGAAGCTGTCGAGCAGGCCGCTCCGGCTGGCGTGGCCCACCGGAACCACCGGGATCCGCCGGGCTAGGGTCTCCATCTGGTCCCCGGTGAGGCTGGTGCCCGCCAGGACCAGTCCTTCCATCCCGTGATCGACGAGCGACCACGCCGCTTCGAGCTGGTGCTCAGCGAGGTCAGGCAGGGACGCATCAGCAAGTCGTACGGTGTCGCACCCAGAGCATGGGTGAACGATGCGATGGCCTGCGTGGCGAGCGGACTGGCTTGGTGCGGCGTTAGCACCCCCAGAGTTCGGCTGCGGCCTCGCAGCGCTCGGGCGGCCACCTGCGACCGGTATTGCAACTCTGTGATGGCCGCTGTGACTCGGCGATGCATCTCCGCGCTGACTCCGGGAGCCCGGCGTAGCGCTTTCGAGACCGCCGCACGCGACACCCCGGCACCAAGTACGCCGCTACCAGGCCTGGTACCGGCACATCACCCTGGCCATGCTCGCCCACGCCTACCTCGCCGTCACCGCCGCCACCGACCCGAAAGCAGCAGCGACACGGTCGCCCTCAGCCCAGGCGAGATCCGCCGTCTCCTGGCACACGCGCGAAGGCCAGCCACTACCAGCGAAGACGCATACAAAGCATCGAAATGCTGTTGTAGTACCAGGCCACCGGGCGCATGCCGCACCCGGTGGCCTCGAGGAAGACAGAGGATCAGGGGTACGCCACGACGTTGCGCGGCGTGGTGTTGCCCGCCGGGTTCGGGACGGCGCCGCCGGTGTCGTTCACGACGTTGGCGATGGTGCCGACGTCACCGAGGGAGACGGTGAGCACGCTGCGGAGCCGGACGCCGGACCGGTTGGGCACCTCGAACGCCCGGTCCACCCGCACGCTCGGGTTGACGTTGAAGTAGGCGTAGGAGCCGCCGCCCCAGAGTTCGTGGTCGGTGACGGCGTCGGCGACCTTGTAGGCCGCGTAGCCGTTCCCGCGCGGCCCGATCCAGGCCGCCTGGTTGGGCACGTCGTACGGCTTCTCGTTCTGGAAGAAGATCGTCTTGCCGCGGTTGCCGTTCCAGATCACCTCGTACTTCTGGTAGTGCTCGACGAACAGGCCGGTGGCCAGGACGTCGTCGCCGTTCACGATCAGGCCGGTGTCGCCGGTGTTCACGGTCCAGCCGGTCGGAGCGCCACCGTGGTCGGCCCGCCACGCCCAGATGTGGTCGATGATCGTGTCGTCGCTGTGTACCGCGAGGGTGGTGGTGGCCTTGCCCTGGACGCTGCTGCCGATCCGGAAGAAGACGTCCTGCAGGCTGATCGGGTTCGCGGCGTGGTCGGTGTGCACGCCGGCGCGTCCGACGCTCATCAGGGTGGGGCTGTTGGTCGTGCCGGCGTCGAAGGTGAGGCCGCTGACCTTGACGCCGTCGACGTCGGCGACGTTGAGGGCTTCGACCCCGCCGGTCGGGATCAGGGTCGGGAAGCCGATGCCGGTGACGACGGTGTTGGCGCGGGTGACCCGGATGGTGTCGTTGAGCGAGTACGTGCCCGGGGTGAAGAACAGGTTCAGGCCCTGCGCGAGGGCCTGGTTGATCCGGGCCGCGGTGTCACCGGGTTTGGCGACGTAGAACTCGCGCATCGGGATCGAGGTGCCGGCCGTGTTCGGCCAGGTGGCACCCGCGGAGTTGCGGCGGATCGCGGGGACGAAGACGCGGTACAGGCCGGCGCTGTCGACGTACAGATAAGGCTTCTCCCGTGTCACCGGGGTGGTCGCGAGGGTGGTGTGCGGCGGGTTCGGGAACGCGTTGGCCGCGGCGCCCTGGACGCCGGAGTAGACCATGTTCCACACGCCGCCGTCCCAGCGCGAGATCCGGCTGTCGCGGGTGTACCACTGCTGCTGCGAGCCGGAGGAGACGACGCCGTCGACGACCGAGTCGGCGAGGTAGCCACCGCTGGAGTAGCCCTGCCCGTTGTCCTGGTTGGACGGCGCGAGGGTCAGGTTGCCCTTGATGTGCACCCGGCGCATCGGGGCGGCCTGCGAGACGGCCCAGCGGTTGGTACCGCCCTCCGGCACGATCGACAGGTTCTCCATGCTGCGCCAGAAGTTCTGGGTCGCGTTCGACTCGTCGCCGTAGTTCCAGCCGGAGTCGACGTTGACCGCGCCGTTGATCGTCACGTCGTCGGGGTTGAGACCGAGACCGGCGATCGTGGTGTAGAACCCGACGTTGGCCCACACCCGCCCGTAGGTGCCGGGCTTGAACAGGAACACGTGACGCTGGCTGCCGAACTGCGCGGTCGGGCTGCGCAGCTGCGCGTTGAACGCCTGGTCCACCGCCGTCTGGATGGTCGACGCCGGCGTGGACGGCTCGAAGATCCGCACGTTCGGGCCCAGGTCGGGGGTGTCCGAGGTGGGCAGGGTCGGGGTGGTTCCGCCGCTGCCGAAGATCTGGAATTCCCAGAGCGAATATCCGTACGGGGTGGCGCGCGTGGTTCCGCTCATCCGCACATATCGGCCGCTGCCGGTGACGTTCAGGGTCTGTACGCCGTTCTGCCCGGCGGTGACCGGGCTGATCGTCGTCCAGGAGGTCCCGTTCGCCGAGGTCTGGATGGTGAACGCCGAGGCGTAGGCGGCCTCCCAGTTCAGCACGACCTGACTGATCGACTGGGAGCTGCCCAGGTCGACCTGGAGCCACTGCGGATCGGCGAACGTGCTGGACCAGCGGGTGCCGGCGTTGCCGTCGACCGCGGCGGACGCGGGGAAGGCGGCACTCTCGACGGAGGAGGCGGTGGCCGGTTTGCCCTGCGAGAGCGGGGTGTCAGCGGCGTTGGCGGCGGAGGCGACCGAGACGACGGTGGTGCCGAGGACCGCGGCGAGCGCGGTGCTCAGCATGATCCGCCCGCGGTGTCGGCGCGGCGGTGGGGAAATCGATGTCAGGGGTGTCATGGACCTGCCTGTTCGGACGGCGGAGGCGGACCAGAGAGCGCTCTCTGGGAGGAATTGTTACCGCCGTGTTGCCGCTCGTCAATATGTCGAAAACAAAGAGAAATCAACGAAGAACTCTCCGGAAAAGCGTTATCGAGCGCGCCGCAATCCCTCGCCGATCACTTCGAATTCAAAGCATGTACGATCGCCGGATGAGTGATGCGGCGCCAGGTCTGAGTCCGGAGCAGCTCGGCGCCTACTTCGCTCTGGTGGAGGTCAGCAGCCTGCTGCAGTACGCGGTGGACGAGCACCTGCGCTCCGACGGCGATCTCAGCTACGTGCAGTTCCAGATCCTGGCCCGGCTCGTCGACGCCCCCGAGGGCAGGCTGCGGATGACCGATCTGGCCGACGGCGTGGTCTACAGCCGCAGCGGGCTCACCTATCAGGCGGGACTGCTGGACAAGCGCGGCCTGATCACCCGCTCGCCCTCGCCGGACGACGAGCGCAGCGTCATCGTGACGGTCACCGGCAGCGGCCGCGACCTGGTCGCCCGGGTTCTCCCGGAGCACGTCGCCCGGGTCCGGCAACTGCTGTTCGCACCGCTGACCGGCAAGGACGTCACCACCCTCGACGCCATCCTGGGCCGGGTCCGCGACCACATGCGCGCCGCCCCGCCCCGGTCCGCCAAGCCGCGCGCCCGGCGCAACCGGGCCGGTTGACGGACCGGGCGCTGCGGCTCAGCCCGCGGAATCGGCGTCAGGTCAGTTTCTCGAAGAACGCCCGGATGTCGTCGACCAGCAGGGCCGGCTCCTCCATGGCCAGGAAGTGCCCGCCCTTGCCGAGTTCGGTCCAGTGCACGACGTGATGGTCGCGCTCGGCCCACCGCCGGATCGCGTTGTCGTGGCGGGACACCAGGACGCCGGTGGGCACGGTCCCTTTTCGTGGGGCCCCTTCGGGCGGGGCCGTCGCGGAGAACTCCTCGTAGTAGATCTGGGCTGCGGAGGCCGCGGTGCCGGTCAGCCAATAGATCGACACCTCGGTGAGGATGCGGTCGCGGTCGATGCTCTCCTCCGGCAGCCCCTCCTCCGGATCGGTGAGCTCCTTGAACTTCTCCACGATCCAGGCGAGCTGGCCGACCGGGGAGTCGGTCAGGGCGTACCCGACGGTCTGCGGCCGTTTGGCGTTGCACTGCAGGTAGCCGTCGTTGAAGGTCAGCATGCGCTGCCAGCGCTGCTGTTCGATCTCGCTGAGGCCGTCCATCTCCCCCTCGACGCCGGCCGGGAGGGTGACCAGCGCGGTGAGGTGGACGCCGGCGACCCGTTCCGGGTCCCGTGCACCGACCCGGGAGGCGATCCAGGAACCCCAGTCATAGCCGTGTACGCCGTACCGCTCGTACCCGAGCCTGTCCATCAGCGCGACGAAGAGCCCTGCCATCCGGTCGGCGTTCATCCCCGGACCGGCCAGCGGGGTGGAGAACCCGAACCCGGGCAGTGACGGGATGACCAGGTGGAACGATGCGGTCAGGGGCTGGATCACGTCCAGGAAGTCCACCACTCCCCCGGGCCAGCCGTGCAGCAGCAACAACGGCGTGGCATCCGGATCGGAGGAAGGCACGTGCAGGAAGTGCAGGTTCTGCCCGTCGATGGTGGTCAGGTATTGCGGGTACCGGTTGAGGGCGGCCTCCTGTGCCCGCCAGTCGTAGCCGTTCCGCCAGTAGCCGGCGACCTCCCGCAGGTATTCCACGGGTACGCCGCGGCTCCAGCCGGCCCCGGGCACCTCGTCCGGCCACCGGGTGCCGGCCAGGCGGCTGTGCAGGTCGTCGAGCTGTGCCTGGGGGATGTCGATCCGGAACGGGCGCACGCCCGGCTTGCTGTTCGTCATGCGGCCGACGCTAGGACCCGATCAGGTCAGTTCCCGTCCGGTAATATCCACGCGTCTGTGGCGAAGGGTTCTTGCATGGGTTGGCGTCACCGGATGGGTTCCGTCGTTCTGGTGATCGCGACCCTACCCGCTCTGTCCGGAACGCCGGCCGTGTCGCCGCCTCCTCCGCCGCCGCCCCCCGCCGCGATCGAGACGCCGCCGCCCGCCGCCGTCAGCCCGGTTCCCTTCCAGGACCCGGGCGATCGCATGCCGCTGGGTCCCGCGGCGCTGTCCACCACCATCGGGAGGGCGAAACCGCTGGCGACCGGTGTCACCTATCGCCGATACACCCAGGGGTACGCCACCGCTCGATGGACGGTGGCCGTCTACCTCTCCACGACACGCGACGACGTGGTGACCCACAGCCCTGCCCGCGCCGAGAAGTATCGCGGGTACGTCACCGGCGCCGGGCTCGCCGCCACCGTCGTCAGCTTCGACCCGCCTCCCACCGCCGACGTGCCCTACCGGTCCGGGAACAAGATCGACGACCGCCTCTACGGCGTGCGTTCGGGCCGGTTCGCCACCGAGACGGCCGCGGCGGACCACCTCAAGCGCCTCCGGACCGTCAAGGTCACCATCGGCGGCGACCTCGTCGGGCTGCGCGGCGTCGTGGAGCACGAGGCGTACCGCGACGAGGCCACCACCGGTCCGTGGGAGGTCCGTGCCCTGGTCGTGGAGCCCTACGCAGCGGTGCGGGCCGGCGGCGCCCACGGGACCGACGTCAGCAAGGCCGACACCGTACGCGACATCGCCCGCAACGCCGGAGCGCTCGCCGCGGTGAACGGCAGCGACTTCGACATCAGCAGCCCGAACAACCCCGGCCACGGCAAGTTCGACGGCGACCCGATCGGCATCTACGTCCAGGACAACGCCCTGCTCAGCGAGGCGGTGAACGGACGTACGGCCCTGCTGCTGTACGACGACGCCGCCCCCCGGATCACCGAGCTGACCACGGCGATGACGCTGACCGCCCCGGACGGCGCCCAGTGGCAGCTCGACGGCGTCAACCGCGCGCCGGGGCGCATCGCCAACTGCGGCGGCACCGGCGGCGACCTGCGCAAGAACGGCAGCCCGCTGCGCGGCGACGAGCCGTGGCGGGCCGAGACCTGCACCGATGCGGACGAGATCGTGCTGTTCCGTCCCGAGTGGGGCGCGTCCACGCCGACCGGCCCGGCCGGCAGCGTCGACGTGGTGGTGGACGGCAACTGGAGGGCCAAGGCCATCCGCAGCCCGGCCGGCGGCCCCATCCCCGCCGGGAGCCGGGTGCTGCAGGGCATCGGCGCCGGAGCGCAGTGGCTCAGGAGCAAGTACGCGCCGGGCCGGGTGTTCCGGCCCAGCACCCGGATCCTCGACCCGCAGGGGCAGCGGGTGACCGACCCGGCCTTCACCGCGATCGCCGGCGGTCCCGCCCTGGTCCGCGACGGCGAGGTGTGGATCAACACGGGCGCGAACGGCTACCGCTCCGCCACCAGCGTCTTCGGCGGCCGCCACCCCCGGACCCTGGCCGGCATCACCGCCGCAGGCCAGCTGCTCCTGGTGGTCATCGACGGCCGCCGCCCGGGCGTGAGCGTCGGCGTGACGATGCCCGAGGCCGCGGCGGTGATGAAGTGGCTGGGCGCCGTCGACGCCATGATGCTCGGCATCGGCGGCGACAGCACCCTGACCATCGGCGACACCCTGACCAACCGCCCCACCGACCATTGGGGCCACGAGCCCGTCACCGAACGCCGCGTCGGCAACGCGATCGTGCTCACCCCCAAGTAGGGCACGGTTCTTCGTCTTCCCTGACCGATCAGCGCGGCAAACCGGCCGAAAGTACGAGTGGAACCGGATGACGGACCACCTCACCGGGCCGGTGCCTACGTTGGGCTCATCGGCTCCGCAGCAGCGGGGCATCACGGGGGTGAGCAGCATGAACATCCGACGTATCAGCATGGTGGCGAGCTTCGTCACGGCGCTGGTCATAGGTTCCGCCTCGGCCGCTGCGGCATCGGGCGCCAGCCCGGTCGCAGCCGGCCACGGCACGTACGCCGCGGTCGCGGGCCACAGCAGCCCGGACGATGACCCGGACGACAAGAAGGACTGGCTGGGCATGAACGACCGCGACTGGTGCGAGGTTCGCCAGAACGTCGCCTGCGGTCTTCTCGGCGTACGACCCGGCGGTGTCACCGGCGCCATCACGCAGGGCCTCTGCCAGAAGGCCTACGAGAAGGTCTGCGACTACCAGTTCCCGTCGAAGGACAAACCGATCAAGCCCGGCTATCCCATGTCCGCCGCCGACTGGTGCGAACTCGGCGGGTCGATCGGCTGCAACGCGCTGGGCACCAAGATCGGCGGGGTGAAAGGCGCCGGATCGGGTGGGGCGTGCGGACAGGCGACGAAGACCATGTGCGGAGACGTCTTCCCGCCGGAGGGCACCGACCCCTCGGCCACGGAGACCGGCTACTCCGACCGTGACCTGTGCGAACTCGGCGGCGCCGCTCTGTGCAGCACATATCCCGAGCTCTACCCGGGCGAACCGACCGGGGCGATCCTGTCGGCCGGGTGCGGGATGGCCACCAAGAAGCTCTGCCAGAACTTCTCCCCGGAGAAGCCGAAACGCAAGCCGGCGCCCGACGCGCCCGCCGACGCGGCGCAGGGAACCTCGACCGGAACCGCGATCACGCCGGACGAACCCGTCACCACGGCCGGGGACCCCAGCACGTCGATGGGAACCCTGACCGGAACCTCCACCGCCGATGACTCGGGCGGTCGGAAGACCGGGTACGAATGGCAGTGGGTGTGCATGAAGTTCGGCGCCAACGCCCTCTGCGAGAACTCCGTGCGCAAGTGCATCAGCTATCCGGTCTTCTCCTGGATGGCCGAGTACGCATCGAATCCGAACAACACGCCGGAGAAGGGATGCCCGCTGGAGAAGGATCAGCCGGATTCAGCCGAGCAGTAGGAGCTTCACGGTCGGTGCGTCGACGAATCGGTGGTTTGCAGGGCTCGGTCGGTCAGGACGTAGACGAGGGTTCCTATCGCCGCCAGCGCGGCCACCGTCGCCATGACGACGAGCACGAGGGCCAGGCTCCGGCCTTTCGGTTGCGGTCTCCTTGAGGGGTACGTCCGGAGCATCCGTTCTGCCAGCAGCAACGTCTCACGGCGGTCGTGCAGTGGGTTCTCCGGCGGCTCCTCGGTTATCGGCTCGGCCCACTGCCAATCGTCGTGGGGTTCTACGTCCCGGGGTTCCCTTCTCCTCGGCCGGGGAGCCGGGGTTCTCGGCTCGGGTTTCGGCGCCGGCGGGTCGTCTCGCGGATACAGTTCGGTGGTCGCGGAACGCCAGGCCTCGGCCCATTCCTCGGGGGTCATCAGGCTTTCCGGGGAGGTCGGCTGCGGAACGCGTCTCTCATCGGCCGGTTCGGCTATGTCGGCCATGCCTTCGTTCCAGGCCGGCCAGTCGATCGATTCGGTGGCGGCCGGTGGTTGCTCGGGTTTTCGGGGCGGCGTCGCCTTGCCGGGTTCCGGTTCCCGTTCTGGTTCCCGTACTCCTTCCGGTTCTCGTTCCGGAAGGTGCAGGTCTTCCATTCCCTGATTCCAGGGAACAGCTCTCGGCGGCGGATCTACCAGGTACTCCAGGGAGGACCGTGAGGGTGCCGGGTCGGGCGGTGGCGGTTTCCCGGCGTCCGGATAGGGGTTCAGCCAGTTGACGTCACGGGGCTCTTCCGGCGATTTCGGCGGGTCCTCCGACGGCCGGATCGGGGCCGGACGTGGGGCGCCGGGACCGGGATCGAGGACTTTCAGGGCTTCCAGCCAGGCCGGTTCTTTGTTCGGGTCCTGTGGCGTCCGCTCTCGGGGATAGGGGTCGAGGACGCTCAGGGGGTCGGGATTCGGGGCTTTTTCAGCTATCGCAGCCTTCTCAGCTTTTTCAGCCTTCTCAGCTTTTTCCGCTTTGTCAGCTCGTTCCGCTTTTTCAGCGGGCGGGTGCTCTATCGGAGGACGGCGGGACAATGGGTTCTGGGCCTGTGTATCCGGGTCGGGGACCAGTCTCTGCGGTTCCGGATGGGCGGGGGCTTCACTTGGGGGTGGGGGTAAGAGCGGGGCTGTCCCTCGTACCGAATCGGGATTTTGATCGAGATAAGCCTGCGCCCGGGTGATCGCCTGATGATGCGCGCCGAGAGCCGCGGGGCCGTGCAGGGTGACGCGGGTGAAAGCGCGACGGGCTTCGTGATGATTTCCCAGCTCTGCGGCGATGATGCCCAGATCGAGCGAGATGCGAAGAATCAGCGGATGTGTATCCCCGTGCCGCAGCTGTCCAGCCGCGTATGCCGTCTCCAAGATCCGCCTAGCACTCGCCGGATCGTGGAGACGGCGGTAGAGGGCGGCCAGGTGCACCCGAGTCGTCAGCGTCTCCGGATGATCAGCGCCGAGAGTGCTTCCGAGCTGCTCGGAGGCGTGTTCCAGCAACGCGCGCGCCGCGTCCGGATCGCCCGTGGAGACCAGGAGGCGGGCCCGCTCGAGAGCCTGCTTCAGCGGGGGCACATTCGCCATGCTGCCCGGTTCGCCGTGAGGTGGCTACCCCTGGTTCGGGTCACGTTGGGGGGCGTGTAGAGTTTCTACCTGTGCGGCGGGCAAGCGGACGGCGCATAACAGCAGGTCCGGGTGGCGGAATGGCAGACGCGCTAGCTTGAGGTGCTAGTGTCCTTTATCGGACGTGGGGGTTCAAGTCCCCCCTCGGACACACGTTATACACACGGCCGAAGTCGTCAGAGACGACCTCGGCCTTCAGTGTTTTCTGGCCTGGTTGGTAGGTCATGCGCAGGCCGATGCGGCTGTACAGTTCGGCGCGGTCGCGGGGGCCCGCTCCCTGAATCAGCCCGATCAGTTCCTTGAACGCGGTGGCGATGGCTTCGAGCTGTTTCTCCGTCATCCGCTCGGGTGGCGCGTCGGCGACATCGAGCGGGCTTGAGCTGCTTTCTTGATCGCGGTGGTCTCGGTGATCCAGCCGGCGGTGAGAGTCGGGTCGCCTCCGGCGTCGAGCGCTGCCCGGTAGCGGTCGATCTTGGCACGTTCGTATGCTGCGACCTCTCCCCTGCGTGGCATCTCGTTGCTGGCTGATCGTTCGGGCCTCCTCTCGTTCTGCCCTCCTATATTCGGGTGCTTGTTCTGCTCGTCCTCGCCAGAATTTGGATCATGTACCGCTTCGGCATTCAGAACTACGACCCGCAGTGGCTCAACGGTCGTGACAGCATCAACGGCGTCCACGGCGAACGTCTCGCCCGCCTGGCTGGTCGCAACCTTCGGCATGTCTGGGCGGTCTGGGATGTCCGCAGCGACGAGTGGTTCTCCGACGCGCCCGTGTTGCTGGATTTCGGTGATCAGCTGGTCAGCATCGACCACCAGAAGTTCGACGATGTCTGCATCACCTGGAACATCCTTGATCCCGCGCGAGCGATCGAGGACGACAGCGAGGATTCCCTCTTCGATCTGGTGTGGCGCCCGGATGCCACGCCGCAACTCGCCGAGCTGGCGGGTCGAACGTTAGAACGGGTGGTCTTGCTGGAGTGGGCCGGCGGAGCGGACGACATGGCCAACGGCAGCATCGCCATCGGTCTGGACTTGGCACCGAGTTGGCTGACGATCTACAACGCGCTGGACGAGAACGGCTTCGCCTACGGCGATCCTGATGATTGTTACCGCCAGCATCCCCTCGCCGTCTGACATCCGTACGGTGCCAGCGCCGACGGTTCGCCGTCGGCGAGCATCTCGGCTTATTGCGGTCGGGACGCGGGTAAGTCTGAGCGCCGTTTCAACGTCGACGGCATTGCGCAATCCACAGCTGAGGTGCCCGGTACGGGTGAGTGTCCGCTCGAACTCGCCCACTGCGGCCTACATCGGACCAACGACCCGGGACGCGCGCTCAGCGGGTCAGGTCGGCGAGGGCGTCTCTTAGGGCTGCTACCTGTGCTTTCTTCAATTTCGTGGTCCTTCGTACGGGTGGCCGTCGCGTCTCCCGCCGCTCGGCCGGTGCGATCTCCCCGGCTTCGCCGGCCACCGCCTCCACCTTGGGCCGGCCCGGCAGGTGCTCGACGTCGCGGGCATTGACCAGGCACACGTCGAACCCATGCGCTTTCGAACAGGTTGAACACCGGGTTCCCGTAGTCACTGGTCGCCTCCATCACCACCCTGATCACACCAGCGCGGCAGGACCCGCCAGCCCAAGTCTGACTGTTCGAAGGCTGTCCGGGGTTGCGGTGGGACAACACAATATGGCGGTGACTGACCGCCAATTCATGATCTCCGCAGTACTCACGGGTGTTGTATGCCTGGTGCTTGCCGTTGTCTACATGCGGGTCCGTCGGCACCATCAGAATTGGGCGATATTGTCCGTGGTCTTAGCTGCCTTGTCCTTGCTGGCGACCGTCGTGCAGGTAGCTGTCGCGGCGGCACCCGGCTCGGTGCCTGGCGTGAGCTCACCGAAGGACTCACCACCGCAGCCGCCGGGCTCGACGCCGACAGTTGCTGCGAGTGTTGAACTGCCGCCACATCCGAGCCGACCGGTCGACAGTGCGTCACCACTGTCGACTGCCGCATTGGACGAGGGCAGCAACGAACTGGAAAAACTTCTCGGAAGCTACATAGGCACCTGGAGCGGACTAGTCACGCAAGAGCAGCCGGATTTCGTTTACGGCATGAAAGTATCGTTTAGGCGGATTCGGAGCGGCTCGATTGAGGGCGAGTCGATTTACAGCGATCTCGGCTGTCGCGGCAGGATGAGCGTGCGCAGCGCCAATTACTCATACATTGTTGTCAATGAAGTTATCACGCATCAAGATCGGGCGGACGCGTGCTATTCTGACACCAACTTCAGGATTAGCAAGGACGGAACTGGAGCAATAACAGTCGAAAGTGCGGACGGGGCGTACGTTTTCCATGGTCGGCTCGAAAAGACCGAGTGACCTTTCCTGCGCTCAGCGTGGATGACCCACGAGATCAACTCATCGAGGAGCCGGCCGCTTCATGCTGACTAGTCTGCAAGACCCTCGATGCGATGACGCCTGGCAGGCTTCCGGCTACCCTGATGGGATGAAACCAGCCTTCACGCCTTCAGAGGCCGACCTGGTCTGGAATCGGGCGGCGGCTCAACGTGGTGACGGAGCCGGGGATCGGCATCTCAGCGCGCTGCTACTGGCTCATGGGGCGGTGATGAACGGCGGTCCCGGGCATGCTGCGTCGTCACTGGGAAGCGCCGAACTCGACGCTGCCGTCGCTGGCTTCCGGTACTTCGGCTTGAAAGAGCTCGCTTCTGTCGTTCAGCAGTTCCCGGAGGCTGGTAGTTCCGATGAGGAAGAAGATCGCCTGAACGAGGCATATCTAGTTTTAGCGCCTGAGGATTCGCTTCTTTTCGACGCCTTTGCGGCCAAGTTCTTCGGGTCGCCTAGCGATTTCGAACCCATCAAAGAACAACGCTAACCCTGTTCCATAAAGGACGCGAGTGCCGGCGAACTAACCTTGCCGACACTCGCGACCCGGAGAAGAACGCCGAGCTGATACTGCCGCTCGAAGGTTAAGTTCTTGACGCTATCCCGAATCAGGACAGGTCCAGAACTGTGCCCACGGACGCTACCATGCCCAGGAATGTTCTGATTTTTAGAAGCATGCGCGAGGTGATGCACCTCTGATGAATATTTGGGCACTTGAATCATATTCTGCCGGTTGTGAATAGTCCTCGCGTCCCAGTTGTGCCGCTTGATATTGGCCTGATCGACGATGTGATGCCATTCGTGCGTCTTCTCCTTGCCGGTCACGTGCTTCTTCTTGAAAGCGTCGAAAGTCCTGTAACCGTTCTTGATAGTGGCTCGAGTCGTTGATTTGATCGTTTGAGCCACAAATGCTGGGGCCGCGGCGCGGACAGCGGCTGCGGTGAGCCAAATGATGATGGGAACAAAAGCGGGATCGGCGACGATCGGGAAGGCCGCACCGAGGGTGTCCACCGTCTGGCTCAGCGTGGTTCCGTTGACGCTGTAGCTGGTGGGCAGTTCATTGCCATTGGCGTCCACGGCCCAGGGCGTATCGATACGGTAGGCAGGCACCTCGTCGTCGGCGAGGTGCACCGTCGCGTCGAGGACGCCCTGTTCCGCCCGGTTGAGTACCTGCTTCCGGCCCGGTGGTGGGCTCAGAGGTGTCGCCAGCCGGGTTGTCGTAATCGAATGTCGGGGTTGACTCGCCGTCGTCAGGGGCAGGTCACCTGCGGCCCACGATGTGCCTTGCCCACCGGCAAGCGGCCGGATCGGCGCGTCGGCACCGAAGGCGCCCAGCACGGACGACGGCGGGCGGACAGGCGGCACCCGGCACACGATTGCGACCGGCTGCGATATGAGCGACCCGCGCGACTCGGTCGCCCGAGCCGCCGCGGTTCCAGGGCCGGCCACGCCCACAGGACAACAGGAGCCGAGCCGGCCCCGGCGAAAGAACCACCGGGACCGGCTTGGTCTTCCGTTCAGCTGTCGATCACGGACCGCAGCCGCAGAAGCTGCCGTACGTCCCGCGCCACACCTCGCTGTAGAACGCGATCCCGTACGTCCACCGGTTCATCCGGCGCATCCAGTCCGGCGGGTTGCGCATGTGGATGGAACGGGGACTGAAGTTGCTGTCCCAGAACTGGCGGAACCGGTTCTTCGTACACTCCTTGATGTCGCAGTGCTTCGTCCGGCAGCCGCGCGGGGCCTGGCTCGACGCGTCCTTCTTCGCCGCCTTCTTGGCGTCGCTCTCGGTCTTGCCCTCGCCCGCGCCCCAGACATAGCCGGTGCACTTCGGGTCGTTGCCGACCAGCGCGCACTTCGCCTTGCACTTCCACTTCTGTCCGTCCAGGTCGTACTGGTTGACCGGGTCGGACGGGTAGCCGTACAGGTTGTCGCCGCCGCCGTAGAGCGGGTCCACGGAGAGGAAGCGTCCGGTGTTCGGGTCGTACAGGCGAACGCCCATCACGACGAGCCCGGACACCGTGTCGGAGGCGCGCTGCTTGGCTCCCAGCCAGCCGTACCGGGTCGTGGGCTGCGAGGCCTTCGGGTTGCCGTACTCGTCGTGGTCCAGGGCGATCGGCGCGGCGGTGGTGTCCAGCGGCAGCAGCAGCGCGATGTCACCGTGGACGTCGGCGAACTGCAGGACCGTCTGGCCGCTCTTGCCGGTGGTGGCCGCGAGGTCGCCGCCGGCCGAAGTGACGTTGCGGGTCACCGTCCCCGCCGCGTCCTCGACCACCCAGCGCGGGACGTCGCTGTCGCTGCAGTAGTGGTTGACCTTGGTGCTGCTGGTCGTCCACGTGCTGCCACTGCCGGTCGCCTCGACGGTGGTCCGCACCCGGTTGGCCGGGTCCAGCGTCCACGTCTGCCGCCGGGTGCCGCTGGTCTGCTGCGCCGGCAGGTCGTTGACGAAGTAGGCGAGAGTGCCGTCGCCCCCGGCGGTGGTGGCCCGCCCGAACGCGTCGTACACGTACCCCGAGCCGGCCAGCCGGTCCGCGCTGTCGTAGGTGAACGACGTCGTCGTGCCGCCGGAGGCCGGGCAGTCCGCGCCCGGCGCGCCGGTGGCACTGGTGAGGGTCTTGCGGTTGCCGCGGCTGTCGAACGTCTGGCCGCGGGTGGTGCAGACCGTGTCGGTGGTGTCCTGGACCTTGGTGAGGCGGCCCTGGGCGTCGTAGCCGTACGTCTGCGCCGACCAGCCCGCGTGGCTCGCGACCTGGTCGTGGATCGTGCGGGTCACGGTGTCGGCGAACACCAGCACACCGTCGCTGTCGCGGGTGTAGGTGCGGTCGACGGTGGACCCGCCGGCGTCCTGCGCCACCGTCAGGGTGTAGCCACCGGGCAATTTCTCGCTGGTGACGGTGCCGTCCGGGTCGTACGACGGCTGGAACGCTCCGGCCACCGAGTCGGTGATCCGGGTGGCCAGGCCGCGTGGCTCGGTCGCGTGGTCGTACGTGTAGGTGACCGTCGACGGGACCGTGTCGGTCACCTTCGTCGGCCGGTTGAGCAGGTCGTACTCGGTGGTGGTGCGGCCGTTGTCGGCGTTGGCGTACGAGTACAGCCGGCCGAGGGAGTCGTAGACCTTGATGATGGTGCCCGCGGTCGCCGACACCGTGCGCACGGCACGCCCGGTCGCCTGGTCGTACTCCGTGGTGACCGCAGGAATGGCGGTTCCCGTGCCACCGGTGGTGGTGACGGTCGCCGGCCGGCCGGCCGCGTCGTACGACGTGCTGGTCACCCGGCTGACCCCGTTGGCGGTGTCGGTGACCTTGGCCGGGTTGCCCCACCAGTCGTACTCGGTGGTGCTGGCCGCCAGCGCCGCCGGGTTGCTGCCACCGCCGGTGATCGCGCCCGCCGGCCCGGTGGAGCAGAGCTGGTCGGCCCACTCCGGACGGCCCTTGCAGGCGCCGGTGCCGGTCGCGGACCAGTAGGCGGTGACCTGTGTCGCCGAGTCGGTGCCGCTGCTGCCCGGCGTGACCTGGCGGATGATGCGGCCCTGCGCGTCGTACTCGCTGGTGGTGGTGAGGGCGAGGCCGCCGGGGTCGGCGACCGTCTTGGACACCAGGCCTTTGACCCAGTCGTAGGTGGTCTCGGTGACCCGGGCCTCACCCAGCACGCCGGGGAACTGAAGGACCTGGGCACCGACGGTGACCTTGGTGACCTGGTCGCGAACCTTGGCGGTGCCGTCGGTGGGACGGCCCGCGTCGAACCCGTTGTCGGTGCGGGTGCGTGCGGCGGCCGACGATCCGGCCGCGAGCAGGACCGTACTCCCGCTCTTGAGATCGGCGCCGAGCTCGACGCGGCGCAGCGGGCCGAGTTCGGACAGCTGGCGGGTGCCGGTCTCGTTGTGCGTCGTACGGGTGGACAGCAGTTCGGCACGCTCGGCGGTGGAGAGCCCGGCGATGCCGAGGTCGGCGAGGGCTGCCCGTCCGGCCGCGGTGAGCCCGAGCGCGAGTGACCGGTTGGCGGCGGTCAGGCTGCGTACGGTGTTGCCGAAGCGGTCGTACTCGGTGGCGGTGATGTGCCCGCCGGGCAGTGCCACATTGGCTTCACGCCCGGAGGCGTCCAGGTAGTGGACGCTGGCCCGGCCGTAGGAACCGGCGGTCAGGGCGCTGCCGGTGTGCGCGGCCGGCACGGAGTCGGCCAGGAACACGGCGGTGGCGTCGGTCGGCGCGGCGCGCTGGCCCCAGGCCGCGACATCGGCGGTGCCCATCGGGTACGGGGCTTTCGTCCCGCTGACCGGCACGTCGTAGACGATGCTGGTGACCGCCGTGCCGTTGACCGTCGCCGTGGTGCCCGGGGTCAGGGTCGGCCGGGACACGCGCAGCAGACGGCCGCCGTCGTAACCGAACGACCAGGGCTGCTCGCCCGGCTGGGTGTACTGGGTGAGGTGCCCGGAGCCGTCGTACGCGTACTTGCGCTTCACCGACGGGGTGATCAGCGGGTTCCAGGCCTCCCTCAGGCGCCCGGATCCGTCGTAGGCGTACGCCTGCACGGTCTTCGCCGTCGCAGCGGCAGCACCGGGTTCAGTCGACCAGAGACGCAGCTCCTTGACCTGGTCGGTGACGTCGCCGAGGGTCTCACCGCTCGCGGTGGTGGCGGTCGCGTAGACGTACTCGAGAACCCGGCAGCCCTTCGTCGCCGGGGTCTGACCGCAGGTCGCCGCGGCCACCGCCGAGGTGGGTGCGACGACCCGCTTCGGCCGTGCCAGGCTCTTGCCGCCGACGGTGACAGCCTCGGAGACCACCGTCGTGGTGGAGTCGGCGAGCCCGTCGAGCTCGGTCTTCTGGAGCTGCCAGGTGTCCGATGCGGCGGCGGGCTTGGCGAAGACACTGACGACACCGTCGGTGTCGGTGAGGGTGAACGTGCCGGTCACCGCGCCGGTCAGGGTCAGCTCTTCGGAGCCGGGTTCGGAGACCCATCCGGTACGGGTGGCGTTCGCGGTGAAACTGATCTGCTCACCTTCGGCGTCCACCAGGGTGACGGCGGTGTCCGAGACCCGCCGGATGTGCGTACCGTCGAACTCCGGCAGCATGGCGGTCGTGCCCGCGACCCACTCCTTGCCGAAGATCGGCGCCTGGCCGGTCTGGGTCGCGCCCTTGTCCGGCGTCCGCGACGACAGGGTCCGGGACGCGGACAGCGCCCACGCCGACACGTCGGTCTCGGTGACCGTGTAGTCGCCGGTCAGCAGGTTCACCGAGCCGGGGCCGAGTTTCTCGGTGCCGGCGCCGTCGGCGTTGCGGTCGACCACCACGGTGATCGGGTTGCTGCTGCCCGCTGCCGCGTTCGGGCCGGTGAAGTCGGCTTTGAGCTGGACGCTGCCGTCCGGATCGACCGTGTCGGTGGCGTTCCAGACCAGGTCGGCGGTGCGACCGGCGGTCAGCGCGACCGGCTGAGCGGTGACGGGGGTGTCGCCGGCGAGCAGGTGCGCTGCCGGGATGACGGTCCACGCGTCGGCGGCCGAGCGCCGCCAGGAGAACGTGGCGGCGGTGTAGCGGGCCTTATCGGCGCTCGCCACGAGCGGGACGCGGCGCGCGGTGCGCTCACCGTCGTCGGGCTGCGTGAAGCCGCCCGGGCCGACGTTGATCGTGTAGCTGATCACCTCGGACTTGTTGTCGGCCTTGTCGACCGAGCGGACCTGGAGAGTCTGCTCCCCGTCGCGGGCCGGCGTGGCGGTGATGTTCACGGCCGAGGCCGCGCCGCCGGTGGGCACCTTCGCCCACGCCGAGCCGTCCAGCGACCATTCCAGCCAGTTGTGGTCCGCGGCCGGCGGCGTCACCGTGAACGAGCCGGCCTGCCCGGCGCCCTTGACCCACTGCCCGGCCGGGTACTCGGTGGACGTGATGCCGCGCGGCGCGGACGGCGCGGTGGTGTCGACGGTGAACGTCTTCCACGCCGACCAGACGGTGCTCCAGTGGGTGCCGTCGTACGGGTTGGTGCGGAACTTGTAGGTCTTGCCGTCGGTCAGCACGCCGGCCGGCACGACCACCGACGACACCTGCCCGGACGGAACGAGCTTCGACGTGTAGTTCGCGCCGACCTGGGTGTTGGTGGCCGCGTCGTACACCTGGAACGTGGCCTGCACCTTGTCACCGTTGGAGTCGATGAACGTGTCGCGCAGCGTCGGTGTCGTGGTGTTGACCGTGTAGGCGCCGCCGTAGGAGAAGTACGGCGGTCCGGCCTCCTGCTTGATGCCGGTGCGCGGCCGGTAGTTGTAGGTGACCGTCAGCTTCGGCACGTTGGTGGCCGCGTTGCCGGAGTTCACCTGCTTCCACTCGGCGGTCGCGGCCGACGGCGCGCGCAGGCCCATGTGCGCGCGGGCGTACTTGGCCCCGGCCCAGAACGAGACCATCGTCGTCACGTCGCCGGTGATCCAGCCGTCGCCGCCGCACTCCGAGCGGCCCTTGGTCTGGGTGGGGGTGGCGAACTGCTCGTTCCAGGTCGGCTGGTTGCCCCAGCGCGACGCGGTCGAGGGCGCCGTCGTGTCCCAGATCTGCCAGGCCTGCGCCGTGCAGGCGGTGTTGCCGGAGTGGAAGTTATAGAGGCTGACGTCGGCGTCCATCACGATCGAGTCCGCGATCGGGGCGGTGTTCCAGGTGATGAAGGAGCGGGCGTAGCGGGTGCTGCCGTCGGCGTTGGTGGTGCCGGGGTTACCCCAGTACAGCTCGGTGTCGGCCGACCAGTCGACGGTCTCCCCCTCCTGCACGCGGGTGTCGAAGACGTTGCCGAGCGCGGCGGTCGTCGGGTCCACGGTGACCGGGTAGACCGTGGCCGGGTCGGCCAGGAAGGCCGGGTCCGGGGTGAGCACCAGATCGACGGTGTCGCCCCGCTCGACCACGTCCAGGCCGACGGGGGCGCGGTTGGTGTGCTCGCCGGAGACCGGGTCGGTGCTGGCGTCCCACATCATCGGCGCGGGCATGACGGCGCGCTTGCGCTTACCCGCGTCGGTGAAGACCAGGCTGCCGTCGGCCTGCTCGGTCACCGTCAAGCCGGGGGTCCGCAGCGGCAGCGTGTACGAGTAAGCGCCGGAGGGGCGCTGCTTGATGACGGTGTACTGCTCGAAGCCGGTACGGGTGGCCTCGACGACGACATCGGCGCCCGGCACGGCGTCGGGGTAGGTGACCGTGGTGCCGTCGACCTGAGGCTTCGGCAGGCCGCCCTTCCATTGCAGGGTGATCTGCTGGTCGCCCTCCCCGACGGTGGCCAGGGTGCGGGCGGCGGCGGTGCGGGTCTCGGCCATCGACCGGGCGCGGGTGCCACCTGCGCCGCCGAGGCGCAGACCGCCCGGGTGTGCCTTGGGGGTGACGCTGCCGTCGGCGGCGGGCTGCAGGGTGAGGTCGACGTCGACCCACTTGCCGTCACGCTGGAAGCGAACCGGCCCGGAGGACAGTTCCGACGTCAGCGAACCGTCGGGGTTGACCCAGGTGGTGGTGGACTCGTCGCGTTCGGAGAGCGCTTCGACGCGTTTGCCGGAGAGCCGGGCCAGCGCACGCGCGGAAAGGACGTCGGCGGCCTCGGTCGCATACTGCTGCGGTTTCGGCACCGCGGTGGGCAGCGGAGCTGCCTGTGCCGGCGGGGCGGCCGGCAGGGCGAGACCGGCCAGCAGCAACAACGCCGCCGCAGGCACGGTGAGCGGACGGGAGTGACGCAACCTCATCCTCCAATGTGGACGCTAGGGGAACGGGTCGGCGCGATCCAGCAGGATGCCCAGCGGTCCGCGAACGTGACAGACCTCGACCCCCGTCGATCCGGAGGGCCGTTGGCTCGCTCCGACAGGGGAAGTGAAGCACCACGTTCCGTATAGATCAAGAAAGCTTTCAGTGACGAAGATTTCCTTCGATCTGACCTGCGCCGATGGGTCCGCGGGCGGGCCGAGGGTTGCATCCCGCCGACCGGATCCATACGATCCTCCTGTTTTGGCCGCTTCGAGTGCGCTGATCAAAACCGGCCATAAGGCACCGCGATGGGAGCATCAACGTATGACGACGCCACCCGTCACGGTGCAGGTCCACTGCCGCGTCACCGTCCGTGTCGACGACCCTGCCGCTATCACCGCCCTGGCCGTCCAGCGCCTGCGCTCCGCGAACATCGACTGGGACGACGAGGACGACGACCTGGAGACCGCCGCCGCCGAACTCGGAGCCGATCTGCTCACCAGCATCGCCGGCCTGGCCGACCCCGACCGGCTGCTGGCCGACGTACTCGGGGCCGAGGTGACCGGCGCCCACGTCTGGGCCGAGCCCATCTCCCCCGGAGCTTCCTGAAATCGCCTTCCCGGTACGGGCGGGCATACAGCCGGCCGGGTGCCGGTCAGCCGATGGCGCGGGCGAGCGCGGACCCTGGCGGAGCAGGCCGGTGACCTGTCGCCGGACGGAATGCAGCGGCTGCTGAGGTGGGCCGATTGGGACATCGACGCCGTGCGTGACGAAGTCCGGGATTATGTAATCGAGCACCTCGGTGACCCGAATGGTGTGCTGATCATCGATGACACCGGATTCCTGAAGAAGGGCGTGAAGTCCGCCGGGGTCGCCCGGCAGCACTCGGGAACCGCCGGGCGGATCGAGAACTGCCAGATCTACGCAAGATCTTCGAAATTAAGTAGCCGACCCGCCGCCGTTCCCGCTTCGGATAGTGCGTCTCCAGCTTTCCAGCTCACCGTGACGTACGGTCCGTCAGTGCTCTCAACTATTTCGACCAGATATCCAGGCGACTGCGGCTCCAATCCGAAAATAATAGCCGCAGGGAACTCAGAGGCTTGACAACTTCCTCGGCAATACGCTGCTTATCCACTCTATCACCCACCGCCTCCTACTGTTGTTGACCAAGAACCCTCCAGAGCGCCTTCCGCAAATCCTCAGTTGTCGAACTATTGAAACGCGCTTGCCCGAGAATATAGGGGACAGTGTACGTACATCGAGGTCGTCCGGGATCACCTTCTGGCATGCACGTCAATACGAACCTCCGAGTGCTCAATTTTCGGGTTGTTCTTGACGACGATGTAAACTCGATTTTTCCACTCAAAGAATGCGGGATTACTGCCAACCTGGGCTTTGACTTTATTAAAAGACAAGCTAGTCGGTAAGCAGGGCACCGTATAGAAACAGATCGCCAATCTGCTCAGCCGGCAGCGGCAGCTGGTCTGGGTGGGCCGGCCGGACACCACCGAAAACCATGCCGACGAACGCCGCTGCGAGGACCCGAGCGGGAAGACGTAGTTGCCCCTGCTCAGGGTCCAGCAACTTTTCAACGGCTTCCCGCATTTCCGAAGATGTACCTTCAAATGAGCAGTGGTCAACGTCTCATACTCCGCCAGGAGTGGAAGAGTCGCCCGCGTGATCTTCTGGCGGAACTGTTCATTATTGTGGCGGCCATAGTGAATCAACCTCCAATGGTCAGAGTGTAGTAGATGGCAATATGGCAGGTTGGGAATTGGTTGAGTCGATCCTCTGACACGTTATACACACGGTCGGAGTCCCTCGGCGCGGTCGCGCGGGTCCGCTCCCTGGCTCAGCCCCGATCAGGTCCTGGAACGCGACGGAGATCGCGTTGAGCTGGTCTTCGGTCATCCGCTGCGGCGGCGCGTCAGAAGTTGATTGTCAGGACCGTTGGGCGTGCGTTCGCGCAAATCGGAGCCGGGGCGCGAAGGATAGTCAGTCAGCCGCGCTGAGCACGGCGGCGACGCCGTCCACGAACCACTGCTCGAACCGTTCGACCGGCCACCCCCGCTCGCGGACCAGCCAGTCGTAGTTGCGGATGTCCTGGGCGAGCCATAGCACGTCGGCGGCCCGCTCCTGACTCACCAGGACCTCGCCGGTGGCCGCGAGATCGGCGGCGAACATCGCCATGCCGCGGCGCCGGTCCTCGATGTTCTTGCGCCAAATTGCCGCGGCGTCGGCGTCGGCGGTCGCCGCACCGGCCAGGGCCAGCATGACGTGCAGCTGTCGCGCATGGGTCTCGGCGAGATGCCGGGCATACCGCGCGAGCTTCGCCCGCAGGCCGGTCAACGCCCGGATGTCGGCGACGAACGAACGCTGCGCCATCGCCACCCGCTCGTCGTCGCCGACCAGGGTGACATCGACGAGATCGGAGAGCAGTTGGCGCTTGTTGCCGAACACCGCGTACACGGTCTGCACAGCGACGCCGGCCTCGGCGGCGACAGCGGTCAGTGGCGTCGCAGCGTAGCCCGGGTCCACGAACAGTTTGGCGGCGGCGGCGAGGATCGCCCGCCGGGTCTGCCGCGCCTGTTCCTGACGACGGGGCGAGACGTAACGACGGTTGACAGTCACTCGCGTAGCGTAGTCCACTATTCGATAGAGCTTGACTCTATCGACTCGACATCAGGAGATGGCCATGCCGTACGGCGTCGTGCAAGACATGCCCGGAGTCAGCGAGCAGGAGTACCGGCAGGTGGAGAAGCACCTCGGTCCGGACCGGCCGCCGGGCCTGCTGGCCCACGTGTCCGGCCCGTCCGACGAGGGCTGGCGGATCATCAACATCTGGGCCGACGAGGCCGCGTTCCGCCGGTTCCAGTCCGAACGCCTGATCCGTGCCGCCGGGCTGGCCGCTCAGGAGGAAGGCTTCGATCCGGCAAAGGCCGCCTCCTTCCGATCGGCGAGCGTCGACGGCGCCGAGATGCCGTTCTGATGACTGACACTGCCACGCTGCGCGCCCGCAACGCCGACTTCTGGGGCCGGACCGCGCCGGGGTGGATCCATCAGGCGGACCGGCACGACGAGATCGGCCGGCCGCTGGGCGCCGTGGCCCTCGACTGGCTGCGGCCCCAGCCCGGCGAACGGGCGCTGGACATCGGCTGCGGGTGTGGCGGCACGACCGCCGAGATCGCGAAGGCCGTCGCTCCGTCGGGCACCGCAGTCGGTCTTGACCTCGCGGAGGCGATGGTGACGACGGCCCGGAAACGGTTCACCGCACCGGGCGGCGCGGGACCGCGGTTCGTCGTTGGTGACGTCGAGACGCTCGACGCCGTGCCCGGAGCGCCGTTCGACGCCGTCTACTCCCGGATGACGTTGATGTTGCTCGCCGAGCCGGTCGCCGGCCTGACCACAGTCCGGCGGGCGATGCGTACCGGCGCCCGGTTGGCCGCAACGGTGTTCCGCGACGGCCGCGTGAACCCGTGGCTGCCGGCGGCGCTGCTCGGTGCGTCGGCCCACCTGGGACCGTCGCCGCCGCTGCCAGTCGGCGACGAGCCAGGCCCCTTCGCGTTCGCCGATCCGGCCCGGGTGACCCGCCTGCTCATCGCCGCCGGCTTCACTGACATCGGTATCCATCCGTACGACGTCACGCTCGACGCCCCGGACGACTCGGATTTGGTCACCGAATGGCTCATCGAGATCGGTCCCGCCGGCGCGGCCTACCGGGACGCCCAGCCCGTGACCCAGGGGCAGGCCCGGGCCGGGGTGGCCCGCCTGCTCGAACGGTTCCGCACGCCCGGCATCGGTTACCGGCTGCCGACAGGACTTTGGTTGATCACCGCTCGCTCAGACAGCACCAGCGCACCATGACCTCTCAGCGTTCCTCACACCGATCATCAGCACCGCCGCGCTGTCCGGCTGCACTTCAGCCGGCACCGACGTGCCGTCCACCGAGCGCCCGCGCCGGGCGGCGACGGAGCAACCCGGGCGAACCGCGAGCCGCCCACCGCGGCGGGCAACTCCTATTCGGTGACGGACGTCTGCACGAGGCTGCCCACCGGGTCGGGCATCGTGGCGGCGGGCGCTGGCTGGCGGCCCCCGACTACACCGACCGTTCCCGCGGCTTCGAGCAGGTGCTGAGCGACTTCGCCGCGCTGCTGCTCGGCTACCTCGCCGACGGAGCAGCCCTGCCCGACCCGGTTGCCATCCCCGGAGCCCGCCGGCAGACACCAGCGGCAGGCACCCGCCGACGACCCCATTGCCCCGGCGATCCGCCGGGGCCGCGAGTGTTCCGCCGACGTCGATGCTCTTGGCCGGCACGCCCTGTTCGCGGCAGATCTTGTCAGCGCCACTCGTATGCTTGCGGCGTGAGCTTCCGCGACGACTTCGAGGGCCACGACCTCGACCGCTCGGTGTGGATTCCGCACTACCTGCCGCAGTGGAGCTCGCGTGCTGAGAGTGCGGCAACGTACGAGGTCGGCGGCTCGGAGGTGCGGTTGTCGATTCCGCCCGAGCAGGGCCTGTGGTGCCCCGTCGATCACGAGGGGCCCCTGCGCGTCTCGGGCATCCAATCCGGCGTGTTCTCCGGTGAGGTCGGCAGCACGGTCGGCCAGCAGCCGTTCCGCGACGGGCTCCGGGTGCGCGAGGCGCAGCCGACGCAGTGGGGCTGGACGCCGCACTACGGCGTGCTGGAGGTCCGCGCGCGCATGGAGCTGACCGCGCGCTCGATGGCGTCGGTCTGGATGGTCGGCATTGAAGACGAGCCCCAACGCTCGGGCGAGATCTGCGTCTTCGAGGTGTTCGGCGACGCGATCGACCGGACCGGACCGGCGGTCGGCATGGGCATCCACCCGTTCCGTGACCCCGCTCTGCGTGACGACTTCGCCGCGCCGCGGCTCCCGATCGACGTGACCGACTTCCACGTCTACGCCACCGACTGGTGTCCGGGCCGTGTGGACTTCTTCGTTGACGGCGACCACGTCCACACCGTGGAGCAGGCGCCGGACTACCCCATGCAAATGATGATCGGCGTCTTCGACTTCCCCGCTCGGCCGGCGGCGCCCGCACACGCCGGCCATGTGCCGCTTCTCGTACTCGATTACGTCCGGGAGGCCTGAGCCCACCGGGGACCCGGTCTCGACCAGGTGCCTGCACTGCAACGCACGCACGTCCGACATGAGGCCGGATCAGGGAGGACGACGCAGATGCCCCAGGTCATCATCGGAGTGGACCTCGTGGTCAGGCGGGTGCCGGCCGGCGAGAGGGAAATGGCCTTCGTGCGCCGATCGGCGGGATCGGGGATCCGGACCACCAGGCCGCGCTGATCCAGGTCATTGACGATCGCTCGGCAGCACGCGGATGTCGGCCGGAGCATCGAGGCTCGAGCCGACCCGGGTTCGCTGGCTCATTCGCAGCCGGAATCCCACACCGTGCTGGTGTGCGGGAACGCCAGCAGGATCTGGGTGGACGGCAGATGCAGGCTCTCCTCGGTGGCGACGTCGTAGAACACCGCGGTGCCGGCCGCCTTTCCCAGATACAGAAGGCAATTCCGTTTGCTGATGTCCGGGGTGCCGGCTGGCATCTTCGCGGTCCAGGACACCTTCACCGTGCTCGCCTGTACCGCGAGCACCGGGATCTGGACGAAATGTAGCAGGTAGATGTTGCGGACCGCAGTACCCTGCTGTGCCTCCTTGCCGAACATCAAGGCGAGTATCGGCAGGCAGAGCAGCACCGTCGCCAGGCCTGCGAACCCGCAGCGCCGGACGAGCCGGATCATGGCGGCCCGGCCCGGCCAGGACACCGCTTTCCGCCACCGGCCGGCCAGCGCGTGACGGGCTGAACCCAGCGCCAGCGCTCCTGCGAGCAGGAATACGGCGAGGATGAGGGCGAGTTCGACCGTGCCGATCAGCTGGCCGGAGAGGATCTCCAGGTACCCGTACCCGGCCTCCTGAGGGGTGGCGCGTAATGGCAGGTAGAAGAAGACGTTGGCGAGACGCAGGACGCCGAACAGGACCGCGCCGATGAGACCGACCAGAGGCGCGACATATTTCACGGTCAGGTCGAGGAGCGTGTCGTTCCGGCGCTTCACCGCCTGACGCGGAAGGGCCTGCATGCGTTGAAGCGACGGCACGCGTCGGGCCTGGTGTTCTGAGGAGTCTCCACGAGAAAGCCGTAGTCTCCGTCCGGCTCGTCCGAGACGGTCCATCGGATGACACCTTCACCCCATCGGTCGGCGATCACTGGCGGGAAATCGTGGACCACGCGCAGCCGTTCGGGCGTCTCCCTGCCGTAGAGGCTGGCGAAGATGGGGGAACCCGGCCGGCGTCCGACCACCGCGGCCGACACCGTTTCACCGGGTTCGACCCGGTCGGTCAAGGAGAAGTGAACACCCGGCCTGGACGCGGGCTTCGCCACGATGAGGCCGGAGGTGGCCGGAGTCTCCGTGGCCGTCACCTCGAATCGGTAGGTACCGGGGTGCGGAAGGGCACGGAGGACCTCCTCGCCGCTGTACCAGACCCAGGACCGGACGCCATCGTGGTGTTTCCTGCCCGGCCAGGTGGTCGCGGTGCCGTCGGGCGCCGTGATGCGCATGACGGGTTCGTCGTTGAGTGTGAATCCTTCGAAGCAGAAGACCAGCGGGTCGTCCAGGCGATCCAGCACCACCGTCGGCTGGACGCCACCAGCGGGCGGCCCCTCACCGCAACCGACAGCGGGCAGGGCCGCGCCGAAGACTCTCCAGATCCAGCTGGGGCGCTTCCGGCGCTTATCCGGCTTGCCGGCGATCGGTGCGTGAACTGATGCCTGAAGGGTCGTCGACGGAACCGCGACCGACGACAGGGTGAGAGGGTCCTCGGCGCGGTTCTCCGGGGTGGCGCTCAGCAACGAGACGGTGGCCGCGGCGAGGACGGCATGACAGATGAGGCGCACGTCGAATCCCACTCGGTAGTCACTCAGGTGCCATTACTGTGAGTAATTCCGAAGCGGTTGTCCGGGCTATACCGATGTGCTCACCTTCCGGGTGACCCCGTGACTGCCTGAGGGTGGCCGTGTCGCCCGAGTCCCCGCGATTGACCACGATCTGACCGCGTTCTGACCTGGTAGGCGAGCACCCGCGAACCCAACCCTGAGCTATGCGTACGACGATGTCTCCGCTCGCCGCCTGGACCGCCAGCCTGGCCGCCACCGCGGCGTCCACCTACGCCCTGGACGCCTGCGCTGCGGCCGCCGGCGCCGGCCTGGTCGCCTCCGGGCTGCTCGCCGATCTCGGTCACCGGTCGGTGGTGGCGTTGCTCGTCGTGAGCTACGCGGTCTGGGTGTTCGGGCTGCGGGCCAACCTCCGGGCGAACGGATCTCTGCTGGCGGCGACGGGGGCGAGCACCAACGTGCTGTCCAAGCTCGCCTACGACGTGACCGGGCGCCGATGGGCCGCCTCGCTGGCCTACGCCGGCACCGAGGTCGCGAAGGAGGTGCCGTACTACACGGCCGCGTTCGGCGCCGCCGTCGTGACCGATGCGATCACCACCGATGAGGCGCTCGTCTTCCTCGCCGGCGCGAACGTCGGCGCCGCGCTCTACGAAGGCGGCCTGGCCCGCCTCACCCGGACCGTCCTGGCCCGGCGCCGCGGGCACGCGTCGTCCGGCATGGACTAAGGGATTCCTGCTGTGCCGGGCACGCCGCGCTCATCGATCAGGGCTTCGAGCACGCCGAGGTCCTCGGATGACAGCCACGTCTCCTCCAGCGGGGCGCCACCGGCCTTCTGGATGGCCGCGGTCAGGGGCCCGGCCCAGAGGTGCTCGATCAGGGCGACCGCCGCGACGGATCCGGGCGGCACGGCATCGGCCAACGACCACACCGCGTCCCCGGCGGCGTCCGCGCCGGCCTCATCGCCGCCAGCCTCATCGGCGCCGCCGGGCTGCCCGAGGACCACGGCCGCCAGACCGCCGAGTCCCGCGTCGGCCGGCACGGGCAGCGTCTCGACCGTGCCGTCCTCGGCGCGCGAGACGAGGAGCAGGTCGACCAGGCGGACGATGCCGGCCTGGTCGAGGCGGCTGAACTCGGCGAGGATCTCCCCGGAGAACGCCGGATGTTCGAACCCGACGACGAGCACCTGCACCGGCCCCATCACCGGTTCACCCGCGCCCGCAGATCCTGGTACTCCTGGGCGGTGATCACGCCGGCGTCGAGCAGCTGCCGCAACGCCACGAGCGGGTCCGGTGCCGGCCGGGGCCGCGGCCGGTTCGGATGCGAGGCCGCGTGGGCCTGCGCCGGCGTGAGCCGCCCGCCGTAGTAGGGCACATCGCCGGTCATCCCGGACCGCCGCAACTGCTTGGGCACCAACAACATCGGCCCAGTCTCGCCCGCCGGCCGGGTCGGCACCTCATCCGCAGCGGAGGGGTCGCGTGCCGTACACCGCCGGCGTCGGGTGTAATCACGGCATGTCGCATGGGCCTTCGCTGACCGATCTGATCGGCCGCTACCTGCCGCCGGCCACCGAGGCGTGCCCGACGTTCGCCGAGAACTCGCGGTTCGAGCCGATCATCGACGGGGTCACCTACTTCACCGAGCTCGCCGGGCACATGGAGGCGCTCGGGCCGGACGACGCCGTCTACATCGCCGGCTACCAGGCGGATCCTCAGCTCGACCTGACCGGGCGGGTCGCCGGCCAGGCCGGCTATCGGCCGTTCACCGACGTGCTCGCCGAGAAGGCAGCGGACGGCGCCGACGTACGGATCGTGCTCAGCGCGGCCGAATACCCGGGCGGCGGTCCGTGGCTGCCGTTCGGCCCATTCCTGGCGAACACCCTCGCCGCGCGGGTGATCCGGGCGTGGCGGCCGTCCACCCGCGACTCCGGTCCCCCGCTGCAGAATCGGGTGCTGCTGGACTGGTCCGGCCCCGTCATCGGGTCCAACCATCAAAAGCTCGTGGTGTTCCGTCACAACGGGGTGCTCACGGCGTACGTCGGCGGTCTTGATCTCTCGCCCTCCCGCTTCGATCATTCGCCGCACCGTCGTCTGCGGCTCGGTATGCACCGGTGGGGCTGGCATGACGCGGCCGCGCGCCTGCACGGACCGGCGGCGACGCGGGTGTGGGAGACGTTCCAGTTCCGCTGGCAGAACACCGCCGCGTTGCCGCCACGATTCCCGGTCAGGAGCCTGCTGTCCTCCGGGGAGAGGACCGCGCTCAACCCTGCGGATGCGCCGGGTGACCTGCCGCCGGCGCCGGCGCAGCCGGAGCACCCGGCGCAGGGGACCGCGGTGCAGGTGGTGCGCTCCTACCGGCCGTGGAGTCTGTACCGGCATCGCGGGTGGCGGCGGATGCGGCGGGCGAACGTGGTCCGGGCCGGCATCCAGGAGATCTACCACGCGATGGCCACCGCGATCGGCGCGGCCGAGCGGTACATCTACCTGGAGGACCAGTATTTCCACGAGGCGCCGGGCGGCGATCCCCGATTCCAGCTGTACGACGGGCTGCGGTCGGCGGCCCGCCGCGGGGTCAAGGTCATCCTGGTCGGTTCCGGCCGCAAGGACCCGGCCGACGGCGGCGACAGCACCGTACGCCCGGTGATCACGCACGACCTGCGCCGCCGGGTGCTGAACCGGCTGCCACCCACCGACCGCCGCAACGTGGTGATGTACCGCGTCGACAACCTGACCGTGCACACCAAGCTGATGCTGGTCGACGACGTATTCGCCAGCATCGGGTCGGCGAACTTCTTCAGCCGCTCGATGGTCGGCACCGACAGCGAGATCACCTCCACCCTGGTCACCACCGGCGATCTGGTCCGCGACCTGCGCGTCCGCTTGTGGGGCGAGCATTTGCGCACACCGCTCGACGACGAGGTCGTGCCGGCGCTGACCGACCTGGACACCGCCCTGGGCATCTGGCGTCGCGAGTGGCTGCCGGTCGGGCATCCACCGGAGACCTGGCGCCGGGCCGGGCTGCCGGCCGGTTTCGTCCCGGCCGAGTGGGCGCTGACCCCGGCCCGCTACTCCCCCGCCGTCCTGCGCCGGGAGCGGCGCCGCGGGAGTGCGCGATGACCCTGCCCACGCCCGTTCTTCAAGGCCGCCTGGTACGCCTGGAGCCCCTGACCCACGAGCACACCGCCGACCTCGCCACCGCCGCCGGCCACGACCGGGAGAGTTTCGGCTGGACCTGGGTTCCGGATCCCGATCAGGTCGGCGAGTACATCGACACACAGCAGAAGCGGGCCGCCGACGGTTTCCTCGCGCCCTACGCGCAGATCGAGATCAGAACCGGTCGCGCGGTCGGCGCGACCGCGTACTGGGATCCGCGCCGGCATCCGGGCACCGGCGAGCTCTACGCCATCGAGATCGGCTTCACCTGGCTGGCCGCCCGGGCGCAGGGCACCGGCATCAACACCGAGGCCAAGCTGCTGCTGTTCGCCAACGCCTTCGACAACTGGCACGTCGAACGGGTCGATCTCAAGACCGACGCCCGCAACGCCCGGTCCCGTGCGGCCATCGCGGCGACCGGCGCGACGTTCGAGGGTGTGCTGCGCCGCTGGTCACGGTCGTGGGTGCCGGGCGAGGAGGGGCTGCTGCGCGACTCCGCGTTGTACTCGGTCATCGCACCGGAGTGGCCCGCCGTCCGCGCGAACCTGCGGCGCCGGCTGTCCGGGCGATGACCCGTAGCGGTCACCAGCCCATCGTTCCCGGCCCGCCCTTGAACGGCCCGGTGATGTCCGGCGTGATCCAGCCGCCGTAGAAGTCGCCCTCCTGCGGCCGGACCCGTTCGTCACCGACCCGGCATTCGTCGACACGGCTGGGATAGAAGGCCACAAAACCCTTGATCTCCCGGTACGCCGGGACGGGCTCCTCATACGACCATCCGACCTGTGGCACGCGGGTCCCGCCGGCGACGAGATCCCAGTACCCCGCGACACCCTTGAACTCGCAGAACGACCGTCCCACGCCCGGCTCCAGCACGTCTGCGGCGATGTCGTCCCGGGGCACGTAGTAGACCGGCGGATGCGATGTCTCCAGCACCCGCAGGCAGCGCTCGCTGTCGACGATCGTCAGTCCCGCATGCACGATCGTCACCCGCTTCGCGACCCGCTCGACGCGGGGCGGACGCGGGTAGTCCCACACCGACTCCATCCGCCAAGTCTGCAGCATTACTCTCACAAAAACCGGTTAAGCCGACCGCATCCCGGAAACAATGCATGCATGTCGATGGATGAAGCGGAACTGATGAACTGTCCGGCCCGCATCACGCTCGACGCGGCGCAGCAGAAGTTCCTGGACGGCCTGCCCGCGCCCGCCCCCGCCGTGCAGTCGGAGCTGGGCTGCGAGCTGGAGCGAGGCCACGACGGGTCCCATGCCGCACTCGCGCAGCAGGTCGGCGACGTGATGTGGTGGGCGCAGTGGACCCTCAGCGCGTCCGAGATCAACCCGTACACCTGGTGCCCGGTTCGCCAGACTCCCCCGGAGACGGACCCCGACTGCACGCTCTTCGAGGGCCACCCGGGCAAGCACTCCTCGGACGAGCACTACTGGATCTGAACCGGTTCACGCACGCGCGTCGGCGCGGCGGGCCTGCCGCCTGGCCCGGGCCATCCGCACCAGGAAGACCGGCGTCGGCGGGATCCAGCCGAGCTGACGGGCCAGTCCCATGTCGTCCCGGTTGGCCCAGTGCTCGGCGACCCGGCCGCCCTCCATCCGGAACCAGTGAGTCTGCGTGATCGCGAACGTGCGGCCGGTCGGCGGGAAGGCCTGGGCCACCTCGCCGCGCTCGTCGTACGCCAGGAACGCGCCGACCTGACGCCCGGACATCGTGCAGTGCACGACGGTGAGCTCTCCCTCGGTGACCGCGTCGTGGACGTCGAACGCCAGGTCGGCGAAGGCGGACCGCAGCCACTGCGCGGTGGCCGCGAACGCGGCGGGCCCCCGCCCGCGGCAGGCCGGCGGTTCGTCTTTCGCCTCACGGTTGGTGGCCTGCGGATGGACCACGTGCTCCAGGTCGCCGAGGTCGCCGGAAGCCATGAGCCTCATGGAACGGATGCAGGTCTCCGCATCGACAGTGAGCATGATTCCTCCCGAGATATTGAGTACACTCGCAAAGTATTCAATGCCATGGAGTGGTAATCAATGTCTCGTCGTGTCTACGACAACACCCGCCGCGCCGAGCAGGCACGGCTCACCCGCCGCCGGATCCTGGACGCCGCCCGGGAGCTTCTCGTCGCACGCGGGCCCGCGGCGGTCACCATGCGGGTGGTGGCGGAGCGGGCTGACGTCTCGGTCGAGACGGTCCGCAAGGTGTTCGGCACCAAGGCGGCGCTGATCAAGGACGTCTACGACGTGACGCTCGCCGGCGACGACGAGCCGATCCCGATGATCGACCGCCCGGAGATCCGGGCCGTCTTCGCCGCGACCCGGCCCGAGGACAAGGTAGCCAGGTACGCGTCCGCCGCCCGCCGGATCGGCGAACGCGTGGGCCCGCTGCTCGCCACCCTGCTGGCCGGCGCCCGCGGCGGCGATCCCGATCTGATCCAGTTCCGGGAGACCATCAACCGGGAGCGGATGGCCGGGGCCGGCGGCATCGTGCGCCACCTCGCCGCCACCGGTGGCCTGCGCGCCGGCCTCGACCCCGGCCGGGCGGGCGACGTCGTCTGGACGCTCATCTCGCCCGAGGTCTTCGACCTGCTCGTGGGTGACCGGGGCTGGTCTCCCGACGAGTACGAACGATGGCTGGCACGCGCGCTCACCGACGCCCTCGTCACACCCTGAGTCGTGTCACAACCCGCGGTGCTGCCCGGTCGAACGTGGTGACAGGGCAATGACAACGAAGGGTTGTGGTTCGCATGAAGATCGCAGTGCTGGGCGGGACCGGCCTCATCGGCTCCCAGGTCGTCCGGCTGCTGACCGAGCACGGGCACGAGGCGGTGCCGCTGTCGCCGTCGAACGGTGTCGACCTGCTCACCGGTGCTGGGCTCGACGACGGCCTCAAGGGCGCCGACGTGGTGGTCAACCTGACCAACTCGCCCACCTTCGACGAGAAGTCGCCGGCCTTCTTCCGTACGACGATGGAGAACATGGTGGCCGCCGCCCAGCGCCAGGGCGTCGGGCACGCGGTGATCCTGTCGATCGTCGGGGTGGACCTGGTGCCCGGCCTGGACTACTACCGGGCCAAGGTGCTGCAGGAGGACATCCTCAAGGCGGGACCGGTGCCGTGGTCGATCGTGCGGGCCACGCAGTTCTTCGAGTTCGTGCCCGCGGTGCTGTCGTGGACCTCGGACGAGCACGCCGTACGCCTGCCCGCCACGCCGGTGCAGCCGCTCGCCTCCGCCGACATCGCCGCCGAGGTGGCGAAGGTCAGCGTCGGCGCGCCGCTCAACGGCTACCGCGACGTCGCCGGCCCGGAGGTGTTCACGCTCGACGAGCTCGGCCGGATCGCGCTCGCGGCGAAGGGAGACGACCGCCCGGTCGTGCTGGACCCGGCGGCGGGCATGTTCGCCGCGGTGCCGGGCGACGCGCTGATCGCCAAGGGCGACGCCCACCTGGCCACGACCACTTTCCGGGAGTGGCTCGCCCAGTAGGCGGGCATCACCGGCGGTGCCAGCCGTTCAGCTTCGCCGGGTTCAGCACGATCCACAGTGTCGACAGCGGTGCCGCGCCGCACCGGGCGGCGACCACGGCCACGGCCGTGCCGTCGGTGCGGCGCAGCACCAGCCCGGGCAGCCCGTTCACGCTCTCCACGCTCAGATCGGTTCCGGGCCGGCCCAGCACCCCGATCAGCAGCAGCGCCACGTCACCGCTGCCGCACACCGGATCCGCTGCGGCCGGCACCAGCCCGCCTCCGTCGCAGACGGCCACCACGTCGGCGGCCAGCAACGGCTCGACCGCGCCGAGGTCACCGGCAGCGCACGCGTCGGCCAGACGGCGCATCGACTCCATCAGGCACCCAGCTCACGCCGGACGGCGGAACGCCGCGATCTTGTCCGGATTCATCAGCCACAGCAGGTGATCGATGCCGTCCGCGGACGCGGTGAGCGTCAGCATCGCCTTGATGCCACCGGCGTGCTCCAGCACCGCGGCGGGCCGGCCGTTGACGGTGACGAACCGGGCCTCGACACCCTCCCACCAGAACGAGGAGAACGCCGCGATGAACCTCGCGACCGGGGCCGCGCCTTCGACGACCCGGCGGGCCGCGTGCTTGGCGCCGTTGCCGTCGGTGATGCTCGCGACGCCGGCCGCGAACAGTCTCTCCAGGCCCGCGAGATCACCGGCGCGGGCGGCCGTGATGAACGTACTGAGCAGCTCGCGTTGCGCCCCGACGTCCACGGGCGCCTTGCGCTCGCTGGTCACATGCTTGCGGGCCCGGCTCACCAGTTGGCGCACGGCCGGTTCGCTGGTTTGCAGGATCAGGGCGATCTGGGCGTACGGATAATCGAACGCCTCCCGCAGAACATAGGCCGCCCGCTCGGTCGGCGTCAGTTTCTCCAGCAGGATCAGCACAGCGAACTCGAGAGCGTCACCGGTCTCCGCCCCCAGGTAGGGGTCGGCCGACGTGTCGACCGGCTCGGGCAGCCACGGCCCGATGTAGGTCTCCCGGCGTACCCGCGCCGACTGAAGTTGATTGATCGCCAGCCGGGTCGTGGTCGTGGCCAGGAACGCCGCCGGATTCCGCACCGTGCCGCGATCGTAGTTCTGCCAGCGCAACCACACGTCCTGCACCAGATCCTCGGCTTCGGCGGCACTGCCGAGCATCCGGTAGGCGATCCCGAACAGGCGCGGCCGCACCTGCATGAACACGCTCGCGGCCTCGTCCAGCTCCATGGTCGCCCCCTCCGTCGCCATCGTCGCCAGGCAGGACAGGTGGCAGCCGCCCTTTGTGACATCACCGCCGGTGACCTGCGCCACATCATCCGGCGAGGTCGAGCGAGGAGTCCCCGACCGGCATCGTCAGCCGGACGGTGCTCACCGGCGCTGGCCTAGTCTCGGGGGGTGACTCACGTGTCTGATCGCCGTCTCCGCTCGGCTCGTGCGGTCTACCCCGGCACCTTCGACCCCTTCACGCCGGGGCACTTCGACGTCGTCGACCGGGCGCGTCGTGTGTTCGACCACGTCACCGTGGTGGTCGCCGTCAATGGTGAGAAGCGGCCGTCTCAGGCGGCCGCCGGGCGGGCCGCGGAGATCCGGCGGCTGCTGCCGGCGCACTGGGAGAACGTCACGGTCGCTGACTGGCGCGGGCTGACCGTGGACTACTGCCGGGAGCACGGATGCGGCGTGATCGTCCGCGGGGTCAGGAACGCGGCCGACTACCAGCGGGAGTACGAACTCGCCGCCATGAACGAGGCGCTCGGCGTCGCGACGCTGTTCGTTGCGGCACGGCCGGAGCTGGCGGCGATGTCGTCCACCGCGGTACGGGCACGGAAAACGCCGGGTTAGGTTCAGGTCCGGGGTCCAGGCGCCGATGGTGCGGGTCATGTCTTGTACGCGATGCGGATCGGCCGTTCAGAACACCGGTCACTGCGGCGTCTGCGGTCAGCAGGCGTACGGCCCGCCGCAGCACGGGTTGGCCACGCCACCGCCCTACATGGTCGTGCCGCAGCCCGGATATGTGGTGGCCGGCACCGGTAGAGCGTTCAGCGTCGCGGCGTTCGTGTTCTCGGCGGTGGCGTTGTTCATCGTGCCGATCCTGTTCGGGGCGGTCGCTGCGATCCTCGCCGGTGTGGCGAAGAAACGCGGCGAGCAATGGGCCGGCGTCGCGCTGCGGGTCGCCGTCGCCGCCGCCGGGTTCGGGATGGTCGTCGGCGCCATAGTCCGGATGTCCGCCTAGTGGACGGCTACAGCCAATCGTGCTCGCGGGCGTAACGGGCTGCCTCGTGCCTGGTCTGGGTCTGGGTCTTCTGCATGGCGTTGGACAGGTAGTTGCGGACGGTTCCCTGCGCCAGATGCAGGCGGGCGGCGATGTCGGCCACCGAATAGCCTTCGCCGGTGACCCGCAGGACGTCGAGTTCGCGGTCGGTCAGCGGGCAGTCGTCGATGACGGCGAGCGCTGACACGTCCGGGTCGATCCAGCGTTTGCCGTCGCGCAGTTTCGCGACGACGGCGGCGATGTGCGACGGCTCGGCTGATTTGGTGACGAAGCCCTGCACGCCCAGTTTCAGTGCCTTTCGCAGAACACCGGGACGGGCGTGCCGGGTCAGCATGAGAATCACCTGCGACGGCCGTTCGCGCCGGATCGAAGCGACCGCCTCCAGCCCGTCGACGCCCGGCATCTCCAGGTCGATGACCAGCACATCCGGTTGATGAGCGAGGGTCGCCGCAACGGCCGAGGAGCCGTCCTGCGCCTCGGCCAGAACGGTGATGTCCCCTTCCAGCGGCAGCAGTGCGGCGAGCGCTTTGCGCAGCAGTGCTTCATCGTCGGCGAGCACCACGGTCGTCATCGGAACCACGCCGCCGTCGTGAACGACCCGCCCTCGGCCGCGACCGTCAATTCCCCGCCGTCGTCGGCCACCCGCCGGCGCAGCGCCGACAAACCGCGCAGCTCCGGCACGGAATCGCCGCTGAAACCGTCGTTGACGATCACGATGCCGTCGCCGCCCAGGGTGATGTGCACGAACGTCGCCGACGCGTGCCGCAGGATGTTCGTGGTCGTCTCGCGCAGGACCTGGCCGAGCAGTTCCCCTGCCGGCGGATCGGATTCACGGCTGATCCGTACCCGGATGCCGGCCGCCTCGAACAGGTTCTTCGCGTTCTCCAGTTCGGCGTTGAGATTCAGCCGCCGTTGTGCGTACGCCAGTTCCTTGGTCTGCGTGATCGTGTCGCTGACCAGGGAGTGGATCTCGCGCAGTTCCTCCTCGGCCCGTTCCGGATCGGTGCGGACCAGTTTCCCGGCGAGCGTCGTCTTCAACTTCACCACGTGCAGCGTGTGTCCCTGGATGTCGTGCAGGTCGCCGGCGAACCGGACCCGCTCGCGGATGACCGCCAATTCGGCGTCCCGGGCACGGGATTCCTCGAGTTCCCGGACGATGCGGTAGAACCGTTCCCCGGCGATGGAGAACAGCACCGCGATGACGGTGAGAACCACCGGCACCAGCACATAGGTGATCAGGCTGACGTCCGGTTCGATCAGCAGCCGCAGCAGCCCGACGCCGGCCAGATAGACGACCAGGACAAGGGTGGAGACAAGCCGGCGGCGAGGCATTCGCGGAATGGCGAACGAACCCACGGTGCACAACCCCCAATATCCGTTCGGACTGTCCGTGACCAGCACCGACAACGGCCACACCACGGCCGCCACGATCAGGCAGGGAACGAGGACGCTCCCGAGGTCGTTCGCGGTCCACCGTTCGAACGCCACCAGCGCGGCGATCACCCCGGCGGCCAGAACGGCTATCTGCCACCAGGTGTCCGTATCGACGACCGACAACGCCACCGCCGCGGCCAGCAGCGGTGGCGCGGCGGTCACCAGATTGAGCCGGCGCAGGCGGCCCTGGGTGGACGTCACCTCTTCAGTATCGAGGCGGATCAGGGCGGCCGGCAGTGACACCACGTCACATGTCGCGGTGACACGGCGACACTGATCGGCGGGCGCCGAAAAGGGTTCTCTGAATGGCATGACCACCACGCCAGTCATCGAGGTCGACGGCCTCAACGTCCGATACGGCGACTTCCACGCGGTCAAGGACCTGTCATTCCAGGTGCGCCGCGGCGAACTCTACGCACTGCTCGGCACGAACGGCGCCGGAAAGACGTCGGCACTGGAGACGATCGAGGGCCACCGCCGACCGGATTCGGGCACGGTTCGCGTTCTCGGCGGGCGCCCCGGCGAGCGGAGCTCCGTCCGTACGAAAATGGGAATAATGCTGCAAGAAAGCGGCTTCTCCCCGGACTTGACCGCCCGGGAATCGGTCCTGCTGATCGGCCGCCTCACCCGGCGCGCGGACGACGCCGATCGCGTCCTCGACATCGTCGGCCTCACCGGGAAATCGGGCACGAGAGTCGCGCAGCTCTCCGGCGGCGAAAAGCGCAGACTCGATTTCGCGACGGCCATCTTCGGTACGCCGGAACTCCTGTTCCTGGACGAGCCGACCACCGGTCTCGACATCCAGTCGCGCGATGCCCTGTGGCAGGCCGTCGACCGGATTCGCGAGAACGGCGCGACGGTCGTGCTGACCACGCACTACCTGGAGGAGGCGCAGCAGCGCGCCGATCGGATCGGCCTGATGCACCGGGGCGTCCTCCGGCGCGAGGGCACGGTGGCCGAACTGACCCGCACCCTGCCCGCCGTCATCCGGTTCACGCCACCGCCCGCGAACCTGCCGCTGGACGCGATCCGGCAGGCCGACGGCTCGGTGATCGTCGAGACGTTCCACCTGCACAAGGACCTCTACCTGCTGCTCGGCTGGGCCGAGGAGCACGGCTTCGAACTGACCGACCTGTCCGCCGGCCCGACCCGGCTCGACGACGTCTTCCGCGCGATCGACAAGGGGTGACCCGTGCTTCCCATCGCTGTCTCCGAGCTGGCTCAGCTCTTCCGGAACCGCCTGCTGCTCGTCACCAGCCTGATCATGCCGGCCGTGGTGAGCGCCTTCTTCATCTACCGCCATGAGGTGTTCGCGCAGCTCGGCAGCCTGGGCTACATCGCCGCGGTGGTGATGTTCACGGTCGGCGCGTTCGGCCTCTACACCACGGCGGTGACCACGCTCGCCGCCCGCCGGCAGAACCTGTTCCTGAAGCGGCTGCGGTCGACCGCCGCCTCGGACAGCGGCATCCTCGCCGGCCTGCTGCTGCCGGTCACCGTCCTCGCGGTGGCCCAGGTGACGGTGGTCCTGACCGCCCTGGCCGCGGTCGCCGGCCGCCCGTCGAACGTGTTCCTGCTGGTCGCGGCGGTGCTCGCCACCGTGGCGATGATGGTCGGCCTCGGCCTGGCGACGGCCGGGCTGACCGACTCCCCGGAACACGCCCAGGTCACGACGCTGCCGGTCAGCCTCGGCGTGATCGCCGTGGCCAGCTGGGTCGGCATCACCGGCACCGAGGAGCTGACCCTGCTCAAGCGTCTGCTGCCGGGCGGCTCAGCGACCGAACTGGTGATGAACGCCTGGAACGGCGGCGTGGCCGTCAGCGAATCCCTGCTGCTGCTGGCGCCCACACTGAGCTGGGTCGTCGTGGCCGTCGCCCTGGCGAACCGGATGTTCCGCTGGGAGCCGCGCCGTTAGGTTGATCCGATGCGGATCCGCGAAGCGCATGCTGACGACCTGCCGTTCCTGGAGCGGATCCTGCTGGACGCCTACAACTGGTCGGAGCCACGCTTCACGCTCGACCGGCTCCGCACCGACGCGATGGCGCGGCGCTACCTCGACGGTTTCCCGGCAGCGGGAGATCTGGGAGTGATCGCGCTGATCGGCGACGAGCCGGTCGGTGCGGTGTGGGGCCGCGCCCTGCCGGCCGACCGCGCCGGGTACGGGTTCGTGGCGGCGGACGTTCCCGAACTGACCGTCGGCGTCCTGCCCGAGGCCCGCCGGCGTGGCGTCGCGTCACGCCTGATGACCGCGGTCGTCGACATCGCGAAGCGCCGCGGCGTCCCGGGCCTGAGCCTCAGCGTCGAGGACGGCAACACCGCACGACGCTTGTACGAGAGCTTCGGCTTCGAGGCGGCGGGGCGCAGCGGAGGGTCGGACACCATGCTGCTCACCCTGTCCCTGCCCCTGGCCGGCGGTCTCGTCAGTGACGTCGTACGGGTCGGCGAGACCGTCCGCAAGTCGCCGCCGCGCGACCCGGAATTCGTCCGCGCTCTGCTCCGCCACTTCGAGCGGCACGACTGGCCCGGCGCGCCACGGTTCCTCGGCACCGACGACCGGGGACGCGAGATGCTCGGGTTCATCGACGGCGACGTGCCGTGGCAGCCGGGCCACGAGCCGCCGTCGATCCGGTCGGACGAGAGCCTCGCCGCTGTGGCCCGGATGGTTCGCCGGTTCCACGACCTGACCGCCGGGACGGATCTCGCCGGCGGTCAGGAGGTCGTGTGCCACAACGATCTGTCGCCGAAGAACACCGTCTACCGGGATCTTCCGGTGGCCTTCATCGACTGGGACCTCGCCGCGCCCGGCGCGCGGATCCACGACGTCGCCCACGTCTGCTGGCAGTACGTCGGGCTCGGCCCCGGTGTGCGGGACGCCGCGGAGGCGGCGCGGCTGGTCCGGGTCATCGCCGACGCCTACGGTCTCGTGAACCGGTCCGCCCTCGTCGACACGATCCTGTGGTGGCAGGACCGATGCCGGCGTGGCATCGAAGCCGGGGCCGGCGACCCGGCGACGGCCCGGCTCCGCGAATCGGGAGCTGCCGAGGCGGTGCAGGCGGCCTACGACTGGACCCTGGCACACCAGGACCTGCTGCGCCGAGCGGTCAGCTGACCGGGCCGAGGACCTCGTGGGCGATCACGGATGCCGAGATCGCTGCCGGGAAGCCGCCGTAGAAGGCGGTGTGCGTGATCAGCGCCGAGATCTCCGGCAGCGTCAGGCCGTTGCCGACCGCGCGGCGTAACTGGGCTCGCAGCTCGTCGGGGCGGTAGAGCGCCACTATCGCCGCGAGCGTCGCGATGCTGCGGTCCCGCGGGCTGAGCCGGGTGTCGTCCCACACCCGCTCCGAGTAGAGCGGGTCCTCGATCAGCGCGGTCAGCTCCGGTGTGAAGTGAGCCGCCGCGGCGCGCGGCGACGCGATGTGCTCGGTGCTCATGCCGCGGTCGCCGCACGGACGATGCTGGCGGCGAAACGCGGGGTCTCGCGCTTGTTGTGCGCGCCCGACGCCTCCTGCCGGGCCGCCGCGGCCTGCTCGAACGTGCCGCCGTGCTCCTCGGTGAACTTGATCATTTCCTCGGTCGGGCGCGAGGTCACCGTGTTCGTGTAGCGCAGCCGGTCGCCGTCGATCTGCTCCATCCTCAGCTCCCAGATCACCTGGACGTTGGTCCAGCCGTTCGGGGTCAGCACGTCGGAGATCGACACCATCTTGCAGTAGTGCGGGCCGGCGACCTCGTACCGGTAGTGCTGAATGACCAGACCGGAACCGATCATCTCAACGTTGATCGACATCGGGGTGCCGTCGTCGTCGACGGTGTAGCCGGCCGCCTTGTGGTCGCCGGGCGCACACCGCTGGTACTCCTTGTCGGGCAGCGTCTTCAGCCAGGTCTCGATGTCGACGGCGTCGAAGGGGGCGCTCACCTCGACCTCTTCGACGGAGTGGGACAGGACCAGGTCATCGCGGACGGTCACGGACATCTCGATCTCCTTCAGCTCGTGTCGGAATCGACGATGCCCGCCCGGCACGCTCACTCGTCCGTCAAACGACTGCTCCGTGCTCGCCACCACCGCGTGAGTAGGTCGACGGATGCCACCAGCGGCCTCATCGTCCCCGTCGTCGATCACGCGACCACACGAGGAAAGGCCGGAGGGATGCTCCGGCCTTTCTCGATGCGAAGGTGTGGCGGTGATCAGCCCTGGCGGCCGTTCCACCGCGGGTTCTTCTTGTTCACGACTATCTGGCGGCCGCGGCGCCGGGTGACGACGCTGCCCGGCTTGCTCTTCAGCGAACGCAAGGAATTGCGGACCTTCATGGTGTCTACCTCTTTCCGCACCGGCGTTGGCTTCCGCCGCGCGCACCGAGGAGAACACCACCGGCCGCCTGGCTATTTCTCGCCACCCGCTGATCATGCCGCTCGACCACATCGGACATCATCGAGGCGTGGGCGACCTTCTGATCAACCTTTTGGCGAGCATCATCGCCGGTACGGCCGTCTGGCTCTCGGGCTTCCTGATCCGCCGGCGCAAGTTGAGCCGGGAACGCGCCTTCTTCGGGCTCACCGCCGGTGCGAGCTGCCTGCTCGTGGTCTCCCGGCACGCGTCGTCGCCGCGCGAGTTCAGCGTCCACCGCCGTGACGTGGCCGCGCTGGTGGAGCTGGCCACCATCGCCCGGGAGTGCGGGGCGCACGCCGACCGGGTCGGGGAGAACCAGCCGACCGGGGAGATCGGACGGCTGACCGAATTCTGTGTCGGCGGTCCCGGCGGCGCCAGCCCGCGCAGCGCCACGCACGTGCGCACGATCCTGCGCGGCGTCACCTACGCGGTCTTCGACGAGGAGGTACGCCGGATGTCGTTCACCGTCGGCGGCGTCGAGTACGTCCTCAGCCAGGAGACCAGTCATGTCCTGCTCGCCCGGTTCTGGGGTCCGGCCGGCGGCCATCCGGTGTTCTTCATCGGCGGCCTGACCGCGGGCAGCAACCTCGCCGGCGCCCGCTACCTGGCCGCGCATCACGCCGAGCTCAGCCGCACGTACGGCGCGGACCGTCCGTTCGCGCTGGTGCTGCGGATCGTCGAGCCCACCGCGTACGGCACCGACTTCACCGAACTGGTCGCCGACGTGTCCGATGTGGCGTTCCAGCCGCTCCCGCAGCAGGTGGACTGAGCAGGGCCTGCCGCCGCTCGTCGGCACACATCCGTCGGTCACCGACGTGCTGGTCGAAGCCGTCGCCGACGACGAGTTCGGGCAGCTGATCCGGGCCACCGTCGAGGTCCGTCCCGGATCGTCACCGGCGAAATGACGCGGTGAGTCAGAGTCCGGCATCGCGCTGATACCACCAGCGGCCGGCCCCGTACTCGGACCACCACTGCGCGGGAAGGGTCCGGCGCAGGTATTCGGCGTCGAGCGGTTCCAGCAGGCGTTCCAGCTCCCGGCGCGGGACCGGCGGCAGCCTCAGCAGGATCTCGTGCAGGTCGTTGCGGGCGTCACCGGCGTCGTAGACGTCGGGCCCGCCGCGAATGATCCGGCCCGGCCGCTTCAGGAACAGGCGGTAGGCGTCCAGCGAATCAGCTGTCGCGTTCGGCCAGAAATACCAGTCCTCGGCGCTGCGGACGGCGGCGTGGGCCCGCGCCGACAGGCCGTCGATGTGCCGCTGCTCCGGAGCCGGCTTGCGGACAGGACGGCGCAGCGAGTGCGGGTGGTTACGCGGCATGGGCTTTCACGGTCGGCATCCTGCCACGGCGTGGCGCGGCGGGCGCGGTCATTTCGGCTGGTGGCCCCTGCGGAGCTGCGGTGTCACGGGAGCAGCCTAGGGTTCGGTCGATGGCCCGGCGAGGCGATCCACGAGCTCCTCCGCCGGATGGAACAGGTCCGGGTTGCCCTGCTGGGCCTGCACGGATCGGCGCAGCAGCGCACGCCGGGCATCGGCGTCGGCGGCGCGGCCGACCATCGCCAGGTGGACGGCGGCCGACGCCTCGACGATCCGATGTGCGGCCAGGTGGTCGGCGGCCTCGCAGGCCAGCACGCTCGCACCGGACGGGTCGCCGGCGACCAGGCTGGTCCACGCCAGGTTGAGGACGGCGAATCCCTCCAGCCGGGCCTGCCGGTACAGCGCGGCGCCCTGCCGGACGTCACGGAACGTCCGGGCTGCCTCGTCGACCGCCCCCTCGGTCAGCAGGACGAGCCCGCGCACGCTCTGCAGGTAGCCGACCAACGCCTGCTGGGGTGAGTCGGCGAAGTTCGCCACGCCTCGCTCCACCTCGCGCAGTGCCGTCGCGTGGTCGCCGGTGACCAGGGCGATCAGCGCCCGCAGGTCGGACAGCCAGGCCCGCCAATGGGAGGGATCGCCCGGCCGCAGAATCGCTTCGAAGCGGGTCGCCGCCCTCGCAGCGGCCGCGGGATCGGGGAGGTAACACTCCACGATGCCCAAGGCGAACAAGGAACGCAGTACGACGGCACGGCCCGATCCGTCGGCCGGGCTCAGAGCACTGGCGCGCAGGAGTGGTTCCCGCGCCGCCGCCGGGTCGCCCGTGTAGCGCAAGGCGTCACCGAGCCACATGTGGAGGCGCGCCGTGGCGAAGGCGTCGCCGGACTGCCGGGCCGCGACCAGGCCGGCCCGGAACGCCACGGCAGCCTCCTCGGACGACCCGCTGGCCAGCTCGGCCAGCCCGCGACTCAGCTCGTACGCCGACCTCGTCTCCGGCGTGTCGACGAGATCCCGGACCCGCGCCAGGTCCGACTCCATCTCGTCGGTCTCGCCGTGCTCGGCGAGGAACTCCGCGATCTCGGCGATCACCAGGACGGCGGTCCGCACATCGCCGGCCCGCAGCCGGTGCCGGATCTCCCGGCGCTGGGCGGCCACGTCGGTGCTGGTCCGCCAGCTCGACGCCTCGGTCCGCCGGGTGGCCAGCCAATCGGCCAGCCGGAGGTCCAGTACCCTCTGCTGCTCCGGGTCGTCGAGCAGGCTCCGGCGAACGTAGTCGGAGTCGATCGGATGAAGCCGGGCTCGCCCGCTGAGGCGCTCGAAACCGAGCATGCCACGGCTGATGAGCCGATCCACGCAGCGCGTGACGGCAGCGGGGGCGGCGTCGGGATACAGCAGGCCCGGTATCGCGTCGACCGGGAGCGGCGTGTCGGCCAGGGCGAACAGCCGCAGCACGGCACGCCCGACCCGGTCCAAGGTCTCGAACCCCTCGGACACCAGGCATCCGAGCAACATGTCGGGCGCGTTCGCGGCGTCGAACAAGCGCTGCAGGGTGGCGGTCTTGCGCTCGGCCAGCAACGTGACGAGCAGTTCGAGCCCGCGCGGTATCCCGTGGACCTCCCGCACCGCACGGCGCAGGTCGGCCACCGGGACGGCACACAGGCCCGCTTCGCCGTCCGCGTCGAAATGCCGCAGCAGCGCCAGCGCGTCGTCGACCTCGAGCCCCGCGTCGATGTCGATGCGGGTGATGTGGACGCCCACCGTCGGCGGCAGGCCCAGCGGACGCTGCGAGGTGGTGATCACCAATGGCGGGTTGCGGCAGCTGCACACGGAGGTGAAAAACGAGACCAGGTCGGCGCTCGCCAGGCGCCCGGTGTCCGGATCTTGAAGATCGTCGAGGTTGTCCAGGACGAGGACCGGCTTCCGCCGGGCCAGGGCGAGGAAGAGATCGGACAGTACGCCGACGCCGCCGTTGGCCCACTGTTCCTCGAGCTGCACCCGCTGCCCCGGCGGCAGCAGGCGCGCCAGCGCGTGGAAGATCCGGGCGGTGTCCACCGCGCCGACCCCGGTGCGGGTGCTCAGGTACACCAGTCCGTCCACGAACGCGTCGGCGGCCTCGTCCGGCTCCTCGAACTCGGCCAGGACCTTCGCCACCAGTCCGCTCTTGCCGATGCCACGCCGCCCGGTCACCGAGACGATCCGGGTCGGTCGGCTCAGCACGTGGCCGCGCAGCCGATCACAGAATTCGACGCGGTCCCGGAAGACGTCCACCGCGGCCGACACACGCTCACCGACGACGCGGGCGGCCGGCCCGTCGCCGAACGGGTCGGCGACCCGGAGGTGATCCGGCTCGTCGCGGGTCTGCCACGCCTGCAGCATGCCGACCAGGACGAGAGCCGAGGCGAAGAGCCCGACGACCGGCCACGCCCAGCCCTGGTACTTCTGCAGCTGATCCGGCAGGCTGCCGCCGGTCGCCACGTTGATCGCCACGCCGGTCACCACGGTGAGCAGACCCGTGAGCGCGGCCAGCGAAATGTTCGGGATCGACGGCCGGCGCACCTTGGCATGCGGAACGTGCGACGAGGAGCAGGGGAGATTGCGCCGACCCAGCAAATCAGGCTCCACTCACGCGGACGACGTCCACGGTACCGAGACCGGCGCGCCCCACCGTGTCACCTAACCGACATACCGCGCGGTTATCCGACAGCCGTGGGTCACCGGATCGGTCATAGGGTTGGCCGGTGGATCCAGTCGTGGGTCGCGGAGGGGTAGCCCGCCTCGTCGTGTGGGTCGCGCACCTCGCGGCCCCGCTCGCCGGGCTCTGGCTGCTGGCCGCTCGTCCTCAGTGGGACCACCGGTGGCAGCACGACCCATCACACTTCTGGCTGGTCCTCGCCGTCTCCGTGGTCAGTCTCGGGCTGGCTGTCGTGATCAACGAGGCGGCGCGGAGGCGGGCCGATGCGCGGCTGCTGCTGATCGCGTTCTCGTTCCTGATCGCGGCGGGGTTCCTCGGGCTGCACGCGGTGGCGACACCGCACATGCTGGTGGCCGGGGGTAACGCCGGTTTCACCTACGCCTCCCCGGCCGGGTTGACGCTCGCCGCCGTGTTCGCCGCGGCCTCGGCCGTGGATCTGCCGGCCCGTCGCGCGGCCGGGTTGGTGCGCTGGGCCGGCTTCCTGCGTACGAGTCTGCTCCTGATCATCGCGGCGTGGGCGGTGGCGTCGCTGCTCGGGGTGCCGCCCCTGAACGCCGTGCCGCCCGCCGGCGACACCGGGCCGACCGTGGCGCTGTCGGCCGCCGGAGTGATCCTGTTCGGTCTCGCCGCTGTTCGCTACTACATGCTCTACCGGCGGCGGCGCACGGTGATGCTGCTGTCCGTGGTGACGGCCTACACGCTGCTGGCCGAGGCGGCAGTGGCGATGGCGGTCGGCCGGAGCTGGCATCTGTCCTGGTGGGAGTGGCACCTGCTGATGGCGGCCGGGTTCGGCTACGTCGCGTACAGCGCCTGGGTGCAGTACCGCAACGAGGGCGCCGCGGCCGGGCTGTTCGCGTCGGTCGGCACCGAGGACACCGTGCGGCAGCTGCGCGCGGAGTACGGCGCCGCCCTGGAAGCCCTCGTCGACGCGCTGGACCGCCGGCAGACCGAACCGGAGATGGCCACCACCATGAACCTGCTCGCCGAGCGGTTCGAGCTGACCGACGGGCAGACCGCGGTGCTCAGTCGCGCGGCCGGCGCCGTCGCCGACGAACGCGATCAGATCCGCAAGCTGGGCGCCCTGGTCGCGATCGGGCACGACGCGCGGGTGATGCTGACCGACGCGGAGCTGCTCAGCGGCGCCGTCACGCACATCGCGCGGGCCTTCGAGCGGCACTCGGTCGCGATCGGCGTCGTCGAGGAGGGCCGCCTGGTCTTCCCCGTGGATCTCGGCACGGACCGGGAGCTGGCCGCCGAGCGGGCGCTGGCGTCCGGCGTGCCGGTGACCGGGTCGCACGGCACTCTGTGCGTACCGTTCGCCGTGAAAGGCCACCCGGCCGGCGTCCTGGCGGCGGAGAAGAGCGGCGAAGCCGTGACGGACCGGGACACCGCGCTGCTGCTGTCGCTGGCCAGCCAGATCGCCGTCGCGCTGGAGAACGCCCGGCTCTACCGCCGGCTCGACGTGCTGTTCCGGCAGTACATGTCGCCCGACGTGGCGACCGCCCTGGTCGTCGACCCGAGCCAGGCGGCGCTCGGCGGCGCCGTGGTCGAGGTGACGTCGCTCTTCGCGGACCTGCGCGGGTTCACCACGTTCTCCGAACGGTCCACACCGGAGCAGATCGTCGAGATGCTCAACCGGTACTTCGACGTGGCGACGCGGGCGGTGCTGGCCGAGAACGGCACCGTCGTGCAGTTCGTCGGCGACGCGCTGATGGCGCTCTTCAACGCTCCCGCCCGGCAGCCCGACCACGCCCTGCGAGCGGCCCGGGCCGCGCTGTCCCTGCAGGCCGGGGTGGACCGGATCGCCGCGGGCTGCCCGGGCTGGCCGCGGTTCCGGGTCGGCGTCAACACCGGGGAGGCGCTGGTCGGCAACATCGGCGGCGAGGCGCTGCGCAACTTCAACGCGATGGGCGACGCGGTGAACGTCGCGGCCCGGCTGGAGACGTCGGCCCAGCCCGGCCAGGTGCTGATCGGCGCGGCCACCCGGGACCTGCTCGGTGACACCGCCCTCGTCGAACCGCTCGGCGAGCTGCGCGTCAAGGGCCGCAGCCGGCCGGTGGCCGCGTTCGTGCTGTGCGGCCTGCGAGGAGAAGACGGTGAGATCCAGTGGCACGCGAGTTCCTTGATCAGCTGAACGCCGGCGACCGGGAGGCACTGCTCGCCCGGGGCCGGGCGCGGCGCTGGCCGTCCGGCGCCACCCTGTTCGGTGAGGGCGACCGGTCCAGCACGGTGGTCCTGGTGCTCCGCGGCCGGGCGAAGGTGTTCTCCCTGACCGAGCAGGGCGGCGAGGTGCTGCTGGCGATCCGCGGGCCGGGTGCGCTGCTCGGTGAGATGTCGGCGGTGGACGAGGCGCCGCGGTCGGCCTCGGTGGCGGCGCTGGAACCCCTGGACACGATCGTCGTGCCGATCCGGGATTTCCTGGATTTCCTGGCCGCCCGTCCGGACGCTGCGGTCGCTCTCGTACGCCTGATAGTCGGACGGCTTCGTGATGCCGACCGCAAACGCATCGAGTTCGGCACCTACGACTCGCTGGGCCGGGTCGCCCTGCGCCTGGCCGAACTGGCCGAGCGGTTCGGGCAGACGGCCGAACGCGGCGTGCGGATCACGCTGCCGCTGACCCAGGAGGAACTGGCCGCGTGGACCGGCTCGTCCCGGGAGTCGGTCACCAAGGCACTGCGCACGCTGCGCCGGCACGGCGTGATCGAGACGAGCCGCCGGTCGGTCGCGGTCCTGGACGTGGACGGGCTGCGCGCCCGGGCCAGATAGCACCGGGCGCGCAGTATCGCCGGAGAGGATCAGAGCTCACAGCTGATCCGGGTGTCGACGGCATCGGTGTTGCAGTCGTCGGTGCCCGAGCCACCGTTGACCACCGGGTCACGCCGCAGGTCGACGGCTTGCAGGAGGTCGGCGCCGGCCTCACCGAAGATCCGGTCGTTGCCGGCCCCGCCGATCAGCGTGTCCCGGCCGCCACGACCGAACAGGACGTCGTTCCCGCCCCGGCCTTCGAGCCGGTTCGCCGCGGCGTTCCCGGTGATCCGGTCACCGACCCGGCCACCGATCACGTTCTCCACGCTGCCCTGCACGTTGTCGCCTTCCGGCGCCGAGCCGTCGTTCGCGACGCCGTCGAGCGTCACGGTGACAGCGATGACGCGCGCCGAGTAGTCGGCCGTGTCGGTGCCGGCGCCGCCGTTGAAGCTGTCCCGGCCGTCGCGCAGCGCGTTGGCGACCGCCCGGTCGTTGCCGGCGCCGCCGATCAGGCCGTCGTTGCCGCCGAGACCGGTCAGCCGGTCGGCGCCGGCCCCGCCCTGCAGGGTGTTGCCCGACGCGTTGCCGGTGAGCTGGTCACCGCCCCGGCCGCCGGTCGCGTTCTCCACGTTCGCCAGGTTGTTGTCGAACTCCGGCGCGGAGCCGTCGTTCGCCACACCGTTGAGCGTGACGGTGACCGGGATGAGCCGCAGACCGTAGTCGGTGGTGTCCCGGCCGGCGCCGCCGTCGAACCGGTCCCGGCCGTCCCGCAGCGCCTCGGCCACGGCCCGGTCGTTGCCGGCCTCGCCGAGCATCGTGTCGTTGCCGGCACCGCCGCGCAGCAGGTCGTCGCCGGCCCGGCCTTCGAGCCGGTCGTTGCCGGCGTTGCCGGACAGCCGGTCGTTGCGCGGACCGCCGATCAGCGTGTCGTCACCACTCCCCCCGTTGAACACGGCCGTCGCGGTCGTCGTGTTGACGATCCGGTCACGCAGGTTGTCGCCGTTGACCACGACCCGGGCGATGCCGGCGGCCGGGCAGCGCACCCGGTTGGCGGCGACCTGGAAGCAGCCCGCCCCGGCGGTCATGGTGTCGCCGAGGTCGACCAGGTCGAAGAAGGCCCCGACCCGGCTGACGGTGATGTTGTTGAACCGGTTGGCCGCGGCGTTCGCCCGGATCTCCGCGCCTACCCTGGTCACGCCGGTGGCGGCGTAGGCCGGTGCGGCCATGACCAGTGTGGGCAGTGTTCCGAGCACGGCCAGCGCGGCGTAGCGCCTCGCATGACGCAGTTTCATGACGTACTTCCCCCCTTGACGGTGTGCCGGCGACCCGTCGTCGGACCACTCGGGCACCACGACACCGTCGCAGCCGGACCACCTGCCGCTGGAGGAAGAAGTACGAGTCCGAACTCGTAAGAATGCCCGCCCGGAGTGTCAGCCGGGCGCTAGACGACCGCCCGGGACCATTGCTGGTTCGTGCCGGCGCCGCACGTGAGCTGCTGGATGTCGGCGCCGTCGCCGGTTCCGCTGCCGGTCACGTCCAGGCATTTCCCGCTGTGCCGGGCGACCAGGCGGAAGTACGAGCCGTACGCCTGCCACTGCCACTGCTGGTTGGCGCCGGCGCCGCAGGTGTACTGAATGACGTTCGCGCCGTCCGCCGACGACCCGGAGGAGACGTCCAGGCATTTCCCGCTGTTCCGGTTGATCACGTTGACGTATCCGCCACCGGCCTCGCGGAATTCCCAGCGCTGATTGTTGCCACCGTTCCAGGCGTACTGTTTGACCTCGGCATTATCGGCGACCGAATTGCTCACGACGTCGGCCACGCGCCCGCTGTTCCGATTGACGATTCGATGGTACGTCGCCACGTTACCGATGACGGAGCCCGCGGCGGCGTCCACCGTTATCGTGGGATACCAGGTCAGGGTCATGCTGGTCGCCGAGGGGAAGGAGATGGGCAACCAGACGTACGAGGAATCGTTGACCTTGCCTCCCCAAGCCCCGGCCCACCGGTCACCCATGTAGAGGAAACCGTTGCCGACCTGCAGGACGTATGTCGGCTGGGACCGGAATGTGGTGCCGTCACCGGCGTTCGCCCACCCGGTCCACGGCCCGGAGATGCTGGAGGCGGTCGCATATCTGGCCTGATTGGGATTCCAGCCGGTCGCGCCCGAGGTGAGCAGGAAATAGGTGCTCCCCCGTTTGAACAGCGCCGGCGCCTCCCGATGCGCGTCGTTCCAGAAGTTTCCGACCAGCGACGACACGTTCAGATAATCGGCGGTGAGCCGGTAGATGTGCAGGTCGTAGTTCTCGTCCGCAGCCGAGATCATGTAGCCGGTCGTGCCGTCGACATAGAGCGTGATGTCGCGCGACATGTGCGTGCCGAGCGGCCGGAGACTGCCGTGATAGGTGTACGTCCCGTCCACCGTGGCGGACGACGCGACAGCCGCCCGGGCCTCGCTGTAGTCGGATCCGTTCTCCTTGTGCATCCACATCACGTAGCGGCCGGTCGCGGCGTTGTAGACGACTTTCGGACGCTCGATGTTCGCGCCCTGCAGCTCATTGGCCGCCGCCGGGGTGAGCACGTTGTTGCGGAACTCCCACGTACGCAGATCGGTGGATCGATAGACGGAGACCGCCCGGAAAGTGTCGTCCGCGTTGCGATTCTCGCCGAACCAGTAGTAATAGCCGCCGGCCTTCAGCACGCCGCCGCCGTGCGCGTGCAGAGTATTACCGGAGCTATCGGTGAACGGCACGCCGTTGGTGATCGTGACCGGCGCCGCCTCGGCCGGGGTGATCGGCAGGAGGACGGCGGCCAGGAGCACGAGCACTGTCGCGAACACCTTCATCGCCCACCTCCGGCAACATCGATGAAACTCGATGTTAACGTAACCGACCCAACGATTCGAGAGATCCGGCTAGGGTGGCGGCGTGCCCCCGACGGTGGAGATGATCGAGCAGCTGGTCTCCCGGACGGACGCCGCCTACCAGCGGTGGCTCGCGGAGGTCACCGGCGATGTCGCCGCCGGCGCCACTGGGCTGTCCGTGTTCTGCCGCGAATCCCTGCTGGAGCGCAACACGACCTACGCAGTCAGCGAGTGGCTCGCGGGCTACCTCATGATCGGCCAGGAAGGGGACCGGGGGTACTTCCTCGGAGGCGACGGCGACGGCCGGGTGTTCTCGTCTGACCTGGGCGCTCCCGGCCCTGCCGACCTGGACGTCGTCGCCCCGGCGTTCGAGGGGTGGCTGCGTTCCGGTTTCGCCCTGCCGGCCGAGCCGGAACCCGGCATGCCGCTGATCGCCGACGTCCACGTGGACAGGATTCCGGTCGATGGAGTGGCGCTGCTGATGCGCGCCAGGAAGCTGCTGGGTACGGATTGGCGGGCCGCCGACCTCAGGAGGATGCTCGCCGCCCAGCCGTTCCTGGCAGTGAGGTCCGCCCGGCCGTGGAGGGTGCGGGACAAGCTGGAAGCCGCCCCCGAGCTGCGGCCGCACCTGTTCTACGCCACTGGTGACGGCCTGGAGCCGATATGGGCGACCATGCGAAGGGATCTCCTGGTGGAGGACTAGGCTGGCCCGGTGACACCGCAGTTCGCCAGGGCGGCTCTGGTCCTCTTCGCGGTCGTCGCGATCGGGGCGTGCGGTCAGCAGTCGCCGCCGGCCGGCCCGGCCTGGAAGCCCCTGCCCACCGGCGCACGCTTCGACTACCAGCTCGGCGGCGCCTACCCCCCACCGGCCGGGGTGACCGTCGTCAGCCGCGACCGCGAGGCGGCACCCGCGGCAGGTATCTACAACATCTGCTACATCAACGCGTTCCAGGCCCAGCCGGGCACCGAGTCCTGGTGGCTGGCGAACCACCCCGACCTGCTCCTCCGCGACCCCGGCGGCAACCTGGTGATCGACGAGGACTGGGACGAGCCGCTACTGGACATCTCCACCCCTGCCGACCTCATCGCCGTCACCGGCGCGTGGATCGACGAGTGCGCCGCGGACGGCTTCCAGGCCATCGAATCCGACAATCTGGACTCCTACACCCGCTCCGATGGTCTGCTCACCCGGCAACAGGCGCTCGCCTACGCCACCATCCTCAACGACCGTGCCCACGCGGCGGGCCTCGCGACCGGCCAGAAGAACGCCGCCGAGGTGACGGGCCACGACGCGGGCTTCGACTTCGCCGTCGCCGAGGAGTGCGCCGACTTCGACGAGTGCGACGTCTACCGATCCGCCTACGGCGACGACGTGCTGGTCATCGAATACACCCGAGCCGGCTTCACCAAGGCGTGCACCGGCTACAGCGGCAGACTCCCGATCGTCCTGCGCGACCGAGGCGTCTCCACCCCGGATTCGGATTCCTACCTGTACGACACGTGCCCGCGGTGAGGCCCGTACCCGCCATCGACACGCCGCGCTCCCCCGGCGACGAGTGTCCGGGATCTCAAGGCGAGCCCCTGTCGTCGTGCGATCCGCGCGGCTTGAATCGACCCGGTGAAGGGAAGCACGCCGGTGGGCAGGGCCGCTGAACAGGCACGGATCCGCCAGGCGATCGGGGACGCCGGCGCCGGCCGTCCGCACCTGGTGGTCCTGCACGGCGAGCCGGGAGCCGGCAAGACCACGCTGCTGCGCTATGCGCTCGCGGCGGCCCGCGACAACGGCTTCCACACCGTGGCGACGACCGGCGCTGTCGCCTCACTGCTGCAAGCCCTGGAGATCGAGGCGACGCCGGACCCGCTCACCCTGCGGCTCGCCGTGCTCGACGCGATATCCCGCCGATGCCGTACCGGCCCCGTGATGATCGCCGTGGACGACCTGCCCGGGCCGCAAGCCGACGTGGTCGCGCTGCTGAGCTTCCTCTTCCGGCGGCTGCGCGGCGAACGCCTGCTCATCGTCTGCGCCACCCGGGTCCCGCATGCGTTCGCAGCCGCCGGCGTACCGCTGACGTCCTGCCCGGTCCCACCGCTGACCCCGGACGCAGCCGCCGCGCTGCTGGACGGCCTGCCCGGCGCGCCGACCGGTCCGGCCCGCGCCGAGATCCTGCGCCACTGCGGCGGCAATCCACAGGGCCTGATCACCTTGGCGGGATATGTCGCGGACACCGGCGACCCGCGCACCGAACTGCAGATCGATGACACCGACGACCTGGTGCGCGTCTTCGCCCCCGCACTGCCCGATCTGCCGGCATCGACCCGCCGGGTGCTGCTGTTCGCCGCCGCCGCGCAGGACGACTCGCTGAGCGGCGTGCTCCGGGCCGCCGGGCCGGGCTCGCCGACTGCCGTCCCGCCGAGAACGCCGGGCTGATCTCCATCGTCGCCGGCGGGGTCGCGTTCCGGAGCACGATGGCGCGCACGGTCTGTTACTTCACCGCGTTCCCGCAGGCCCGTACCGAAGCGCACGCCCGGCTCGCCGCGCTGCTGCCGAGGCAAGCCCCGGCCCGCGACTGGCATCTCGCGAACGCTCCCGGCACTGCCGGGTCCGAGGTCCCGGAGAGCCTCGCCCGGGCCGCCGCGGTGGCGGCCGGCGCCGGCCGTGGTCTCGAAGCGGCCGGGTTGTGGCAGCGCGCGGCCGACGTCAGTCCCGGCAGCCGGCAGGCGGCGCTCCGGTACGGCCGGGCCGCCGCCGAGGCCGACCGGTGCGGGGACCTGTCGTGGTCGCGGCAGCTGTGGGACCGGGTGACGACGCTGACCGACGACCCGGCGGTGCTCGGCGACGCGCTCGCCGGGATCGGCAACCAGCTGATGTGGCAGCCCGCCGCGCCGACAGTGGCTCTCGCCGAGCGCCTGCTCACCGCCGGCCTCGACGACCCCCGGCTGGTCCGGGCGGTCCTCGCGGTGGCGGCACGGGCGGTGTTCACCGACGGCGACCCCGCGGCCGTGCGGCGGCTGCGCACCCTGATCGAGCAGGCCGCGGTCCGCACCGACCCGATCGCCGACGTGCCGGACGCCGACCCCCGCGGCGACGTGTCGGACGCCCACCTCGCGCTGGCCATGGCGGTCGCCGACCCGGCGGGCTGGACCAGCCGGTACGGGCCGTTGCGCCGGTCTCCGCTGCTCCGGCCGCTCACCGGCCCGGCGGAACGGATCCGGCTGCTGTCGATCGCCGGCGTCGCCTGGGTGCTCGACGACACCGAGATCGCCGCCGACCACTATCGGCGGTCCCTCGACGCGATCCGGGCCGACGGCTCGGCCGGGGTGTACGCCACCGCCACGGTGATGATGGCCGAGGTGCTGTTCGACCTGGGACTGTTCGAGGAGGCCGCCGGTCTGCTCGATGACGCCGAGGTGGTGGCCGGCCGTGACCTGGCCGGTCCGGTGCGGCAGGCGATCCTCGCCCAGCGCGCGTCGTCACTGATCCGCCGGGGCGAGGCAGGCCGCGCCGGGCGGTTGCTCGCCGCGGCCGGTGACCCGGCTGCCCCGGCGGGCAGGCTGGCGCGGTACCTGCTCCTGCGGGCGTCAGCCCAGCTGGCCGCTTCGCAGGGTGACCCGGTCACGGCGTACGAAAGGCTCCGGAAGATCTTCGACGGCGGCCGGGCGCTGCACCATGTCCTCTCGCCGCGTTCCGTCGTCGAACTGGCCGGCGTCGCGATCGACGCGGGCAGGCGCGACGAGACGGTGTCTCTGCTGCTCACCGCCGAGGAGGCCGCGGGCCGCCGGACGCCGCGCCGGCAGTGGTCCTGGTCCGCCGCGATCGGTCTGCTGCGGGCCGACGCCGGCGAGCCCGGCGCCGAGGAGACGCTGCGTGACCTGCTCGCGGAGCCGGGCGCGCAACGTCCCTACGAGTACGCCGTCGTCGAGTTCCGCCTGGCCGAGGCGTTGAGTGCGCAGCGGCGGCGGACCGAGGCCCGGCCGCTGCTGATCTCCGCGCTGGACGCCTTCACCCGGGTCGGGGCGGCGAGTGACGCCGCTATTGTCCGGGAGAAGCTGCGGGCCACCGGCGTCCGTGCCGCCGGCAGCGGCCTCACCGCCTTCGACGAGCTGACCCCGCAGCATCAGCTGATCGCCCGCCTGGCCGCTCAGGGCCTGTCCAACCGGGCCATCGCGGAGCGCTTCGGGCTGGCTCCGCGGACCATCGGCAGCTACCTCTACCAGATCTACCCCAAGCTGGGCATCGCCCGCCGCGGCCAGCTCCGCGACGTCGTGCGGCTCTGATCTCACGACCGCTATAGTCGTCGCGCCGTCGAAGGAGGCGAAGTGGCGCGACACGGTCTACTCGGCCGGGATGAGCAGGTGAAACGGCTCACGGAGAGCCTCGATCCAGGCCGCTGTGAGCGATCGGTGACCGCTGTCGTGGCGCCCCGCGGCCGGGGCACGTCCGCGTTGCTCGACCTCGCGGCACGCCTCGCCGCCGAGCGCGGGTTCCGGGTGCTGCGCGCGGCCGGGCACGCCGACGAGCGGGATCTTCCCGGCGCGGGCCTGCACCAGCTGCTGCGGCCGGCGCCGGGCGCCGATCTCCGCGACGCCGCCCGGGCCGCGCTCGGCCGCGACGGCCCGGTTCTCGTCGTCGTCGACGACCTGCACCTGATCGACGACTTCACGGCCGGCGTGCTCCGGGAATCCCTGACCGGCCCACTCCTGGCCGGTGTCCCGGCACACCGCGCTGCCGGCGTGCTGCCACCGGGAGCGACCGTCATCACCCTGGACCGGCTGACGGAGGACGAGGCGGCCACCCTGCTCGCCCGCCTGCCCGGTGTGCCCCGCGGCCGGGCCCGGCTGGAGATGTTGCGGCGGGCCCGCGGCAACCCGCGCGCGATCGTCGAGCTGGCCGCCGCGTTCCCCGGCGAGGACGACATCCTGCGCCTGACCCCGGCGAGGACGCTGCCGGTACGCGACCGGTACGCCGCACAGCTGTCCGCTCTGCCGGCCGGTGTCCTGCGGCTGGCCCGCCAGGTCAGCGCCCGTCTCGGCGACGAGAACCTGGCCACCGTCCTGGGCGCGGTCCCGGGAAGCGACGACCACCTGGCCGCCGCCCTCGACTGCGGGCTGCTCGAACGGCACGGCGAACAGCTGTGCTTCGCGGAACCGCTCGCCGCGATCGCCACCTACACCTCATGCCCGGCCACCGACCGCGCGGAGCTGCACCGGCGCTTCGCCGCGATGCTGCCACCCGGATCGCTGCCCTACGTCCGGCATCTCGCGGCGGCCGCCACCGAGCCGAGCGAGCCCCTCGCCGCCATGCTGGAACAGGGCGCCCGCCGAGCGCCGCACGCGGATCAGGCCGCCGCCTTGCAACGGGCCGCCGAACTGTCACTCTCGCCCGCCGACGCGGCCCGCCGCTACGCCGCCGCGCTCACCGCGGCGAGTCTGATCGGCCAGACCGGCTGGGTGCACGAGCTCTACACCGCGCTGCTGGAGCAGGACGTGCCGGGCGCGCTCCGAGCGGCCACCGTCGCCACGGCCGCCCAGATGAAGTCGCGTACCGGCCGCCAGCGCGAGGCCATGGACGTGCTCGCCGACGGCGTCCACCGGCTCGGCCTGCCCGGGATGCCACCGCTGACCGGACCCGATGCGCTGCTGCTCGCCTCGGCGGCCGCGCAGATCACCCAGGTCTCCGCGCTGCCCGAGCACCGCGCCGCGCTGGCGGACCTGGTGCAGCGGCTGGACCTGCCGGAGCCGGCGCTGCTGCGCAGGGCGATCGAGGTGACGCTCGATCCGTACCGGCCCTGGCCGATGACCACCGCCGGCGACCACGACCAGACCCCGGGCGACGATCTGACACTGGCCTACCTCGCCGAGGCAGCGGGTGATTCCACCACCGCCGTCCGGCACCGCGAGCGGGCGCTCGCCCGGCTGCGCCGGAACGGCGGCATCGTGGCCGCCCCGGAGATGTGGCTGCCGCTGCTGATGGGTCTCGGCGACCAGGGCCGCTACTCCGAGGCGATGACGCTGATCGCCGAGGTCCGCCGGTGCTGCGCGATCACGGATCTGCCGCTGCTGGAACTCGAGATCGACGCGGTCGGCTCGTTGATCTCGGCGCTGCGCGGCGACGTCACCCGGGCCCGGGCGCTGGCCGAGCCGCCCTGGGCCCGCGCCTACCTGCACGAGAACCGCCGTCTGCACTACTTCCTGTCGATGACGGTGGGCGTCGCCGCCTTCACCGAGGGCGACTTCGCCGCGGCGTACCAGCACTACCGGCGTCTGTTCGGCGACGACGGGCGCACGCTCTACCCGGATTCGGGCGGCCATGCGCTGCTCGGCCTCACGGTCATCGCGCCGCGGGCCGACCGCCGTGACGACGCGGCCCGGGTGCTGCCCGCATACGACGAGCCGGCCACCACCCGGATGCGGCTGCTCGTCGAGCACGCCCGCGCGGAGTTGCTCGGCGGCGAGCCGGCCGAGGAGCGTTACCGCACGGCCGTCGCCGATCCGGCGGCGGCGACATGGGCCCTCGACCACGCGCTCGCCCGGCTGCACTACGGCGTCTGGCTGCGCCGGCAACGCCGTCCCCTTGACGCCCGTGAGCAGCTGAGTGCTGCGCTGCTGGCGTTGGAGCAGTTCGGTGCGTCGGCTCTGGCCGCGATCGCCCGCGGCGAGGTGAAGGCCACCGGAGCGATCGACGACGAGGCACTGGACGGCCGCGATGTGCTGCGTGCGCTCAGCCCGCAACAGCGCACGATCGTCGCACTCGCCGCGCGCGGCCTGCGTAATCAGGAGATCGCCGCACAACTGCTGGTCTCGCCGCGAACCGTCGGCACGCATCTGTCCCAGGCTTATCACAAGCTGGGGGTGAGGAGCCGGCGCGAGCTCAGCGCCCTGGTCGGTCCCGCATCACCTTCCCGGTAGCCGTGCGCCGCAGTTCTTCGACGAGCTCGATCTCGCGGGGCCGTTCCGCCCGGGACAGCCGCGGCGCCAGCCACTCCCGCAGTTCCGGGACGGTCAGCGACGAGTCCCGGCGAATCTCCACTGTGGCCCGGATGAGCTCGCCGAACTCCTCGTCGGCGACGGCTTCGACCAGCACGTCACTCACCGACGGGTGTTCGGTCAGGACGGCGGCGACCGGACCCAGATAGACGTTCTCGCCGCCTGACACGATCATGTCGTCGAGGCGGCCGTCGACGAACAGCCGGCCGGCCGCGTCGAGGTGTCCCAGGTCGCCGGTGCCGAGCCACCGGCCGTCCGGGTGCCAGCCGCGCACCTGGATCTCGCCGATCCGGCCGAACCCGGCGTCCACCCGGACCCGCACGCCGCGAGGGGCACGCCCGACCGTTCCCGGAGCGGCCCGCAGATCGGCCGGGCCCGCCATCGCGGCCCATCCCGCCTCGGTCGTCGCGTACATGTTGAAGACCCGGTCGCCGAACCGTTCCCGCAGCCGTTCGCCGAGCGACGGACTCAGTGGCGCGGCCCCGCTGACCACCGCGCGCAGCGAATCCACCGACGGCCACGAGGGCAGGTCGCACATCCGCCGCAACTGGATGGGCAGCGCGAACAACAGCCCGGCCCGATGCTCGGCGACCGCGTCCAGGATGCGCCGCGGATCACCGGCCGGCGTCAGCACGACCGGGGCGCCGAGGACGAGACCGGCGGAGAGGTACGTCAGCCCGTACCCGTGATGCGGCGGCGTCGCCACCACGATGGGCTCCCCGCGCCGCACCGGCGTCATCCGCAGATGCGTTGTCACCGGTCCGAGCAGCATGCCGATCGGCAGCGGCCGGGAGACGCTGCGCGGCACCCCGGTGGTGCCCGACGTCAGCACATGAACGCGCCCGTGACGTGCCCTTCCGGTTCGCCGCGCGTCACCGGCGAGCAGTGCCCCGATCTCCTGTTCGCCGACGACGGCGCTGATCCGTTCCCGGCGCAGCACCTCGGCGGTCCGCTCCCCCGGCATGTCCGGAGGCAGCAGGATCACGTCGGCGCCCAGCCGCGACAGCCCGGCCGCGGCGGCGACGAAGCCTCGATGACCCTCGCAGGCGAGCGCGACCCGATCCCCGGCCCGCACGTCCAGCGATGCGGCGGCGTTCGCCGCGACGACGTCGGCGAGGGCGCTCAGCTCCGGGTAGGTGACCGGTCCTGCCGCGTCGATCAGGGCGACTCCCCGGGCCGGTCCCGCGGCGAGCGCGGTGGCGAGGCTGCGTCCCCGCCCGGCCCGGATCAGACGAAGGATCCGTCCCGGCCGCCACAGATCGGTCCCGGCGAGGACCCTGATCGGCTCGATGAGGTGCGCGGATGCGGCGATGGCCCGTTCCGCCGTCCGCGGCATGACGGCCGAGACGACGGATCCGAGCCGGGCCCACCACGGCCACCAGTCCCGCCGGTGAGCGAGAGCCCGGCACACGATGCCGGCCGCTTCGTCCGCCGACATGGCCGGCGCGTCCGGATACGCCGGCGCGCTCATGCGGGTGCGGACCAGACCGAGGTACGCCGTACTGACCGTGACACCGTCGCGCCGCATCTCCACGGCCGCGCCGCGCAGCCAGGTGTCGAAGGCCGCCTTCGAAGCGTGATAGGCGGACCAGTCCGGGGTGTGCATCGCCAGCCCGGCCGTCGACACGTTCACGACGTGCCCGCCGCCGGCCGCCCGCATCGCCGGGAACAACGCCAGCAGCAGCTGCGCCGGGCCGAGGTAGTTCAGGTTCGCGGTGCGCTGCACGTCGTGGAACCGGCCGGCCGTGTCGGCGACCGACCGCCGGATGGACCGGCCGGCGTTGCTCACGACGACGTCGATGCGCCCGTAGCGCTCCAGCAGCTCCGCCACCAGCGTGGCAGCGGCCTCGGGCGACGACAGGTCGGCCCGATGAACGAAGGCGGTTCCGCCGGAAGCGGTGATCTCCCCTCGTACGAGATCAAGCCTCTCCGCCGTCCTCGCGACCAGCAGAACCGTGGCGCCGGCCGCCGCAAGGCGGTGTGCCGCCGCCCTCCCGATCCCCTCCGAAGCCCCGGTGACCAGCACGATCCGGCCCTCGGCGGCGTTGCGGAGGCGCCCCGCGCGAGGACCCCTGCCCGTGATGCCCGCCGCGATCCGCACCCACCGCCTGATGTGATCCACCGCGTCATTCTGGGTGCCGCCCGGCAGCGGCAGAAGGCCCGCGCGGGACATCCCGATCCGATTCTTCTCAACGCGCGACGGCCGCCGCCGAAGTACGGAGTCAACTGCCGTGGGGAGAGAAGACGTGCAAGCAGCGACGGCGCACGATGCGGGCCTGGCCGAGGTCGAGAACCTGCTGGACAAGGTGCGTGCCCACCTGGGAGTGGAGGTCGCCTGGGTGTCGGCGTTCGGATCGGACGAGCTGACCGTCTGGGCGGCGACCGGCTCGGTGGAGCAGATGCGGTTGCCGGTCGGTGAACGGATGGACCTGCCCGGCTCGTTCTGCGCCCGGGTCCTGTCCGGCACCCTGCCCGGCGTCGTCCGGGACGTACGCCGGCACCCGATCACCCGGGAGCTGGACGCCGCCACCGACCTGGACATCGGCTCCTACGCCGGCGTCCCCTGGCAGTCACCGGACGGCACCACCGCCGGTATGCTGTGCTGCGCCAGCCGCCACCCGGACCCGTCGCTGGACCAGCAGGCGGTCCGCTACATGAACCTGATCGCCGACCTGATCAGCGAGCACATGAACGGCCCGCTCACCGTACGCCGGCACAGCATCTCGACGGCCCGGCGTACCGTGCAGTCCGTCCTCGACGACGAGGCGATGCACATGGTCTTCCAGCCGATCGTCGGCCTGCGGGACAACACCACGGTCGGGTACGAGGCACTCGCCCGCTTCGACCCCGCCACCTTCACCGGCCCCGATCGCGCGTTCGCGGCGGCCGCCCTGGCCGGACTCGGTGTGCCACTGGAACTGCTGGCCCTGCGCAAGGCCCTGGAACGCCTGCCCGACCTGGACGACGGCGTCTTCCTGGCCGTCAACCTCTCCGCCGAGGCCCTGCTCGACGCGCGGGTCCTCGACACCCTGCTCGCTCACGCCGGCCCGCACCTCAACGTGGAGATCACCGAGCACGCCCAGGTGACCGACTACCCGCTGCTGGCCGGCATGCTGGATTCGCTGCGCAGGACCGGCATCCGGCTGAGCGTCGACGACGCCGGCGCCGGGTACGCCAGCCTGCAGCACATCCTGCGGCTGCGCCCTGACCTGATCAAACTCGACATCAGCCTGGTCCGCGACATCGACGCCGACCGGGTGAAGGCGGTCCTGGCCCGTTCCCTCAACGACTTCGCCGAGCAGATCGGCGCCGGCTTGATCGCCGAGGGCATCGAGACCTCCGCCGAACTGGCCCGGCTCACCTCGACGGGCATCGGTTTCGGCCAGGGTTACCACCTGGCCCGCCCGGGAGCGCTGCCCTGATCCCCGTGCCGGGGTGAAGGTCACCTCGGCGGGATGAGGACGGCCGCGGGGCGGGCCGGGATGCTGAGGTGGTGAGCATGCTTGACGCGACCGCCGGTGGTCACTCGGAGAGTTGTTGTTCGCCGGGGAGGGGCGGCGGCACGGCTGCTCCCCGCGTACCGGAGAAGGGGTCCGCTCGAAAGGTCCTCGATCTGGTGGACATCGAGGGTGGGTGGTTCTCGATGGGCAGTGAGGATCCGCTGGCCTATGAGGAGGACGGCGAGGGGCCGGTGCGGCGGGTGCGGGTGGATCCGTTCCGGCTGGCGGCGGCGTGTGTGACGAATCGCGAGTTCGGGGAGTTCGTGGCGGACACCGGGCATGTCACGACGGCCGAGCAGTTCGGTACGTCGTTCGTCTTCGCCGGCCTGCTCCCGCACAGCTTCGAGCCGACCCGGGGCGTGGTCGGCGCGGAATGGTGGCGTGAGGTCCCCGGAGCGTGCTGGTCCTCGCCGGAGGGCGCCGGCTCCGACGTCGGCGGGCGCGCCGATCATCCGGTGGTGCACGTGTCCTGGACGGACGCGAACGCCTACTGCGCGTGGGCCGGGGTGCGGCTGCCCACCGAGGCGGAGTGGGAGTGCGCGGCCCGCGGCGGCCTGGAGGGTCAGCGGTTCCCGTGGGGCTCGATGCTGCGGCCGGGCGGCAAGCACCTGATGAACGTGTGGCAGGGCCGGTTCCCGACGTTCAACACGATCGCCGACGGCTATGTCGGCACCGCGCCGGTCCGGTCGTACGAGCCGAACGGTTTCGGTCTCTACAACATGACCGGCAACGTGTGGGAGTGGACCGCCGACCGGTTCAGCGCCGACTGGCACCGGCAGCAGACCGCCCCGCTCGAGAACCCGGCCGGGCCGGAGACCGGGGATCGCCGTTCGCTGCGGGGCGGCTCCTACCTCTGCCACTCCTCCTATTGCCGCCGCTACCGGGTGTCGGCCCGGATGGGCAACACACCGGACAGCTCCACCGGCAACGCGGGTTTCCGTTGCGCGCAGTGATCTCTAGGCCGGCACGACGATCGGTGTGCCGGCCACCGGATCTTCGACGATCACGCACGCCAGCCCGAACACCTTCTGTACCAGCTCAGCGGTGATGACCTCGGCAGGCGGGCCTTCCGCGGCGATGCTCCCGTCGGCCATCGCGATGATGTGATCGCAGAACCGGCTGGCCAGGTTCAGGTCGTGCAGCACCGCCACGATCGTCTTGCCGGACTCCCGGTTCAGCTGGCGCAGCAGCCGCAGCAGCTCGACCTGGTGGTTGATGTCGAGGAACGTGGTCGGCTCGTCGAGCAGCAGCAGATCGGTGTCCTGCGCCAGCGCCATCGCCACCCACACCCGCTGCCGCTGCCCGCCGGACAGCTCCCGCAACGGCCGGTCGGCAAGGTCGGCGGTGCCGGTCGCCTCCAGGGCCGTCGCCACCGCCTCGTGATCGGCATCGGTCCAGCGGCGGAACCAGCCCTGATGCGGATAGCGCCCGCGCGACACCAGATCGGCGACGGTCACCCCGTCCGGCGCCACCGGCGACTGCGGCAGCAGGCCCAGCACCTTGGCGACGTCGACGGTGCTCATGGCCGACACCGCCTGTCCATCCAGGATCACTTCACCGGACCGGGGCTTCAGCAGTCGCGCCAGCCCGCGCAGCAACGTCGACTTCCCGCACGCGTTCGCCCCCACGATCGCCGTCACCCTGCCGTCCAGGATGTCCACGGAAAGGTCCGAGACGACGGTACGGTCGTCGTACCCCAGGGACAGGCCCTGCGCATTCAGCCTGGTCAACCGCCCACTCCTCGCCGATTGGCCGTGGCCAGCAGCCACAGCAGGTACGGTGCGCCGACCGCGCCGGTCACCACTCCGGTGGGCAGCGCCACCGGCAGCAGATGCACTGCCACCAGATCCGCCATCAGCAGCAGCGCGGCGCCCGTGAGCGCTGCCGCCGCGACACCGCCCGTCGCCGGGCCGAGCAGCCGGTTCGCGACCGGGCCGGCGACCAGGGCGACGAAGATGATCGGGCCGGCCACCGCCACGGCGAGCGCCACGAGCAGCACGGCGACGGCGAGCAGGGCGGCACGGCTCTGCTCGGTGCGGGTGCCGAGCGCGCGGGCGGTGTCGTCGCCCAGTTCCAGCGCTTTGAGGTGGCGCTGCAGGAAGATCGCCGCTGACAACAGCAGCGGTAGCGCGTACAGAAGGATCTGCAGCTCTTGATCGCTCGCCTGACCGACCGAACCGGTCAGCCAATGCATCGCCTGGCGCGCCTCGGTCAGCCTCGCGCGGCTCAGCACATAGCCGATCAAGCCGTCGAAGAAGGCGGCCACACCGACGCCGATCAGGATGAAACGGTAGCCGCTCACGCCGTCGCGCCAGGCGAGGACATACATGAGCATCGCCGCGAACAGGGCGCCGCCCAGGGCGAACGCGCAGACCACCAGCCCCGCGGCCTGCAGGAACACGATGCCACCGACGGCCGCGAGGCTCGCGCCCGAGGTGATGCCGACGAAGTCCGGCGAGGCGAGCGGGTTGCGCAGCAGCTGCTGGAAGATCGTTCCGGATGCGCCCAGGGCCAGCCCGACGGCGAGGGCGGCGGTCGCGGTGGGCAGCCGGAGTCCCCGGACGACGAAGTCGACGCCGGCGTTCTCGGTCAGATGCAACACGGAGCCGATGACCTGGGTGGCTGTCAGCTGATAGCTGCCGACCATCATGGTGAGAACGAAGAGGATGATGACGAGGGTGGTCAGTCCTGTGTTGACGGTCAGGTTGCGGGCTGTTCGCCGCTTATGTGTCGTTTTAACGGCTAAAATCGTCATCTGTCAGGCCTCCGCCAGCTTTGCGTAGCGGACGATTCCCACGAAAACCGGCGCGCAGAGCACCGCTAGAACCACTCCGACCTGGAGTTCCCCGGGAGCGCCGGCGACTCTCCCCACGATGTCTGCAAAAACCAAGACAATAGGGGCCAGGACCATGCTGTACGGAAGAATCCAGCGGTAATCAGGTCCACACAGGAAGCGCGCCACGTGCGGAACCACCAGGCCGATGAACACGATCGGACCGCAGGCGGCAGTGGCAGCGCCGGCGAGCAGCGCCACCACCCCGAACGACGCGGCCCGGGTGAGACCGACCCGCTGGCCGAGTCCCCGGGCGACGTCCTCCCCCAGCGCGAGCCCGTTGAGCAGCCGGCCCAACGCGAGACTGGCGACGAGCCCGGCGATCAGGAACGGCGCGACGCCCATCAGGATCGGCGCGTACCGGCCGGCCAGCGACCCGACCTGCCAGAACCGCAGTTCGTTGAGGGCGTCCACGTTGGTCATCACGATCGCCGAGGTGAGCGAGCCCAGCCCGGCCGTGACGGCGGCGCCGGACAGGGCCAGCTTGACCGGCGTCGCGCCCTCCCGGCCCATCGACGCGATCGAATAGACCAGCACCGTCGCGAGGATCGCCCCGGCGAACGCGAACCAGACGTAGACGCCGACACCCCGGATCCCGAGCACGGTGATCGCGAAGACCACGAACGCGGCGGCGCCCGCGTTGATGCCCATGATCCCGGCGTCGGCGAGCGGATTGCGGGTGACGCCCTGGAGGATGGCGCCGGCGACGCCCAGGGCGGCGCCGGCGAGGATCCCGATCAGGGTACGAGGAACACGTAACTCGAGAGTGACAGTGCTGTCGATCGTGTCCGTCGCGCCCATGCTGCCCAGCGCGCCCAGCACGTCGGGCAGCTCGATCGACCGCGAACCCTGCGTGACGCTGAGGAACGCCACGACGGCGAGCAGGCCGGCCAGCAGGACGAGCCCGGTGGTTCTGCTAGTCGCCGATGTTCTCATCAGCGCCGTTGATCGCCGTGGTCAGCTTCTCCAGCTCGGTCGCGAAGTCGCCGTAGGTGTGCAGCCAGTACGCCGGCCACGCGGTGACCGCGCCCGCCTTCGCCGCCTTCACCTCGAACCAGGTCGGCTGCTTCTTGCCGAACTCGGCGTTCAGCGTGTCCTTGTACGCCCGGCCGTCCCACAGGATCAGGTCGGGCTGGTACTTGTCGGCGTTCTCCCAGCTCAGCGTCTCCCAGTAGGGAAAGTCGGCGTCCGGCTTCGCCGGGTCGAGGACCTTGAGGCCCCAGCGCTGGAAGTCGAGCAGTTCGGGCGCGTACTTCGGATTGGCGACGTAGACCTTCTCGTCGGTCGGCGACATGCCGGCCGCTGTCAGGTTCGGCTTCGCCGCGGTGGCCGCCTTGAAGGACTCGACCGCCTTCTCGTACCGCTGCTTGTTCGCGGCGATCTGCGGATCGTCCACCTTGGCGCCGAGGCTCTTCGCCAGCTCCTCGTAGCCCTCGGCCAGGTCGGCGATGGACTCACCCTGCGCGATACCGACGATCGGCGCCAGCTCGGCGAGCTTCTTACTCTTCTCGTCGACGCCCTCTTCCAGGCCCGAGTACGCCTTCTCGGCCGGCCACCAGTCACCGACGATCAGGTCCGGGCCGAGCGACGCCGCCTTCTCGACGTCGATCTTCCCCCACTCCTCGCCGAGGATGGTGATCCCGGTCAGGTCCAGGTCCTTGAGGTTCAGGTCGGTCTTCACCGGCTCGTCCGCGTAGATCCCGACCGGCTTGATCCCGAACGACATCAGCGCGGCCGCCTCACCGGCGTGCGCGATGATCCGGGTCGGGGTCGTGAGAGCCTCCACGGTGTCCCCGTTACCACTGACGAACGACCACCCGCCGGGCGGCAGGTCTTCGACCGAGGACTGACTGCCGCAGCCGGCGAGCAGGGCCCCCGCGGTCGCGACAGCCAGAATCGAGCGCCATGTATGCATTGCTGAACTGTCCATTCATGCGGGGCTTGGTTAGGGAAGGCTAACCAAACCACACAGCGTTTGCATAGGCGGCATCCGGGTGCCCGTCGCAGGTAGATTGAATCTACGTAGGTGACATCTACCTCGTGGCTGTCGGCGGCTGGTGGAACAGGCAGTTCAACCCGGAGATCGATCTGGTCGGCGCGGACCGGGCGCCGATCGCCACGCGGCTGCACTTCTGCGGGTCGATCACATGGCTGAGCAAGCCGTTCGATGCCCACGATCTCCGCGAACTGCGGGAGGGCGTCCAGCAGGTGCCCGGCTTCGACAGCACGCGCACCGGTCTCATCGGCGTCAGCCGGTCCGGATCCGACCTGCCCGCCGGCGCCGCCGACGCCGTGTGGGGTCCCGCCGACGTCCTGGCCGCGTGGCAACCCTGACCGCGTCGATCACATGGCGGGCCTTCGCGTCAGGGTAGTGCCGGCGACCGCGTCGCATGGTCGGCCGATGGGCGGGTGCGCAGGTCGTACGACCTGGTGGCGATCGTGAGGCCGGTTACCCAGATGATGAAGTGAGGGATGCCGATCAGACCGGTCCAGGGGTCGAAGATGGCGTCCGGGGCGTCCCGCTGCTGGACTGCCAGGAAGGCTGCGAACACGGTGTAGGCGCCCAGTACCACAACCAGGCCGTAACCGGGGATCAGCAGCAACAGCCGTGGCACGGGACGGTCTCGCCAGAACGGGGTCCAGGAGGGGAAGCGCAGGCCCCATGGGCGGACCAGGGCCAGGGCGAGGATGGCGGGCAGCACCGCCAGCAGGTTCAGCGTGAGCAGGTAGGTTCCACCGCCGTCGGCGTGCCACGCGGCGAAACGATCAGGGTCGGCGAACAGCGGGATTCCGAGGGCCCAGATGACGTGCAGGGGCAGGAAACCCAGGGTGGCGGCGAGGGCCGCCACGTAGGCGGCACCGACGGCGTGGCGGGGCGGTGGCTGCACAGAATCGGTCACGTATTCACCGTGGACGATGCACGCTGTGGCGATCCTGAGAGTGACGGGATGGCGACAGGGTGCCGCCATCCCGCACGTGGGGTCAGCTCGTCAGCGTGCCTCGCAACAGGCTGACGCCGGAGTGCATGGCGTCGCCGTCGTGGGGCTCGTCGCTGATGTCGACCAGCCGGTACCGGTTCAGGTCGGTGCCCGCGGGAACCGGCAGCACCACTTGACGATCCCCGGAGAGGTTGCCGACGGCCACCATCTTGGTGATGTCGTCCGGGTCGATCAGCCAGACCTCGTGGAAACCCGTCGTCAGCGGCAGGTTCCGCACGTCGATCTCGAGTTCGGCAGCGGAGGAGGCCGATGACAGGACCCGGGCGTTGCCTCCCGCGTCCGCCGGGACCGTCGGCAGTGGTGCGAGGGTGGCTCGCGCCGTGACGGTCGGGGCAGGGTCGCGGCCGGCCAGGCGGCCTACGGCCACGGTTCCGGCCACCGCCAGGACGGCGGCCGCCGCTGCCGCGATCAGCGGTGTCCACCGGCGCGCGCGCCGGCGGTGGGACCGGCCCCGGCGTTCGGCCAGATCGGTGACGGCCAGGTCGGTGGCGGGCGCCGCGGTTGCGGCGGCTGCCGGCGTACGGTGAATGTCCGCTTCGATCGCCTGCCAGAGACGGTCCGGCGGTGGCGGGAGATCACGGAGTTCCTGCAGCTGCGCGCCGATGTCGGCGACTTCGCGCAACGACGCGAAATCGTGGCGGCACCCGGCGCAACCGGCCAGGTGGTCGGCCTCCGCGGCGTCCTCCGATTCCTCAGAGAGCGCGAGAAGGACCAGCCGATCGGGATCCAAATGTTGCACCGTCCACCTCCCAACGACGTCGCAGGCTGGCCATTCCACGCCGGATATGGCTCTTGACCGTACCGAGCGGCAACCCGGTCACGGCGGCTATCTGTGGATGCGTGAGGTCGTCGAAGAACGCCAGTTCCAGGGTGCGGCGCTGCTCGTCCGGCAGCCGGCCGAGCTCGTCGGCGACCACCAGCCGGTCGACGACCCTTTCCGGCGTCTCCGGTTCGTCCGGGATGACGACCTGTGCCCGTACCGTCTCGGTCACCCGCTCGTCGCGTGCCGCGGACCGCAGCCGGTCGACGGCCTTGCGCCGCGCGATGCCGAGCAGCCAGCCCAGCATCGTGCCGCGTTGCGGGTCGAACCCATCCCGGCCGGTCCAGGCCGCCACGAACGTCACCTGGGTCACGTCCTCGGCGTCCGCCCGGTTCCCCAGCAGACGCTGGGCGAGATAGAGCACGGCTGCGCCGTGCCGCTCGTACGCCGTACGCAGAGCTTTCTCGTCGCCGGCGCGTAAGCGCTCGGCGAGCTCGTCGTCGGAGCTCATCGACCTCCCTCCCGCGTAGATGTTCTCCAGGGAGTTCGTCCGGAGGCCCGCCGCTGGATGCAGCATCGAACGATTTTCAACGTGGCATCGATCGTCATTCGATCAGAGAACGCGCCGGGGCCGGTACGAAGTAGTCACTCTTCTTGCCCGGCCGGCGCCCCGCCTTCACCAGATGCGGGATGTGTTTGGCGCAATGAATGTACGCCTCCTGCACCCGGGCGACGACCCACAGCGGCGCCCGCTGCCCCGGCGGCAGATCGCTCTGCGCGCCCGGGTCCTCGACGATCTCCGCGCTGCCGTTCACGTGCAACCCGATGACCTCGTCGAAGTCGATGAACAGGATGCCGACCTGGCCGTTCTCGGTGAGGTTGCCGAGGCTGGCCATCACCCCGTTGCCGCGGTACTCGGGCCAGCTGAGGTGCTCCTCGTCGAGCACCCGCACGAATCCGGGTGGCCCGGCCCGGAAGGTGCTGTCGCAGCCGCCGCCGGTGTCGGCGGTGGCCAGGAACATCATCTCCTGGCGGCCGATGAACCAGCGCATCCGATCGTTGAGGTGGTTGAGGGTCTGCCGCGCGGTGAACGCATCGGCCCGTTCCCGGCTGCCGAGCCTGTCCTGCAGGTGCCGCTCGCCGTGATTCATGATCACCCCTTGGGTCGCCGCATCGCTGCGCGACAGTGTCACAGGGTAATCACTCGATTGCACAGCGTTGCAACTTGCAGCGGCAGCGATCAATCGAGGTGGGACCAGCCCGAACGGCCGAGGAAGACTCACCCATTCGGGTGACAAGGATGTCCCCTGCGGGACGCCGTTAAGATCAGCTGTGAGCACTGATCTTTCGGTCACCACCGGCGACGCGGTCGCGCTGCTCGAGATCCGCCGGCCGCCGGCGAATCACTTCGACGAATCCTTGATCGGGCGCATCGTCGATGAGGCCCGGACGCTCGACGAGGACCGGCGTACCAGGGCCATCGTGCTCGCGTCGCAGGGGAAGCACTTCTGCGGCGGCGCTGATTTCGGCAGTGGCGAGTTCGCCGCCGACCACGTGACGGCCGCGGCCCGGCTCTACCGCAAGGCCGCGCACCTGTTCGGCATCCGTACCCCGATCGTCGCCGCCGTGCAGGGCACCGCCGTGGGCGGCGGGCTCGGGCTGGCGTGCGCCGCCGACTTCCGGGTGGCCGAGGCGTCCAGCCGGTTCGTGGCGAACTTCGCGCGGCTCGGGTTCCACCAGGGCTTCGGGATCAGCGTGACCCTGCCGGAGATCGTCGGCCGGCAGAAGGCGGCGGACATGCTGCTCACCGGTCGCCGGGTCGGCGGCGAGGAGGCGCTGAGCATCGGTCTCGCCGACCGCCTCGCCGAGCCGGGCCAGGTCCGTGCGGCGGCGATGGACCTCGCCTTCCGGATAGCCGAGTCCGCGCCGCTCGCCGTGCGGTCGATCCGGGCCACGCTCCGCGGCGATCTCCAGCGGCGGGTCGAGGAGGCTCTCGACCACGAACTCGCCGAGCAGAAGATCCACTGGTCGACCAGCGACAGCGCAGAGGGGATCAAGGCGAGCCTGGAGCGCCGGACACCGATCTTCACGGGAGAATAAAGTGAGGCCATGAGTACGTTCCGGCAGGCCCGTGAGTTCCTCCTCGCGCATCGCGACGACTACGCCACCGCCTACCGGGACTTCCGCTGGCCCGACCTGGAGGACTTCAACTGGGCGATCGACTGGTTCGACGCCGAGGCGGCCGGTGAGGCGGGCTCGCGGACGGCGCTCTGGATCGTCGAGGAGGACGGGTCCGAGCAGCGGTACACGTTCGCCGAGCTGTCCGAGCGGTCCAGCCGGGTGGCGAACTGGCTGCGCGGGCACGGGGTGCGACGCGGCGACCGGGTGATCCTCATGCTCGGCAATCAGGTCGAGCTCTGGGAGTGCCTGCTCGCCACGATGAAGCTGGGCGCCGTGGTGATCCCGGCGACGCCGCTGCTGGGCCCGGCCGACCTGCGGGACCGCCTGGACAGGGGCAACGCCGCGCACGTGATCACGAACGCGCCGGCGAAGTTCGCGGGCCTCACCGGGGAATACACCAAGATCGCCATCGAGGCGCAGGACGGCTGGCTCTCCTATCCGGATGCCTACACCGCGGACCCGGTCCTGGAGGATCCCGGCCCGACGAAAGCCACCGACACCCTCCTGCTCTACTTCACCTCCGGCACGACGGCGCTGCCGAAGCTGGTCGAGCACACCCATGCTTCCTACCCGGCCGGGCACCTCTCCACCATGTACTGGATCGGTCTGCGCCCCGGCGACGTCCACCTCAACATCAGCTCGCCGGGCTGGGCCAAGCATGCCTGGAGCAACGTCTTCGCCCCGTGGAACGCCCTGGCCACGGTCTTCATCTACAACTACTCGCGCTTCAACGCCGAGGCCCTGCTCGCTCAGATGCAGCGCTGCGGCGTGACCAGTTTCTGCGCGCCGCCGACGGTGTGGCGGATGCTCGTGCAGTCCGATCTGACCATGCTGAAGAACCCGCCGCAGATCGTCGTCGGCGCCGGCGAGCCGCTCAACCCCGAGGTGATCGAGCAGGTGCAGCGGGCCTGGGGCGTGACGATCCGGGACGGGTTCGGGCAGACCGAGACGACCGTGCAGATCGCGAACACGCCTGGTCAGCGGGTCAAGGAAGGATCGATGGGCCGCCCGGTGCCCGGCTACAAAGTCGCACTCGTCGATCCCACAAACGGACAAGTCGCCGACAACGAAGGCGAGATCTGTCTGGACATCAGCGCCGGAAGACCACTAGGGCTCATGGTCGGCTACCACGGCGATCCCGAGCGCAACGCCGAGGCGATGGCCGGCGGCTATTACCACACCGGCGACATCGGGTCCCGCGATGCGGACGGCTACATCACCTATGTGGGACGCACCGACGACGTCTTCAAGGCCTCCGACTACCGCATCTCCCCGTTCGAACTGGAGAGCGTGCTGCTCGAACACGAAGCGGTGGCCGAGGCCGCGGTGGTTCCCGCCCCCGACCCGGTGCGGCTCGCCGTACCGAAAGCCTTCGTGGTCCTGGCCGAAGGCTGGCAGCCGACGAACGAGACCGCGCAGGCGATCCTGCGCCACTGCCGCGAGAACCTCGCCCCTTACAAGCGCATCCGCCGCCTGGAGTTCGCCGAGCTCCCCAAGACCATCTCCGGCAAGATCCGCCGCGTCGAGCTGCGCGATCGGCCGGCGACGAACGAATTCCGGGAAGACGCCTGATTCCTTCGGTACGACCTGGAACCTGCCGTTTCGCGCTAATCTGACCCCGTTCAGACGCGAATCGGGGGGTTTGCATCGTGTTCGGGCGACTGCGCCGGCGACACCGTGAATGGAAGGCCGCCCGCGACTCCGACCACGGCGCCGTCATGCTGATCGTCGCGCTGTTCCTCAGCAACGCCGTCATCTTCGGCATGGGCGCCATCGTCATCGACGTCGGCATGGCCTGGCACGAACGCGAGCAACTGATCAGCGGCGCCGACGCGGCCTCCATGAAGATCGCGCTGAACTGCGTCGCCACCCCGGCCAAGTGCACGATCGCCGACCAGACACCGGTGGCGGTCGACTACGCGAAGAAGAACGCGAAGGACGGCCTCGCCGACGCGCAGATCTGCTTCAGCTTCACGACGCCGTGCCCGGCCTGGAAGACCACTGCCGCCTGCCCGCCGGTGCCGGCACCGGCCGCCGGCGAGTCCGCCGGAACCTGGGTCGAGGTGCGCACCACCACCCTGACGCCCACCGGCACGATCCTTCCTCCGGCGTTCGCCAGGGCAGCGACCGGCGGCACGTTCACCGGCAAGTCCGTGGGCGCTTGTGCACGGGTCGCCTGGGGGCCTCCGGCCGTACGAAAAGTCCTCGCTCTGGGCATCTCGCTCTGTGACTGGAAGCGGATGACGAAGAACGGGACGACGTACTACGGACCTCTCGACAACCTGGTCGGCGCGCTCGGCCTCTTCCCGATGCTGGGCATGACGGCGGCGAAACCGGGCCAGGACGAACCGATCGCCGCGGTCCTGCCGGCACAGATCCTCGGCATCCCGCTCCCGACCTGCACCGCCCTCGACGCGTCGCCGCGGGGATACGCCTGGTTGCAGGGCAACGACATCTGGAACCCGGTCATGCCGGACGCCAACTGCGAGATCGACCTCAAGGTCGGCGACTATCCCCGGTCGTTCCTGCTCGGCGGCCTCACCATCGGCGGCACCAACAAGTGCACGGCCCGGATGCAGAGTCTGATCGCGTCGAAACAGCCGGTCCTCGTACCGATCTTCGACACGATCAAGCAGGAGCTGCTCAGCATCGCGCCGCAGTACCACATCGTCGGCTTCGCACCGCTCCAGATCACCGGCTTCTCCGGGCTGCTGGGCGGCCTCTTCGGCGGCGTGAGCAGCATCCTGAGCGGCAATCTGCTGGACGCCCTGGTCAAGATCCTGTGCGACGTGGCGAGCGGCTGCATCTACGGCTACTTCACGAAGACGCTGGTGCCGACGCATCAGCCGCGCTTCGGCACCGGCACCGGCACGTACGGCGCCACCATCATCGGCCGCACCGGCTGATCCTCCCGTCCGTTTCCGCGCCGATCATTAAATCGTCATGCGTTGATGCCTTGGGGGTCCCGGAGAGCACGCAGACTGAGGGAGCGTTCAGGTGACCGGCGAGTAACTTCGGCGGGCCTGGGCGTCCACCGTTCGCGCCCGCCGCCACCGGCGGGCCGTCCGTAAGGAGCCCTCATGAGCTCTGTCCGTCTCTGTCTGGCCATCCTGCTCGCCGCCGTCCTCGGTGTGCTCGGCCTGGCCGCCCCCGCCTACGCCGTGACCGCGGCCGAGAAGGCAGCCGTCCTGTCGTCCTTCACGCAGACCAGCGCTTCCAGCTACAACGCCTGGAACGCGGCCCGGCAGAACCAAGGAGCATGGTCCGCGTACGGGTTCGACTGGAGCACCGACTACTGCTCGTCCAGCCCGGACAATCCCCTGGGATTCGACTTCAAGCTGTCCTGCCACCGGCACGACTTCGGGTACCGCAACCACAAGGCGATCGGCACGTTCGCGGCGAACAAGAGCCGCGTCGACTCGGCGTTCTACGAGGATCTCAAGCGGAAGTGCGCGACGTACTCGTCGGTGGTCCGGCCGGCGTGCACCAGTCTGGCCTGGACGTACTACCAGGCGGTGTCGCTGTTCGGCTCGGTGGCGTCGGTCAGTGCGGCCGACATCCGGAAGGCCGCGAAGATCAAGGCGGACGCGCTGGCCGCGGCTCGCTGACGATGTGACGGGCCGGGGCGGCAGTCGCCACCCCGGCCCTTCCCCCCGTACCTCAGGCGATGGAACGCGCCGCCCGCAGGATCGTCTCGGCGACCGCCGCCGGCTCCGACGCCGGGATCGCGTGCGACGCGCCCGGCAGCTCCACCGTCGTCCGCGCGCCGGCCCGCTCGGCCATGAACCGGTGCGCCGCCAGCGGGATGTTGAGGTCGAGCTCCGGATAGACGAACCAGGACGGCAGGTTCTTCCAGGCCGGCTCGCCGGAACCCTCGTTGAGCGCCGTCGTGTTCAGCGGGCGTTGCGTGGCGGCGGCCAGCGCGGCCACGTCAGCCGGCACGTCCGCGATGAACTGGTGGTGGAACTTCTCCGGCCGGATGAACAGGTCGACGCTGCCGTCCGCGAGCGGCACCTCCCGCAGCGTCTCACCGAGCGTGCTGCCCGGGAACTTGCCGGACAGGAACCCGATGCTCTCCCCCGCCTCCGGCGCGAACGCCGCGACGAAGACCAGCGCCTTCACGTTGTCGTGCCCGGTCGCGGCGTTCGAGATGACCGCGCCGCCGTACGAGTGACCGACCAGCACGACCGGGCCGTCGATCGTGGACACCAGCGCCGACACGCCGGCCGCGTCACCGGAGACGCTGCGCAGCGGGTTCGGCGCCGCGATCACCGGGTAGCCCTCGGCGGTCAGCTGCTGAATGACCCCGTTCCAGCCGGCCGACTCGGCGAACGCGCCGTGGACGAGGACGATCGTGGGCTTCATGTAGTGCCTTCTCCCGTGATGGAAACTTCCTTGCACTCCCATTCCAGCCGCTCGGGCGGGCCTTCACCAGGCAGAAGTAACGCAGAACTACCCGGCTTCCCGTGCGCGATGACAGACCGCCTCGAGATTGATGCCGTGCGGATCCGTCACGAAGGCGCCGTAGTAGTCGTCGTGGTACTCCGGATGGAGCGCGGGTTCCAGCAGAGGGGTCGCGCCGGCCGCCAGGGCGGCTCGGTAGAAGGTCGCCACGTCGTCGCGGCTGTCGACGGTGAAGGCCAGATGCATGTTCGTGCCGACGGTCCCGCCGTCGATCAGCCAGAAGTACGGCTTGACGTCCGCCAGACCGAAGCCGGTCATGGCTGCCGGCTGGTTCGGCGTCGCGTCCGGCGGGATCTCCAGCATCTTCGTGATGCCGATGGCGGCCAGCACCGGCTCGTAGAACGCGACGGCGGCGGCGAGATCGGGCACGGCGACGTTGAGGTGGTCGATCCGGGATCCCGAGCGGTCAAGAGTCATGAACCCAGATTTGCCGGAATAGCGGTCGGAACGTGTCCGCTGGGCCGAGGAACTGCCCGGCCGTGGGCGGCCGGGCAGTCCGGATGAGGCTCAGGCCCCGAGGATGTTCTCCGCGGTCCTCGACGCCAGCGCCATCACGGTGATCATCGGGTTGGTGCCGGACGGGGTGGGGAAGGCCGAGGCGTCGCCGATCCAGACGCCGGGGGTGTCGTGCAGCTCGCCGCGCGGATCGGCGACGCTGGTGGCGGGGTCGGCGCCCATCCGGCAGCTGCCCATCTGGTGGGCGGCGAACAGGGTGGCGCCGCCGGCTCGCAGCGGCACCGACGTGGCCCGGGCGATGTAGTCCTCCAGGTCGTCACCCTGCTCCCAGGCGGCCAGACCGTGCGCGAACAGCTGGATGCGGCGAGCGCCCGCCGCGTGGTGCAACCGGATCTCCGCCTCGATGGCGCGCCGGGCGTTGCGGACGTCGAGTTCGTCGGTGAGCTCGTAGAACGCCACCGTGTTGCCGGACTCGTCGAGCGTCACCCGGCCGTGGCCGCGGTCCCGGATCAGGCCGATGTAGGAGCCGTTGTTGCGGAACGTCGCCATCGCCTCCTTGTGCTGCTCCGGGGAGATGAACGGGATCGAGCCGGCGGCCAGGGCGGTGGTGTACTGCACGCTCTCCATCAGGAAGCCGTAGCCGTCCTCGACCGCGGCGAACTCGTTGATCAGGCCGGCCTGCGGGGCGCCCCACCAGCCGCGCATGTCGGTGCCGTAGTCGCCCATCGTGACCGTGCAGGGATGCAGCCTGAGGTAGTCGCCGACTGCCGGGCCGCCGATGCCTGACCGTAAGAGCACACCCGGCGATTCGAGGGCGCCGGCGGCGAGGACGACGATGGGGGCGCGGACGATGACGGCGGCGCTTCCGGCAGTCCCGATGATTCCCGTGGCGCGGCCGTTCTCCGTCAGAATCCGGTCGACACGGCAATTGTCGATCACTTGCGCTCCATGATCGCGGACCGCCGGCTCGATGTAGACCTTGAGCGTCGACTGCTTCGCCCCCGAGCGGTCTCCGAACCCGAGATGACCGGCGATCGCCGCGTCGTGCCGCTTCTCGTCCCAGTTGCGGTGGACGGTGGCGAACGACCAGCCCAGTTTCTCGGCGCCACGCTGCATCGCCTCATGGATCTTGTTGAACTCGGAGCAGCGATCGTTTACCGACATCTCCCGCCACACCGCGTCGAGGTGCTTGTCGAACTCGGGCGTCGCCACGTCGGTGAGGCCGTGCTCGTCGGCCCACTGCTGCCGGACGTGATCCTTCGTGCGGATGCAGTTCGTCCAGTTGATGACCGTTCCACCGCCGAGTCCGGCGCCGGCCATCAGCGTGATGTTGCCGTCGCCGGTCGGGGTGGGGCCGCCTCGCCAGTAGGAGCGCTGGTACGCGGCCAGCTCCAGTTGATCGAAATCGGCCTCGGTGCTGTAGCGGCCGGCCTCCACGATGATCACGCGTTTGCCGCTCGCGGCGAGCCGCCCGGCGATCAGTCCACCGCCGGCGCCGGAGCCGATCACGACGGCGTCGGCCTCCAGCTCGACGTCGCCGTCCGGCCGCAGCGGCGTGATCTCCGGTTCCGCGGCGGGCGCGCCGGGGTCGACCGGGCCGGGATAGCCGATCGTCGTCCAGAACGGGTTGTGCCCGCTCGCGTCGGTGATCCCGTAGGTGACGAGCAGGATCACGCTGGTCAGCGCGCCGATCCCGGCGGCGGCCTCGGGCGAGGCCTGGGTGATCGCCGCGAGCACCGGCCCGGGCGCGTCGTGGAATCCGTTCGCGGCGAGCGCGTCGAACAGGGCGGCGATCCCGGCCTGCTGCTCGGGTGGCATCCCCGAGATCATGGCGAGCACACCCTGGTCGGCGCCGACGTCGGTGGCCCGGCGCGCCCAGAATCCGTCGGTGTCGCCGGGCCGTTCGAGAGGCGGGACGATGGTGTCGCAGAGCAGGCGAAGAGTCTGAATCTGATCAGGGGTCACGAGGCGTCCTCCTACTTCGGTGGAGAAGTCGGTGCCGTGCGCCCATCAATCTATGGGTGATCGCCCGTTAACAAAATACTTCGGCACCACGGGAACTGCGCCGATGACGCCACTGCCGGAGGGCTAGACCCGGGCGCTGATCAGAAACTGCATCTGGACCTCATGCCCCGGCGAGACCCCATACCGCTGGTCCAGCTCGAAGATCGTGGTGAGCGGGGTGACGGTGACGTCCGACAGGCCGGCGTTCGCGAGTGCCAGGGCCGTCTCGTCGATCGACTTGGCGGCCGCGAGGGGCAGCAGCGAGCGCACCTCGGCGTCGTAGAAGGCGGTGACGCCGGGCTGCGTCTCGTCGTCGAGACCGTCCGGGAACCAAGCGCTGTCCACCATGACGACCAGGCCACCGGGGCGCAGCACGCGCTTCCAGTTCGCCACGGCGGTGGCCGGCTCGCGCAGCGTCCACATCACGTAGCGGCCCACGATCGCGTCGAAGCTGCCGTCCGGAAAGTCCGGCGCGACGGCGTCACCGAGCCGGAAATCGGGAGCGTCGCCGGCGAGAGCAGCGTGCTTGCGGGCCGCGGCCAGCATCCCTTGCGACAGATCGATTCCGGTCACGCGGTGGCCGAGTCCGGCGATGGTCATCGCCACGTGACCGCTGCCCGTACCCACATCGAGCACGTCGATCGGCGCCGCCGGAAGAGCCTTTTCCCAGATCTCCGCCCACGCGGCGGTGTCGGCCTCGACCCGCTCCGGCCGCTGCTGATACGCGTCATAGGCCGGCGCACGGCCCGTCCAGTAGTCGTTGATACGGTCCTGCGCGGTCATGTGGTGATCTCCTCCAGCAGCGGTTCGAACAGCAGATGCAGCGAGCCCTCGATCTCCAGCCGGCGGATGCCGATCCCATAGACCGGTTCGAGGATCCCCGGATTCAGTACGTCGGAGGCCTCACCTGCGGCGACGACCCCGCCGGAACCCAGCAGCACCAGATCATCGCAGTAGCGGGCGGCCAGGTTCAGGTCGTGCAGGACGACCACCGAGCAGGTGCCGAGGCCGCGGACGAGTCCGAGGATCTCGTGCTGGTAGCGGATGTCCAGGTGGTTCGTCGGCTCGTCGAGCAGCAGGTGAGTGGCCTCCTGGCAGAGGGCGCGGGCGATCAGGACACGCTGGCGTTCCCCGCCGGACAGCCCGGCGAACGGCCGTCCCGCCAGGTGCGTGGCGCCGACCCGGGCCAGGGAGCGGGCCGCCACCTCGTGATCGGCGGCGCCGGTCCGCTGGAACGCCGACAGATGCGGTCCCCGGCCGAGCAGCACCATCTCGGCCACGGTCAGCGCGGTCTCGCCGCCGGTCTCCTGCACGACGACGGCCATCCGCCGGGCCGACTCGCGCGGCGAGAGCGCGGTCAGCGCGTCGCCGTCCACGGTCACCGAGCCGGATGGCGTGCGCAGCGCGCCGTAGAGCAGCCGCAGCAGGGTGGTCTTGCCGCTGCCGTTCGGGCCGATCAGCCCCAGGACGCGGCCGGGGCGGGCCGTCACACTCACGCCGTCGATGACCGGGTTGGCGCCGTAGTGCCAGGAGACGCCCCGCGTTTCGATCATGCGGGCGCCCCGAACCGCGCGACGATCCTCTCCAGACCGTCGACGGCGAGCGGGGACGGCGGCTCGGTGAAGTTGAACAGCTGCGGCATCAGGTCGCCGTTCGCGACCGCCTTGAGCTTCTGCGCTCCCGGCAGACCGGTGATCGCCTGCTCGACCTTCTCCGGGTCACCGTCGCTGTGGAGCAGGATCAGCACATCCGGGTTCCGGCCCAGCAGTTCCTCGAGGGTCACCTCGAATACTCGTTCCGCGCTGCCGGCGAAGACGTTCGTGAACCCGGCCGCCTCGAGTTGCGGCTGAGCCATGCTGCCGGACCCGTAGGCGTAAGTGACGCCTCCTCCGACGGTGGGATAAAGCACGGCTGCCGTCCGTACCGTCGAAGGCCTTTGCATGTCCGCCATCCGGGCTCGGAGCGCGGCAACCGCTGTCGTGGCCTCGGCCTCGCGCCCGAACACCGTGCCGTAACTCTCCATCTGGCGGTAGATGTCGTCGAAGGACGGCTTGCCGGTGGCGTTCGCGCAGAGAGCGGGCTCCTCCAGCAGCGGGATGTCCACGGCGGCGAGGGTGTCGCGGGACAGGTTGTCGACCTCGCCGAGGACGAGATCGGGCTGCTGGCTGATCACCACCTCCTTGGAGATCTGGAGGTGGCCGCTCGTGTCGGTCTTGTCGGTGAGCAGCGGGATCCGGTCGAGTTCGGCCTGGGTCGCGCTGTCGTAGTAGTCCTTCGGATACTGGCCGGCGCGTGCGGTGACGCGATCCATGACGCCGAGAGCGTGCAGGTAGGGGACGGCAGCGCTCTTGAGCATCACCACTCGTTGTGGACTCTTGTCGAAGGTGACCTCGGTGCCGCAGTTCTCGACGGAGATCGTGGAGCTTGCGGGGGATTCCTCGCCGGCGAGACCGCAGCCGCCGAGAAGGGTGGCCGCCAGGAGAACCGGAAATATCCGCATTGATGGGCCTTTCAGGCGTGCAGGCGTCGGATGAGGACCAGCAAGAACGGGGTGCCGACCAGCGCGGTGATGATGCCGATCGGGATCTCCTGCGGCGCGAGCAGGACACGGGCGATCACGTCGGCCCAGACCAGCAGGATCGCGCCGAGCAGCGCGGCCACCGGGACCACGCGGACGTGCGGGGCGCCGACGAGGCGACGAGCGAGATGGGGTACGACGAGACCGACGAACCCGATGCTGCCGGAGGCGGATACCAGCACCCCGACGCAGAGGGACACCACGACGAGGAGCCGCAGCCTGAGCCGATCCGGGGAGATGCCGAGCGTGTGCGCCGTCTCGTCGCCGACGCTCAGCGCGTCGAGGCTGCGCCCGGTGATCGTCAGGTAGGCGATGGTCCCGCCGATCACCACGGCGGCCACCGCGAGCAGCGCGTCCCAGCGGGCCAGGCCGAGCGAGCCGAGCAGCCAGAACATCACCGAACGGGCGCCTTCGGCACTCCCGGACGCGAAGATCAGGAAGCTGGTGGTGGCGTAGAGGGCGTATCCGACGGCGACGCCGGCCAGCAGCAGGCGGATCGAGGTGACGCGGCCACCGCTGCGAGCGATCAGGAAGACCGCCAGTGACGCCGCCATCGCGCCGGCGAAGGCGCTCGTCGACAGCGCGTACTGCCCGAATCCCGCGCCGGCTCCGAAGAGGATCGCCGCGGCGGCGCCGCTGGAGGCGCCCGAGTTGATGCCGAGCAGGTACGGGTCGGCCAGCACGTTGCGGACCATCGCCTGCAGTGCCACGCCGCAGACCGCCAGTCCCGCGCCGACCAGGATGCCGAGCAGGACGCGCGGCAGGCGTACCTGCCAGACGATCGCCTCCTCGGGCGGCGTCCAGGTGACGTCGCCGACGGCGAAGAGCTGGTGGGCGATGATCCGCGCGACGGTGGCCGGGCTGATGCCGATGGCACCGGTGCCGACGGCGACCAGGGTGGTGAGGCTCAAGGCGGCGGACAGCGTGATGATCCAGGTGGCGGTGTGCTGTCGCTGCTTGTTCAGCACCTCGCTGACCACTTCTGCTGCCTCCATGCTGTTGCCAAAGATGTGCAACAACCTAACAGCAAGATCTTTCCGGAGTGAAGGTGGTGCGGCCGGGTAAGCGTCTCGTCATGACGACGCTGCGCGCTGTGGTGCTCGGGTGCACCCTGAAGAAGTCCCCCGCCGAATCCAGTGCCGAGCTGCTCGGACGCGAGGTCCTCACCGCCCTCGCCGACCACGACGTCGACGGTGAGGTGATCCGGGTCGTCGACCACGACGTCCGCTTCGGCGTCTCGGTGGACGAGGGCGACGGCGACGAGTGGCCGGCGATCCGCGCGAAGATCATGGACGCGCAGATCCTGATCATCGCGACGCCGATCTGGATGGGTCAGCCGTCCAGTGTGTGCAAGATGGTCCTCGAACGCCTCGACGCGGACATCTCCAAGGTGTTCGGCAAGGTCGCGGCGGTGGCGGTCGTCGGCAACGAGGACGGCGCCCACCATGTGACCGCCGAAGTGCTGCAGGGGTTGAACGACGTGGGGTTCACGATCGCCGGGGCCGCCTCGACGTACTGGGTGGGCGAGGCCATGGGCGGTCTGGACTACAAGGACGCCGGCCCGAAGCCGGACACCACCGGCGCCGCCACGAAGACCCTCGCCGCCAACGCCGCCCACCTGGCCCACCTACTGGCGGCTTCCCCATACCCGTCGGCGTGATCATCGCGCGTTCCGAAATTCAGCGGCATCTCGCCGTCAGCCGGCGGACATGACCGGTCACCAAGGGGTGTGGTTGCGCCACTTGCGGTTCGCCTTGTCGCTGCAGGTGCGCAGCCGCACCGTGCCCACCCCGGCCCGGTCGATCGCGGTCTCGGTGACGCACTTGCCGTTCTCGCCGGCCCGCAGCGTGCCGGTGAACCACCACTCCTGGTCATCGGTGTACGTGCACTTCGCGACCCGCAGCGCCACCCCGTCGGGCTCGACACAGTTGCCGTCGTTGGTGAAGTGCCCCTCGCTGGTCTGGTAGAAGTCCTGCACGTCGTCCCCCTGCCGGCACGGCGCCGTGGTCAGCACCGTCCCCACCGGCCCACCGGTCAGGCACCGGCTGGGGTTGCGTTCGGTGACGATCCACCCTTGCAGCAGCGGCGGCGGCCCCGGGACGGCGGCCGCCGAGGTCTCCCAGCCACCCAGGATCGCAGCGGTCACCATCGGTACGAGGACACCACGGGTCAGCACGGCCTCATGCTAGGGATTCGGCGTCGATCCCACCCGGATATCTCCGGATTTGTCATCCCAGGACCGCGCCGCTGCCGAACCCGTTCCCGGCCTCGTGAGAGCCAGCGCCGTGGCTGCCGCGGCGGCCGGAAGCAGCCAGGACGCCGTGAAGCTCCCGGTCTGATCACGCAGGAAGCCCAGCACCGGCGGCGAGACCACCACCGCCACCTGATTCACCGTCATGACGAGCCCGAGCGTCGACCCGGCACGCCCTGCCGGCGCCGCCTCCGCCACCGTGGCGATCCACGGCCCGTACCACCCGATCCCGAAGAACCCCAGCCATCCGAGGATCAGGCAAGCTGCTCCGGGCCGGCTGCCGAGCGGCGTGACCAGCAGCACGAGTCCGGCCAGAACCGCCAGCAGACTCACTCGGACCGCCGTCTCCCGCGACCGCAGCCGATCACTCCAGGCAGCGAGCAGAACCCTTCCCGCCGCCCCCGCGAACTGCACCACCACCAGCGCCGCGGCAGCCGCCCCCGCGGTCATGCCCGCCGTCTGATGCAGATGCAGCACACACAGAAGCCCCACCGCGCTGTGAACGACGACCAGGCAGCCTCCACTCACCATCGCCCGCCGGAGCGCCGCCAGATCACCGGCCGCTCGCCCCTCATCGATGACGGCCGCAGCGCCGGCCATCGGCTCGCCACCGCGGTCCCGCGGTTCGGTGGCGGTCGCGGATCGTCCGGCGGTCATGGTGGCCTGCACGACAGGACGGACCGGCGGCCTCCGGGAGAACGTCATGAACACGGCAGCGCCCGCCGACGCCACCACACCGCCCACGAAGATCGCCGCCCGCCATCCGTGAGCGGCCGCCACCAGCGGCAGCACGGCGGCGGCCAGCACCGCGCCCAGCGGCAGCCCGGCCTGCCGGATCCCCATCGCCATGCCGCGCTGCGAAGTGTCGAACCACGAGGCCACCGACTTGCTGCCACCCGGCTGGACCGTGCTGTACCCGGCGCCGACCACGAGCAGCACGACCAGCAGAGCCGGATAGCCCGGGGCCAGCGTGCCCGCGAGGAGGGCGGCCCCGGCGAGTGCGGTGCCGGCGCCGACCACCCAGCGTTCGTCGTACCGGTCCAGCAGCATCCCCGCCACCAGCAACCCGGCCAGCGGAACCAGCTGCGCGGCCGACACCAGCGCTCCCAGCTGAGCCGCGCCGATCCCCAGGTCCCGCTGCAACGGCACACTCAGCGCGCCCAGCCCCTGCACGAAGAACGCCGCGGCCGCCTGGGTGAACGTCGCCACCCCGAGAACCACCCACCGGTATCGATCCATGACGCCAGCCTGCTGTAATGGTCTTATGCATCTCAACCCTTACGGCGCGGATGCCGTGAACCTCGCAGCCGATCTGGTGAACGACCGTCCCGCCACCGCCGACGAGCTGGCCGCGCGCTGCCGCGCCGCCGGCCTGGTGCTGGAGATGCCGGTGTCGGAGTCCGATCTCGATCAGCTGACGGCGACGCTGGCGAGATGGGAGGCCGTCGTGGACGCGCCGGACGATCACGAGCGCGCCCGCCTCCTGAACGGGATGCTCGCCGCCGCTGCCGCCTACCCCCGCCTCACCGATCACGCCGGCGGCTGGCACCTGCACTACCGTGACGACGACCGGCCCCTCGGCGCCGTGCTCGACTCGCTGATCGCCGTGGGAACCGCCCTGCACCTGGCCGGCCGGGGCATCCACCGCCTGCGACGCTGCACCGTCACCGAATGCGCCCGCGTCTTCGCCGACACCTCGCGGACCGGCCGCCGGCGCTACTGCTCCCCCCGATGCGCCAACCGCGACGCCGTCCGCCGCCACCGGAGCCGCGGTTGACTGCTCGTCCGACCATCGACGGCCTGCGCGTCTTCGGGGCTCCGCAGTGCCCGGCCGAACAGCGGTGAATCGACACGTCGATGGGCTGGCCGCTCGCCGGGTTCGGCCGGCGCTGTACCCGCCGTGGGCGAAGCACCGGACACCGACCCGAGGACGTACCTCAGACGCGGACTGCGCTTCCTGACCGGCTCCACCCGCTGACGGCGGCCACCACCAGCCCGCACCCGGCGACCAGCGCCCACCCCGGCCACGTCGCGCCGACCACCGCGTCCGGTCCGATGACGCTGCCGGCCAGGGCCACCCCGATCGCCGTGCCCACCTGCCGGGCGGTCGACGCGATGCCGGTCGCCAGCCCGGTGCGCTCCGGCGGCAGCCCGCTCACGGCCGTGTTGGTGATCGGCGCGTTCGCCAGTCCCAGGCCGGCGCCGAGCAGCAGGTAGGCGCTGAGCAGCACCCCGATCCCGGTCCGCTCGTCGAGCCCGAGCAGCATCAGGCCGCCGGCCGTCGTGCAGGCGCCGGCGATCCGCAGCGGGAGCCGGGGACCGATCCGCCCGGTCAGGTACCCGGCGATCGGCGGGCAGACGATCGCCCCGATCGCCATCGGCAGCGTGGTCAGTCCCGCCTGCAGCGGGGTCAGGCCGCGTACCTGCTGGGCATACATGCTGCCGAGCAGCAGGGTCACGCTGAACGCCACGAAGACCAGCACCGCGCTACCGATGGCGGCGACGAAGGCCGGCCGGCGGAAGAGCGAGAGGTCCATCAGCGGCGTGCGCTGCCGTCGCTCCACTGCCACGAAAGCGGCCAGCGCCACGATCGTCATCCACCAGAACAGCGGGTCCTCGATCAGCGCCGCCACCATCGAGGCGATCACCACGATGAGCAGCAGCTGTCCGACGACGTCCAGCTGGCGGGGCTTCGGCGACCGGGACTCCGGGACGTAGACGGCGGTCAGGACGAGCACCACCGCGATGATCGGCAGGTTGGCCCAGAACACGGTGCGCCAGCCCAGCCCGCCGGTGAGCAGCCCGCCGACCACCGGTCCGGCCGCCATGCTCAGGCCGAAGACGGACGCCCACACGCCGATCGCCTGCGCTCGCTGCCGGGCGTCGGTGATCGCGCTGACCACGATGGCGAGCGCTACCGGGCTCAGCATCGAACCGCCCGTGCCCTGCAGGACGCGCGCCGCCACGAGCGTCCCTGCGGTCGGGGCGAGGGCGCAGGCCGCCGAGCCCGCCGCGAACAGCACCAGCCCGATCCGGAACACCCGGCGCCGGCCGAGCCGGTCGGCCAGCGCACCGGAGGTGATCAGAAGGCTGGCGAGGACCAGGGTGTACGCGTCGACGACCCACTGCAGTTCGCTGATGTCGAGGCCGAGGTCGTTCCCGATCGACGGCAGGGCGATGTTGACGACGGTGCTGTCCATGCCGACGAGGAAGATGCTCGCGGCGCAGATCGCGAGGATCAGCCAGGGGCGGGTTTTCTCCATGGCGGGGATCGTCACGTGACGGCGCCCCGGCGGGCCAGCGAACTTGCGAAGACCGCAAACTGGCCTGATGGATCCTTCACTGGCTGCGCTCCTCGACGGCATCGGCCCGCGTCTGCGCCGCATCCGGCAGGAACGCGGCCTGCGACTAGAGGATCTCGCGGAGTCGACCGGCCTGTCAGTCAGCACACTGTCACGGCTGGAGTCCGGCAAGCGCCGGCCCACCCTCGACCTGCTGATCCCGCTGGCCCAGGCGCACCGGATGGCACTGGATCACCTGATCGGCGCTCCCCCGACCGGGGACCCGAGGGCGCATCTCACCCCGCATCGCGCGGACACCAGGACTCGGCTGGACGCCGTGGTGGTGCCGCTCACGACGTACCCGGGAAGGTTGCAGGTCTTCAAGCAGATCCTCGGCCCGAGCCGCGGCGAACCGGTGCAGGTCACCCATCACGGACATGCCTGGTTCTATGTGCTGGCCGGGAGCGTGCGGCTGCTGCTCGGCGGCTCCGAGCGCGTGATGAGCCCGGGCGAGACAGCCGACTTCGACGCGAGCGAGCCGCACTGGTTCGGCCCGGCAGACGACCGGCCGGCCGAGATCCTGCACCTCTTCGGCCCTCACGGCGACCGATTCTGAACACAACACGGCCTGGCGGCATGCCGGCGATGAGCTGCCACCAGGGAGTTCAGCCGCACATCGTCGGGCGGGAGCGGACGGTCAGAAGATCAGGCGCCCCGCTCCTCGATCAGGCGGGCAGCAGCCTGAAGCAGCACCTCTCGCGGGATCTCCACGACGAGTTCGCCGTCAGGGGCGTCCACTTCGGAGACCGCGTATCCCTGCACCAGCACCGTGTCACGGTCGGTGCTGTAGACGGTCGGGCAGGTGCCCGTGCCGCAGAGGGAAGCCACGACTCGCGGGCCGGGTTCCGGGGTGGCCGGCGGCCCGGGTAATGCGACCAGATGGTCGTCACGGTTCGTCGTCATCACTTCACGGTAGGAAAGGCGACCGCTGGCGACAAGCGCGTAGGCGTTACCGCGCCGCCTGGTTCGGCACCAGCATCCTCGCGTACCGCGCCAGGTAATGACTAAGAAGATCATCAATATCGGTCACCGCAACGGCCTCCAATCGGTCGAAGACGCGGCGGAACTCACGCAGGGTCTGACGACCGGCGGACCGGAGCGTCGTCGTGAACAGATCGACGCTGACCCAGCGGTCGTCGGCGACGTAGAAACCGTGGTAGGGCGCGATCGGCAGGTCGACGTCATCGGTGATGATGCCGATGCGAACGTTCGGGAACGCCGCCACCTCACGCATGCGGTAGATCTGCGAGATCATCTCGGCCGGTCGGCACACCTGATTGCGCAGGACCTGCTCAGTGATCAGGAAGCGGAACTCGCGCTCGCCCGAGTGCAGAATCTGGTTGCGCTGGATCCGGGCGTTGACCGCCTCACTGACGGCCGAATCGTCGTCCATGTTGGCGGACAGGATCGCGCGGGCGTACTCACTCGTCTGCAGCAGACCGGGCAGGACCGCCGGCTGCATGATCCGGATTTCCCGGGCGACAGCCTCCGCGCGGCCGAACTCGCGCTGACGGGTCGCCTGATCGGCACCGGCGGGAACCCACTCCAGAAGCCGATCATCGGCGTGCTCGGCCAACTCGACGAGACGCTCGGCCTCGGCGCGTGGCACATCGAGCGCTTCGACGAGGAGGCGGACATCACCGGGCTCGACCGAGACATGCCCGTTCTCCAGGCGCGAAATCTTGGCCTGGCTCATCCCGACGCGGTCACCGAGCTGCTGACCGGTCAGCCTCCGGCGCTTGCGCCAGCGTTGCAAGATCACGCCGACCGGCTCGACCGGCTCGACCGGACGGTCGGCGGTGGGCGAGTCGGTCACGTGCTCTCGCCCCCCTCCGTACGCCTGGACTCCAGCTTATTCGCCCGCCTGCATAGCCGCAGCCAGGAGATCCGCCGGGATTTCCACCAACTGCTCGCCGGCCGGCACCGAGATGCCCGCGTTCTCCGGCGTGAGCGCATAGCCCTGGACGACCAGGGTGCCGCGATCGGTCTTGTAGACGGTCGGGCAGCTGCCCGTCCCACATAAAGAATTGACGATCGTCAATGTTGTGGTCTGCTCGCCGAGGGCGGCGCCCGTGACGCCCTTAATGTCGTGATTCACAGGGAGACGGTACACCCTACGGCCGATGTTGGAATATTCGGCTTCCCCCCTCCACCTAACCACACCTGAGGCGACGCACAAGTCCCCACTTCAGCCAGTTGTCACTCACCGAAACTGAACGATGGGTCAGACGTCTACGGCGCGTGACGGGAAGACCACCCCGAAATTCACTCATGAGAATGAGGATTGCCAAGCACTGCATAGTGCTGCATATTCATTGCAGAGGGTCAGGATCGGGTGACTGTCCGATAGCTGTCGATCTCCGACACCGTCGTCGCTGACTCTCACCGGCGCATATGCGCGGCGATCCCGCGCTACCCGGAACGGAGGTCATCTCATGTCCTTCTTCACTTCCCCGGCGGCTTTGATGCAGCAGCCCATGACCTATCTGGTCATGGCAGCGCTCTGCCTGGTGATCGTCCTGCGGTTCCTGAAGCAGGCGCTCGCACCGATCGGCGCTCTGATCCAGGCCATCGCTGCCGCGGCGCTGGTCGCCCTGGCGGCGTCGATCGCTCTCGCGATGCTCGGTGTCGCGGCCTTCATGACGGTGCGCTGAGCGCTCGACTGCTCGCAAGACCAACAGAAGAGGACAGGAGAGTTCCCATGACCGGTGTTCTCGTGCTCGTCGCCGTGGTCGCGCTGGCCGTGATCGTCACGGTCGAACTCGTCTCGGCAGTCCTGCCCGTGGTCCTGGTGATCATCATGGTTCCGCCGCACGAAAGGGACGGCCTGGCCCGCCTGCTCGCCGTCTGCGACAGCTCCCGCCGGCTGCGCTTGTGGCCCGCTCTGCGACTGGCGGTCCAGGCCCGGCGCGAGGAGCTTCGCGCGGGCCCGACACCGGCCCGGCAGCACGACCCGCGCCCGGGGACCGCCGCTACCTGGCATCACGCCCCGCACCAGGCGGCCGTCCCCGGCTGGCAGAACGCCTCCTATCACGAGGCCGTCCGCGCCTGGGACTCCGAACCGCGTCACGAGGCGGTCCCCGCCTGGCAGGACGGCTCGCGGCAGGCGAGCGTGGCCGGGCGGCGCGATGAGCCGATCCGCGACGGCGCCGGGCGCGTCGTCCCCTGACACCCTGCCCCGGCCGGCCGTTGAGGGGGCGCCGGCCGAGCGGTGGCGGCACCGGCCGGGGTAGGGGCGCGAGGCCGAGGGCTCGGTGGCGGCAACCGCCGGGCCCAAGGCTTCGCTCGCGAAGGGCCAGATCAAGGAAGGGTCAGCTCAAGGAAGGGCCAGAGCAGGGAAGGGCCAGATCAGGGAAGGTCTCGCGCTCCGAGGCGGAGGATCCGGGCGGTGCCCGGTGACTCCGGGTCGTCGGTCAGCTCGCCGCCGTCCAGCCAGGCGCTGATCAGGTGGGACAGCTCGCCGGGATGGCTGAAGTTCATGGCGTGCGCCGCCCCCTCGATCACCGCGACGGTCAGATGCGGCGGGGCGAGCCGGCCGACCTCCTCGACGCGGCGCAACGGTGGCATGAGCGGATCGCGGGTGCCCAGGACGGCGAGGGTGGGCACCGGGGTCCGCAGGATGCGTTCCAGCGAGGGGAACCGGGTCAGCTCGCTGAACAGCTGCGTCGCGTTCAGCGGGCCGAAGCGCAGATAGTCCGGCAGCACGGTCCGGGCCAGCCGCGGGCTCTCCCGTGGCACGTCACGGAAGAGCTGCGCCACCGCCCGCAGGAACGGCTGGTTGTGCGCGCCGCCGGCCGGGGAGGCGAGCACGATGCCGGTCACCCGTTCCGGCGCGCTGTGCGCCACTTCGAGGCAGATCGGGGCGCCCATCGAGTTGCCGACCAGCACGGCCCGGTCGATCTCCAGGGCGTCCAGGATGCCGAGGAGCGCGAAGGACAGCGAGGAGATGCCGAGCGCGTGCCCCCAGTCCGGGCTGCGGCCGTATCCGGGCAGGTCGGGGACGTACGTCGTGGCCCGGTGCGCCAGGGCCCGGGCGGTCGGCAGCAGGTAGGTGCCGGAGACCGCGAAACCGTGGACGTGCACGATCGGCGTGGAGCCGGCGACCTCGGGGCCACGGCGTACGAAGACCGGGCGTCCTTGAACCGTGACGCGTGATTCACGCCAGCCCGGCCTGCCCATCAGGCGATCGCCACCGCGGCGACGTCCTTCCCGACCTCGTCCGGATCGGCGGACAGCTCACGGACGGCGGTCTTCTCCGCGTTCGCCATCGCCTTCTCCACCTTGGAGCCGATGTCGGCGACCGCGACGACGACCAGGCCGGCCTGGCCCTCGTCCAGGTATTCGCCGAGTTCCTTGAGGTCGTGCCGGCTGAGTCCGGCAGCGGCGTGCCCGGCGAGCGCGCCGAGGGCCGCTCCCCCGCCGGTGGCCGCGGCGAGCAGCCCGCCGCCGATCGCGGCGAACGGGAACAGCGCGACGACGACGCCGACCGCGAGGCCGAGCCCGCCACCGGCCAGCGCGCCGGCCCGGGTCGGGGTCTCGTGCTGCTTGACGATCTCGGTCTTGCCGTTGGGACGGCGCTCGAGGACGGCCGCGTCGTAGGCGTCGATCAGGTCCGCCTTGCGGTAGAGCTCCTTGACCACGTCGTAGTCGGCCTTCGCGGAGGCCACCGTCGGATAGACACCGACATAAACCAGGAAAGTATCGATAGCCATGGTCCGATGGTTCCGGCCGCCGGGCGCGGGCACCTCACCCCGGGAAGATGAGAGGGGCCGGGCGCTCAGCGTCGCCCCCGACCGGCCGATCGGCAGGACGTGAGGCCGGAAGAGCTCCTGTACGACAGCGACCGCACCCGGGTGACCCGCCTGACCGCGGCGGACGGCACGGCGCTGATCCGGAAACAGCCGCTCGGTCCCGGCGCCGCCGACCGCCTGCGCAACGAGATCGAGGTGCTGCGCCGGCTGGACGGTGTGCCGGGCACCCCTCGGCTCGCGGCGGAACAGGAGAAGGGTTCCCTCACGCTGGTCGACGCGTCCGCCCGTACCCTCGCCGCCGTGGAAGCCCCCTGGGCGCCCGCGCCCCTGATGGATCTCGCGCACGGCCTCGCGTTGCTCCTGGCCGACGTGCACCGGCACGGCGTGATCCACCGGGATGTGAGTCCGGCGAACATCCTGATCACCGAGGATTCGGAGACGGTCCTCATCGACTACGAGCTCTCCACGCCGGCCGTCCACGATCTGAATCCGGTGCCCGAGGACGGCCTCGCCGGCACCCTGCCCTATCTGGCCCCGGAACAGACCGGGCGCACCGGGCGGCCGGTCGACCACCGCAGTGACCTCTACGCCCTGGGTGCCACCCTCTACGAGCTGGCCACCGGCGCTCCCCCGTTCGGCCGCGACCGCGATCCGCTCAATCTGATCAGCGACCACCTGGCCCGCCTGCCGGTTCCGCCGGCCGAGGTGAACCCGCAGGTCCCGCGAGCGCTGTCGGACATCATCCTGCGGCTGCTGCGCAAGGAGCCGGACCAGCGCTACCAGAGCGGCGAGGGCCTGGCCTACGACCTCGCACGGACCCGGGACGGCGCCGAGGTCGAACTCGGCGCCCGGGACTTCCCGATGCGGCTCGCCCCGCCGGCCCGGCTGATCGGCCGGGAGAGCCAGGTCGCCGCCGTGCACCGGCTGCTCGGCGAGACGGTGGCCGGCAACAGCACGTTCACGCTGATCACCGGGCCGCCCGGCGTCGGCAAGACGGCGCTGGTCGACGCGCTGCGGCCGGCGATCGCCGCGGCCGGTGGCCGGTTCGTGGCCGGCAAGTTCGACCAGTTCCGGCACGATCTCGGCGGCGACGCCGTCCGCGAGGCGTTCGACCTGCTCGGCAGCCAACTGCTGACCGAACCCGACGACGTGGTGGCGACGCTGCGGCAGCGGCTGCGCGAGGCGCTCGGCCCGGACAGCGGTCTCGCGGCCATGATGATGCCGCCCTTCCAGGCGCTGCTCGGCGTGGATCCCGAGGAGCCGGACGCCGACCCGCGGGCGCTCTTCGCGAGGCTGCGTGCCGCGGTGCTGGCGGTGCTGCGAACCGTGGCGAGCGGCGCCAGCCCGGTCGTCTTCTTCCTCGACGACCTGCAGTGGGCGGCCGGCGCGGCGTTCCGGTTCCTCGACGACGTGCTCGACCAGCGGGACCTGCCGGGCCTGCTGGTGCTCGGCGCGTACCGGGAGGAGGAGGTCGACGAGACCCATCCGCTCGCGGCGGTGCGGTCCCGGCTGCGCCGTGAGCGCGGGGACGCCGCCGAGATCCGCCTCCGCAACCTGGCCGGCGACGACCTGGTGGTGATGGTCGCCGAGATGCTGCGGCTACCGGCGGAGGCGGCCGGTCCGCTCGCCGCGGTGCTCGCCGAGCGGACCGGCGGGAACCCGTTCGACACGGTCGAGCTGCTCAACGCCCTGCGCCGGGAGGGTGTGCTGGTCCCGGACGGCGACCGCTGGCGCTGGGACGAGGCGGCGGTCCGCCGGTTCGTCGGGAACGGCGATGTCGTGGACCTGCTCGGCGCGCGGATCGAGGCGCTGCCGGCGGCGACCCGGGAGCTGGTCGAGGTGATGGCCTGCCTCGGCGGTGAGGTGAACCCGACGCTGCTGGCGACGGCGTCCGGGCACACCGGTGAGCACATCGGCGCCGAGCTGCGGCCGGCCGCCGAGGACGGCCTCCTGGTGATCGACGAGACTGCCGTGCGGTTCCGGCACGACCGGGTGCAGCAGGCAGCGTTCGGGCGGCTCGGCCCACCGGCCCGGTCCCGGCTGAGCCTGTCGCTGGCACGGCGGCTCGCGACCGAACCCGATCAGGCGATGACGGCTGCTCCGCAGTACCTCGCCGCAGTGGAGGCTCTCCTCGTACCCCGAGAGGCTCTTCCGGGTGAGAAACCGGCTGCGGCTGCGCTCCTCGCTCGCGCCGCTGCCGCGGCCCGGCTCGTCGCCAACCATCCGGCGCGGGAGGTCTATCTCGCGGCGGCGCTGCGGCTTCTGGACCCCGCCGATTCCCTGTACGCCGAAATCCGGTGCGAATGGCACTCCGCCCTCTGTGGCCTCGCCCGCTACCGGGAGGCGGACGAGGTCTTCGCCGAGCTGACCGCAATGGGCCGGGACCCGGTGTGGATGACGGGTCCGGTGGCCGAGCAGATCGGCGCGCTGACGAACCGCCGCGAGCTGCCCGAGGCCATGTCGATCGGCCTCGGTCTGCTGGCCGACCTGGGCATCGCGACGCCCGGACCGGACGCGATCGGGCCGCGGATCAGCGCCGGGATGACCGCTTTCTACAGCTGGCTCGCCACCGCCGGCGACACCACCGGCCGCCCGGAGATGACCGACACCCGGCTGCTCGCCGTCTCCCACCTGATCAACCGGCTGACCCCGGCCGCGTTCTTCGCCGACCAGCAGATCATGGCGTGGCTGATCGCCGAGGCCGCCCGGCTGTGGGCGGAGCACGGCCCGTGCGCGTCCCTCACCGGCGTGCTCGGCAACATCGGCATCGTCACGATCGCCGGCGGCGGCGAGCACCGGGACGCCTACCGGGCCACCACCCACATCCTCGCGACCGGAGAAGCCCACGGGTACGAGCCGGAGACCTCCCAGGCGAAGTTCCTGCACGCGCTCGCCACCCTGCCGTGGTTCGAGCCGATCGAGAACGGGGTGCGGCTGGCCCACGAGGCCCGCGACGGCCTGCTGCGCGGCGGCGACGTGCGCAACGCCTTCTACACCTATTACACGTCGGTGCCGCAGATGCTCGGCAGCGCCGCCGACCTGGAGACCTTCAGCCGGGAGGCGCAGGACGCGCAGGCGTTCGGCGAGCGGATCGGCGCCGAGGCCGACACCGCCATGTTCGTGACCGCCGGCGGCCTGGTGCGGGCCATGCGCGGGGAGACGTCGCCGGCGGGATCGCTCGGCTTCGACGAGGCGGCGTTCGTCGCGGGCCTGGCCGGGAACGACGCCGCTCAGGCCTTCCATGCGGCGTCGCGGTCACTGACCGCCGTGGTCTTCCGCGACGACGAGGCGCTGATCCGGCACAGCCGCGACGCGGTGGCGCTGCTGCCGTCGATCCCCGGCACCTACATCCACATCCCGGCGCACGTGTTCCACGCGCTGGGCGCCTTCGTCCGGACCGACCCGGACGCCGTCACCGACCTGGACCGCAGTCTCGCCTTCCTCACCGCCCGCGCCGCCGACCAGCCCGGCAACTTCCGGCACCTGCAACGGTTCGTCGAAGCCGTCCGGGCGGTGATGCTCGGCGACTTCACGACGGCCGCGAAGACCTTCGACGCCGCGATGACGGACGCCGCCACGGCCGGCCGGTCCTGGCACTCGGCGGTCATCACCGAGTACGCGGCCCGGTTCTACCTCGGCCACGGCCTCGACCACATCGGCGACCGGCTGCTCGCCGAGTCGATGCACGCCTACGCGCGGTGGGGCGCCACCGGCAAGGTGCGCGAGCTGAAACGGGCCTACCCGGCGCTCGGTTCGGCGCTCGCCGGCTCGGCCGCCCCGCGGAGCACGACGCTGGGCAGTACGCACAGCGTCAACCTCTCCACCGAGGTGATCGACCTGATGGCCGTCCTCGAGGCCGGCCGGGTGCTCAGCTCGGAGACCGACCTGAATCGGCTGCGCCTGCGGGTGCAGGACGTGCTGCGGGCGATGACCGGCGCTACCGCCGTGCACGTGCTGCTCCGGGAGGACGGGTGGACGCTGCCGTCGGCGGGCCTGACCCTGCAGGAGGCGGCGGAGCGCGGGCTGCTGCCGCTCAGCGCCGTCCGGTACGCCGAACGCACCCGCGAGCCGATGGTCGTCGACGACGTGTCCCTGGACGGCAGGGTGGGCCGTGATCCGTACTTCGCCGGGCTGGACCACTGCTCGCTGCTGGTCGTCCCGGTGCTGAGCCAGGGTCAGCCGCGGGCCATGCTGGTTCTGGAGAACCGGCTCAACCGGCGCGCCTTCTCGGCCGGCCGGCTCGACGCGGTCACGCTGATCGCCGGGCAGCTCGCCGTCTCGCTGGAGAACGCGCAGGTCTACGCGTCGCTGGAACGCAAGGTCGCGGAACGCACCGAGGCGCTGAACGAGGCGAACCTGCGACTGGAACTGCTCACCGTCACCGACCCGCTGACCGGCCTGCCGAACCGGCGCAAGCTCACCACGTTCCTGGACGAGGAGTGGCTGCGCTCGCAGCGGTCCGGTTCACCGATCGGCGTCGCGATGATCGACATCGACGAATTCAAGAGGTACAACGACCACTACGGCCACCAGGGCGGCGACGAATGCCTGCGGCTGGTCGCGGCGGCGGTGCGGGACAGCGTCCGGGTGACCGACCTGGTCACCCGGTACGGCGGCGAGGAGTTCTGCGTCGTCATGCCCGGCGCCAACGCGGAGAACGCGCTGCTCGTCGCGGACCGGGCGTGCAGGGCGGTGAGCCGGCTCCGGCAACCGCACGCGCTGGCCGGCGGCGGCATCGTCACGATCAGCGTGGGCGTCACGTCCGGCACGCCCGCGACCGCCGGCGACCCGGAGCAGCTCACGAAGCTCGCCGACGAGGCGCTCTACGAGGCGAAACGAGCCGGCCGCAACCGGGTCGTGGCGGGATGACCGCGCCCGTCGTCACGATCTGACTGACTGCGGGCCGCCCGCGTTCAGTCCTCGACCCTGAAACCGATCTTCAGGCGCACCTGGAAGTGGGCGACATCGCCGTCCACGACCTGGCCGCGGATCTCCTTCGTCTCGAACCACTCGATGTTGCGGACCGTGCGGGACGCCTTCGCGATGGCGGTGCGGATGGCGTCCTCGACACTGTCCGGGCTGCTGCCCACGATCTCACTGAGTCGGTACACGTGATTCGTCATGCCCCCAGCCTGCCCTGCCGGACCGCCGTTCGTCTCCGGCGGCGACGAGAATCAGCGGATGCGGATCAGATTCGGACGACCCGACATCTCCCGGTACGCCGGACGCCTCGATCTCCCGGCCGCCACCGGCAAGCTCGGCGTCACGTTCCTCGGCGTGTCCGGGCTCGTGTTCGCCGACGACGAGCACGCGGTGATGACCGACGGCTACTTCTCCCGGCCCTCGCTGCCGCGGGTCTTACTCGGCCGGGTGGCGCCGGACCCGGCGCGCATCGGCGCGGCGCTGGAACGGCTCGCGCTCGGCGACCGGCTGCGGGCTGTCGCGGCCGTGCACTCGCATTTCGATCATGTGCTGGACGCGCCGTCGGTCGCGTTGCGTACCGGTGCGGTGCTGGTCGGCGGCGAGTCCACCGCCAACGTGGGGCGCGGGGGCGACCTGCCCGAGGACCGCATCCGGGTGGTGAGATCCGGCGAGACGGTGGAGTACGGGTCGTTCACGATGACGTTCGTGGCGTCCGCGCACTGCCCGCCGGACCGTTATCCGGGTGTCATCACCGCTCCGGTGCGGCCCCCGGCCCGGGCGACGGCGTACCGGTGCGGCGAAGCCTGGTCGATTCTGGTCGGCCACGAGAGCGGACGGACCGCGCTCGTGCAGGGCACCGCCGGGTTCGTGCCGGGCGCGCTCGGCGGCCACCGCGCCGACACCGTCTACCTCGGCGTCGGCGGGCTCGGCGTGCTGCCGGAAACCTACATCCGGGACTACTGGGCGCACACCGTGGCCGCGGTCGGCGCTCGCCGGGTCGTGCTGACCCACTGGGACGACCTCTTCCGGACCCTCGGCAAGCCGTTGCGGGCGCTGCCCTACTTCGGTGACGACCTCGACGTCACCATCCGCGTGCTGACCGACCTGGCCCGGCGCGACGGCGTCACCGTGCACCTGCCGACCCTCTGGCGACGCTCCTCATGACGGGTTCGGGACCAGCACGTCGCGGGTGATCTCCGCGAGGTTCTTGACGCCGGTCAGGGCCATCGTCAGGTCCAGCTCGGCGATCACGTTCTCCACGACCTCCTCGACGCCACGCCGGCCGGCGATGGCGAGGCCGTACATGTACGGCCTGCCCAGCAGCACCGCGTCGGCGCCGAGGGCTATCGCGGTGAAGACATCGGCGCCGGTACGGATACCGCTGTCCAGCAGGATCGTCCGTTGCCCTCCGACGGCGTCGCGGACACCGATCAGCGCGTCGAGGGAGGCGATCGCGTTGTCGACCTGGCGGCCGCCGTGGTTGGACACCACGACGGCGTCCACTCCTTCGTCGAAGGCGCGCCGGGCGTCGTCCGGGTGCAGGATGCCCTTGAGCACGATCGGCAGCCGGGTGCGCGATCGCAGGGTGGCGATGTGGTCCCAGCTCAGCCGGGGGTTCGAGTAGATGTCGAGGAACGTCTCGACGGCGGCGCGGGGTTTCGGGCTGCGCAGATTGGCCCAGAACGTCCCGGGGTGGTTACGCGTGATCGAGATGAGGGAGCGGATGGCGCCGAGGGTGATCTCCGGCTTGGTGTCCGACCGGTGGCCGGCGACCAGCTCCTGGAACCGCGGATCGGACGTGTACTGCGCGATCCCCAGGCCCTTCGCGAACGGCAGCGAGCCCAGGTTGAGGTCCTGTGGCCGCCAGCCCAGCACCGTGGTGTCGAGGGTGACGACCAGTGCCCCGGCGCCGACGGCCTCCGCTCTGCGGATCAGGCTGTCCACGAGGGCTTCGTCCGTACTCCAGTAGAGCTGCACCCACCGCGGAGCCTCACCCATCGCCGCGGCCGTCTCCTCCATGGCCGTGCCGCCCTGATTGGTGAAGATGTAGGGAACACCGGTGGCGGCGGCCGCCCGGGCCGTGTGCAGGTCGGCGTCGGCGGCGATGAGCTGACCGGCGCCGACCGGCGCGAGCAGGATCGGCGCTTGCAGGGTCGTGCCGAGCAGGTCGACGGACATGTCCCGGTCCGCGACGTCGCGCAGCATCCGCGGCACGATCGCCCACCTGTCGAACGCCGCCCGGTTGTTGCGCATGGTGCGGCCCTCGCCGGCGCCGCCCGCGACGTACGCCCAACCGGCCCGGCTCGTCGCCTTCCGCGCCCGCCGTTCCAGCTCGGCGAAGTCGGTCGGAACCGCCGGCCGCCGCCCGAGCACCCCGGCCCGGTAGATGGTGTTCTGCCGCCGGCGTCCCGCACCCTGCATGTCCCCGCGCCCCTCGCTCGTGAGTTGCGCTCACCTTATGGCCTGCATCCGTTCGCGCAAGGTGTCCAGCGCCCGGGCGGCCTGACTCTTCACCGTGCCGGACGAGCAGCCCAGCCGTTTCGCGGTCTCCTCGATGGTCAGGTCGTAGAGGTAGCGGAGCACCACCACCTCGCGCTTCCGTGGCGGCAGCGCGCCGAGCAGCCCGACGATCTCGTCACGGTCGGCGACGGTCTCCGGTCCCGGGCCGCCGGCACGCCTCTCGGGCAGGATGCCCATCGGGCTCTCCCGCCAGGCGCGCCGGTGCTCGTCGATGGCGGTTCTGATCAGGATCCGCCGGACGTACGCGTCCGGGTTGTCGGCGGCCTCGATCGTCGCCCAATGCCGCATCACCTTGGTCAGCGTGATCGAGACCAGGTCCTCGGCGGTGTGCCAGTTCCCGCAGAACGCGTAGGCGGCCCGCCGCCAGCCGTCCATCCGCTGACGCGCGAACTCCTGGAAGCCGTCCCCCCGGCCGTCGAAGATCATGCTCACAACGTCCGCCAGAAGGAGCCCGGCCGCCCACCCTCCGGCTCACCGCCACAACCCCGTCACCCGGCCGTATCACCCCCGCCGACCGGCGGTTTTCGTGGCCCGCGTCTCACTCCGCGGTCAGGATCGGCTGCTCGGTGCCGAACAGGCCGGGCAGCCCTCCGGTGTGCAGGAAGACCACCCTGCCACCGGACCCGGCGTTCGCCCTCAGCCCGGCCAGGGCCCGTCCGGTGTAGATCGGGTCGAGGAACAGTCCCTCGGTCGAAGCAGCCAGCCGCAGAGCGTCGCGGACCGCGCTGGTGACCGTCGCGTACCCGGGGCCGATCCGGCCGCGATCGATCACCAGCTCACCGGGAGCCGCGTCCAGCAGATCCCGGACGGCCTTCGCCGGGTCGGGCACCGCGCCCACGTCCACCCCGAGCACCCGCGACGCGCCCAGCTCCGCGACCAGGCCCGCCATGGTCCCGCCCGAGCCGAGCGCCACGACGACCCGGTCGAACTCCACCGCGGCCGTCAGTTCGCGGGCGCATTCCGCATAGGCGCGCACCGCCGTCCGGGACGACCCACCGAGCGGGATCAGGAATGCACCGTCCCGGCGTTCGTGTTCCTCCGCGGCGACCGAGGCCGGCGGACGATCACCCGCCCAGATGATCTCCGCACCCGCCAGGCGGTCCAGCAGCACGTTGCCCCGTGGTCCGGCGGGTGGATCGCCGGCGAGCACGAGCACGCATCCGAGGCCCAGCCGCGCCGCCACCGCCGCCGTGGCCCGCGCATGATTCGACTGCGCCGCCCCGATCGTGATCAGCGTCGTGGCCCCGGCCGCCAGCGCCTCCGCGCCGAGATACCGCAGCTTGCGCGCCTTGTTGCCGCCACCGCCGAGCCCGATCAGGTCGTCCCGCTTGATCCACAGCTCGTCCAACCCGAGCGCGGCGGCCAGTCGCGGCGCGCTCTCCAGCGGCGTGGGAAACGTCCCGAACGACAGCGGCTGCACCATGATCAGGAGCCTAGTGACCCCGGAACGCCTCCTCCAGCCACCACGACGGCTTGCCCGGCGCCACCTTCGCGTCGATCACCAGCGGCACGTCCCGTGGCCCGGCCAGCCAATCCCGCACCCGATCAAGATCGATTTTTGATCGTACGGTGACCGCCTCGCAGCCATGACCGCGCGCTATCGCGGCGAGGTCCGTCTCGGGGAACACGACGGTGCCGAGATCGTGCCCACCCGGACCGAAGTGATGCACCTCAGCGCCGTACGCCTCGTCGTTGTAGACCACGATCAGCATCCCCAGCCCGAGCCGCCGGATCGTGTCCAGTTCGGCGATGCCCATCAGGAAACCGCCGTCGCCGCACGCCGCCACCGGCAGCCGGTCCGGGCGGGCCAGCGCCGCACCGAGGGCCGTCGCCAGGCCCAGGCCGATCGACTGGAACGCCTGCGTGAAGCAGAAACCCCGGTGATCGGGAACGGACAGGAACATCGACGGATAGCCCATGAAGTTGCCCGAGTCGACGGCCACCACGCGCTCGGCGGGCAGCAGGTCGTCGAGGGCGATGCTCAGGGCTCGGGGGTCGATGTGGACCTGGTCTCCGTCGTCGGTGAACGGGACGTCGCGCCACCGGGCGGCGGCACGGAGCTTCGTGCGTACAGCATCGGTCCGGTAGCCGGAATGATCACCCGCAAGCGCGGCGGTGACCGCGACGGCGCTGAGCCTCGCGTCCCCGACGATCCCCAGGTCGACGGGGCGATGGGCGCCGAGCGAGGTGGGATCGACGTCGATCTGCGCCACCGTCGCTTCCGGACCGATCAGCGTGCCGTGCCGGCTCGTCCACATGTTGAGCGAGGCGCCCCAGGCCACCACGACGTCGGCCGAGGAGATCAGTTCGGCGGCGAGCGGGGTGGCGAAACCTCCGGACACGTCCAGATTCCATGCGTTGCCGGCGAACAGGCCCTTCGCCACCGCCGACGTCGCCAGCAGCGCGCCGCACCTCGCCGCCAGCTCCTCCAGCTCGCCCTTGGCGTGCAGGGCTCCCCGGCCGGCGATGAAAACCGGTCGCTGTGCCGCCGCCAGCAGGTCGGCGAGGGCTCCGGCCGATTCGTCGGAGGCTCGGGGCGGGTGGCTCACCGGCACGGGCGGCGGGTCGGTGAGCTCGGCCGCGGCGGCCTGGACGTCGAGCGGAAGATTGAGCACGACGGTACGCCGCTCGTTCACCGCCAGCCGCCAGGCGCGGGCCGTATCGGTCACGGCCGTTGCCGCACTGTGCACCCGGTCGCTCGACGCCCCGACCGCGTGCGCGAGCGCGTCCTGGTCCACCCGGAAGTTCGACCGCAGCGCGCCGGCCGCCGGCTCCGCGGCCAGCACGATCATCGGGGTCCGGCTCTTGGCCGCCTCGGCTATTCCGGTCATGGCGTTCGTCAGACCGCAGCCCTGATGGACGGTGAGGACGCCGGGGCGGCCGGTCAGCCGCGCATAGGCGTCCGCCGCCGTGGCCGCCCCGCCCTCGTGCCGGGTGGCGATGAACCGGGCGCCGTTGCCCACCAGCGCGTTCGTCACGTGGAAGTTGCCACTCCCGACCACGCCGAACACATGATCAGCGCCGAGGCGGGCGAGGGTCGCGCCGACGACGTCGGCGACTGTCTCGGTGTTCATCGCGTTTCGTGACGTCAGTGCTCGACGAGGGCCAGGACCCGGACCGGGCTGCCGGAACCGCCGACGATCGGCAGCGGCGGCGCGATCACCACGGCGCCGGTGACCGGGAGCTTGTCGAGATTGCGCAGCTGCGTGAGGCCGTACTTGTCCGCGCCGAGCAGGTAGGAATGGCACGGGAACGCCGGGTCGAACGAGTGCGCCGCGCCCGCGTCGGTGCCGACCGTCTCCACGCCGATGCCGATGATCGGCGCCTCCTCGGCCAGCCACTTCGCGCACTCCGCGGAGACGCCGGGGGTGTGCGGGCCGGTCTCGTTCGCGTTGAGGAACGCCTCCTGGTCGCCGGAGCGGGCGTCCCAGCCCGTACGCAGGAGCAGCCATCCGCCTTCAGGCAGCGGGCCGTTGGCGGTTTCCCAGGCGCGGATGTCATCGATTTCAAGCAGAAAGTCCGGATTTTTCGCGACTTGCTGGGTCACGTCGATCACGACGGCGGGGGCGATCAGCCGGTTCGCCGGGACCTGGGAGACGTCGTCGCCGTCCCGGCCGGTCACCCAGTGGATCGGCGCGTCGAAGTGGGTTCCGGTGTGCTCGCCGGTGTGGATGTCGTTCCAGTACCAGGCAGGTCCGCGGTCGTCGTACCGGCTGATCTCCTCGAGCCGGAACGGGATCGTGTTGGCGAACGGCGGCGGGAGTTGCAGGATCGGCGTACCGGCGGAGAGCGGCGCGGTGAGGTCCACGACCTCGATCGAACCGCTGCTGACTCCGGAGACAAGGCTGTGCAGGATGCTCATGCGGATCTCCACAAAGGCGAAACCGGGGGCGACCACTCGGACTGTAATGGTCGGCTCCCTTCTCCGGGAGCATGATCCGTCCTGACTTCCCTACGCCGCGTTCGTCAGAGGAGCGGCAGATCCGGCGAGGGGGACGACGACACGGACGGGGACTCCGAGGGCGCCGGATCGGGACCGGGCGCGGAGGCGGCGAACGGCTCCCACGGGCTGACGCCCAGCCGGCCGGTGCTCCCCAGATCGAACGGAACGTCGACCGGCAGGATCTGCGCCGGTCGCCCGGTGGCGGGGGCGACCTCCACGAACGGCACTGTGACCGGCGGATTCGTGATGTCGTCGTACGTGTTGCGCCAGACGATCCCGGCCGACGCCGCCTCCCCGGGCTTCAGCCTGACCGGCCGCGGCGGCGCGTCGAGGTGCGGCAGCGAGATGGTGATCTTTTTGGCGCCGTGGAGCACCTCGACGTCCAGAGGTTCGCGCTGCTCACCGAGCGGCCGCAGCGACGGGTAGCCGTCGACCTCGTAGGGCTCGGTTCCGCAGTTGACCAGCACGAGGCTCGTGACCCGAAGCCCCATGGCGGCGTCACCGGTCCCCAGCCGGATCCGAACTCCTGCCGGCGGACAGGTCCCTTCCGGCGACGGCGTAGCCCGCAGGCCCGGCGCCCCTGGTGAGACCGGCGAGTCGGAACCCGGCCGGCCGGGCTGCTCCGCGAACGGGGTCCCCGCCGCGTCACCCCCGTCCAGCGGCCCACCGCCGGCACACCCGCCGAGCACCACAGAACACGCGACGACGAGGGCGAGCAGCGGTCTCACGAGCGCCGATCATGCCCCACCGGCGCAACTCCCCCTCGTCGCGCGCTGCGGCAGTCGGGAACGCGACTGCGTCGATTCATGGACTCGGCGGGTGGCTCGGCGGGGCCACGATGAGGGGTGGACTCACCGTCGGAGGTGCACATGCCCGGCGTCGGCGTCGCCCCGGCCGACTGGCATCTCCGCGTCCTCGGCCGGTTCGCGCTCTACCGGGGAACCACCGAGATCACCCTCGGTGCGGGCGGCCGGCGGCTGCTCGCCTACGTGGCCGTCAACGACGGGTCGGTCGGGCGGGACGGCGCCGCCGCGGCGCTCTGGCCGGCGGCGTCATCCGATCGGGCCGGTGGCAACCTGCGGGCCGTCGTGCATCGCGGCCGGCGGCTCGTCGGCGACCTGCTGATCTCCGACCGTTCGCACCTGGCCCTGCATCCGCGGCTCACCGTGGACCTGTGGGAGTGCACAGCGCTGGCCGGATCGGCGGCGGACGGCCTCTCCCCTGCGGAGGAACACCGCCTGGTCACCGCCGGCGACCTGCTGCCCGGCCAGCAGGAGGACTGGATCCTGATGGCCCGCGAGCGGTTCCTGCTGCGGCGGGTGCATGCCCTGGAGCTCATCTGCCGGCTGCGGACCGGCGAGGACCGGCCTGCCGAGGCCGTCGCCGCCGGGATCGCGGCGGCCCGCCTCGACCCGTTCCGGGTGAGCGTGCACCAGGCCCTGATCGCCGCCCACCTGCGCGGCGGCGACATCGCGGCGGCCCTGCGGCTCTACCGGTGCTTCCGCTCCCGGATGTCCGAGGAGTTGCACCGGGAGGCGTCGGTCACTCCACGACGACAGCGGCGTGACGTGCGGGGGCGGCGCTGAGGCGATGGCAGCCCTTCATGAACGTCCCAGCGGCGACGGCGCCTCGGTGCCGCCGGCCGCCGTCTGCGTGCTCACCATGCGCGTCGAGGACGACCGGCTCCTGGTCAGCGTCCTGCTCAACCCCGACATCCGGACCCGGACGGGCGAGCACCGGTTCCGCCCCGGCACGCTGGAGGAGGCGATCCGCCTGGTCCGCGACACGGCCGCCCGTCTGGTGACCGGCCGGGGCGGCGGTGGCTAGGGGATCGCCAGGAGCCGGGCCGGCGTACCCGGGGTCCAGTCGTCGGGCAGGACGGCCAGGGCGTCGGCGAGAGCCACCGCGTGCAGACCCGCCGAGCCGCGGTCGGCGGCGATCCGCGTGCCCTGCGGCGAGTGGACGACCGGGACTATCCGGACGCCGCCGCGCATCAGCGTGGTCGAGCCGGTGACGGCGGCGGTGGGCAGCGGGTGGCACGGCCGGCCCGCCATGGTCTCCAGCAGCGGCTCCAGCAGGGTCAGGCCCGCGATCAGGCCGGCGAACGGGTTGCCGGGAAGGCTCACCACCCAGCGGCCGCCGGGGAGTTCGGCGAGGGCCTGCGGGTGGCCGGGGCGGCAGGCGACACCGCGGACGTGCCAGGTCGCGCCGCGGTCGGTGAGCACCGTGTGCAGGTGGTCGGCGGCGCCGGCCGAGGAGGAGCCGCTCACCACGACCACCTCGGCGTCGGTGTCGTCCAGGGCGGCGGCGAGGGAGACCGGGTCGTCCTTCTGGTGGCGGCGCTCGCGCAGGACGCCGCCGGCGCGCAGGGTCAGGGCGGTGACCAGGCCGGTGAACGTGTCGCGAACCTGGCCGGGCCCGGGCACGCCGTCGGAGATCACTTCGTCGCCGGTGACCAGCAGCGTCACGGTGGGCGGCCGGACCGTCGTGACCACGTCGACGCCGGCCTGCACCGTGGCGCCGGCCAGGGTCGCGGTGACGATCCGCCCGGCGGGCGAGACGAGAGCGCCGGCCGCGAGGGTCTCCCCGGCCCGGCGCACATGGGTCCGCTCACCGAGAACGCCGCTGACCCGGCGGCCGGCGACTGTCGCGTCCTCGTAGGGCAGCACCGCCGTCGTGCCGACCGGCACCGGCGCCCCGGTCGCGATCTCGATGGCCTCGCCCGGTGACAGCGACGGCAGAGCCGTGAAGCCGCCCGCCAGGAGCAGTCCCGTGACCGTCCACGGACCCGGCCCGCAGGTCGCGAACCCATCCATCGCGGCGTTGTCGAAAGCGGGCACCGGCCGTACGCAGATGATGGGGGAAGCCAGAACCTGACCGCCTGCCTCGGCCACCGGGATGGTCTGCCCCGGCAGGGGCGCGGCGACCTCGCGGGCGATGGCGAACGCGTCGAACCATGACTTCATCCGCACAGTAGATCATCCGGACCTGCCGTGTTAACCTGCCCGACTCCAACACCAGATAGCCTATAAAAACTATAGGGTTTATGGTTTGCTGGAGACCTGCGCAGCGCCGCGCTGAACACCGGGAGGAAGACATGCCTAGCGTCTGTACCAAGCGGCCATCGAACCGGATGGATGAGCGGTGACCAGCACCGTTGTCCGCGGGCGGATCTCTGAATCCCGGCCCGGGACCCGTTCGGAGATGGTCGCGATCGTCGGCGGCGGCGCCGCCGGGGCTCTCGCCACCCGCGCCGTGCTGACAAATACCACATGGCGGACAGCTCTCGTCGCACCCGATTCCCGGCCCGGAACCGGTGTCGCCTACGGCGCCGCCGAGCCGTGGCACGTGCTGAACTCGCGCGCCGGGGCGATGAGCGCCGATCCCGCCGACCCGCTGCACCTGGTCCGCTGGCTGCGCGAGCGGGGCGAACCCGCCGAGCCGACGGACTTCCTCCCCCGGGCTCGCTTCGGCGACTACCTCGCCGACCAGTTCGCCGAGGTGACGAAGAACGCCGGTGACCGATTCCGGCACCACTTCGCCACCGCCACATCGGTACGCCGCCGGGACACCGGATATCTGGTCACCGACGACACCGGCTGCCAGGTCCATGCCGACCACGTCATCCTCGCCGTCGGCAACCCGTCCGCGCGCCGCCCCGCGGCCGTCTCCGACGAGGCGGCCCGCAGCGTCGAGTACGTCGCCGATCCCTGGGCCTTCGGCGCTCTCGACGCGGTGCCCGCCGACCTTCCGGTGCTGCTCGTCGGCACCGGCCTCACCGCTGTCGACGTGGCGCTGACCCTCACCGCGAACGGCCGCACCACGCCGGTCGAGGCGATCTCCCGCCGTGGTCTGCTGCCTCGCGCGCACCCCGAGTTGCCTCCGCCCGCGACCGATGTCGACCTTCCGGCCGGCGCGGGCCTGCGGCCGCTGATGCGCCGGGTGCGCCAGGAGATCGCCGCCGGCGCCGATTGGGTCGCGGTGATGGATTTCGTCCGCACGAGAGCCGACGACCTGTGGCTCCGCCTGGACCACGCCTCCCAGGAGCGTTTCCTGCGGCACTGTCACCGTTTCTGGGAGGTGCACCGGCACCGCATGGCCCCGCCGGTCGCCGCCCGCATCGGCGACCTGCTCGACCTCGGCACGTTCCGGGTCCGGTCCGGCCGCCTCACCGCGATCGTCCCGCACCCGGACGGCGGCCTGACGGTCTCCGTCGAGGGCTCCCCGGACCGCCGGTTCGGCGCGGTCGTGAACTGCACCGGTCCCGGCTCACTTCCGGACACCGCCTCGGGCCTGGTCGCCGACATGCTGCGGGACGGCCTGCTGCGGACCGGTCCGCACGGGCTCGGCGTGGAGACCGACGCGGACGGCCGGGCCCAGCCGGGTCTGTGGGTCGTCGGGCCACTGCGCAAGGGCGGCCTGTGGGAGGCCACCGCCGTCCCGGAGATCCGCGGCCAGGTCGAGCGGCTCACCGCCAGTCTCCAGCAGATGCGATAGGAGAATCGGCTAGGACCCGGGTGTCTGCGGTCACCGATCGCTGTCTTCAGCCGCATCTGCGGAGACGCTACAGTGATCGCCGTGAAGACTCTTCGTATCGCCGTGGCCGGGCTCGCCGTCCTCATGACCGCGAGCCTGGCCGCCTGCGGCAGCAGTGACGAGACCGGCGCGCCCGCCGACGGGACGACCGGGCCGATCACCGTCTTCGCCGCCGCTTCGCTCACCGAGTCGTTCACCACCCTCGGCAAGCAGTTCGAGTCGTCACACCCGGGCGCCACGGTGACGTTCAACTTCGGCGGCAGCTCCGCGCTCGCCACCCAGATCAACCAGGGCGCCCCGGCCGACGTGTTCGCCTCGGCCGCCCCGAAGAACATGCAGGCCGTCACGGAGGCGGGCACACCCACCACGTTCGTCCGCAATCAGCTGGTCATCGCCGTGGGCGCCGGAAACCCCAAGGGCGTCACCGGCCTGGCCGACCTGGCGAAGCCCGATCTCAAGGTCGCCCTCTGCGCCGAGGCCGTCCCGTGCGGCGCCGCCGCCAGGACCGCCGTCGAGGCCGCCGCCGTGAAGATCACCCCGGTCACCCTGGAGCAGGACGTGAAGGCCGCGCTCTCCAAGGTCAAGCTCGGCGAGGTGGACGCGGCGCTCGTCTACCGCACCGACGCGAAGGCCTCCGCCGCCGACGTCGACGCCATCGAGTTCCCCGAGTCGGCGAAGGCGATCAACGACTACCCGATCGCCGTGCTGACGAACGCGAAGAACGCGACCGGCGGCCGGGCGTTCGTCGACTACGTGCTCTCCGCGGACGGCGTGAAGGTCCTCACCGCCGCGGGATTCCAGGCACCCTGATCTTCATGCGCACCCGCGTACCCCTGCCCCTGCTGATCCCGGCGGGTATCGGTCTCGTGTTCCTGGTACTGCCGCTCGCCGGGCTCTTACTGCGTACCCCCTGGTCCTCGCTCCTGGATCGGCTCGCCGAGCCGGAAGTCACGACGGCCCTGCGCCTGTCGCTGGTGACCGCGAGCATCGCGACGGTGGTCTGCCTGCTGCTCGGGGTGCCGCTGGCCTGGCTGCTGGCCCGCGTCGAGTTCCCCGGGCGGCGGATCGTGCGTGCGCTGATCACCGTGCCGCTGGTGCTGCCACCGGTCGTCGGCGGCATCGCGCTGCTGCTCGCCCTCGGCCGGCGCGGGCTCGTCGGCTCCTGGCTCGACGAGACGTTCGGGATCACGCTGCCGTTCACCACCGCCGGCGTCGTGATCGCCGAAGCGTTCGTGGCGCTGCCGTTCCTGGTCATCTCGGTCGAGGGGGCGCTGCGCGGCGCCGACACCCGGTACGAGGAGGCCGCCGCCACCCTCGGCGCGTCCCGCTGGATCAGCTTCACCCACGTGACGCTGCCGCTCGTCGCGCCCGGGATCGCTGCCGGCGCGGTGCTGTGCTGGGCTCGGGCGCTCGGCGAGTTCGGCGCGACGATCACGTTCGCCGGCAACTATCCGGGGATCACCCAGACGATGCCGCTCGCCGTCTATCAGACCATGGAGTCGGGCGATCTGGACGGCGCCGTGGTGCTCAGCCTCATCCTGCTGATCGTGTCGGTGACGATCCTGGCTGCTCTGCGGGACAAGTGGTTGGCGTGAGTCTGCTCGATGCGCATCTCGTGGCAACACGTGGCACGTTTCGCCTGGATATTTCACTCCAGATCGCCGCTGGCGAGACCGTCGCGCTCCTCGGCCCCAACGGGGCAGGGAAGACAACCGCTTTGCGCGCCTTGTCCGGCTTATCGGATTTATCCGGTGGTTTCGTACGTCTGGACGGACGCGATCTGACGACAGCACCCCCGGAGCAGCGGCCGATCGGCGTCGTCTTCCAAGATTATCTACTGTTTCCGCACCTCAGCGCCCGGGACAACGTGGCGTTCGGCCCTCGCCGGCACGGCGCCGACCGCCGTACCGCCCACGAGATCGCCGATCGATGGCTCGACCGCGTGGGGCTCTCGTCGTTCTCCCGCCGCAAACCGCGGCAGCTGTCCGGCGGCCAGGCCCAGCGCGTCGCCCTCGCTCGCGCCCTCGCCGTCGACCCGGTGCTGCTCCTGCTCGACGAGCCGCTCGCCGCCCTGGACGCCCGCACCCGCCTGGAGACCCGCGGTGAGCTGCGAAGGCACCTGGCCGCCCACCCCGGCGCGACGCTGCTGGTCACCCACGATCCGCTCGACGCGCTGGTCCTCGCCGATCGGCTCGTCGTCGTCGAGCAGGGCCGGGTCGTGCAGGAGGGCGACGCCGCCACGATCACCGCGCGGCCGCGCACGGATTACGTGGCCCGGCTGGTCGGCCTCAACCTGTTCCAGGGGCGCGCCGACGGACACGCCGTGACATTTCCGGACGGATTCTCGCTGACCACCACCGATGAGGTGCACGGCGCCGCGTTCGTCGCCTTCCCGCCGTCCGCGGTCGCGCTGCACCCCGCGCAGCCGTCCGGCAGTCCCCGCAACACCTTGCAGGCCGTGATCACCGACATCCAGCGGCACGGCGACAACCTGCGCGTCGTCCTGGACGGGCCGATCACGGTGGCGGCCGACATCACGCCCGCGGCCGCCGCCCAGCTCCACCTCGAACCGGGCCAGCCGATCTGGGCCGCGGTCAAGGCGACCGAGACCCGGGCCTATCCGGCGGATTGACTTTCGACGATGCGGGAATCACTCGTCCATGGCATCGCGAACCCTGCCACCGGTCTGGCTGTTCCTCACCCTCGGCGTCGTCGTGGTCGGCGCGTTCGGCTGGCTGACCTACGACCAGTTCCGCAACGACAGCGCCCTCAGCGAGCGCGGTGTCGAAACGCAGGCCCAGGTCACCGACGTGGGCAGCAAGGGCCGGGTCACCGTCGTCTTCACCACCGCCGACGGCCGCCGCGTCGAGACGCTGATCGGCCAGGGCGACACGGTCGACGGCACTCGCGCGGGCGAAACCGTCCCGATCGTCTACGACCCTTCGCGCCCCGCCGACGAGGTCCGCGACAGCCGCGTTCCGGAGAACCACCACGTCGCCTACATCAGCCTGGCCGCCACCGTTTTCGGCGCTGTCGGCATCCCCCTCGCCGCGTGGCACCTGGCCCGCGAACACCGCCGGCGCGCCCTGATTCCCTGACCATTGTGCTTTTCAAGGCGGATTCCTTGTACGGAATCGACGGCCGCCCCCACCCGCAGCGAATCCCGTCCCGCCTCCACCGACCCCTGACGGCCCCTTCCGCCGGCTACCGCCGCCGTCTCCCCCGGACTTCCCTCACCCACCCCCGAAGTCCTGTTTCAGGCCGGGTCCCGCCGCCCGCCCGTACCCGAGAGCGACAATGCGGACGCGAACCGGTCCCTGCCGTACGGCCGACCCGCCGAGCTGTGACCCACCGCCGTCAGACGGCCCCCTCGACAGCAATGGGTCACAGCCGGGCACGACTGGCTGTGAGTCATTGCTGTCGACCGCGGCTGTGGACGGCCCTGAGGCACAGCCGAGCGGTGAAGGAGGTCCTGGTCAGGTGAGGGTCATGAGGTAGCCGGTCAGGACGGTGGCTGCCAGCAGCGGGAGCAGGGAACCGCGGAGGCCGTCGCCGCTGAGCAGGTGCATCGATACGGCTCCGGCCATCAGCAGGAGCAGGGTGATCGCGGTGGCCACGCCGATGCCGGTGACGAAGAGGCCCGTCGTCACGCCCAGGACGCCCAGGAGTTCGATCACGCCGATGAAGCGGAACTCACCCCGAGACATGCCCAGGTGGTCGGCGGCCAGGCGGGTGTCGGGGGCGCCGGTGACCTTGGCGGTGCCGGAGACACCGAAGGCACCCATCGCCATCAGCGCGAAGGTGAAGTTCATCGGCCTGCCCCCATCAACGTGCACAGCAGTGTGCAGGTTAGCGGAGTTGCTCAGTGGTGTGCAATCAACGCCTGAGCGATCGCCTCGTCGGCCTCCCCCGGCGGCAGGCCGGCGGCGACCAGGACGGCCCGGGCAGCACGGACGCCGTCGTCCGTCCAGAGACCGTCGTTGACCGCCTGCAGGAGGGACAGGGTGATCGCCTGCATCGTGGCGCTCAGCACCGGAAGCGGCAGGTGCGTGGCGAACCGCCCGGCGTCGCGGCCCCGGACCAGCAACTCCATGGCCTGGGCACGGATCGGGGCGAGGAGGTCGCGCAGGCCGGCGGTGCCGTATTCGCACTCGGCCAGGGTCATCAGCAGGCGGTACTGGTCGCCGGCCGTCCAGATGGTCATCGAGAACTCGGCCAGCGCCACCGACGGGTCGAGCGTCGTGCGGTCGACGCGGCTCAGAGCGGCCAGCATGTCGGCGGCGGCCATGTCGGCCAGGCCGGCGAGGAGGGCGTCGCGGTTCGGGAAGTGACCGTAGACGGTACGGCGGACCACCCCTGCCGCCCGCGCCACGTCATCCATGCTCGCGCCCGGGTCGGTGACCAGGAGGGTACGCGCCGCCAGCAGGATGCGATCCCGGTTCTCCTCGGCATCACGGCGGCGCCCGCGTCGCACGGCGGTGGCTTCCGGGGTCGTCACGCGCCCATGCTCGCACACGACCCGGAAAGCCCAGGCCGGACCGCGTGGCTCGGGAACGACGCCCCGCCGGCTCACTCCCGGGCGATCCGCCGCCGCACGTCGGGCACCTGAGCGGGCCCCGGCTGCCACGCGGCCACCCAGGCCAGATCATCCGGCGCCGGGGCGATCACGCCTTCTTCCAGGAACGCGTACCTGCCGGCGAGGACCCGGGACGCCGCTGTCACGTCGAGCCGGTCGGTGTTGTCCCACAGCGCCGCGAAGAGCCGCTCGGCGCGCAGCCGCGACTGCCGGCAGAACAGATCCGCCAGTTCGCGGCCCTCGGGACGGGACTGCTGCTCGGCACGGGCGCGGACGCAGACGGCCGACATCGCGTAGAGCTCGGCGCCGATGTCGACGATGCGCCCGAGGAATCCCTGCTTGCGTTCCAGCCGGCCCTGCCACCGCGACATGGCGTAGAAGGTGCTGCGAGCGAGTTTGCGGGAGGCGCGTTCGACGTACCGGAGATGGTGCGCAAGCGGTCCGAACTGGCCGTATCCCGCCGGGTTCTGACCTTGACCGACGGCGAGCGTGGGCAGCCAGCGGGCGTAGAACGCGCCGGCACGCGCCCCCGCGCGGGCCTTGCGGGCGAGCGCGGCGTCCGGGTCGATGATGTCGCCGGCGACGGAGAGGTGCGCGTCGACCGCCTCCCGCGCGATCAGCAGGTGCATGATCTCGGTGGAGCCTTCGAAGATGCGGTTGATGCGCAGGTCACGCAGGATCTGCTCGGCTTCGGCGGCCCGTTCGCCGCGGGCCGCGAGGGAGTCGGCGGTCTCGTAGCCGCGGCCACCCCGGATCTGGATCAGCTCGTCGGCGACCAGCCAGGCCATCTCGCTCGCGAAGAGTTTCACGAGAGCCGCCTCGATGCGGATGTCGTTGCTGGCGTCATCGGCGATCAGGCAGGACAGATCCAGCATGGACTCCATCGCGTACGTCGTCGCCGCGATGAACGCGATCTTGGAGGCCACCGCCTCGTGGCTGCCGACCGGCCGGCCCCACTGCACGCGATCCGCCGACCATTCCCGGGCGATCGTCAGCGCGCGTTTCCCGGCGCCGACACACATCGCCGGCAACGAGAGCCGCCCGGTGTTCAGCGTCGTCAGCGCGATTTTGAGGCCCTTTCCCAGACCCCCGATCACATTCTCTTCCGGTACGAAGACATCGTGGAACCGGGTGACGCTGTTCTCCAGCCCGCGCAGTCCCAGGAACTCGTTGCGGCGTTCGACGGTGATGCCCTCGGCGTCGCCCTCGACCACGAATGCCGTGATGCCTTTCTCCGGCACCCGGGCCATCACCACGAGAAGGGTCGCCAGCGTGCCGTTCGTCGCCCACAATTTGACGCCGTTGAGCCGATAGCCGCCCTCGACCGGTTCGGCGACGGTACCCAGCCGGGCCGGGTCGGAGCCCACGTCCGGCTCGGTGAGCAGGAACGCCGACACCTCACCGCGTGCCAGCCGGGGCAGGAAAGCCTTCTTCTGCGCCGGGCTGCCGAACAGTTTCAGCGGCTGCGGAACACCGATCGACTGATGCGCGGAAAGCAGCGCCGCCACCGACGCGTTGACCGATCCGGTCAGCGTCAGCGCCTTGCAGTAATGCAGATTGGACAGGCCCAGCCCGCCGTACTCCCGGTCGATCTTCATGCCGAAAGCGCCGAGATCCGCGAGGCCGAGCAGCACATCATCCGGGATGCGCGCGTCACGCTCTATCTGCGGTCCATCCACCTTCGTACGCAGGAAAGCCCCGAGCTTCGCCAGGAACTCGTCGGCATCGGGGCTCGGTGGTTGATCAGGTCGGGGATCGATCAGGTCCAGTCGCAGCCGGCCCAGGAAGAGCTCCTTGCCGAAACTCGGTTTGCGCCACTCGGACTCGCGGGCCGCCTCGGCGGTCTGCCGCGCCTGTTTCTCGGTGACCTGTGTCGTGGCCATGGCGATCCTCCTTGACCTCGTCCACCCGTCACCGTACCGGTCATTGTTACCGGAAGGTAGCCGCCTGATCACAGGATCATCGCCCGGCGGTCACTGGCGGCCGCGTCCTCCCTCAGCTCCCGGTGAGGACGGCGAAGACCACGACCAGCAGGAACACCAGGACGGCACCGGCGACGAGGGGCCAGACGCCATGGTCGACCACCTGGCCGGACGCCTGGCCGGACGCTCGACCTGGCACCTGACCCGGCACCTGACCCGGCACCTGGCCTGGCACCTGGCCTGGCACCTGGCCTGGCACCTGGCCTGGCACCTGGCCTGGCACCTGGCCTGGCACCTGGCCGGCCGCTTGGCTGGCCACTTGGCTGGCCGCGCGAGTAGGCGACTCTCCAGACATTGCCGACATTTCGGAAATGTCGGATGTAGACGAGGTGGCGAGCGGGCGGACAGCGGGCGGCAGGTCCAGCTCGATGCCGTCGGCGGCCAGCTGACGGCGCAGCGCGGTCATGCCCAGCAACCGGACCGCCTCCGCGTCCTCCGCCAGCTGCGCGAACGCCGCCAGCGCCGCCGCCGGCACGGCATCGGGAGGGAAGCCGCCGAGCAGGTGTTCGATGGTCGGCGCCGTGCCCGCGGCCGGTCCGAACATGGCGCCGACGAGATCGCGGAGGACGGGCACGGCTTCGGCGGGCGTGCGGGAGCGCAGGAGTACCGGCAGGAGGAGCTGATGGCGGCGCATGGTCTCGCGTACGAGATCAGCCTCGTCCCCCGCGGCCCGGACCCGGCGCAGATCGCCGATGAGCAGCTCGGTCAGCCGCGGGGTGTCGGTCGACGACGTGGCGATCATGGTGATCAGCGTGGGGCCGGCGATCCCGGACAGGATCAGCGCGATCGTCGGGTTCCCGGCCGTCTGCGGGACACCGAGGCCGCCGACCACCCGCAGCAGCCCGATCCGGCGCTTGATCTGGTTGTCCTCCGGGTAGTCGCGGATCTCCTCGAGCGCCGCCTCCACGGCCCGGTGGATCGACTCGTGGCCGGGTGCGAGCGCGGCGGTGGCGGCGGCCAGCTCGGCGGATCGCTGCGGCACCAGGATGATCCGTTCCACGGCGACGTCGGTCAGCCGGCCGGCGAGGTCCGGGCACAGGTCCCGGCCCTCCGGCCCGGCCCAGTCGGTCAGCACCGCGGTGAGGTCCCGGTCGGTGAGCCGGGGTAGCAGCCCGGCGAGTTCGTCGACGATCTTCGGCTGGGAGACGTACGCCAGCTCGGCCTCGGTCAGCAGCGCCCGGCCGGCCCGGCAGAGCAGGGAGTACGGGCTGTTCAGCACGCCCGGCGCCACCTGCGCGTCCCTCTCCCAGGCGGCGATCTCCTTCGGTCTGGCGAAGACCGCGGGCGGCCGGACCGGGCCGATCGCGCGCAGGCTGCCCCGGCGGTACGCCTCGGTGTAGGTGGCGAGGAAGTCGTCCTCCGGGGGCTCCCCGCTCAGCCGGATCCGGGTACGCGGCGACTCCCGCTCCGGGTCCGGCTCACGGTCCAGGAAGACGACGCGCGGTTCGAGGTCGTCGGACGTGCCGAAGGTCCACGGGAAGTACGCCGGTCCCAGCAGATCGATGAGGCCGCACAGCACCTCGGCCGTCGGCACCGCGCCGGCGATCACCGACAGCGGCGTGCCGGGGTCGTCGAGCACCACGCGGAGCAGCTGTTCCACCGGGCCTGGGGCGATCTCACGGGCGCGCCGGCGTACCAGGCGAAGACCGCGCTCGGCATCCTCGGCGATCTGCGCGGCATCCAGCGTGCCCAGCCGCCCGGCCGGCGGCTCGTCCCGGGCCCACCCGTGCCAGTCGATCAGGCCGAGGGCGATCTGCGCGCCGAGATCCTCGGGCCGGCCGATCAGCACATGGGCCGTGCCGGACGCCAGCCGCCGCACGACCGCACCCGATCCGCCGCTCTCCAGGTAGGAGAGTCCGGGCCGGTCACTGGCCGGGAGACGGGCCCGCCAGGCACTGGTCTCCGCCTCGTCCAAGGACGATGCGTCGCCACCGTCGCCCTGGCGGAACACGAGCTGATGCACGGTCATCCCAGCGCCCCGGCTCCCCTCACGTCGGCACTCCATCCTGCCAAGGGTCGATCACTCGTGGCGGCCCGTGTTCAGATGGCGCACAGACGGCATGGATCGGACGTTCCGCTGATGGCAGAGATCCGCTCGCGCGGACCAAGATGGACCGTGCTCCGATCCACCTCCGCGCGGCGGCTGGCGTTGTTCGGCGGGATCTTCCTGGTCGCCGCCGTCGGACTGGGGATCTTCGCCCTCTCCCGGATCGATGACGGGCTGTCCACCGGCGACCAGGTGTCGAGCATGGTCTCCGGCTGCGCCGGCCTGGTCAGCCTCGCCACGTCGATCGTGTTCGGCGTCCTCACCCTGCGGCAGGACCGGACCGCCCCGGACGAGCAGGCGCTGCTCGACGCCGCGGCCGACACCCTCGCCCAGCGGGTGCGGCGGCAGTGGGAGGACGAGATCGGCAAGCGGCGGCTGCGGCACCCCCGCCCGCTGCGCCTGAGCTGGAACCGGACCGCGCTGCCGGTCGGGCCGCCGGCGTACCTGCCCGAGGAGGGCTCGCTGGTGATCGACGGCGACGCCGGGGAACCGGCTGCCGGCCTGGTCACCGCGTTCCGCCGGCTCCCGGCCCGGCAGCTGGTCGTGCTCGGCGAGCCCGGCGCCGGCAAGAGCACCCTGTCGATGCTGCTCACCGTGGCCGCCCTGCCGGCGCCCGGATCCCCACCCGATCAGCCGGTGCCGGTGCTGCTGGCGCTGGCGTCCTGGGATCCCGACGAGGACCTGCGGGTCTGGGCTGCCCGGGCGGCCGCCGAGACCTACCCGGAGGTGGCGGCGGAGGCCCGCGCCTTGATCGACCACAACCGGGTCCTGCTGGTCCTCGACGGCCTGGACGAGCTTCCCGCCGCGGTGCGCCGGCAGGCCGCCCGCCACCTGGGCGACGCCGCCGCGGTCGACGGCCTGCCGATGGTGGTCACCTGCCGCCGCACCGAATACGACGAGGTGGTGACGAGCGAGGGCCGGCTGCCGCTCGCCGCCGAGGTCACCATCGCGCCGGTCACCGTGGAGGACGCGATCGCGTTCCTCACCGTCGGTGAGCCGGCCGGGGGCGGCCGGTGGGAGACGGTCGCCGAGACGATGCGCACCGATCCGGACGGGCCGCTGGCGACCGCCCTCTCCACGCCACTGATGATCTCCCTGGCCCGGACCGTCTACCAGCCGGCCGTCGCCGATCCCGACACGCTCACCGGTTTCGGCACCGCCGACGAGGTGCGCGACCACCTGCTGTCCCGGTTCGTGCCGACCGTCTACCGCAACTCGGAGATGAGCGCCGAGCAGGCCGAACGGTACCTCCGGACTCTCGCCCGCCACCTGCGGTTCCGGATCCACAGCCCGAACCTGGCCTGGTGGGAACTGGCCCGGGCGGTCCCGGCCGCGGTCATCGTCGTCCCGATGACGGTCCTGGTGGGGCTGGTCGGCGGGATCGCCGGCGCTCTCGTGTGGCCGGGCGAGATGTCGTCGCGGTTCGACGCGGTGGCCGGCTGGTCCTTCGGCATCGTGAGCGGACTGGTCGCCGGGCTGCACGCGGTCCGCGCGGCCCACCAGGACGCCGCGCCCGCACGCGGCCGGCTCCGCAGGGCGGCCACACACCTCGGGACGCTCTTCCGCGACGTGGCGGCCGCGATGGTCGTCACCGGGCTGCCGATGCTCGTCCTCTACCTCCTGCAGCGCTCCCCCACCGACCCGGACTCGTCCGACTCCTGGACCGGGGCGTGGATGATGGTCCTGCTGTTCAACGCCGCGGTCATCTCGGCGGTGCAGAGCCTGCTCAGCACCGGTCTCGGCGCGGTGCGCGGCGCGCTGCCGGTCCGCTCGCAGTGGCGGCTGAGCCGGCTGCCGGGCCGGATGCTCTCCGGGCTGGCGCTCGGCGCGGCCATCGGCGTCGTCTTCGGCATCGTCGTGGGTGTCATCGCCGGCATCCTCGGCATCGACTCCCTGGAGGATCCGACGGTCGGCGCCGTCTGGGGCGTGGTGCTGGCCGGCTGGCCGCTGGGTCTCACGGTGGCGGTCGGCCTGACCCTGGTGATCGGCCTGCCCGTCGGGGTCGGGCTGTGGCTCACCACCCCCGTCGACGACGAGACCACCGTGTCGCCCCGGGCGGTCTTCCGCTCCGACGCCCTCACCTCGCTGATCATCGCGGTCACCGGCGGTCTCGCCGCCCTGGCCGCCGGCGCCACCGCGGTGGTCGCCGAGGTCGACGTCGAGGCCGGCGGCATCGATCAGCTGGTCACCGTCGTGAGCGTCACGTGCCTGCTCGTCGGGGCGCTGCTGCTGGGCGGCGGGGCGCCGTGGGCGTCCTACGCCATCGCCCGGTCCTGGCTGGCGCTCTGGCGCCGGCTGCCGTGGCGGACCATCCGATTCCTGGAGGAGGCGCACGAACGCGAGATCCTGCGCCAGGTCGGCGCCGTCTACCAGTTCCGGCACGACCTGCTGGAACGGTACCTCGCCCGGACCGGACGCCCGCGCCTGACCGCACCCGAGTCGCGGACGTTCGCCGACCCGGCCGACCTGGCCCGTGACCGGCTGCGCCGCCGGCACCAGGCCCGAGCCCACACCGCCGCGGGGCTGATCATCGTGCTGGCCACCGTGCAACTGGTCATCCTGCCCTCGGTGGAGCTGGGATACGACGACAGCGTGGGCGGGCTCCGCAGCCGGCACGCCGCGCTGCTCACGGCGCACGCCGACGATCTGGCCGCGGCCGATCCCGCCGCGTCGCTGCAGCTGAGGATCGCCGCGGCCGAGGTGGACGGTGACGTCAGCTCGCTGGCCGAACTCGCCGCCGTCCTGCGGGTCGGCCAGGACGGCGCGAACGCCCGGGCCCTGCTCGCCGAGGACGTCGTCCAGACCGACCGCTGGCTGCTCACCCACGACGCCGACGGCACGCTCTACGGCTGGGACAGCCGGGCGGCGAGCCCGAGCCCGGTGCCGCTCGGCCGTGGTGACTTCCTCCTGCAGAAGGCCGGCGAGGGCGCGATCCTCACCGAGGGCGGCACGTCGGCGTACTGGGATCTCAGCGGTGACGAGCCCCGCCCGACGCCGCTGCCGATCTCCCCCGTCGACGAGGTGCTGGCCGTGCGCGACGGCATCCTCGTCGTGAACGACCAGTCCGACGTGGCCTGGGCGGTCGACCTCCAGCGACCGGAGGCGGCTCCGCTCGAACTCGGCTCCGGACTCGGCACCGTGCGGGTGCTTCCCGGACGCCGCTGGATCATCGCCCAGCTGTCGGGCGAGGACGGCGGCGACATCTCCGTCGTCGATCGGCAGACCGGGCAGCGAGCGGACCTGCTCTCCTCGAAGGATGTCGTGCTCTCGGCGGAGCTGTTCGGCGCCACCCTGCGCCTGCAGACGTTCGACAAGGAGGTCGAGGCCGGCCTCTGGGATCTCACGAGCTGGCCGCCGGAGGCCGTCCCGTCGATGACGGCCGGCGAGGATCCGGTGTCGGCGGACGGGCGATGGGCTCTCGCCGTCACCGATCGCGACGACGCGCTGCTGATCCGTGTCGGTGGCGCAGCCCAGCCTCTCCACCGTCGGATCATCAACGCCGCGTTCGACGCCGGCGGCGCTCTGATCACGCTCGGCAGCGACGGCGTTCTGCTCCGCTGGGATCTCACCGGCCCCGTCCCGCTGCCGGATCCGCTCGCCACCGGCATCGACGAGGTCCAGTTCACCGCTCCGCAGCCGGCGCTCACCTCGGCCGATCCGGGGTGGAGTACCGGGGAGACGAGCGCGGTGACCGCCGCGCTGGCGGTCAGCAGCGGCGGCCACGCCATCCTCTTCGACCTGCGCGAACGGGTGCCGGGACGGGTCGACGTCCCCGGTGATGTCGTCGACGCCTCGGTGGTGGAGTCCGGCGAGTGGGCGTTCGTCCGTGACGGCGCCGGAACGGTCGGCGTGTGGAACCTGCACGGCGGCGCCCGGCGGGTCGGCGTGGCCACCGGCGTCCCGGAGTCGCTGCAGCTGTCCGACGCGGCGAGGTCGGGCGCCTGGGTCTGGTTGAACGACGGGAACTCGCCCTACCTGTGGTCGCTTCGCCCGTTCCGGTCGCGGCCGGTCTACGACGGCTCCCGGACGCAGACCCGAGCCCTGACGCAGGGCCGGCGCGCGTACCACGCCGGGGGCAACTGGGCGACGTACGCGGTATACGAGGACCGGTTCCTCGCGTGGGGCCCGGGCGGGGTCTCGTACGATCTCGGGTCCTACGTCACCGATCTCTTCCCGGCCGCGAACGGGACCTGGGCGCTGCTCTTCCACGACCGGGGCTACACCCCGGCGACCCGCAAGCTCGTCACGCTCGTGGATCTGACGGTGCCGCTGCCCGCCGAGCCCGCGGATCCGGTCGCCGCCGCGTGCGCCGCCGTCGACGAGATCATGTCGGAGGGGGAGTGGGAGGACGCCACCGACGGCATGCCGTACCACCGGATCTGTCGTCGCTGACCGGAATCGCGAACCGGATCGGTGTTGCGCGCATCAGATCGAGTAGAGGGCCCGCAACCGGCCCAGCACCTCGTCGTGGATCGCGGGGAACGGGCGGGTCTCCGCGTCCGCCACCCATGCCGTGAAGGTGGTGCGGAAGACCGTCACCGCGGTCTCGGCGGCGAGGGCCGCGCTGATCGGGTCGATGCCGCGCTCGGTCAGCTCGCGGGTCAGCGACACCGCGAGCAGTGACAGTTTGAGCAGCTCACGCTCCTGCAGGCCGGCGTTGCCGCCGATCACCGACTGACGGGCCCGCGCCCACGCCCGGCGCTCCTCGCCGAACAGCCGGGCGGCACCGCCGAGCACCGCGGCGACCAGAGCCATCGGATCGGCCGTGCCCTCGGGGAGGCTGTCCAGGAAGGTGCGCTCGAATTCCCGCTGATCGAAGAAGAGCACCTCCCGCTTGTCGGTGAAGTGCCGGAAGAACGTGCGCTCGGTGACTCCGGCGGCCGCCGCGATCTCGGCGACCGTCGTTCCGTCGTACCCCTGGATCTGAAAAAGCTCCAGAGCCGCTTCCTTCAGGCGCTCGGCCGCGCCGCCCTGCCATCGCGCCATGATCCCCATCATAGTGATGTCAGATGCTGACATCAGAGGTGTAGTGTCATGTCAGTAACTGACATCAGTTGAGGGAGTACCACCATGCGCGTGTTCGTCACCGGGGCCAGCGGCTGGATCGGCTCGCACACCGTCGATGAGCTGCTTGCCCACGGCTACGAGGTGCTCGGGCTGGCACGGTCCGAGGCCGCCGCCGGGAAGCTGACGGCGAAGAACGCCACCGTCCTGCGCGGCGACCTCGACGACCTGGACGCGCTGCGCCGCGGCGCCACCGAGGCCGACGCGGTCGTCCACCTCGCCAACAAGCACGACTGGGCCGATCCGGCCGCGTCGAACCGGGCCGAGCGGGAGTCGGTCGAGGCCATCGCGGACGCCCTGGCCGGCACCGCGAAGCCGTTCGTGTTCGCGTCTGGACTGGCCGCCCTCGCGCAGGGCCGCCCGGCCACCGAGAACGACCCGTCGCCCTTCCACGGCCTCGACTCCCCGCGCGGCGGCGCCGAGAACCTGGCCTTGTCGAAGGACGTGAAGGCCATCGCGGCCCGCTTCTCCCCGACCACGCACGGCACCGGCGACCACGGGTTCATCGCGTACATCGTCGCGGCGGCGAAGCGCACCGGGGTGTCCGGCTACATCGGCGACGGCAGCACCTCGTGGTCGGCCGTGCACGTGACCGACGCGGCCCGGCTGATCCGGCTCGGCCTGGAGCAGGCGCCCGCCGGCACCCGCCTGCACGCGGTCGCCGAGACCGTGTCGAACCGGGAGATCGCCGAGGCGATCGGGCGGGCACTGGATCTGCCGGTCACCGCGATCGCCCCGGAGGACGCGGAACAGCACTTCGGCTTCATCGGGCGGTTCTTCGGCCTGGACATGAGCGCGTCGAGCGAGATCACCCGGGCCGCCTTCGGCTGGCGTCCGACCGGCCCCACGCTGGTCGAGGACATCGTTTCCGGCGCCTACAAGGCCGCCTGATCACGGCGTCGCTTCGCCCGGTACGGCAGCACGAACAGGTACAGCCCGGAGAAGAAGAGCAAGGCGAGGGGCAGCAGCGGGACGTACGAGACCCAGATGATCGGGTCCTCCCGTGCCAGCGCCACGGTGGTGGCGACGACCGTCACGGTGAAGGCGATGGCGAGCCAGCGGTGAAGTTGCCGCATCCACTTGTTCATGCCGGTCACGCTATTTCCGCGGGCGTGACCGGCGCTTCTCGAAAACTGACGGGTTCAGATCACCTGCGGTCGTACAGGCGCAGCGTGATCCCCCCGACCCGCCACTCCCCGGCCTCGGTGAAGTCGGCCTCGATCGCGGTGAGGGTCGCCTCGGGCAGCTCGGCCTTCCGCCGGCTCAGGTCGTCCGGGACCATCGTCCAGACCCGCGGGTCGGCGCCGAGCGCCCGCCGCACGTTCGGCCGTTCCGTGGTCCAGAAACTGCCGGCGGCGTCGCGGCCGACCTTGACGAGCGCGTCCCGGGGCGCGCCGGCGCCCAGGTAGTAGTCGGTGGCGATGTCCGCGAACTGCCAGCCGTCGCGTTTGTAGACGATGGCGTCCCCGGGCTGCGCGTTCTGCTCCAGGACGGCGACCGCGGCCCGGTAGTCGATCAGCGGGGCGCCGCGGCCCTCGTGCGACTCGCGGACGCCCTGGTGCTCGGTGAGCGCGACGACGCCGCAGAGGATCACCACGACCAGCGCGGCCCGCCACGGCACCAGGGCCAGGCCGGCGCCGCCGAGCAGGCAGGCGAGCGGGATCAGGAAGAACAGGTAGCGGGGGTGCCAGAGCGGGCTGACCACGGTCATCACGACGAACGCGGCGAGCGGCACGAACAGCACCGCGCCCAGCAGCCGGCCGCGGCGCGACGTGCCGGCGCCGAGCAGCAGCAGCGCCAGCAGCACGCCGCCGCCGGTGGTCGCGCCGCTGACGTCGCTGGCCACCCGGATCAAGGTCTGCCAGTCCGGCGGGCGCGGCGCGGTACCCAGCTGCACCGCCCACTGCGAATTGCCGCGCAACGCCATCGGCAGCAGCGCCGCCCCGGCCACCGCCACCGCGATCCCGGCCCAGAGCAGCAGCCGCCAGTTCCGGCGGCGGATCGCCACGTAGAGCACCGCGACGCCGTGGCCGGCCACCAGCACGATCGCGACCAGGTGCAGGGCGCCGAGGGCGAAGACGGCCAGGCCGTAGAGCACCCAGCGCCACCACCGGCCCTTCCGCACCGCTTCGACGAGCATCAGCGTCGCGGCGGTCGCGGCGAGAGCGGCCAGAGCGTACGGCCGGGCCTCCTGCCCGTATCGCGACACCGCCGGCAGCGCCGCGAACAGCAACCCGGCGAACACCCCGGCGCGCACCGAGAACAGCCGCTCGCCCAGCACCGCCAGCAACCCGGCGGTCGCCGCGACGGCCAGCAGCGACGGCACCCGCAGCGCGATCGTGGAGTTGCCGAAGACCGCCGTCCAGAAGTGCATGAACACATAGAACGGCGTCAGCACCGCGTCGATGTGCTGCGCCAGCCGGGCCATGTCCCCCAGCGACCGCCCGGACGCCGTCACCGTGGCGAACTCGTCGCGCCACAGCTGCGGCCTGTCCAGCTGGATGCTCACCACCACGGCGGTCACCACGGCGGGCAGCAGCCAGTAGAGACGGGCCAGCCGGTCCCGCCGCCGAGGCGGTGCCGGGGGCTGCGGTTCGGACGCCACCGCGGGCGGTGCTAGATCGACTAACGCGCTCACCGCATGGTTATAGGTGTCGATGGTGAACCGGCTGTGAATCTCGCCCGACGCTCAGCGGTCCCCAGGATGCCGGTCAGACTGATCGGCTCCCCTTCTCCGAGATCGAGGTCGAGGCGGACCTCGTCGCCGGGCAGCGGGAAACGGCCGATCTCCAGCCCGCACAGGCCCGGCAGGGTGCCGCTGGACAGCACGTCACCGGGGCGCAGCTGCTCCCCGCGCGCGGCGTACGCGACGACCGTCCCCAGGTCGAACATCGGCCCCGCGGTGCTGCTCCGCGCCCACGTCGCGCCGTTCACCGTGACCGTGCCGGTGAGCTCGCGCCAGCGCGGCAGCACCTCGTCGGCGGTCACCACGATCGAGGACATCCCGTTCGCGAACGTCTTCGCCTTGACCACGCCGCCGAACGTCCCGCGCCGGGTGTCGTCCCACTGCGTGTCCCGCGCCGTCCAGTCGTTCACCACGACGAATCCGCCGATCGCCGCCCGCCCCTCCGCGGTGCCGCAATCCTTCACCGGCCGGGCGATGACGATGCCCAGCTCCAGTTCGAAGTCGAGCACCCGCGCGAACGACGGCCACTCCACCGTCGCCCCGTCCGCGACGAAGGCCCGATGGTTGCCCAGGTAGAACTGCGGGTCCCGGTAGTAGTTCGCCCTCGGTCGCATCGCCGCCGGCACCCGCCCGGTGATCCGCTCGAACGCCCCCGCGACCCGCTTGATCCGGCCCGACCCGAATTCCCTGACCAGCCCCTTCGCCCCGTTGATCATGTGCTCTTCCCAGAGGGCGAAGCACCGCAGCGACCCCGCTTCCAGGGGCAGGCCCTCCGGTCCGCCGGCGGCGATCTCCCGGTACGCCGACCCGAACGTTCTCCCGGCCTCCCGCACGGCCTCGATTCCCCCGCCGAGGAACCGCAGCATGTCCTCGCCGACCACCACCCACGCGCCGGCTGCCTCGTCCCAGCCGACGACCCGGCCGTCCCGCACACCCACTCGCATCGTCACCCCTCCTGAAATCCCGGAGGAACAACGCGCGACCCCGCTCCTGGGCGCTCATTTTCCAAGATCCGCGGAGGGTTGGAGCCGCCACGACGCCGCTCTCCAAGATCCGCAGAGGGCTGAAGCTGGAGCGGCTCCACCCGTCGAGATCTTGAGCGATCGTCCACACCCCGATGGGCACTATCGCTCAAGATCCCGTGGCGGTCCGATGCCGCCCGCGAGCCGCCGCGAGCCGCCGGCCGCCTCCTCGAGATCTTGAGCGATCCTCCACACCCCGCTGGGCACAAGCGCTCAAGATCCGGGCGGAGGGGACGGCCGCCCCACCACGCACCCCACCAGCCGGCAAACTTGCCAGCCGGCCGCCTCTCCGAGATCTTGAGCGATCCCCCACGCCCCGATGGGCACCATCGCTCAAGATCCAGTGGCGGTCCGACGCCGCCCGCGAGCCGCCGCGAGCCGCCGACCGCCCATCGAGATCTTGAGCGATCCCCCACACCCCGCTGGACACAAACGCTCAAGATCCAGTGGCGGTCCGATGCCGCCGCGAGCCGCCCGCGAGCCGCCGACCGCCCGTCAAGATCTTGAGCGATCCCCCACACCCCACTGGGCACAAACGCTCAAGATCCGTGGACAGCCCCACGCCACACGCCACCAGCCAGCCGCCCGGCCGCCCCTCCGAGATCTTGAGCGATCCTCCACACCCCGATGGGCACCATCGCTCAAGATCCAGTGGCGGTCCGACGCCGCCCGCGAGCCGCCCGCGAGCCGCCGACCGCCTCCTCGAGATCTTGAGCGATCCTCCACACCCCACTGGACACAAACGCTCAAGATCTCGGTGGGTGCCGGACTTCGCACGCGAACAGCGCCGGCGTCCCGGGAGACACCATCCGCTGTCATCGCCCCGCCGCACCAGCTGACGAACAGGCCACCGCCCGCATCACTGCCCCCGGAGCATCAGCAGGTCGGCACTCCCCGGAGAACTGACCGCCGCCACCATCCCGAACCGACCACTCGACCACGTCATCACCGCTGACGAGCGCGCGGTAGCCGGTAACAGGCCAGGAGATCGAGCCGACGGCCAAGCGAGCAGAACGACGACACCCCACCGGGAACCGCCACCGGCAGGACGTCGTCCGTCGCTGACTTCAGCTCTTCCAGAACTCCAGCAGGTCCTTGTCGAGCTCCTGCTGGTACGGGCCGGCGATGCCGTGCGGGCCGCCCGGGTACAGCTTCAGCGTGCCGTTCTTGACCAGCTTGATGGCCTTCTCGGACGCGGCGGCCGGCGGCACGATCTGGTCGTCGTCGCCCTGCGCGATGAAGATCGGGACGTCGAGCTTCTGCAGGTCGGCGGTGAAGTCGGTCTCCGAGAACTGCTTGATGCAGTCGTAGACCGCGGCGAAGCCGGCCTGCATGCCGAGCCGCCAGAACTGGTCGCGGGCGCCCTGCGAGATCGTCGAGCCTTCGCGGTTGGTGCCGAAGAACTGCGCCGACAGGTCCTGGAAGAACTGCGAGCGGTCGGCCAGCACGGCGTCCCGGATCGCGTCGAACGCCTCGATCGGCGTGCCTTCCGGGTTGCTCTCCGACTTGACCATGATGGGCGGGACCGCGCCGGCGGTCGCGATCTTCACGACCCGGCCGACACCGTGCGTCGCGGCGAACCGGACGACCTCGCCACCACCGGTGGAGTGGCCGACCAGGATGATGTCGCGCAGGTCCAGGGCGCGGACCAGGGCGTCCAGGTCGGCGGCGTAGGTGTCCATGTCGTTGCCGAAGTAGGTCTGCGTCGACCGGCCGTGACCGCGGCGGTCGTGGGCGATGGCCCGGAAGCCGTTGTCGGCGGCGAGCTTCATCTCGACGTCCCACGCGTCGCTGCTCAGCGGCCAGCCGTGGCTGAAGACGATCGGCTGGGCGTCCTTGTTGCCCCAGTCCTTGTAGAAGATCTCGGTGCCGTCGTCAGTGGTGATGTAAGGCATGGCTGAACCCTCCGGATTGTGCAGCGGGACGGTCCCGCATCGGCTTCGGGCTCAAAACTGCCCACTCCGAACGGCTGTGCCATCCGTCGAATGACTGCTCCCGCACCGGTGGCAGTCATTCGACGGATGCACCGCACCGGTCGCACAGCAACGCTGAGCAGCATGCCGATCTCTACACTCGCGCCCGCCGACGCGGCGCTCAGACGCAGCCGCCGGCTGTTGCGGGCCAGCGAACTGTTGTCCGCCACCGTCACCACCGCCGACGTGCTCGCCACCGTGCCGGTGCTGATGCGTGACATGCTCGCCACCACCCACGCCGAGGTGGTGATGGTGGGCACACCGCTGAGGAACGGCGTCGCCGCCTCACTCACCGCGCCCGTGCAGCGGGAGGGCCTGGCCCGCTTCTACGCCGGACCGGCGGAGCTGATGGCCGCCCGCCCGGCCCTGGCCGGCGACGTCCACCGGCTGGGCTGGCAGGCGGCGGTCTGCGCGCCGCTGCCCGGTGTCCCCGGCGCCCTGCTGCTGGCTTGGGACCGGCCCCGCGAGTTCGGCGGCGCGGACCGGGCCTTCGTGGTGACGCTCGTGCTCTACGTCACCCGGGCGCTGCAGCGGGCCATCCGGCACGACGCCACCAGCGCGGCCAGCGAGACCCTGCAACGCGCGATCAGCTCGCAACTGCCCCGTGTCGACGGGTACGAGCTGGCCGCCCGCTATCTGCCCGCCGACGCCGGCACCACGGTCGGCGGCGACTGGTACGACGTCGTGCCCGCCGCGCACGGCCGGATCGCCCTGGTCATCGGCGATGTCGTCGGTCACGGGATGAGCGCGGCCGCCGGGATGGGACAGCTGCGCGGCATGCTCCGCGCCTACCTGGTCGACCGCCGCGAACCCCCGTCGGTGCTGCTGCGCCGCCTGGAAGCGGCCAACCACGCCCTGGGCGAGCCGACGATGGCCACCGCCGTCGTCGCCTTCGTGGAACCGGCCCCGAACGGCGGGCACCGGCTGCGCTGGTCGAACGCCGGCCACCCGCCGCCCGTGGTCATCCACCCGGACGGCGACGTCCGCCCGCTGACCGGCAACGACATGCTGCTCGGGATGCGCCGTAACTCGCCGCGGCACACGTACACCTACCCGCTCCCGGCGGGCTCGACGGTGCTGCTGCACACCGACGGTCTCGTCGAGGACCGGGACCGGCACATCGACGAGAGCTTCGCCACCCTGTACCGCCGGCTGCGCGCCGGCGGCCGCCCGCACGAGCTCCTCGCCACCGCTGCGGGCCTGCTCAGCGGTGTTCGCGGCGACGACGTGGCGATGCTGGCGATCCGCATCCCGCAGGACGCAGAAACGTGAGACTTCATGTTTTCTGCCTGGCGCGGAGAGCTTCGGGGTAGTGCACTGTTCCTTCGAAGAAAAGCTTCGGACAACGAGGGCGGGGGCGCGACATGGACGGATTGATCGGCCGGGCACGGGAGCTGGCCGACCTCACCGCGGTCGTCGGCGCCGCCCGCCACGGACCGGCGTCGCTGCTGCTCAGCGGCGCGGCCGGGACGGGTAAGACCGCGCTGCTCGACGCGGCGGTCAGCGACGCCCGTCACCGCGGCTACCGGATCCGGGCGCTGCGGCCGCACGCGCTGGCGCAGCACCTGCTCGACACGTGCGCAGACGCCCTGCCGGAGCATCTCCGCACCCCCGACGGCGAGCCGGCGGCGGTCACCGCGCTGCTGCTCACCTTCGACCTGCTCACCCGCGACGGGCCGGCGCTGATCGTGGCCGACGACGTCCACCAGGCCGACGACGCATCGCTGCGGATCCTCGCGTCCGCGCTGCGCAACACCTCCACCGAGCGGATCGCCGTGCTGCTCGCCGCCCGCGACGGCGTACTGCCCGACACCGCCACCCCGGGCATCCCCCGCTATGACCTCGGCCCGCTCACCGACCAGGCCGCCGCCCGGCTGCTCGGCACCATGGCGCTGCCCGGCACGAGCGCCCGCGCCGAGATCCTGCGCCGCGCCGCCGGCAATCCCCTCGCGCTGCGGGTGCTCGGCGATCCGCACGGCGAGCTGCCGCAGGAGTTCCCGGCCGCGATCCGCGCCCTGCCGCCGGCCACCCGCTGGCTGCTGCTGCACGCCGCGCTCGCCGGTTCGGCCGAGCACATCGGCATCCTGACCCGGGCCGCGGGCATGTCGCTGGACCTGCGGCACTGGACGCCCGCCGAGCAGTCCGGATTGATCACCGTACGCGACGGGCGCGCCCGTTTCCGGCACCCACTGCACCAGGCCGCGTGCACCGTGGTCGAGACACCCGCCGACGTGGCCCGTGCCCACCGCAACCTCGCTGCCGCGACCGACGACCCGTACCACCGCGCCCGGCATCTCGCCGAGGGCAACCCGGGCCGCGACGAGGTGGTCGCCGCCGCCTTGGAGACCGCCGCCGGCGGCTCGCTCGCCCGCAGCGACTACCTGGCCGCCGCCGCGGCGCTGCAGTCCGCGGCCGAGCGCAGCGGCGACGACGAGAGCGCCGCCCGCCGGTACGCCCGCGCCGTCTTCGCCGCCCATCGCAGCGGCGACCCGGAGTGGACGATCCAGCTCTACGAGAAGGCGACCGCGCTGACCCGCGACCCGCACGTGGCCGGCCTGGCCTCCTGCGGCGCCGGATACGCGCTGGTCCATTCGGCGCAGCCCGGACAGGCCTTCGCGGTCGCCGCCCGGGCCGCCCGCGCCGCCGCCGGCAACGACCGGATCGCCCTGTCCGCCACGCTGGTCGCCGCCGCGGCAGCCCTGCACTCCGGCGCGCCCGAGCACCGCGCCCAGCTCACCGCGATGCTTCCGGCCACGGCCGGACGAGCGCCGACCGGAGTGAACGGCGAGCACGCGGGCGAGGAGGACGCGGGCGAGGAGGACGACACCCGCCTGGTACGCGACACCGTCCTGGCCATCGCCGACCCGGCCGGCTTCGCCACGTCCGCCCGCTGCCCGCGCTCGGACGCCACCGGTCCGGCCGGCGTCACCCGGATGCTCCTGGCCGGCACCATCGCGTTCCTGCTCGACGAATCAGCGAAGGCCGCCGGCGAGCTGCACACCGTCTGGGACATGGGCACCCAGTACGGCGCGCACGGCGCCGTCCTCGGCGCGTTCCCGCTGATGGTGGTGGCGCTGATCGACGCCGGCCGGTGGTCCGACGCGGACCGCCTGCTGGACAGCGCCGCCCGGTGCGCCGAGGTGCGCGTCCCGGTCCTCGACTCGGCGCTCCCGGCACTGCGGGCCACCCTGCGGGCGCTGCGCCACGACGGCACGGCCACGCTCGGCGACCTCCCGCTGCTGCCGAGCACCACCCTGATCGACAGCCTGCAACAGCGGGCCGTCGCCATGACCGCTCTCGCAGCGGGCGACCACGACACCGCCTACCAGCACTTCCGCCGCCTGTGGGACGCCGGCGGCGAGCCCCGGCACTACTTCCTCGGACCGCGCAGCCTGCCGCAGCTGGCCCTGACCGCGGCCCGGACCGGCAACCGGGCCGAAGCCGCCCGCATCGTGTCGTCGGCCCGGCAATCCGCCGGTCCGGCACCGACGGATCGCCTGGCGATGCTGCTCGCGCACGCCGAAGCCCTGCTCGACGACACCGACGACGCCGAGCAGCACTTCCACCGCGCCCTCGCCGACCCGCGGCGGGCCATGCACTGGCCCCTCGAATACGCCGAAGCCCAGCTCAACCTCGGCTTGTGGCTGCGCGGACGCCGCCGCATGCACGACGCCCGCCCGCACCTGCTGGCCGCCCGCGACACGTTCCTGCGTCTCGGCGCGCGCGGCCACGCCGACCAGGCCCTCCACGGTCTCCCGGTCGCTCTGCGCCCGGCCGGCGAGCCGGAACCCGAGGCCGAGGCGTTCACCGCCCTCACCGCGCAGAAGCAGATGATCGCCCGGATGGCCGCCGACGGCCTGAGCAACCGGCAGATCGCCGACAAGCTGTTCCTCTCGCCGCGCACTGTCGGCTCCCACCTCTACCGGATCTACGCGGAACTCGGCGTCGGCAGCCGCCATCAGCTCCGCACCCTGATCGGAAACTGACACATGCCCTTCACGCAGCTGATCGGCCGCGACGGCGAACTCGATCGGATCAGCCGGGCCGGCCAGTCCCTGCACCTCACCGGCGATCGCGGCTCCGGCAAGTCCGCCCTGCTCACAGCCGCGGCGGGGGCAGCGCGCGAAGCGGGCCGGCGGGTGCTCGTCCTGCGGGGCGGTCCGGGCCCGTGGCCGCTGCGCCAGCTCCTCCTGGCGGTCCGTCACGATCTTTCCGACCTTCCTTCCCCGGTACGAGGACCAGCGCACGCTTTCCTCGGCCTGGACCCCGAACTACCCCCACCACCGGAGAACGAGCTCCCGGAGGTGGTCCGCGCCGCGATAGCAGCCGTGGCCCGCACCACCCCGATCCTGATCGTCGCCGACGACATCCAGGACCTGGATCCGGCCGCCCTGACCACCGTCACCACCCTGGCCGGCTCTCCCCGGATCACCGTCCTGACCGCGGGCCGGTCCACGCCGGGCACGGCCCAGGCGGGCCGGTCCACGCCGGGCACGACCCAGGCGGGCCGGTCGACGCCGGGCACGGCCCAGGTCCTGCAGCCGGGCACGGCCCAGGTCCTGCACCTGGAGCCGCTGGGCCCGGAGGACGCCGCCCGTCTCCTGGACGGCCGCCACCACACCGGCTCGGCCCGCGACCGGGCCACGATCCTGCACCGGGCGGCCGGCAACCCGGCAGCCCTGATCGAGCTAGCCGACCCCGGTTCCCCGGCGGGCGGCCTGCTGGCCGAGTTCACCGACGCCACAGCCTGGCTGCCCGACCGATCGCGGACCCTGCTGCTCTACGCCGCGGCAGCGGGCTTCCCCACCGAGGCCACCCGGCTGTCCGCCCTCACGACCGCGGTCGCGAGCGACTGGGATCCCGCCGTCGAAGCGGGACTGATCACGATCGACGACGGCGTGGTCCGGTTCGGGCACCCGCTCGCTGCCGAGGCCGCCTACCGCTCTGCGTCAGCTCACCTGCGACGCCGGGTGCACCGGGACCTCGCGGACGCCTTCGGTGACCGGCCCGAGCGCCGTGCGCTGCAGCTGGCCGCCGCCGAGTCGGGGCCGGACGAGCGGATCGCCACCGAACTGGAACGGGCCGCGGCGATCTTCCGGCGGCGCGGCGACCGGTACGAGGCGACCGCCGCCATGCAGCAGGCGGCGGAGCGGACGCCTTCGAGTCAGAGCGCGGCCCGGCGGCTGACCCAGGCCGTGGCCGACGCCCGGGATCTGCGGGACACCGGCTGGACCGCGGAGCTGTACGCCCAGGTCTGGCGCCTCACCGACGACCCGGACGTGCTCGCCGCCGCCGCCCGCCCGGCCGCCATCGCGATGCACTGGGCCGGACGGTTGCACGAGGCGTACGGCATCGTCACCGCCGCCCACCGCGCCGGCCCGCCCGCCAACCCGGCCGACTCCGCCCAGCTGGCCCTGATCGCCGCCCAGATCGCCTGGGTCACCTGCGACGACGACCACCGCCAGGGCCTGCCTCCTCTGCTCGCCGCCGCCGGCGACGATGCCGACCCGGCCATCGCCGCCTACGTGCGGGAGGTGATGGCACCCGCCCGGCACGCCGGGCGGGACCTGCTCGAGACCGTCGCCGTGCCGGCGCCGGAGACCGTGCTGCTGCCCGCCGACCGGCATCGGCTGGGGCTGATCGGCGCGATCGCCACGGCCGAGGATCGCGCGCAGCTGGCGGCCGGCCTGCTGAGCCGGACCGTCGACAGCGATGCCGCGCCCGGGTTCGGGGTGCTGCCGACACTGGTGGGCGCGCTGATCGACACCGGCGACTGGGAGCGGGCGCAGACCCTCACCGACCCGGGCCGCACGGCCGGGCTGCCCGCCATGCGGGTCACTCTCGCGGCGATGCGGGCGCTGCTGCACGCCCTGCGCGGCGAGCACGAAGCGGCGACGCGGCTGGCCCGGGAGACGTGGGAGCGCCTCGACATCCAGGGGAACCGGGCCGCCCACGTACGGCTGCTGCGCGCCTCCGGACTGGCCTCGGCGGACGGCGGCGACCAGGAGAACGGCTACCGCTACCTGCGGATGATGTTCGACCTGGACGGGCGGCCGCTGCACCCGTACCTCTCCTCACGCAGCGTCGCCGAACTGGCGATCACCGCGGTCCGCTGCGGGCAGCAGAACGACGCCCGGACGGTGGTGGCCCGGGTCCGGGAGGCGGCCGGCGCCGACCCGAGCCCCCGGATGGTCGCGCTGCTGCACCTCAGCGACGCGGTGCTGGCCGGCGCCGACGCCGACGAGGAGTCGTTCCGGACGGCGGCCGCGGAGAACGGCTACCCGTACGAGCACGCCCTCGCCAACCTGCACTACGGCGTGTGGCTGCGTCGCCGGCGGAGCCCGCGGGAGGCACGGCTGCTCCTCACGTACGCGGAAAAGATCTTCTCCGAACTCGGCGCGGAGAGCGCCGCCGGGCTCGCCGCCCGCGAGATCGCGGTGGGCGCGCAGAGCGCGACCCCGCAGGACGACGGCGTGGCGACGCTGACGCCGCAGGAGAGGCAGGTGGCCGCGCTGGCCGCGCAGGGGCTGAGCAACCGGGCGATCGCCGAGAAGCTGTTCCTGTCGGCCCGGACCGTCGGCACCCACCTGTCCCGGGTCTACCGCAAGACCGGCATCAGCCGGCGGCACCAGCTCGGAAACCTGTCGTGACGGCGAGCGCCTCACGGATGATGTCGGCGACCTCCTTCGGGTGCGAGAGCATCACCAGGTGCGACGAATCGATCTCGGTGACCGTCGCGCCGGCTCGCTGGTAGCCGAAGCGCTCCACGTCCGGGTTGATGGTGTGGTCGGAACTGGACACCACGCCCCAGGACGGCTTGGTCTTCCAGGCCGCGAACGGCGCCGGCTCGCCGAACGCGAGGGCGGTGAGCGGACGCTGCGAGACGGCCAGGACGCGGGCCAGCGCCGGGTCGACGTCGTGGGCGAAGACCGCCGGGAACTTCTCGATGTCCACCGACACGTCGGTGCCGTCCTCCGCACCCGGCACCGGGTACTTGGTGTAGACCAGCGCGGCGGCGAGGTCCGAGTCGGGGAAGCCGCCCTGCAGCTGGCCGAGGCTCTCCCCCTGCGCGAGGGCGTAACCGGAGAGGTAGACCAGGCCGGTCACGTTCTCCTCGGCGCCGGCCACGGTGATCACCGCGCCGCCGTAGGAGTGGCCGACGAGCACGACCGGGCCGTCGATCTGCCGGACCACCGAGGCGATGTAGGCGGCGTCGCCGGTGAGGCTGCGGTTCGGCACGGCCGGGGCGACGACCTTGATGCCCGAGTCCAGCAGTTCCGGGATGAGCTTCGCGAAGCTGGACGCGTCGGCGAAGGCGCCGTGCACGAGCACGACGGTCGGGGTGGTCGACATGGGTGTTTCCTCCAGTGTTGGGGGGCCTTTGCGCTCCATCCTTCGTCGCGGAGACCTCGGTGCCGTCCGTCAGTCGACTGCTCGCCTAGCATCTCTCTCCAAGATCAAAGGGGAGTGGAACGGCGATGTGGCGCAAACGGCTGATCGAGGAACACATCCGGCCCGACTTCCGCCGGGCGGTGATATACGGGCTGGGAGCGCTCGTCGCCCTCGTCGTCAGCACACAGATCAACCTCGACGGTGCTTCCCGAAGAGAGCAGCTTCTCTCGTACGGATGCGCTCTGCTGGTCCTGATCCTCGGCATCAGCGCAAGTCGCTCCGCCGCGCGTGAGGTGCACCGCATCGCGGTGGCCCGAGCCGGTGACGAAGCCGGAACGCCCCTGCGGATGCTGGTCCTGCTCGGCGGATACGTGCTGGTCATCGCGTCGGTGTGCGACATGCTCGGCGTCGGGCTGGAACATCTGCTGGTCGGCGGCGCGGTCACCGGCATCATCGTCGGCCTGGCCGCGCAGCCGGTGCTCGGCAACCTGTTCGCCGGGCTGGTCCTGCTCCTCGCCCGCCCCTACGTGCCGGGCCGCCGGGTCCGCGTGATGTCCGGCGCGCTGAACGGCCCGCACGTCGGCGTGATCGTCTCGGCCGGGCTGCTCTACACCATCCTGGACACCGAGGACGGGCCGCTGAACATCCCGAACTCACAGCTCATGCTCTCCGCCGTGGGCCCGTATGACGGCGAGTGGCCGCTCCCTTCCACCGATGCCGCCGTCCTCCAGGATCCCGGCGCCGATGTGGCACTCGTCGCCGCCGCCGGTGCCGAAGCCTCACGACGACGGCACGACGAATAGGGTCGGCGGCATGCCGTTCGACGCCGTGCTCTTCGACTGCGACGGAGTCCTCGTCGACTCGGAGCGCATCACCAACGCCGTGCTCCGCTCGATGCTCCAGGACCTCGGCTGGCAGATCAGCGAGGAGGAGGGCTTCCGGCGGTTCGTCGGCCGCGCCCTCACCGACGAGGTCGGCGTGATCGAGGAGCACACCGGGTTCGCCGTCACCAGCGAGTGGATCGCCGAGTTCCGCCGGCGCCGGGACGAGGCTCTGGCCGTCTCGCTGCAGCCGATCCCCGGTGCGATCGACGCCGCCCGGCAGATCGCCAAGCTCTACGAGGGCCGCGTCGCCGTCGCCAGCGGCGCCGACCGGCGCAAGATCGAACTCCAGCTCACCAAGGTCGGCCTCGACGACGTCTTCGCCGGGCAGATCTACAGCGGGATGGAGACGGCGTACTCGAAGCCGGCGCCGGACGTCTACCTGGCCGCCGCCGCCGGGCTCGGCATCGACCCGGCCCGGGCCGTCGTCGTCGAGGACACCCCCACCGGCGTGCGGGCCGGGGTCGCCGCCGGCGCGACGGTCCTCGGGTACTGCCCGCCGGACAGCTTCGCCCACCACGAGCCGGCGGTGCTGCTGAGGGCGGGCGCCACGCGGACGTTCAGCGACATGGCTCTCCTAGGCGCGGAGATCCAAAGCCTCTAAGGCTTCCTGGGCCAGCTTCTCGTCCGCCCGGAAGGAACCGGCCGACAGCAGCTCCACCGCCTGCGCCAGATCCGGCCTGGCCTGCTCGGTCAGGCCCAGCGCGGCCCGGGCCCGGCCCATCGTCAGGCGCAGCTCACCGAGGTATCCCGCGTAGCCGAACTCCTCCGCCTTCGGCAGGGCCTGCTCCGCCTCGCGCAGCGCCTCCGCCCACTCCCCCAGCTCCACGAGCGCCCGGGCCGCGATCGAATGCGCGCACGTCCGGGCACTGAGCGCCGGCCGCGGCGCGACCGGCCGGACGTCGATCTCCCGCAGCGCCGCCGCACACTCGGCGCGCGCCTCCTCGTGCCGCCCCAGGATGTTGAGCAACATCGCGATGCCGGGACGCAGTTGCGCGTACCCGTCATGGTCCTGGATCTCGTCGGCCAGCCGGAGCGCCGTCCGGTACGCCCAGAGCGCCCGCTCGGTCTGACCACCGTTGCGCCAGGCGTCACCCGCGTAGCGCAGCGCCCACCCCTGCTCCTTCACATCGCCGAGCTCGGTGGCGATCCGGTACGCGTCCATCGCGATGTCACCACCCTCGTCCGGGCGGCGGACGCAATGGGTCGCCGCCCAGGACAGGTAGTTGAGGTGGGTGACCTCCTGGTGGCGGTCGGGGAGATGCGCCGCGGCGGTACGGGACAACCGGTAGACCTCGTACCAGTGGGCGTGCCGCGCGGTCCGGTCCGAATACCAGTGCATCGCCTCCGCCACGTCGACGACCAGCTGGTGACGGCCGTCGGCGGCGGCGGCTCGCAGCGCGCCCATCCAGTTGCCGGTCTCGTCGCGCAGCCAGTCGCCGGCCTCCTCCAGGGTCGACAGCGGGACCAGGCCGTCCCAGTCGTCGGGGAGGCGGCCGTACGCGGGTTCGAACCATCGTCCCGCCACGATCGCCGTCCGGAGCAGCCAGTCGACCATGGTGGTCCGGGTGGCGGCGCGGACACCGGCGGCCTCCTCGATGTGCAGTCGCTGCCCGGCGTAGAGTTTGATCAGATCGTGGAATCGGTACCTGTCGAATCCGGTCTGCTGCAGAAGCCCGAGATCCACGAGGTCTTCGAGGGTGTCGGATATCTCGGTCTCATCGGTCAGGACCGTGGCGATCTCCGGCGAGAAGTCGACGCCGGGCACGTGCGCCAGCCGCCGGAACAGCATCTTCGCCGACGGGGAGAGCTGCGCGTGCGACAACGCGAACGCCGCCGCCACTCCGAGATCGCCGGCCTCCAGCACGGCCAGCCGCCGATCCGCGTCGGCGAGCCGATCCTGCAGGTGAGAGGCCGTCCACGACGGGCGGGTGGCCAGCCGCGTACCGGCGATCCGCAACGCCAGCGGCAGATGCCCGCACAACCGGGCCACCGCGTCCACCGCCTCCCCCGCCTCGGGCAGCGCGGCCTGCTCGGCGATCCCCCGCAGGAGCAGCGCCGACTCCGCGGGCTCCAGCGCCCCCAGCTCGATCCGCAGCACGCCTTCGAGCCCGCCCAGCACCCGCCGGCTGGTGACCACGGTGAGTCCGGCCGAGTCACCGGGCAGCAGCGGCCGTAGCTGCGCCTCACTGCCCGCGTTGTCCAGCACCAGCAGGCAGCGCCGGTCCCGCAGCACCGCCCGCAGCTGCGACGACCGCTCCTCGTCGGTCTCGGCGATCCGCCGCGGGCTCACCTCCAGCGCCCGGAGCAGCCGCAGCAGCGCCTCGCCGACCTCCAGCGGCTCCGGGTCCGTACCCCGCAGATCCAGGTAGAACCTGCCGTCCGGGAACTCGTCCGCCACCTCGTCGGCGATCCGGACGGCGAGCGTGGTCTTCCCCAGCCCCGCCTGCCCGTGGACGACCACGACGGGCGCGGGCCTGCCCGGTTCGCCGGCGGCCTGCTGCCGCACCAGTTCCCGTTCCCTCGTACGGCCGACGAAGTCCCCGACAGCCCGCGGCAGCTCACAGATCCGCGGCCGCCCGGCCCCGCTCGCCTTCTCCGCCTGCACGACCCGCCGCAACTCCCCGGCGTCCACCCCGAGCCCGCCGGCCAGCGCCGCGAGCGTACGGGCCTGAGGCGCCCGGCTGTGCCCCCGCTCCATGTCGCTGATCGCCCGGGCACTCACCCCGGACGACTCGGCCAGCTGCTCCATGGTGAGGCCGGCCGCCTGCCTGAGCCCCCGAAGGTGACTGCCGAACTCGGACACGTGGTCCCCCTCCCCCGCCGAACGAGTAGGAGAACACATTCACACCCGCCACGCCTTCCCGGATCGCCCAGCTCACAGGGCGTGGAGTGTCCCGCAGCCCGCGGATCGTCCCCGCTCACATGCCACGGATCGTCCCGCTCACAGCCCGTATGGCATCCTAGGAGGCTAGACCAATTGCCGGGCGAAACCAGTCATGCGCGGCTCCGAAGTCCTCGGCTTCGACCCGACCGGGCGCTACGCCCTCGCCTGCCAGTGGAACCGGATCTCGCAGGAGGAGGCTTTCCTCCGCCGCTGCGACGACTGGGCTCCGCCGCGATCGCCGCCCGCCTGGCCCGCGACCATCCGAGATCAGGCGATTCGGTCACGGCCGTTGTCCTAGACGATTGATCAGTACGTCGACAGCGCCGTGGTCCTGACGAACCGTCCGAGCAGCCGCGCTCTGTACCGGCGCGCCGACTGATCCCCGCCCGCACATGAACCGGTCCGCGCGCTGTCACAAAGCGCACGAACCGACCCGTCACTGTGGACCCCGGCGGTACCCGCCCTGGCGTTATAGTCGACTCCAGGCGGAGCGCCCGCCAGAGCCTTCGGACGGCCGCCCACGCCTGGCCGTCCATCCGGGCCAAGAGTCGCCGACTCAGCGCGCCGGTCCTGGCTGCCGTCCCGTGCAGTGCGTGGGGCTGCCTCGGAGGCGATCATGAACGACACCCATCCCCGGCGGCGTAACCCGCGCCCCGGCCGCGCCCGCAAACGAGCCATCCGTGAGCAGGCCGCACGGACCGGCGTGCCTTATTCGGTGGCCGCCCGCGTGATCGCCGACCTGGGCCTGCAGCCCGGCGAGTCGGTCGCCTCGCACGGCCGCACGATCTACCCGGCCGACCCGCTCCGGCAGAGCCTCGTCGAGCAGCGCGAACGCCGTTCCTTCACCGAGCGCCTGGCCGACACCCGCCTCGCCGCCTCACTGCCGGCCGGCCGCCCCCACCACCTGGTCAACCGTTTCCCGCCGGGCCGGGGCCTGACCGGTTCCGGCGTGGGCCGGCTCTACCACGGCGAGGGCCGCCCCGAGCTGCTGACGATGCTCTACCTGGCCGTGGCCGCCGAGTCCCCGGCCCTGCTGCCCGACCCCGCCGGCCTGGCCTGGGTGGCCGAGATGGCCGAGGAGACAGCGGTCGACATGGAGTGCGCCGAGCTGGACCGCGCAGCCAGATCCATGCTGGAGAACGACACCTCCACCCTGTGGCCCCGCCTGGCCGCGTCCGTGAAGTCGGCTCTGTCCAGCCCCGACCCACTCCTGCGCCAGGCAGCCACCACCCTGACGACCGCCCAGGCCCAGCCCACCACGATCACGCCGACTAGGTCCTCCCCGGACGAAGCGATCACGTCGACGAGGCCCTCCCTCGATGCGGCGGTCACGTCGACGAGGCCCTCCCCGGACGCGGCGATCACGTCGACGAGGTCCTCCCCGGGCGCGGCGATCACCCACCTGGCCGCAGCCGCAGCTCTGCCTTCCCCGTCGGCACCACCGTTCGACGGCGTCCGCCAGATCCTCGACGCCCTCCTGATGGTCGCCGAGGACGGTCACGCGCCAGGCACCCGAGTCCGAGTCCTGGCCGGCCCGAACCGAGGCCGGACAGCCACCATCATCACCGCCGTCTGGGGAGCAGCAGGTCCGCCCATCGCCTACCGCGTCCAGCTGGACGGCGCCACCACAACCCTCGGCATGGCAGCCGGCGAACTCATAGTCCTGGCAGGCCAGGAGTCCCACCCAGCCTGACCTACCAGCCCCGCAGCACCACCCTTCGTCCCCGTCCGGCTGCGCGCCGTACCCCGAGTCCTCGATCCCAGCAACCGAACCCAGCGACATCGCCCGCCTGTGGATCTTGGACTGCGGCGGCGGCCCTGGTCACGCTCCGCTCCGGCACCGTCGATTGGTGGATGATGGTGGGGCCTGGAGCACCTACAACTTTCCACAAAGCCCCGATGATCCAAGATCCCCGTCACCCTCCGCTGTTCGGGACGGCCGGGACAAGGTGGTCGTAGGCCCAGGTCGCGACACCCGCCCGAGCAGCACAGGCCGCGGAAGACGCCGGGCAGCACAGGGCCCGGGCAGCACAGGCCCCGGGCAGCACAGGCCGCGGGCAGCACAGGCCGCGGGCAGCACAGGCCGCGGAAGACTCCGCGCAGCACAGGCCGCGGAAGAGGCCGTACCAGCGGTTCCGCCGGTGGGCCGCGGACGGCACCTGGGCACGGTCGGGAGCCCACGTCGTCACCCCGGCCGAACTCGACGACGACATCGACTGGCACGCGCCCAGATCAACGCGACGATCCTGCGTGCCCACGGTGCGCGCACCCTGTGGACCGGCGAGGACCAGCACGCCGCCGACACGGCAAAAGCGGCTGGACGTCACCGAAGCCCGGGCAAGCGACGACATCGGACGTTCCCGAGGCGGGCAGACCACGAAGATCCGCACTCCAGCCGACGGTTGAGGTCGCTCGCTGATCATGCCCGCGCAAGCCCCCGGCACCCGGCACCCGGCACCCGGCACCCGGCACCCGGCACCCGGCACCCGGCAAACGATCCCGCTGCTGAACCGCATCCGGTTGGCAGCACCTGGTCTTCTTCCCCGGGCCCGCTGCTGCACGTCGGTCTTCTCCAGGGCGGTGCCTCGTCCACGCCCACTTCGGCGGCGACGGCTGGCTGCCGGCAGCGAATACGTCCGCACTCGTCAACCGGCCCCAGCACGCACGGCCGCTAACCCCGAACACGCACATCAGCGAGCGGGAGCCGGCCCACCCGCTCCCGGATCAAGCAGAGTCGGCCCGCCCACCCCCAGATCAAGCGCAGCCAGCCCGCCCGGCCCCAGATCAAGAGGAAGCCAGTCCACCCGCCCCCAGATCAAGCGGAAGCCGGCCCCCCGCCCCCAAATCAAGCGGGCACAGGCCGCCTCCCGGAACAGGTCACCCCACCGGGACGCCGGCGGCGGCTGCTCGGAACGTCAATCGGTCTCCCTCCACGTCGACCACCACTCGCTGACCAGGTCGTAGGTCGTTGAAGAGGATCTGCTCGGACAAGGTGTCTTCGAGCTCGCGCTGGATGGCGCGCCGCAGAGGACGTGCGCCGTGGACCGGGTCGAAGCCCTTCGCGGCCAGGTGGCGGCGGGCGGCGTCGGAGAGTTCGAGGCCCATGTCCTTGTTCTTCAGTTGTTGCTCGATGCGGGCGACGAAGATGTCGACGATGTGCAGGATCTCGTCTTCGGTCAGCTGGTGGAAGACGATGGTGTCGTCGATGCGGTTCAGGAATTCGGGGCGGAAGTTCTGCTTCAGCTCGTCGGTCACGCGCAGTTTCATCCGCTCGTAGGAGGATGCCGCCTCCTCGGACGCCTGGAAACCGAGGGACACGGCTTTGACCAGGTCACGCGTGCCGAGGTTGGTCGTGAGGATGATGACCGTGTTCTTGAAGTCGACGATCCGGCCCTGACCGTCAGTGAGCCGGCCGTCCTCCAGAATCTGCAGCAGCGTGTTGAAGACGTCGGGATGCGCCTTCTCGATCTCGTCGAAGAGCACGACCGAGAACGGCTTGCGCCGAACCTTTTCGGTCAGCTGCCCGCCCTCGTCATAGCCGACATAGCCGGGCGGCGCACCGACCAGCCGGGACACCGTGTAGCGATCGTGGAACTCGGACATGTCGAGCTGGATCAACGCGTCCTCCGAGCCGAACAGGAACTCGGCCAGCGCCTTGGACAGCTCGGTCTTCCCGACGCCGGAGGGCCCGGCGAAGATGAACGAGCCGGACGGCCGCTTCGGATCTTTCAGACCAGCCCTGGTACGCCGGATCGCCCGAGCGACAGCCCGCACCGCATCATCCTGGCCGATCACCCGGCGGTGCAGCTCGTCCTCCATCTTCAGCAGGCGGGTGGACTCCTCCTCGGTGAGCTTGTAGACCGGGATGCCGGTCCAGTTGCCGAGGACCTCCGCGATCTGCTCCTCACCGACGTCCGACCCGGCCTCGGCACTGGTCATCCGCCGGATCCGCATCCGCGCGCCCGCCTCGTCGATCAGGTCGATCGCCTTGTCGGGGAGGAACCGGTCCGAGATGTATCGATCGGCGAGCGTCGCCGCCGCGACCAGCGCAGGATCGGTGATGCTGACGCCGTGGTGCGCCTCATAACGGTCGCGCAGCCCGCGGAGGATCTCGATGGTGTGCGTCAGCGACGGCTCCTCCACCCGGACCCGCTGGAACCGGCGCTCCAGGGCGCCGTCCTTCTCGATGCTCTTGCGGTATTCGTCGTTCGTCGTCGCGCCGATCGCCTGGATCTCGCCGCGGGCGAGGACCGGTTTCAGGATCGACGCCGCGTCGATCGCGCCCTCGGCCGCGCCCGCGCCGACCAGGGTGTGGATCTCGTCGATGAACAGGATGATGTCGCCGCGGGTGCGGATCTCCTTGAGCACCTTCTTGAGGCGCTCCTCGAAGTCGCCGCGATAGCGGGAGCCGGCGACCAGTGCGCCCAGGTCGAGCGTGTAGACCTGCTTGTCCTTCAGCGTCTCGGGCACGTCGTTGCTGACGATCGCCTGGGACAGGCCCTCGACCACCGCGGTCTTGCCGACGCCGGGCTCGCCGATCAGGACCGGATTGTTCTTCAACCGGCGGGACATCACCTGCATGACCCGCTCGATCTCGGACTCCCGCCCGATGACCGGGTCGAGCTTGCCCTCGCGGGCGGCCTGCGTCAGGTTGCGCCCGAACTGGTCGAGGATCATCGACGTCGACGGCGGGCCTGCGGTCGCCGTGCCGGTGGCGGTGACGTCCTTCTCCGGGTAGCCGCTGAGCAGCTGGATGACCCTCTGCCGGATCCGGTTGAGGTCGGACTCGAGCCGGACGAGCACCTGCGCGGCGACGCCCTCGCCCTCCCGGAGCAGGCCGAGCAGGATGTGCTCGGTGCCGATGTAGTTGTGGCCGAGCTGGAGCGCCTCACGCAGCGACATCTCCAGGATCTTCTTGGCCCGCGGCGTGAACGGGATGTGCCCGCTCGCCGGCTGCTGCCCCTGACCGATGATCTCCTCGACCTGCTCGCGAACCCGGTCGAGGGTGATGCCCGAGGCCTCCAGGGCGCGGGCGGCGACACCCTCTCCCTCGCGGGCCAGGCCCAGCAGGAGATGCTCGGTGCCGATGTAGTTGTGGTTGAGCAGGCGGGCTTCCTCTTGCGCCAGCACGACGACGCGTCGCGCACGGTCGGTGAACCGCTCGAACATCCCCATCACGTCCCTCGTAAGCGCGTTGACTCAAGGAACGCGCTGAGTCGGGGACTCTTGGCCACCTCGAAGACGAGGGCCAGGCTCGGGCGGGCGCGCCACCCGCAGTCATCTTATCTCGCTCGGGAGCGCGGCAAGGGGCCCCGCGACGACCGGGCTGCAGGCCGTGAAGATCGAGACTGACCCCTCGCACGAAGGCGCCCGGCCTGTTTAGACTCCGCGCCCATGAAGGAAAGTGTGCTGCTCGGCGAGATCACCTGCCCGTCGGGTGAACTCGTCCTGATGGACGGCGGCAGTCTCGGGCTGTGGTCCGGCGAGCTGTCGCCGGACGAGACCGCCGAGCCGGGCACCGTCGCAGCCGCCGACTTCGAGATCGCCGGAGCGGACGCGCTGACCGCGGCCCGGTCGTTCGACAGGCAGTCGGGCCGGTACCTGTACGACATCCCGCAGCACAGCGTCGCGAAGGTCCACGCGCTCTTCCAGGAGCACTGCGAAGAACACGGCTTCCAGGCGGCGCTGCGGTTGTTCCCGCGCCGGGTGCCGCACCGGGAGCGGCTGCGGCGGGCCCTCAAGACGGGCGCGCCCGATTTCCTGGTCGCCGGTGTCCCGGCGGTGCCGGTCGGCGACCTGCCCGCGGACCGCCCGCTGCCGGTCACCGCGACGCCCGGGCCGGACGGCTGGCGCGAGATCCAGATCTGGATGGGCGCCGGCACGCCGGTGGAGACACGGCAGCTCGGCGCCATCGTCGTCGAACAGGGCCGGTTCGTCTTCGCCGACGTGGACGCGCTCGGCGACTGGGTGCACGAGGAGACCCTGGACGGCCTCGCCGACCTGGTCTTCTGGGGGCGCGACGAGGAGCTGATCGCCGCCGAGTTCCGCACCGACCGGATCGGCATCCTGCCCGGCGACCCCTTCGGCTGGGCGAACATGCCGGACGAGGAGGCCTACCAGCTCGCCGTCCGCCTGCAGCACCGGCAGTTCGCCGAGCCGCAGGCGGAGTTCGCGTTCGACTTCCGGCCGCACTCGCATCAGTGGCAGGCCATGGCCGGCATCCGCGGATCGATCCACGACGCCGCCGTGGTGACGGCCGGCAACGCCGATGTCATGGTGACGACGACGTCCGTGGGGGACGGCGCTTTCCCCGTACGACTGGATCTGGATGTTGCTGGAAAGCCGGCGGCGATCCGCATAGCTGTAACGCGGTCAGCCCTCTGAGAGGACCGGACGCCGGCGCGGAGCGATCCCCCGCGCCACACCGGTCGCCTCCAGCCGCCCGGCGATCATCAGGCCGATCCCGGTGAACACGATCGCGCTGACCGCCATCAATCCGAAGAAGACGCCCTGCACGGCCACCGCCATGTCGTCGATGTTGAAGAACGCGTAGGCGGAGATCGCGTAGAACGTCTCGAACACCACCGCGGTCAGGTAGAACAGCCACGGCTTCCAGATCCGGTAGAGCGTCACGAGGAAGCCCAGTTCCAGCGCCACGCCGACCATCAGGTTCGTGATGATCGCGCTCGGCCCGGCCGGCGTCGGGATGTTGATGATCCCGGCGATCAGCATGGTGAGCACCGCCGCGCCGGGACGCCGGAGCACCGCGAGCGCCACCACCGGCCCGACCAGCCAGACACCGACCATCGCGGCGTAGACGAGCGGGACGGCGGCCGAGATCGCCGCCGCGACGAAGTTGGCGGGCAGCAGCAGGACACCGGTGGCCGCGCCGATCGCCGCGCACGCCATCAGGAAACGCGTTTCATCTATCCGACTCCAGATATGTGAGGCACCAGGTAGCAGAGCGAAATCAGCCAGGCCGCCAGCACCGCGTCACGAGCGCGGAGCGGCACGATCCGTCGTTCGGTCCGGGCGCGATGCGCGCCGAAACCCCGCGCTTCCATGGCCAGCGAGACCCGGTCACCGTGCCGGATCGCACCGGCGAGCAGGGGTACGGCGTAACCGGCGTACCGTCGTCCGACACCGAGCAGCCCTTGTCCGGAAACGACCCCTCGCACGCGATGGGCGAGACGGATGACCTCGAGATCCTGGCGGAACCGGGGCACGAACCTGATCGCCGCGAAGCCCGCATAGCCGATCCGGTAGGGCATCCGCAGATGGGTGATCATCGAGCGCACCAGGTCGGTGCCGTCGGTGGTGAGGCCGGCCAGCAGCGCGAGCAGCATGACACTGGCTACCCGCAGACCGGTGGCGAGGCCGGTCGCCAGAGCGCCGGACCAGAGCGTGAACGGTCCGATCGTCAGCAGCGCGGTCGTGTCGCCGACCTTTGCCGGATCGGTCCAGACACCGAAGGACACCGTCATGACAGCCACTAGCGCTACCGGCCCGATGATCATCCACAGCAGTGTCCGGCCTCGCAGCCGTCCGAAAAGGATCAGCATGAGCATGGCGGTCAAGGCGAAGATCGCGGGGGTACGGAGGTCCCGCGACCCGATCGACACCACCATGGCCGGAATCGGCGCCAGCACTTTGACGACCGGGTTGTAGGTGCGCAGGTCGAGCAGGGGGTCGATGCGGCCCCGGTTCGCGGTCGGATGAGTGGGCCGGCCACCCTCGATCCTCCGCCCGGTTCTCGTCATGGCGCCGGTTCTCGTCATGGCGCCGGCCCTCGGATCTTGGAGGGTCGCGGGGTCGTCTCCCACGCTCGGATCTTGGAGGGTCGCGCGGTCGTCTCCCACGCTCGGATCTTGGAGGATCGCGCGGTCGTCTCCCACGCTCGGATCTTGGAGGATCGCGCGGTCGTCTCCCACGCTCGGATCTTGGAAACTCACGCTGCCGTCCCCGTTCCCCGGATCTTGGATGTTCACGGGGTCGTCTCCAGGGCGGGCAGGTCGGCCAGGCGGGTGAGACCGTGCCATTCCGGGTGGTTGACCAGGGCACGGGCGGCCCGGGCGAGCGGCGGCGGGCGCAGACCCGTCGCTTCGAGAAGATCCGCGTCGGCGTAGATCTCCGCAGGCGTGCCGTCGCCGGCGATCCGCCCGCCGTCGAGGACGAGCACCCGGGTGGCGTGCTCGGCGACCAGCGTCATGTCGTGACTGACCACTACGATCGTCGTGCCGTCCGCGTGCAGGCCGTCCAGCAGCGACAACAGCTCGGCGGCGCGTTCCCGGTCCTGCCCGAACGTCGGCTCGTCGAGCACCAGCACGTGTGGCCGGGTGATCAGCGCGGCACCGACCGACAGCCGTCGTTTCTGGCCTCCGGAGATCAAGAACGGATGCGTCGTACGGAGTTCGCGCAGCCCCAGCCGGTCGAGCAGCTCGCCGGCCCGCGCCTCGGCCTCCTCGGCCGGCACCCCGCGAACCCGCAGACCGTACGTGAGCTCGTCATCCACCCGGCTAGTGACGAACTGGTGCTCCGGATTCTGGAACACGAACCCGACCCGCTCGGCGAACACCCGCGGATCGGCGGTGACCGGGTCGAGGCCGTCGGCGGTGACAGCACCGCGCCGGGTCGTGATGACGCCGGCGAGGGCCTGGGCGAGGGTGGTCTTGCCGGCGCCGTTCGACCCGACGACGGCGACGAACTCCCCGGCCGCGATGTCCAGGTCGACACCGTCCAAGATCCGCGTCGAGCCCCGGAACACGCTCAGGCCCCGTACGGCGATCGCCGGCCGCCCTCCGGTCGTGAGATCCCGGGCACCGGCCATGCGATCCCGGCCGCCGCCCTCGGGATCTCGGAGCAGCGCGGGAAGCGTCGCGGTCGCGTCGAGAGCCGCCGCCAGCTCGGCCGGAGTAAGCGGCAGACGGCCGAAAACGATCCCCGCCTCGCGCAGGCGCAGCGCGGCCAGTGTGGCGGCCGGTAACCAGACCCCCAGTTCGAGAAGGTGATCGGCGTTCTCCCGCAGCGTCTCCCGAGCGGGACCGTCGAGCACGACTCGCCCCTCGGCATCGAGAACGATCACCCGGTCGACCAGGTCGATCGCCGCGTCGAGGTTGTGTTCGACGAGCAGGACGGCACGGTCGCGGTCAGCGGTGATGTCACGCAACGTGCGGAAGACCTCCTCGACCCCGGACGGGTCCAGGTTGGCGGTCGGCTCGTCGAGGACCAGCACCGGCGTACGCAGAGCAAGCGCGCACGCGATCGCCAAGCGCTGCCGCCCGCCGCCGGAGAGGCGGTCCGGCTCCTCGTCGCGGCGCTCCCACAGACCGACGCGGCGCAGCGCGTCCTCGGCCCTCGCCTCCACTTCGGCGGGCGGCAGAAGCAGGTTCTCCGGTCCGAAGCAGACCTCGTCGAGGACGGTCGCCGTGACGATCTGGGCGTCCGGATCTTGGAAGACCATGGCGACCTCGGCGGCCATCCGCGGCACCGGCGTGGTCCGGGTGTCGTGGTCGCCGACCCGGACCGTGCCGTCCATGTGGGCGTCGACGACCTGCGGAATCAGTCCGTTCACGGTGAGCGTCAGGGTGGATTTGCCGCAGCCGGACGGACCGAGCAGCAGAACCACCTCGCCGGCGTTGATCTCGGCGGTGACGTTCTGCGGGCGGGCCGGACCCCACTCCTCGTCGATCTCGTGCCGGACGGAGACTCCGGTCAGCTGCAGCATGAGCCTAAGGATAGGCAATCCTTATTTCCCGGAACACACCCTCGTCTATGTGCGGTCGAGTTGACTGAGGGCGCTCAGCAGCGTTGAATCCCGTCTGGATGTGTTGGTTTCCGAGCGGGGGACGAACCTTGCGATCGACCGCGGAGACGACGACCGGTCTGCGCACGGCCGGCGAGTCCTGGACGTGCCCGCGACCTGCGGCTTCTACACCGACCGACCTGTGGATCGACCACGCGCCCGGCCACCGGGTGAGCGTTCTCGCGGGCGACATAGCTCTATTTAGCTACTTATATCAGCCTGAACCGGCATTGCAGGCGATCCGCACCCTGGCCGACGACGCGCTCCCGCCTGCCGCGTGGACACCACCGCACATCGACGAACACCCGCGCCTGCGCCCGACCAGCGACGATTCCCTGAGCGAACTCTCCACCACGGGTGTCACCGCGACCGCCGCTCACCGTCTGATCTGGACCGGTCACGACGGTGCCCCGGTCCTCGACGAATGGCGTGCGCTCACCGCCCAGCTGACCGGCGACGACAGCTGGGTCCTGCTCTTCGAGAACACCCTCACGAACGTCTCCGGAGCGCCCCTGACGTACGGCTCGGCCGGCACCACAAGCGGCGGCCTGCGATGGAGGGGCACACTGTCGTTCACCGGCGACGGCCCCTCGGAGGTACGCCCGGTGCAGTCCCCGCCGGCCCGCGTCGTCCTGGTGGCCGACGACGCCAACCCGCCCCACCCCCCGGTGCACTCTCCGGGCAACGGCCACACGATCGCTTTCCGTCACGCCGCCGCGATCGCCGCAGGTCCCCGCGATACCGAGGCGCTGGCAACGCTGGCCCGGACAGCCCTGACCGATCCCTAGCCTCAACGCCGGCCCGCCCACCGACCCGCCCACCGACCGACCCGCCCGTCAGCCAGCCCGCCACCTGCCCGCCCGCCACCAGTCGCCATCAGCCCGCCATCAGCCCGATCTTGAGCGATCCTGCACATCCCGGAGTTCAGAATCACTCAAGATCCGCACAAGAAGCTCAGAGCACCGAGAGCAGCCCGCCACCGCCACCACCACCACCACCACCACCAGATCTTGAGCGATCCTGCACCTCCCAGAGTTCAGAATCACTCAAGATCCGCACAAGAAGCTCAGAGCACCGAGGACAGGCCGCCACCACCAGCAAATCTTGAGCGATCCTGCACACGCCGCGGTACAGAGTCACCCAAGATCTGGGCCCGGCAACCGTCCACCCGCGGGAGATCTGCGCACCTCGGAGCGCTTCGAGGGGCACCTCGGAGCACCTCGATGCGTCGGCGCACCACGAGGCGTCGGCGCCGCGGACCTGGGTAAGGCAACAGTCCCCGGCCAAGCAGGCCGGCTCGGCGCCACCCCGACCACGCAGGCGAAAGCTCCCAAGCGACGGCCCCATCACGGCTCGGCGGGCGGACCGCTGGTGCCGCGCACTACCAGTCTCGGCTCGATCACCACTTCACGATGGTCGACCGCGGTGGACTCGATGCGGGCTACAGCTCGTCGCACCGCCTGGCCCGCCAGCGCGTCGACGTCCTGGGCGACCGTCGTGAGGTCGATGTGGGCGAGGCGGCTGAAGGTGCTGTCGTCGTAGCCGACCACGCTGATGTCACCGGGCACCGCATGACCGTTTCCGCGCAGCACGTCGAGCAGCCCCGTGGCGCTCAGGTCGTTGAAGACGGCCACCGCGGACGGCGGATCCGTCAGCAGCCGCGCCGCGGCGCTGACACCGTCCTCCTCGCCCGGACCGCCGGGAACGATCCGGATCAGCTCGGCCAGGCCGTGCCGGCGCATCGCCCGCTGGTAGCCCTGCCGCCGCTCGGCCGAGCCGGGCATCGTGCCGCCGTCGATGTGGGCGATCCGGCGGTGGCCGAGGTCGACCAGGTGGTCGACGGCCAGCTCGGAGCCGCGGGCGTCGTCGGTCCGCACCACGTCGACGTCGCGGTGGCGAATCCCGCGCATCATCGCGACCACCGGCATCCGGGCGGCGAGCGTGGCCAGGTCGGCCGTCCGGGTACGCGGACTGAACAGCACGAGCGCCTCGCACCGGTCCTGCAGCAGACCGTCGATCGCAGTCCGTTCGTCCCGCCGCGGCGTCACGGCGCTGAGCGTCACCTCGTACCCCACCCGGCCCGCCGCGTCGTAGAGCCCGGTCAGCAGATCGACGTGGAACGGATGCCGCGTGTCGAAGACGACGCCGAGCAGCCGTGACCGCCCGCTGCGCAGCAGGCGCGCCCGGCTGTCCGGCTGGTATCCGAGCCGCTGGGCGACTTCGAGAACCCGCTCCCGGGTGGCCGCTCCGGCACCGGCGGCGCCGCGCATCACGATCGACGCCAGCGCGACCGACACACCCGCCTCGGCCGCGACGTCGGCAAGGGTAGTGCGCCGCTCCCCTGACTGCATAGCCACGATCGTACGTTGTGAGAACTAGAACGTTCTATAACGCCGCACTACTAGAACGTTCTAGAGTCTCCTCCCGTGGACAACCTGACAGCCGGCCGCCGCTGGGCAGCTCTTCTCGCCCTCTCCCTGGGCGGCTTCGGACTCGGCCTGACCGAGTTCGTCGCCATGGGCCTGCTTCCTGAGATCGCCAGTGACCTCCTTCCCGCCGACTACGCCCGCTCGCACGCCGACGCCGTGGCCACCGCCGGCTGGATGATCACCATTTACGCCCTCGGCGTCGTCATCGGCGCTCCGACGATCGCCGCCATGACCGCGCGCGCCGCCCGCCGCCGTCTCGTCCTCAGCCTGCTCGGCCTGATGGTCGTGGGAACCGCCGCGTCAGCGCTCGCCCCCACCTTCGAACTCGTGCTGGCCGGCCGTTTCGTCGCCGCCCTGGCCCACGGCGCCTACTTCGGCGCCGCCGGCATCCTCGCCGCGAACATCCTCGGCCCGGGCAACCAGGGCAAGGGCGTCGCGATGGTCATCGGCGGCCTGACCGCGGCCAACCTGCTCGGCGTCCCGCTGATCACCGCGCTCGGCCAGTCGCAGGGGTGGCGTGCCGCCTACCTCGCGGTCGCAGCCGTCTTCGCCCTGACCCTCGTCGCGGTGCTGGTGACCGTCCCCGCGGTTGCCGCGGCGCCCGGCGGATCACCGCGCGCCGAGCTGGCCGCCTTCCGCTCCCCGCAGGTCTGGCTCGTGGCGGCGACCGTCGCGATCGGCACCAGTGGATTCTTCGCGGTCAACAGCTACGTCGCCCCGGTCACCACCCAGATCACCGGGCTCTCCTCCTCCACGGTCCCGTGGGTGATGGCCGTGATGGGCCTCGGCATGACCGCCGGTATCGCGGTCGGCGGCGTGGCCGCCGACTGGAACCTGCGCCGCACCGTGCTGATCGGCTTCATCGCGATGCTCGCCTCCGTGGTCGTCTTCGCCGCGACGGCAGCCCACCCGGCCGGCCTCTTCCTCGGCGCCTTCCTCACCGGCGCGGCCAGCCTCTTCATCGTCCCGGCCCTGCAGGCGCTGCTGATCGCCGCCGCCCCGGACGCCCAGCTCATGGGCGCGGCCGTGAACCAGTCGTCGCTGAACATCGCCAACAGCATCGGCGCGGCCCTGGGCGGAGCAGCGATCGCCGCGGGCTGGGGCTATCTGTCGTCGGCCTGGCTGGGTGTCGCCCTCACGGTGATCGGCCTGCTGCTGGCGCTGCTCAGCTTCCGCCACAAGGCCCCGGCCCCCACCGACAACCGCGAACCCGTCACGGTCTGAGTAAACCGATCACAAGGCAACGTAACCAAGGACTCATTAACTTGTCGCCGCAACAATCCGGAGATTGACTACATGGTGTGACCAACAAGCTCTTCACTCCGACCACGCTCGGTGCGCTCAACCTCCGCAATCGCCTGGTGATGGCGCCCCTGACCCGAATCCGCGCGGGCGAGGACGGCGTGCCCGGCGATCTCCTGGTCGAGCACTACCGGCAGCGCGCGTCGATGGGAATGATCATCACCGAGGGGACCTGGCCGGTCCGCGAGGGGCGTACCTGGATCGGTCAGCCGGGCATCGAGACGGCCGAGCAGGTCGCCGGCTGGCGGCGGGTCGCCGACGCCGTGCACGCCGAGGGCGGCACCATCGTCATGCAGATCATGCACGGCGGCCGGATCTCGCATCCGGCGATCAGCCTCACCGGCCGGACCGTCGCTCCCTCCGCCATCGCGGCGCCCGGCGAGATCCGCATCCCGGACGGCAAGACGCCGCTGCCGGTGCCGGACGCCCTGACCGAGCAGGAGATCGCCGGCATCGTCGCCGGTTTCGTGGCCGCCGCCCGCAACGCGATCGAGGCAGGCCTGGACGGCGTCGAGATCCACGGCGCCAACGGCTATCTCATCCACCAGTTCCTCGCTCCCAATGCCAATTCCCGGGATGATTCGTACGGCGGAACGCCCGCCGGCAGGGCCCGCCTGGCCATCGAGGTCGTCACCGCGGTGAGCGAGGCCATCGGTCCGGAGCGCACCGGGATCCGCGTCTCCCCGGAGCACAACATCCAGGGCGCGCTGGAGACCGACCCGGACGACCTGGCCGCCACCTATGCGGCCCTCGCCGACGGCCTCGCGCCACTCGGTCTCGCCTTCGTCGACGTGCTGCACCACGAGCCCGCCGGCGTGCTGACGCAGAGCTTCCGCAAGGTGGCCCCGGTCATCGCGAACACCGGTTTCGGCACCCAGACCACCCGGGACGAGGCGATCGCCCTCATCGAGCAGAACGTCGCGGAGGCCGCCGCCGTCGGCCGCGCGGCCATCGCCAACCCGGATCTCGCCGCCCGCTGGCAGCACGACACCGAGGAGAACGCGGCCGACCCGAGCACGTTCTACACCCCGGGCCCGCGCGGCTACACCGACTACCCGGCGCGCTGAGAGCCGGGGTCGAGCTCGGCGAGGCGAGCCCACGCGTACTCGTCCTCCGACTCCTCGGCCCAGGCCCGCAACTCGGTGATCCGCCCGGCGTCACCGAGGATGTCGGTGAGCCACCACCCGGCGTACTCGTCACCCGCCGCCACCCGCCGCCGCAGCAGCCGCCCGGTCTCGGCGAAGTCGCCACGCTCGGCGAGCTGCTCGGCGAGGCGGCGGGCGGCGTAGGCGTCACCCCCGGCAGCGAGTTCCCGCAGCACGCCGATCCGCTCCTGCCGCACGGCGAGGTCGACCCGCATCCAGCGGGCCCAGCCGTGGCCGTCCGCGACCCGCTCGTCCAGGAAGAACGCCGTCGCGAGGAGCTTCTTGGACTCCCCGCCACGGATCACGAGCTCGGCGGTGAAACGGTCGCGCACGCTGCGGTCGGGCAGGTTCCCGTCCCAGTGCCGCCGGGTATGAGACAGCCGGGCGGCCGCGGCGTCGTCCCCACGCGCGGCCCGTTTCCGCAGCTCAGCATCACCGAACTCGCTGTCGAGGTACCGCGCGAGCGTGATCGCCGCCGGGCCGTCGCCGGCATCGGCACGGTCGCGGAGTTCGCCGATCCGGCGCATCCGGGTCAGCAGGTGCGCCAGCAGGCCCGCGCAGTACCGGTCGCCGGCGTCGGCCCGGCCGCGTAGCAGAACCAGCGCCTCCTGGTCGCGGCCGCCGAGCAGCAGTGTCTCGGCGAGTCGCTGGGCCGCGTAGTCGTCCCCTTCCGCGGCGAGTTTCCGCAGCCTGGTGACCTGCTCGGGGATGCGGCGCAGGATCGCGGCCCAGAGTGCGGCGATCTCGTCACCGCCGCGTTCCCGGGCTCGGAGCCGGGCGATCGCGTCGTCGGTGCGGCCGTGTGCCGCGAGGAAACCGATCAGGTACACCGCGGCCCCCTCGGACCCGGCGTCGGCGCGCGACTGGAGAAGCGTCACCGCATCGTCGATCCGGCCCTGCTCGGCCAGCATCGCCGCGAGGTTCTCCACCGCGTACCAGTCGCCCGAGCCGGCCCGCCGCTGCAGATCGTCGATCCGGCCGGCCGAGCGCAGCGTGTCCACCAGTAGCGTGGCGACCGCGCTGTCCTCGGATGCTTCGGCACGGTCGCTGAGTTCCGCGAAGCGGCCGTGCCGGGCGAAGAGCTGAGCGAGCAGGAGCATGCTGTGCCGATTTGCGGTGTACCGATCCATCAGACTGGTCCGCGACCGGAGCAGCTCGATGGCATCGTCCAGCCGGTCCGCTGCGAGCAGCGCCTCGACCACCTCCTCCACCGCCTCCGCCTCGGTGCTGCTCGTCCGTCCCCGCAGAACCCCGCTCGCCTCGTCGAGGCGGCCGAGCCGCACCAGCGCCCGGGGCAGCCATGCGCCGTAGGGATGTCCGATCCCGAAGAGCTCGCCCAACCAGGGAAGGCCCGCCTCGAGGTCGCCGTGTTCGACGTGGTGCTGCGCCAGCGCCTCGATCGCCTCGATGGTGCTGTGGCCGGCGAGTTCGGCCAGATCCTCGTGGCGCCCTTCGGCCAGCAGCGTGGATACCAGCGCGCCGACCCAGATCTCCTCCCGCCGTTCACCGTCGCGCAGCGCCCGCAGCTGGGCATCGGAGTAGATCTCGGCTGCGTGCACCGCGCGCCTCGCCTCGGTCACCACCTCGATCGCGCCGTCGGCATAGCGCCGCAGGTCATCGACGCGCCGCCGGCGGCCGAGCCACTCCGCCAGCCGGGCCGCCGCCGTCCAGGACCCGATCCCGGCGAGATCGCGGAGCCGCTGGACGGCCCCCTCGTGCCCGAGCTGGATGCTTAAACTTTGCCGGGCGTGCCGGTCCCCGTCCGCGGCACGCCGCTGCAGGTCGGGAATCCGCCGATGCTCGCCGAGAGCCTCGGCGATGGTGTCTGGCGGGAGCTTCTCCCAGTCAGCGTTACCCTCCAGGCCCGAGGCGAGCAGCACGGCCGCCCGCAACGACGGTCCGAGCCGATCGAATCGCGCGATCAGGCCCGGCAGCAGGACGTCCCCTCCGGTCAGGCGGGGCCGCTCGGCGATCACGGCGGCGGCCTCCGTCCCGGCGTCGAACTCGGTCAGCAGCAGGTCGAACCGGCCGTGGCGCACCGCCTGTTCGAGGACTCGTGACCGGCCGGCCAGCCCGTGGGCGCGAGCCACCTCGATCGCCGTCTCGGCCGCACCGGCCCGGAAGAGGGCGACGACGACGTCGACCGCGACCGGCATGTCATAGCCCGGCAGTTCGTCGAGCAGGGGGACGGCCAACTCCGGGCACCCCTCGTCGACCAGAGCCCGGATGACGACCGCGGGCTCGAAGCCGTTGAGTAGCCGGGGAATCTCCTCCGCACGGCCGAGCCGGACCAGCGCGATCGCCAGAGGCCCGACCAGCCCGCTCTTCGCGGACCGGTAGAACTCGCGCAGGAGATCGAATCGTCCCTGCTCGGCGAGCACGTCGGCGACCTTCGCCGCCACCGCCTCGTCGGCGAGCAGGCCGGCGGGGAGGCGGGCCACGGCATCCGCGTGCGCGGCCGATCCACCGACCCGTACCACCCGGTCAGCGAGATGCTCCTGGAGCAGCACGTGCCGGAACTGGTAGACGGCGCCGGCCTGGCGCAGTGCGCCCCGCCGGTGGCCGTCGTCCAGGAACAGCCAGAGCCGCACGGGAAACAGTCCGCGGACGACGAGGCGGGCGTGCGTGATCCGGAAGCGCACCCAGGCCCAGCCGCCGGCCGCCAGTCCGGTCGTGATTCCGAAGACCGCCGCGGCCGCCGCCGCCATCGTGACCGCGCCCGGACCGCCGTACACCGGCCAGGACAGCGCGCCGACCAGGACCGCCGCGGTCAGCGCGTGCCGCACGGCGACGCCGCCGCACACCGCCCAGTTCTGCCGCAGGCTCGACCGGGGCCGGGTCCGGACGCCGGTGCGCGCCGGCCACGGCAGCCGCACCCCGGCGAGCATCCCGCACAGCAGCCCGCCGGCCAGCCCGACGACGAGAGCGATCACCGGACTCGTGCCGGCCGGCCGGGCCAGCGCACCGGCCAGCAGCCCGCCCGCCGCTCCGAAGGTCAGCCGGATCTGCCGTGATCGGATCCCGCGGACCCGGTCGGGCACGTACCGCAGCAGGACCACCGGCGGCAGGGCGTCGGGCCACAGCGGGCGGATCATGCCGCTGACGCCGGCGGCGACGACCAGAGCCGCGATCGTCGCGTCGAACACGGCCATCCGCGGCCCGCTGCGCGGCCAGGTGAGTGCCCCCGCCACCAGCGCCGCGAGCAACACCGGCAGCCAGCGGCTCAGCACCCGGGCCGCCCTCGGGTACCGGGACAGCACACCCGGGTCGATCTGCCACCAGTGCAGGTCCCGGTTCCCGGTGGTGTGCAGGTGATGAGCGAGCGTGCTCAGCCAGCGCCGGGCCTTGCCGGGACGGGGCGACCACGTCCGCCGCCGCTCGGCGGGCCGGGGCTCCTCCGCGTAGACGCCGGTCACGTAGGCGTCCATGAGCCGGTCGGCCAGCGCGCCGGCGTCCGGCAGGGTCAGCAGCTCGGCCGGGTCACTGCGCGGATCCTGGTACGCCGTCCGCGCGAGTCCCACCATCAGCGGCGTCGACAGCACCGATGCCAGCGCTCCGTCCGGATGTCCGTCCAGGTGCTCGAAGACCGGCTCCCAGCGGGGCTTGCCCGGTTCCGGGTAGCGGAGGAACTCCGCGGCGGCGGACGGTGTCACCGGCTCGATCTCGATCACCGCCGCTCGGGACAACACTTTCTGACCGGCGACGACTGCCTGCACGTACTCCTCACCACGGCAGGTCACCACGACCGGGCGCCACTCAGCGGCGTACCCGTCGAGTGCCTCCACACCGGCCGCGTGCCGCGCGGCCGGCAACTCGTCGAGCCCGTCCAGGATCGGCATGACCCGGCGCTGCTCGACGAGCAGGCGAGCCACCCGGTCCGGGTCGCCGTGCGCCTGCAGCACGTCGCCGTAATCCTCGGCGAGCCGCCGCACGACGAAGTCGTCGAGGTGTTCGGCCGGGTCCCAGACGTTCAGCGGCAGCAGAACCGGGACCGGTTCGTTCTCCTCCGGCGCCCGGAGCAGACCGAGCAACAGCAGGATCGCCAGGACGCTCTTCCCGGCGCCGGGACCGCCGAGCACCATGAGCTGCCGGTGCGGCAGTCCGCGATACGCGTCGACGATCTGCCGCACGTCACCCCGCAGGGGCATCTCGCGCCAGCCCGCGCCGGTGGTGTCGTCGAGCACGATCCCCCGGTTCGCGGCCGGCCGCCCGGTCGACGACCACCGTACGATGACCGGCGCCGGCCGGTTGACCTGCCGGAACGAGGCCTCCCGGGACCAATCGCCGGTGAGCCGGGCCGCGAGTTCGCCGGCCGCCCGGTCGAGGGCCTCGTCGTCGATCGGCGTGTGCGGCTTCCCGGTCAGCTTCTCGACGACGACCAGGGAGGCGCCGAGGCCACCCACGAAGAGCGCGATGATGTTGGCCCAGCCGACCCAGCGCTCGAACTCCTTCTCCGGTGCTCCGAACGCCTGGACGATCACCCACAGGCCGGGGGCGAGCAGCGCGACGGCGATCAGGGCCCAACCGGCCCGACCCATCCCTCGCTGTATCACATCGTCATCATGTACGAAGATCGAACTCCGCCGTGACCCGCATCGCCGCCGTCTTCACCAGCGATGCCGAGGTGACACATACCATCGGATCATGGCCTGTTCCCGGGGCGGTCCCGACCGTGTGTGACCATGCCACGCCGGCTGCTCACGTCCAGAGCGCCGCGCGCACCCCGTACCTGATCGGAGCCCGATGTTTCCCCGCAACACCCCGGATTCCTCCCTCCTGCGCGGCGTGACGCAGCGGCGGCTCGGCCGCCGTGACGCGCTGCGGCTCGGCGGTCTCGGCGCGCTCGGCGCCGCGCTGGCCGCCTGCGGGGTGGAGGGCAAGGGCACGCCCGCGGCGAGTGTCGACACCAACACCATCGCCACGTTCTGGGCCGGCAAGCAGCAGAACAACAAGGTCGACTTCGCCAACTGGCCGCTCTACATGGATCCGGAGCGGCCGGAGCTCAAGAAGTTCACCGAGAAGACCGGGATCGCGGTGAACTACCAGGAGGTCATCCAGGAGATGGGCCCCTGGTTCGCCAAGGTGCAGCCGCAGCTGTCGGCGAAGCAGGCGATCGGCTACGACCTCATGGTGATCACCAACGGGGTGCAGTTCGGGCAGTTCCGCTCGGCCGGCTTCCTCGCGCCGCTCGACCACAGCCGGCTGCCGAACTTCGCGGCGAACGCGGCGAAGGCGTACACGACCGAGTCGTTCGACCCGGGCAACCTGTTCAGCGTGCCGTGGGCGTCCGGGATCACCGGCATCGCCTACGACCCGGACAAGGTCGACCGGCCGATCACGAAGCTCGCCGACCTGTGGGACCCGGCGTTCAAGGGCAAGGTCGGCATGATGTCCGACCTGACCGAGCTCGCCAACTTCGGCATGCTCGCGGCCGGCGTGAACCCCGGCGACTCGGACGAGGCCGGCTGGAAGAAGGGCGCCGCGAAGCTCAAGCAGCAGAAGGAAGCGGGCATCGTCCGGCAGTACTACGAGCAGGACTACGTCGAGGCCCTCGGCAACGGCGAGGTCTGGATCACCCAGGCCTGGTCCGGCGACATCTTCCAGAAGAACCTCTCCGACGGTACGAACTTCAAGTTCGTCATCCCGGAGGAGGGCGGCACGATCTGGACCGACAACTTCGCCATCCCGATCACCGCGGCGAACCCGGTCGACGCCCTCATGCTGATCGACTTCTTCTACGAGGTGGAGAACGCGGCGTCCCTCGCCGAGTACATCAACTACGTGTGCCCGGTGCCCGCGGCGCAGGAACAGATCCGCGCTGACGCCGCCGAACTGTCCGGCGACGACAAGAAGGAGATGCTGGCGGTCGCGGAGAGCTCGCTGGTGTTCCCGAGCGAGGCCGACTACGAGAAGCTGCACTACTACGTCAGCTTCAACACCGCCGAGGAGCAGCGGGACTTCACCTCGGTCTTCGAGCCGATCGTCCTGGGCTAGACAGGAGAAGGGGCTCCGGAGGCGGGGCCCCTTCTCCTCGGGTCAGCTCGTGAAGAACGCGGAGATCTTGGAGGCCTCCGAGGTGACGGTGTCCGCTGACACGAGGTCGGCGGCCTGCGCGGTGAGCACCGCCGCCCGCCGGTCGAGCACCGTCTTCGCTGCCCCGCTGGTGTAGAGGGCGGCTTTGAGGTCGGCCTGCGCCGCGGTGTACTTCCCGGCGTACGTGGAATTGGCCTGGAAGCGCGTCACCAGGATGTTGGACCGCCCTCCGAAACCACCGCGGCCTGCCTCCTTGTCCCCGCCGCCTCCGGGGAAACCGCCGCCTCCGGGGAAACCGCCGCCGCCCTGGGCGGGCGCACCACTGGGCGCGGTCGCGGGCGCATCACCCTGCTGACCACCACCGCGCATGCCGCCACCTCCGCCCATGCCCCCGAAGGCCAGGTTCAGGTCCCAGTTCACCACCGTCATGATCTTGGATGAGCTGGTGTAGCGCAGGTACGAGTTGTTGCCCGGCCCGTCGATGTCGTCCGAGTTCTGGACCAGCTCCTGGAACGCCAGATACTTCGCGAACGCGTCCACGTCCAGGTATTCACCCAGATCAGAGCCGAAAGTCGCGTCATCGGACTCGTTGATGAACTTGAGGAACGCGATCAGTGGCGTGAGATCGTCGTCGCCGGCTTCCTGATCGAACACGTCCTTGTAACTGGCCGCGTCGTCACCCCGGTAGCTGTAGTCGCCGTTCGCCTCCGCCTTGTAGAGCAGCCCGGCGCCGTCGAAGTTGTCCGCGTCCCACTTGTCCCCCGGATTCTCCACGATCAGCCGCAGCACCTCCGTGCCGCCGTTGACCGACAGCCTGGTGGAGAACGACTTCTCGGTGGCGAGCCCGGCCTGCCCGAGCAGTTCCAGCGCGACCGCCTCGTTCAGCGCCGACTCGGTGTTGTTCGAGCGGACCACGAAATCGGTGTAGCCCTGGTGCGCCTGCCCGTCGACGTACTTGTCCAGGCGGATCAGCCAGGGCAGGTCCTCGGGCTTGTCGGAGGAGATGCTGGATCCGCCGGGTTGGTTCCCACTGCCGTTCAGCCCTCTCAGCGAGGAGTTGCCTTTCAGGCGCAAACCCGCTTTCTGGTACGTCGTACCGTCGATCGAGACGGCGGTCTCGATCCAGTCCTTCGTCTCGTCCTTGCGATAGGCCTCGATCATCGCGTCGTAGGCACTGTCCTCGAACGTCAGCTCGATGTCGTGCACCGTGCCGCTGTCGAAGATGGTCGCGTCCGAGCTGCCGCCGCTGGTCGACGACGTGGTCGCCTCCGCAGCGCATCCGCCGAGCGCCGCCAGGCCGAGGACTCCGGCGAGCGCGGCGCCGAAGCGGCGGCGGGAGAGTGTGTAGGAGTTGCCGGGTCCCGACATTGACGCATCATCCTTCGTGGCCGAGTTGCTGGACCCCTCCAGGAAAGTTCATCCGCTGTTGTTCTGGTTGTGCTGAGCCTGTGCGTTGCATGGGCGCGATTGACGCGCAAGGAGTAAGCCTTGTCGCTCGCTACTTGGTTTACGACTATAGTCGTGGGACATGAATAGAGTTGTGCTGATGGGTCCGGCCGAGGTCCGCGCGCGTCTGCGGGTCTCCCGCCAGCGAGCCCACCAAGTGATCAACCGGGAGGACTTCCCAGAGCCCTACCAGGTGTTGCCGCTGGGCAAGGTCTGGGACGCCGCCGAGGTGGAGCGGTGGATTCGCCGGCGCCGGCCGGGGCTGGCCGCCTACGGAGTCGCGTCGTCATGACCAGGGGAGGATCCGTGGATTTCGAAGAGATGTACCGTTCGGACACCCCGCCGCCCTGGGAGATCGGTGGTCCGCAGCCCGCTCTCGCCGCGGTTCTCGATGCCGGGGAGCCGCGCGGTCCCCGGGTTCTGGACCTGGGCTGTGGCACCGGTGATCTCGCACTGGCGCTGGCCCGGCTCGGTTTCCAGGTGACCGCGATCGACTTCTCGGCCGCGGCGATCGATCAGGCACGGGCCAAGGCGTCCGCCGAGGGCCTGACCATCACCTTCGACGTCCAGGACGCGACACGGCTCGATCTGACCGGCCACTTCGACGCGATCTTCGATTCGGGGCTGCTGCACAGCCTGGTCCGCAACGGCGCCGACGTCGACGCCTACCTGGCGAGGCTGCCCGAGCTCGCCGCGCCCGGCGCGACCCTGTTCGTGCTGGCGGCGGCGCTGGAGACGGAGGGCTGGGGCGTCACGGAGAGCTTCCTGCGCAGCGTCTTCTCCGCGCCCGCCTGGGTCGGCGCATCGGTCGAGGAGATCGACATCGCCGCCTTCCAGGGCGGCGCGCCACTCACTCTGCGCGGTTTCCTTCTGCGGGCGACGATCCCGATCTCGTACGCAGGGAGCTGACGACCACAACCCTGCCCTCTCCGGCATGCCCGTCCCCGGGCGTCATGGAAGGCCGGGCAGCACCGCCCGATCCAATTGGCCCGGGGTTCGCCGGCCCCGGATCGCGATGATCGCGTTGAGGCTGTGCTGACGGGTGCAGCGTTCCAGCTCGTCCCCCGCGACGTCGCCGGAACGCAGCATCCGCAACAGCTGATCGTGCTCGTCGACGGAGCTGACGAGCCGGTGCGCGGGCCAGCGGGAGGCGAGGACCCGGGAGGCGTCGATGCGATCCCAGGCGCTGTCCAGCGATTCGATCAGGTAGCGGTTGTCCCCCGCGGCGTACAAGATCCGGTGGAAGAGCCGGTGCAGCGCCATGACCTCGCCGTGCTGGTCGGCCGGCCCCCCGGCGTGAGCGCGCAGGGCATCGTTGAGCCGCTGCGCCTCGCCGATCGCGGCCGGCGTGATCCGGCACTGCGCGCGGCGCATCGCATAGCCGTCGAGCAGGGCGAGCATCTCGACGAGCTGCTCCCAGGCCTCGTCGTCGAGGGTGTTGACCCGGGCGCCGACGTTGCGTTCGAAGGTGATCAGGTTTTCGGCTTCGAGGCGGCGCATGGCCTCGCGCACCGGCACCGGGCTGACGTCGAGATCGCGGGCGATGGCACTCAGGACGAGCCGCTCCCCCGGCCCGTAGGTGCCGCCGAGGATCCGCTCCCGGATGGACCGGTAGACCGACTCGTGTTTCGACAACAGAGACGACATAGACCCCGTCCGCGTGATCGTATATCTTTCGATGGATCGTATACGATCCGAGTGTCGTAGCTACGGGGGCGTACGACAAACGCCGGTGCTGCCCGAGTGGGGGGCGGGCAGCGCCGGCGTCATCGCGTTCTAGGCCCTCAACCTCCGGTAAGCCCTGGCGGACAGCGGCATGAAGATCGCCGTCAGCACGAGTGGCCAGCCGAGAGCCAGCCACACCGCGCCGTCCTCCAGCACTCCACCGGTCACCCCGGTCGGATTGCCGAACAGTTCCCGGACCGCGGTCGCGGTGGCCGACAGCGGATTCCACGCCGCGATCGCCCCGAGCCACGCCGGCATCGTCTCCGCCGACACGATCGCGGTGGAGAGGAACCCGATCGGCCAGACCAGCACCTGCACGGCCGCCGTCGCGCCGCCGCCGCGGAACGTCAGCCCCAGGAAGATCCCGATCCAGAGCACGGCAAACCTCAAGAGCAACAGCAGCAGTACGGCGAGAGCCGCCGACGCCGGATCCGACGTGATCCGCCAGCCGACCAGCAGGCCGCCGGCGATCAGCACGAAGAGCTCCAGCACCGAGTTCGCCATGTCGGCGCCGACCCGCCCGAACGCCACCGACGCGCTCCCGATCGGCAGTGATCGGAACCGGTCGGTGATGCCCTTCTTCGCATCGTTCGCCATCGCCGTGGCGGTCGACTCGACGCCGAACATCATGCTGAGCGCCAGCATGCCGGGCAGCAGGTAGTCGATGTAGTCGCCGCCGCCCGGCAGAGTGATCGCCCCGCCGAAGAGGAACCCGAAGACCAGCAACAACATGATCGAGAAGAGCACCGAGAAGATCGGGCCCCACGGTTCGCGGACCCAGTGGGCGAGTTCCCGCTGAGTGAGGATCCAGCCGGCACGCATCGTGGTCATCGGCCACCTCCGGTCAGGGCCAGGAACGCTTCGTCGAGGGTGGGCCGGCGCAGTTGCAGGTCCTCCGGCGCTATATCGGACTTGTCCAGGATCCGGATGACCTCCTTGATGTCGGCGTTCACGGTGACCGTCCGGGCGTCGTGATCGACGACGGCGGGCTCCAGCCTCTGCGCCACCTCGTCGAGGGAGTCCTTGATCGACACGGTGACCGTCACCCGATCTCCCCCGACCTGCCGTTTCAGCTCATCCGGTGAGCCCTCGGCCACGACCCGGCCGTGGTCCATCACCGAGATCCGCGACGCCAGCTGGTCGGCCTCGTCGAGGTACTGCGTCGTCAGCAGCACCGTGGTCCCCTGCTCGGCGATCTCCCGCACGGTGTTCCACACCTCGTTGCGCGCCCGCGGATCGAGACCGGTCGTGGGCTCGTCGAGGAAGAGCACCGCGGGGGTGAGGATGAGCCCGGCCGCGATGTCGAGCCGGCGCCGCATGCCGCCGCTGTACGTGCTCACCGCCCGGTCGGCCGCCTCGGTGAGGCCGAACACGCCGAGCAGCTCATCGGCTCTGACCCGGGCGTCCGCCTTGCTCAACCCGTAGAGGCGGCCGAACATCACCAGGTTCTGCCGGCCGCCGAGCACCTCGTCGACGGCGGCGTTCTGCCCGACCAGCCCGATCCGGCGGCGGACCTCGGCGGACCGGGTCCGCACGTCGAAACCGGCCACGCTCGCCGAGCCTTCATCGATGTCGATCAGGGTGGCCAGCGCCTTCACCGCGGTGGTCTTGCCGGCGCCGTTGGGGCCGAGCAGGCCGTGGATGACGCCTTCGGGGATGTTCAGGTCGAAACCGTCGAGAGCGTTCAGGTCGCCGTACCGTTTGCGCAGTCCTCGGGCCGACAGGGTATGCACGGGCTCTCCTTAACTCCGTATACCTTACGGAAAATGCTGCGGCGAACACCGTACACCCCACGGGGTAATCTGCGCACATGGAGAATCGCGACGTCGACCGGACCTTGGAGCTGCTGTGGCGGCGCACCCTGGGAACTCCGCAGGGAACCCGGGGGCCGAAGAAGCGGGTCAGCGTCGACGAAGTGATCCAGGCGGGCATCGCCGTCGCCGACGAGGAGGGCCTGCCGGCGTTCTCGATGCGCAAGGTCGCTGATCGGCTGAACCTGAAACTGATGAGCGTCTACACGTACGTCCCTGGCCGCTCGGAATTGATCGGCCTCATGGTGGATGAGGTCATCGGCGAGCACCCGCATCCCCCGCACCACGGTGACCTGCGGGAACGCCTCACCGGCGTGGCCTTCCACCTATGGGACGAATTCCACCGGCACCCGTGGCTGCTGCAGGTGGAGAGCAGCCGTCCCTGGATCGGCCCCAACAGCTCCGATCGGTACGAGTGGCAGCTCGCCGCGATCGAGAACGCCGGCTTCAGCGACCTCGAGATGGACCAGGTCGTCACGATGCTGGGCGCCTACATCGCCGGTTCCGCGCAGGTCTCGGTCACGGCACGCCGCACCGCGGAGCAGTCGGGCATCTCGGACGCCGACTGGTGGGCGGTGAACGCGCCGATCCTGGAACGGGTCATGCCGCCGGGCGCGTATCCGATCTCCGGTCGCGTCGGCACCGCGGCAGGTGAGGAGTACAACGCCGTGGGCGATCCGGCGCGGACGTTCCGCTTCGGCCTGGACCGCCTCCTCGACGGCGTCGAGGCCTTGCTGGCACGGTAAGCGCTCCCAGGCACGGCCATGACCCGGGTCGCGATGACCGGCTTCGACCCCTGCGCCTCAGGAGCGCCGGCCGGCCATTCCGGCCGCCTGGCGGATCGCGTCGGTCACCTCGTCGGCCCGGGTTCGCTTGCCGGACCACTTGGCGGCGTTCGACTTCTGCACCGCCCAGGCCGCGACCGAGCCGCCCGAGTGCCGTTCGATGCTGAGCCCGGCATAGGCGCCGCCGAACCCCTTCACGTCGGTGAGCGGGACGGTGGTCGTACCCCACGGGTTCCGCACGATCAGCTCGTCACCGGTCAGCGTGACCGACGGCCGGATCGCGGTCAGCCAGATCGCGAGCGCGCTGACGACCAGGACGACCGTCCCGAAGACCGGTCCCGCGACGGCGAACCCGTAGCCGGTCACCACCACACCGCCCGCGACCGTGCTGATCTTCCCGGCCGGCGTGACGCCCCATGTCTGGCTCATGGTGGTCGATCATTCCAGAGCGGTATCGGCACGGCGAGGTACGGTCGCCCCATGGACGTTCTGGTAGCCGGCGGACACGGCAAGATCGCACTGCGGCTCCTCGGGCTGCTCGCCGCCCGGGGTGACCGCGCCCGCGGCCTGATCCGCAAGCCTTCGCAGGCCGCCGACCTGGAAGCGGTCGGCGCGATCCCGGTGATCGGCGATCTCGAGGCCGACGCGACCTTGGAGCCGTACGTGAAGGGCGCGGACGCGGTGGTCTTCGCGGCGGGCGCGGGCCCGGGCAGCGGCGACGCGCGCAAGGCGACGGTCGACCTGGGCGGCGCCGTCAAGCTCACCGACGCGGCGCGAGCCCTGGGCGTACGCCGCTACGTGATGATCAGTTCGATCGGAGCGGACCGCCCGGAGGCGGCGACGGGTTCGATGCTGCCCTACCTCAAGGCCAAGGCCGACGCCGACCGCCACCTGATCGAAAGCGGCCTCGACTACACCATCACCCGCCCCGGCTCGCTGACCGACGACCCCGGGACCGGCCTGGTCACGCTGACCACCGAACTGGGCAACCGAGGCCCGATAACCCGAGACGACGTGGCCGAAGTCCTAGCCGAAATCCTCCGCACCCCGTCCACGATCGGCACGGTCGCCGAACTCTTCAACGGCGAAGTCCCCATCACCGAAGCAGTCAAGTCCCTGCACCCCTGACACCAAACCAGCCAGGTCCGCACACCTCTCAAGGCCGCGCCGTGGCTCCCGCCCTACAGCTCACGCCACCGAGCCGTAGCCCACACACCTTCCGCGCGCCCGATTCCGTGGCCGGGCTACGGCTCGCTGCGTCGGCCTGCTGCTTTGGGTTGCTGCTGGCGCGTCGGTGACAGGCTCCGAGCGCGGGGTCGCGGGGGCCCAGGTCGTCGCGCGGCGCCGGCACCGGCACCGGCCTGGCTCCCTCACTCTCTCTCGGATCTTGGGCGATGTTCGACCGCCGGATGTGCAGGATCGCCCAAGATCGCAGGAGGGCAGAGGACGGAGGGGCAGAGGACGGGGGCGGCCACGAGCGCACGCGGCGGGAACTCGGCGGCTGTCCGGGCCGGCTGCACGCCAGCGCTGCCTCGACGCCGAAATGTCGCTCTGCGGTACAGCCAGGCGAGACTGGCTGCACATCAGCGCTGACCCGATGCCCGAAATGTCGCTCCGTGTACAGCCGGACGAGACTGGCTGCACGTGTCGCTAGAACGGCTCTTCTCATCCGTGGGCCATCCTCCGTGGTGCAGCCTGGCGAGACCGGCTGCACGTCAGCGCCGACCCGCCGCCCGAAATGTCGCTCTGGTGGGCAGCCATTCCGCGCGGCTGGGAACTCCAGGGACGGTTCCGGTCGGACTTGGAGGTCTGGATCGGGTGGCCGCGGGGCGTGAGGGCGCACCGGGGATGGCGGCGAGTATGGCCGGGCGGAGGTGGCCGCAGGTGTGGTGCGCCACGGGACGGGGACGGCTCGGGCGGGACGGGCGCCATCCCCGTACAAGGAAAAGGGAACTTGATCGCCCCCGGCGTGGAGAGCCGGGGGCGAGTGGGAGGCTAGGCCAGGATGGTGCTGATCTGCTCGGTGGGGAGGCCGAGGGCGGCGCCGACCAGGTCGTTCGTCAAGGTGCCGGCGTGGACGTTGAGGCCGAGGGCGAGTGCCGGGTCCGCGCGGAGGGCGTCCTTCCAGCCCAGGTCGGCGAGGCGGAGGACGTACGGGAGCGTCGCGTTCGTGAGGGCGTACGTCGATGTGTTCGGCACCGCGCCGGGCATGTTCGCGACGCAGTAGAAGACCGACTCGTGGACCTGGTAGACCGGGTCCTGGTGGGTCGTCGGGCGCGAGTCCTCGAAGCAGCCGCCCTGGTCGATGGCGATGTCGACGAGGACCGAGCCGGGCTTCATGCGCTTGACGAGGTCGTTGCTGACGAGCGTCGGGGCTTTCGCGCCGGGCACCAGGACCGCGCCGATCACGAGGTCGGCCTCGATGACCGACTGCTCGATCGCGAGGGAGCTCGACACGAGCGTCTTCACCCGGCCGCCGAACTGCGCGTCGATCTGGCGCAGACGCGGAATGCTCAGATCAAGAACGGTCACGTCGGCGCCGAGGCCGAGGGCGATGGTGGCCGCGTTGACGCCGGAGACGCCACCGCCGATGACGGTGACCTTGGCAGGTGAGACGCCCGGGACGCCGCCGGGGAGCACGCCGCGGCCGCCGCTGTTGCGCATCAGGCTGTACGCGCCGACCTGCGGTGCGAGCCGCCCGGCGACCTCGGACATCGGGGCGAGCAGCGGCAGCGAGCCGTCGGTGAGCTGCACGGTCTCGTACGCGATCGCCGTCGTCCCGCTGTTGAGCAGCGCATTCGTCCCCTCGGCGTCGGCCGCGAGGTGCAGGTACGTGAAGAGCACCTGGCCGGACCGCAGACGGTGGTACTCGGAGGCGATCGGCTCCTTGACCTTGAGGACCATGTCGGCCGCGTCCCAGACCGCGTCGGCGTCCGGGGCGATCGTGGCGCCGGCAGCGATGTAGTCCTCGTCGGTGATCGCGGAACCCACCCCGGCGCCGGCCTGGATCAGCACCTCGTGGCCGTGGCGTACCAGCTCGACCACGCCGGCCGGGGTGATGGCCACCCGGTACTCGTGGTTCTTGACCTCTTCGGGCACGCCGACGCGCATGGGGTTGTCCTTTCGACTTCGTTGTCCTCTGGCGATAGGGTGGAACGATGTGCAGCAGACCGGCAAGTGCAGCGAAGATGATTCTGTTCGTTACACTGCCCGGGCATTTTCTTCACGCCGGCCCGCTGCTGTGACCGATCTTCCGAAGGATGTTCGAGGCCTCGATCACATCGATCTGGAACTGCTGAGCCTGCTGCGGGCCGACGGCCGGATGCCGAACAACGCCCTCGCCGACCGTGTCGGCATCGCCCCATCGACGTGCCTCACCCGGGTGCGGCGACTGCGGGAGCTCGGGGCGATCCGCGGCTTCCACGCCGACGTCGACCCGGCCTGGATCGGCCGCCCCATCCAGGCGATGATCGCTGTTCGAATTCGGTCAGACGCCCGGGACGGCATCGGCAAGTTCGCCGAGTCGCTCGCCGGGATCCCCGCCGTCCGGGACGTCTACTTCGTCTCCGGCTCCTACGACTTCCTGCTCCACGTGGCAGCAGCCGACGTCGACGACCTGCGCAATGTGATCACGGAGCGGCTGAGCAGCACGCGCCTCGTCGCAGGCACCGAAACGTACCTGATCTTCGAACACCGGCGCGGCGCCTGATTCCCCACCTCTGATCATCACGTGGTCAGGGTCAACATCGGATTCCTTGTACGGGGATGGCGCCCGTCCCGCCCGAGCCGTCCCCGTCCCGTGGCGCACCACACCTGCGGCCACCTCCGCCCGGCCATACTCGCCGCCATCCCCGGTGGGCCCTCACGCCCCGCGACCACCCGATCCAGACCTCCAAATCCCACCGGAACAGTCCCCGGAGTTCCAGCCGCGGCGAAATGGCTACCCACCAGGGCGACATTTCGGGCATCGGGCCGGCGCTGACGTGCAGCCAGTCTCGCCCAGCTGTACCGCAGAGCGACATTTCGGGCGTTGAGGCAGCACTGGCGTGCAGCCGGCCCGAACAGCCGCCGAGCTCCCACCGCGTGCGCTCGTGGCCGCCCCTCCGCGCTCTAGCCTCTGCCCCTCTGCCCCTCTGCCCCTCTGCCCCTCCGCTCCTCCGCTCCTCTGCCCCTCCGCTCCTCCGCCCCTCCGCCCCTCTGCCCCTCCGCTCCTCCGCTCCTCCGCTCCTCCGCTCCTCCGCCCCTCCGCCCCTCCGCCCCTCCGCCCCTCCGCCCCTCCGCCCCTCCGCCCCTCCGCCCCTCCGCGATCTTGGACGATCCTGCACATCCGGCGGTCGAACATCGCCCAAGATCCGAGCGGGAGCCAGGCCGGTGCCGGCGCCGCCCGACGACCTGGGCCCCGCGACCCCGCGCTGGGAGCCTGTCACCGACGCGCCACCAGTAACCCAAAGCAGCAGGCCGACCCAGCGAGCCGTAGCCCGGCCGCGGAATCGACCGCGCGAATGGGTGCATGGGCTACGGCTTAGTGGATGAGCCGTAGCCCAGCCACGGAATCGGCCACGAAGGAGGTACCGGGCCTACGGCTCGCCGCACGACAAGACACAACTCAACCGCCGTCGGTGCCGGCGGGTGGATACGTGACATGCGGCTCGGCGCGCGAATGGGGTGGGCTGCGGTCGCGGGAAGGCGGGACGGACATGGGGTGGGACGGCGGGACTGATAGGAGGAGGAGCGTCACCACTCACTCAGGCCGCCCGCCCCTGGGGCGCGGGATGGACGCGTAGCGGCCAGCGGCCCGGGGTGGGCCCTCGGCGTGAGCTGCGGTCCGCACCCACCACCCCAATGCGACATCTTGAATTTGACCTTGGCGCCCTCGCTTCTCTGTTAGGAAAGTTTGCTTTATATTCTTGTCACACCAGTGAATTGATGAACGTCATTGGAGGTGTGGCATGCGCAAGTTGCTCGCCCTGTTCGCGGTCGCCGTGGTCGGCGCCGCCGGATCGTTGCTGGCGGCATCCCCGGCAGCGGCGCACGGGTACGTCTCCTCGCCGCCCAGCAGGCAGGCTCTCTGCGCACAGGGAGTGATGTCGTGCGGGCAGATCAAGTATGAGCCGCAGAGCGTCGAAGGGCCGAAGGGGCTCAAGACGTGCAATGCGAACGTGGCCGGGTTCGCGGAGCTCAACGACGACAGCAAGGGCTGGCCGGCCACGAATGTCAGCACGTCACAGACCTTCACCTGGGTCAACACGGCACGGCACGCGACGGCCAACTGGGAATACTGGATTGGCGGCACCCGGGTCGCGTCGTTCAGCGGGAACAACCAGCAGCCGCCGGCGACGCTGTCACACACGGTGAATCTGAGCGGATATTCGGGGCGGCAGAAGATCCTTGCCGTATGGAATATCTCGGACACCGCGAATGCGTTCTACTCGTGCATCGACGTCAATGTCGGCGGGAGTGGCGGCGGTACTCCGACGACGCCGCCGCCCACCGGGAATTGCGGCGGAGTGAGCGCGTGGGCGAGCTCGACCGTCTATGTCGGCGGGAACTTCGCTACCTACAACGGCCGCAAGTGGAAGGCCCAGTGGTGGACGCAGGGCGAGACGCCGGGCGTCGCGAGCGTCTGGGTGGATCAGGGAGCCTGCTAGGAGAAAGGGGCCCGTGCCGGAAGAATCCGGCACGGGCGCCACAGCGTCAGAACGCCGCGAGCACGGAGCCCTGGTACTTGTCCTCGATGAACTTCTTCACCTCGGCCGAGTGCAGCAGCTTCTCCAGCTTGACGATCCGCGCGTCGGTCTCGTCGCCGGTGCGGACGACGACCAGGTTGGCGTACGGGTTGTCGTCGCCGGTCTCCAGCGCCAGCGCGTCGGCCGACGGCTTGAGGCCGGTCTCGATCGCGTAGTTGCCGTTGATCACCGAGATCGCGGTGTCCTCGAGGCTGCGCGGGAGCTGAGCCGCCTCCAGGGACTTGAACTGCAGGTTCTTCGGGTTCGCGGTGATGTCCTTCTCGGTCGCCTTGACGCCGACGCCGTCCTTCAGCGTGATCAGGCCGTTCTTGGCGAGCAGGCTGAGCGAGCGGCCCGAGTTCGACGGGTCGTTCGGGATCGCGACGACGCCGCCGTTCGGGACATCGGCGATCGCCTTGACGGTCTTGGAGTAGACGCCGAGCGGCTCGATGTGCACCGGCTTGAGCGCGGTGAACTTGTAGCCCTTCGCGGCGACCTCCTCCTCCAGGTACGGGATGTGCTGGAAGTAGTTGGCGTCGATCTGCTTCTCGCTGAGGGCGACGTTCGGCTGGATGTAGTCGTTGAACTCGACGATCTCCAGCTTGAGGCCTTCGGCGGCGGCGAGGTTGTCGGAGACGTACTTCAGGATCTCGCCGTGCGGGACCGGGCTGACGCCGACCTTCAAGACGTCCGAGTCACCGGATTCGTCGGAGGAGGATCCGCACGCGGCCAGGCCTCCGAGAAGGAGCGAAGCGGCGGCGAGCACGGCGAGGGAGCGGCGGCGCATGGTGGAACCTTTCATCTATGGGAGAGCCGGCGGACGAGGACGTCGCCCACCATCTGGACAAGCTGGACGAAGATCACCAGGGCCACGACCGTCGCGATCATGACTTCGGTCTCGAAGCGCTGGTAGCCGTAGCGGATCGCGAGGTCGCCGAGGCCGCCGCCGCCGACCGTGCCGGCCATCGCGGAGTAGCCGATGATCGCGATCACGGTGATGGTCAGGCCGGCGACCAGGGCCGGCATCGCCTCGCGGAGCAGCACCTTGCCGACGATCTGCGTCCGGGTGGCGCCCATCGCGACGGCCGCGCTGACCACGTCTGGCGGGACCTCACGCAGGGCGGACTCGACGATCCGGGCGAAGAACGGGATGGCGCCGATGGTCAGCGGCACGATCGCCGCGTCGGTGCCGATCGTGGTGCCGACCACCAGCCGGGTGAACGGGATGATCGCCACGAGCAGGATGATGAACGGCAGCGAGCGGCCGACGTTGACGATCACACCGAGCACCGCGTTGACCGGGCGCGCCTCCAGCAGCCCGCCCTTGTCGGTGAGGATCAGCAGCACGCCGATCAGCAGGCCGCCGATCGCCGTCAGCAGCGTCGCCACCCCCACCATCCAGGCGGTCTCCTGGAATCCGGTGCCGAGCAGCTCGAACGTTTCTTCCCAGGTCATTTCGCGACCTCCACGAGCGCGCCCGATCTACGAAGGAAGTCGACGGCTTCGCGGTTGTCCTCGCCGGGGAGGGCGAGCCTCCACCTTCCGGCGCGCGTCGCGGCGAGCGTTTCCACCGACCCCGCCAGGATCTGTACGTCGAAGTCGAGCTTTCTGGCGAGCTCACTCAGAATCGGGCGATCCGCATTCTCGCCACTCACCGTCACGTCGATCACCGTCGAGCCGGGGATCGCGGTCGGCGCCTCGATCGGGAACAGGTCACGGGCCAGCTCGGAGTCCTCGCGCAGCAGGTCGGCGACCCGCCCCGACTCGACGAACCGGCCGTCCCGCATCACCGCCGCCGACGTGCAGATCCGCTTCACCACGGTCATCTCGTGCGTGATCAGCAGGATCGTCAGCCCGAGGCGTTTGTTCAGGTCGAGCAGCAGCCGCAGGATCGAATCCGTCGTCTCCGGGTCGAGCGCGGACGTCGCCTCGTCGGAGAGCAGCACCTTCGGCCGTGCCGCGAGAGCCCGGGCGATGCCGACACGCTGTTTCTGGCCGCCGGACAGCTGGGCCGGGTACGCGTCGGCGCGCTCGGTCAGCCCGACGAGGTCGAGCAGCTCGGCGACCCTCCGGTGACGCTCGGCCCTCGGCGTCCCGGTGATCTCCAGTGCGAAAGCGACGTTCGCTGCCACGGTGCGCGACGACAACAGCGCGAAATGCTGGTGGATCATCCCGATGCCGTGCCGGGCGATCCGCAGCTCCTTGCGGCGCAGCTTCGTCAGATCGACACCGTCGACCTCGACCGTGCCGGCGTCCGGCTTCTCCAGCATGTTGACGCACCGCAGCAACGTGCTCTTGCCGGCGCCGCTCTGGCCGAGGACGCCGTACACCTCGCCCTCGCCCACGGACAGGTCGACACCGGCGACGGCATTGACCGTTCGCTGGCGTGAGCGGTACGACTTGTGCAGACCGCTGATTTCAATCACGTAAAACACCCTGGTCAGCCGATGTGACGAGCATCGCAAAACCTACTCAGCTGATGGGTTTTGCACCGCGGCCAAACATAGCGTTCAGTACGCCGCGACGCCAATTGATGTAACGGCCCTCACTCGCTTCCGGTCCTTGCCCGTCAGCGCCGGCGGGACTCGTGGACGAGGATCGCGATCTGCACCCGGTTCGCGCACTTCAGCTTCTCCAGGAGGCGGGAGACGTACGCCTTCACCGTGGGCACGCTCATGTGCAGGTCCCGGCCGATCTCCGCATTGGACGCACCGGTGGCGATCGCCTCGGCCACATCCCGTTCCCGCTCGGTCAGCCGGTCCAGCGAGCCCGACCCGGCGCCACTCCCCCGGCCGACCGCGTGCTCGATGAGACGGGGCACCACCGCGGGCGCGAGGATCGGCTCACCCGCTGCGGCCCGCCGCACCGCGTCCAGGATCTCGGTGGGGGCGATGTCCTTGAGCAGGAACCCGTTGGCGCCGAGCCGGAGAGCCCCGAGCAGGTAGTCGTCCGTGTCGAACGTGGTCAGCACCACGATCGCCGGCGTGGCCCCGTCCCGCCGCAGCTCCTCCGTGGCGGCGAGCCCGTCCATCCGAGGCATCCGGACGTCCATGAGCACGACGTCAGGCCTCAACCTCCGCGCCGCCGCCACAGCCTCGACGCCATCCGCCGCCTCCCCGACGACCCGGATGTCCGGCCCGGCCCCCAGAACCAGCGACAACCCCACCCGAACCAGCGGATCATCATCGGCGATGAGCACCCGGATCACCCGGCCCTCGCCCGACTCGCCCGGCGCGTCCCAGTCGCCCTGCTCGCCCTGCTCGCCCTGCTCGCCCTGTGCGTCCCGCTCGTCCTGCTCGGAGGTCACGTCTTCGGCCATGGGAGCCAGGCTTCCAGGTCGAAGGTGAGGCCGGCGTCCGGGGACGCGCGCACGCCATGCCGGAGGCGGCCACCGGCGAGTCCGACGCGTTCGGTCAGGCCGAGAAGTCCGGCGTGTGCTCCGGGAACCCCCGACTGCCCGTCACGGCCCGCCGGCGGGGACAGCAGCGGATTGGAGAGGTGGACGTGGAGTTCGCCGTCGGGGGTCGGCTCCAGCAGGAGATGGACCGGGGTCGTCGCCGGATTGTGTTTGCCGGCGTTCGTCAATCCTTCCTGTACCAGGCGGTAGACCGTGCGGCCGAGGGCCGGCGACACCGGGGTGCCGTTGAGACGGTTATCGGTCCGCACACGTACGCCCGCTGCCCGGGCCTCGGCGAGCAGGTCGTCGAGGTGGGTCAGGTCGGGTTGGGGGCGCAGGCCGCTGTCGTCGTCGCCGGCACGCAGGACGCCGAGGATGGCGCGCAGCTCTTCGAGGGCCTCGTGGGCGCTCTTCCGGATCGTCGCGGCGGCCTGTGCCGTCTCGTCGGGTGTCAGGTCGCGGCGGAGTTGGAGCGCGCCGGCGTGCAGGCTGACCAGGGAGATGCGGTGGGCGATCGAATCGTGCATCTCCCTGGCGATCCGCTCGCGCTCCAGGGCCCGGAGCCGGTCGGCGCGCAGGCGGGCATGGTCTTCGGCCTGCTCGGCGCGCAGGCGCAGCGACTCGACCAGTTCGTACCGTGAGCGGACCGCCACGGCGACCGCGATCGCGGCGGTGAGCAGCGCGGCGTTGAGGACGAGCTCGGCGAGGAGCGGCAGCTCGACGTCGGGACGGCGCAGGGAGTAGACGACGCCGGTCGCGGTGTTCAGCACCACGATCAGCAGCGCGGCCCGGGTGCGGCGGCGGACGACCAGCGTGTAGAGGGTGGCCAGCCCGGCGAACGCGATCGTCTCGGTGAGGACGCTGAGCGCCGTCAGGAAGAACGCCACGGCGAGCGTATTGCTGCGCCGCCACCACAGTGACAGCGAGCCGGCGAATCCGAGGAGAAGCGCCCAGAACGTCTCGTCGCCCTGGATCCGGCCGGTCGACTCGGCCGATCCGGCGAGCAACAACGCGCAGAAGCAGGAGACCAGGATGGCCGCGACGTCGATCGCATGCTTCTTGAACACCGCCCGCAGACGACCGCCCCGCAGACGACCGCCCCACAGAGGACCACCACGCAGAGGACCACCACGCGGCGGCACGGCCGCCGATCCGCCCGGCGAGGAGTCGCTCATCGGCGGACCAGGGGTCGCCAGAACTGGTCGGCGCCGTCGTCGCGGACGGCGTACCCGAGTTTCTGCAGGGTCTCCCGCAACTCGCCCGCCTCCTTGCCGGCCTTCTTCCGCAGCGCCACGGCCCGGGCCGACAGCACCGCCTCGACGTCGATGGGCAGACGCCCGGCCTCCGGCTCCCAGCGGTGGTAGAGATCGGCGAACGGGTCGTCGTCGTGCCAGGGGTAGCCGTGGTCACGGAACGCGTCGCCCAGCCGGGCGCGGCTCGCGCCGGGCTCGCCGTGGAACAGGCGACGGGAGTCGTGGTCGAGCACCACCAGGAAGTCGCGTTCCGGGTAGAGCGCGCCGATGTCGGCACGCGCCAGGACCAGCCGGTCTCCCGCGGTCCGCAACTCGACCTCGTCGGCGGCGATCGTGACCCGGGTGACGTGCCGGAGGATCTCGGCGCTGGCGAGGACCCCGAGGACGCCGAAGATCGCCACCTGCACGGCGACCTCCCAGCCCGCGTCGACGCCGGCCACCGCCTTGATCACGAACCCGAACGGCAGCGCGACGCCGAAACCGGCGAGCCAGCGCGCGATCACCGGCAGGGCCAGGGCGAGCAGCACACCGAGCGTCGCGGGACCGAGCGTGATCAGAGCACGATGGCGTCGGGAGAGGGTGAGAACGGCCACGAGGAAGACGCTATTCCGGGCCCGGGGACGGCGACAGACTACGGAAGTCGACGGTCCGCGACTTTGGTATAAGCCTCACGCGTCGGCGGGCGGCGGGATCGCGAGGGCGATCGTCAGCGCGAGCACCCACTCCGGTTCCTTGAGACGGTCGCCGTACAGCTCCCGCAGCCGCGCCATCCGGTAACGCACCGTCTGCGGGTGCACGAACAGCTCCGCGGCCACGTCCTCTCGCCGCCCCTGGTGCAGCAGCCAGCTGCGCAGCGTCTCGATGAGTTTCGCGGCGGCCGCGCCCCGTTCCCCGGCGAGGGGCGCGAGAGCCCGGGTACGCAGGTCCGCCAGCGCGCTGGGATCCGCCGTCACCACCACGGTCGCCAGGTGGTCCTCGGTGTCGACCACTCCCCCGCCGGCCGGCCGGCACAGCTCGTGCACCCGGATCGCGCGGTTCACCGAGCTCTGCGCCTCCAGCCACGGCCGGGTCGGCCCGATGGTCGCGCTGTGCCCGGTGAGCAGCCGGAACAGGGTGGGCCGGCTCTCGCCCTGCGGATCGGGGACGAGCAGCACCGTCATCCCCGGCAGCTCCGGCACGGCGTCGGCGAGCTGCAGCGTCCGCGCATCCAGCAGATCGATGACCCAGCGCGCCGCCCGTTCCGGGAGCATGATCGCGGTGAGCGTCTGCGGCGGTGTCCACTCGGCCTGCTCGGCGGCGGCCTGAAGGACGTGCGCCGGCTCCCCCGCGACCAGCGCCTGGGCGAGTTCTTGGAGGTGACGCATCCGGATCCGGCCGGTCGCGGCCAGCTCGTCGGCGTGCCCGGCCACGCTCGCGGCGGAGAGTTCGTCGATGTAGGCGAACACCATCTCGGCGAAGTCCGCGACGACCGCCGCCTCCTGACCGGTGCCGACGCTGATCGCGGCGAGTTCCCGCCAGGAGACACGAGCACCTACCCGGTACGCCGCCAGCAGCGCGTCGAGGCTCCGACCCGAACGAGCCTCTCCCCGGCCGAGGGCGTAGGCGCCGCTCAACGCCGCTCGCAACGGCACCCCGCCGTCGGCCCCGGGACGTGACACCAGGTCGAAGAAGGTCCCGAGAGCGGCCTGCACGGCCCGCTCGATCTTGTGCTTGAGTTCGCCGGCGAACGCCTCGGCGTACGCCGGAACCTCCATGGTGATGGCCGCGATGCACTGCACCGCCACCTCGGGCAGTCCCTGCCGCAGGGGTGCCACGACGTCCTCGGGGAGGCGATAGGACCGCACATCGCGCAGCGGCTCGATCACTGAGCCTTTTTCAACGTGGCGAGGGCCTCGCTCGCCGGCGCCGGACAACGGCCCGGCGGCTTCAGGCCCGATGCCAGGTTGAAAATTGCTCACCGTTGTCCCTTCCTCGGTCTGACCCTTGTCCCCGCGGAACAATTATGCGGCTTCCGATTCACTTCCCTGGGTCATGCTTTCGCCGGAGTGACGTACCAGGCTTGGACAGGTGCCAGTTACACAGAAGTTGCGCAACGGCGCGTGGCGTGTCGTCGAGTTGATCACCACTCCGGTGGTGCCCGCCGACTACCTCGACGTCATCGCGCCCCTCCGCAATCCCCACGTCCTGCGAGCCCGGGTCGAGGCCGTCCGTCCGGAGACGGACAAGGCGGTCACGCTAGTGCTGCGCCCCGGGCGTAACTGGCAGCCGGCCGCCCCCGGGCAGTACGTCCGCCTCGGTGTGGACGTCGACGGTGTGCGTCTCTGGCGTGCCTATTCGGTGAGCAGCGCGGCCGGGCGGGCCGACGGCCTGTTCACGGTCACCGTCAACGAGGTGGCCGACGGCCTGGTCAGCTCGTACCTGCGCAAGAATGCCCGCCGCGGCATGCTGCTGACCCTGGACCTGCCGGCCGGTGACTTCGTGCTGCCGGAGCGCAGGCCGTCCAAGGCCCTCTTCGTGACCGCCGGCAGCGGCATCACCCCGGTCATGGGGATGCTGCGCAGCGCGGTCCATGAAATGCCCGACGTCGTGGTGGTGCACTCCGCGCGTACCGAAGATGATGTGGTCTTCGGGTCTGAACTGCGCGAACTGAACAAGCAGGGGCGCATCCGCCTGATCGAGCGGCACACCCGCGCCGACGGGCGGCTCAAGGCCGCTGACCTGGCCGAGCTCGTGCCCGACCTGTTCGAGCGGGAGACCTGGGCGTGCGGTCCGGGCGACATGCTCGACGCCATCACCGAGCACTGGGCGGACGCCGGCGCCGAGGACCGCCTGCACGTCGAGCGCTTCCGGCCGACCGTGCTGGTGGCCGGTGACGGGGGCACGGCCGCCTTCGAGCGTTCCGGGATCGAGACCGAGGTCGCCGCCGGTGTCACGATCCTCGACGCCGGTGAGGCCGCCGGTCAGCTGATGCCGTCCGGTTGCCGGATGGGCATCTGCTTCAAGTGCGTGCTCCCGATGCGCGAGGGCATCGTCCGCGACGTGCGCGACGGCTCGGTCACCACCGTCACCGAGCTGGACGAGCCCGTGTTGATCCAGACGTGCATCTCGGCCGCCGCCGGGCCGTGCCGCCTGGACGCCTGATCTTTCCCCGCCCCTTTCGACGAAGAACGAGGACTGCCGTGACCACCCTGCAGCGCAAGGACGTCAATCCGATCGCCCACCTCACGCCCGAGGACATCGAGGCGATCGGGGTCGAGCTCGACGCGATCCGCGACGAGTTCATCGCCAAGCGCGGCGAGACCGACGCCAACTACATCCGCAAGATGATCAAGATCCAGCGGCGCCTGGAGCTCAGCAGCCGCGCGGTCCTGCTCTTCTCGCTCTTCCCGCCGGCCTGGATCCTCGGCACCGTCGGCCTCTCCATCTCCAAGATCCTGGAGAACATGGAGATCGGCCACAACATCCTGCACGGCCAGTACGACTTCATGCGCGACCCGAAGATCCACTCGACCACCTGGGAGTGGGACTCGGCGTCCCCGGCCGAGCAGTGGAAGCACTCGCACAACGAGCTGCACCACAAGTACACCAACGTCGTCGGCCGCGACAACGACCTCGGCTACGGCATCATGCGCGTCGACGAGCAGCAGAAGTGGGTGCCGGCGCACCTCGGCCAGCCGCTCTACAACTTCGTCAACGCGATCTTCTTCGAGTACGGCATCGCCGCGTACGACCTGGAGCTCGGCCGCAACCTGGCCACCAAGAAGCGCCGCAACAACCCGGCCTTCCGGGCCCGCCTCGCCCAGGTCGGCCGCAAGATCCGCAAGCAGATGGCCAAGGACTACGTGATCCACCCGCTGCTGTCGGTGCCGGTCGGCCTCGCCTTCGGCAACCCGCTCGGCGCGTTCCTCGGCACGCTCAGCGCCAACGCGGTGGCCAGCGTGGTCCGCAACCTGTGGAGCCACTCGGTCATCATGTGCGGCCACTTCCCGAACGGCGTCGAGACCTTCGAGCGCACCTCGATCACCGGCGAGACCCGCGGCGAGTGGTACCTGCGTCAGATGCTCGGCTCGGCGAACATCTCCGGCAGCAAGCTGATGCACATCATGACCGGCAACCTGTCGCACCAGATCGAGCACCACCTCTTCCCCGACCTGCCGGCCAGCCGGTACGCCGAGATCGCCCCGAAGGTGCGGGCGCTCTTCGAGAAGTACGAGCTGAACTACGTGACCGGCCCGCTGCCCATGCAGGTCGCGTCGGCGTGGGCCAAGGTCTTCCGCCTCGCGCTGCCGAACCGGGAGAAGGCCAACGACATCGACCACGCGGTCCCGCCGCGCCGCCCGGAGCCCGCTGCCGTCTGATCCTCGCGTTCGCTGAAAGCCGTCCCGCCACCGCGGGACGGCTTTCAGCTGATCCGGGACGCCGGGGCTGCCGATCCGGGACGCCCAGGCCGCTGATCCGGGATGCCCCGGCTGCTGAGCCTGGACGCCCCGGCTGCTACTCCGGGACGCCCACGCCGCTACTCCGGGACGCCCAGGCCGCCGACGATGGTGGCCTCGCTGCTGCTGAACTCACCGGTCAGCATCGGCATGGCCGTCGCGATCGCCGCCCGCGTCTCCGGCAACCGCAACGACGCGTCGTGGTGCTCCTTCGACTCCCACACCTCGTTCACGAAGATCGTCTGATCGTCGGTGTCGGCGACTCCCACCACGTAGATGTGGGCGCCCGCAGCCCGCAGCCCGCCGGCCCCGCTCAACAAGATCTTGACGACCTCGTCGCGTTGACCGGATTTAGCCTTCATCGTTCCGAAAAATCCGTACATATGAGGTCCTCTCAGCGGAGATAGTCGAGCTCGGGGAACGCAGCCCGATACGAATCGATCAACTCGGCGGCGATCTTCGGGTCGCCCACCAGCGGGTGCGCCGCCATCGCCCGGACCGCCGCATCCCGCGACCCGGTGGCGACCGCCTCGAGCACCCCGCGCTCGGCCGCCTTCACCGCCCGGACCAGCGGCACGGCGTGCTCCGGCAGCGGCGCGATCGTGTCCGGCACGGCGCCGCGCGCGTCCACAGTGCACGGGATCTCCACCACGGCGTCGTCGTCGAGCACGCCGAGGGTGCCGCGGTTGCGCACGTTGAGGATCAGCCGGGCCGGCTCGTCCCGGGCCAGGGCGCGCATCACCGCGAGCGCCACTCCCTCATAGCCCGCCGGGCGGGACTCGTCGTGCTCCCGCTCCCCGGCACCGGCCAGCTCGCGGTTCTCCGCCATGTAGGTCGCCTCCCGCTCCCGCCACGCCGCCAGCCAGGCGTCGAGCGGATCACGGGCCGGGTCGGACAGCGAGTCGTAGCACCGGTGCTGCTGGTCGAGCAGGAACTCGCCCCGGGTGCGCGGCGCGTCCCGGATCGCCGCGAGGGTGCCGGCCGGGTCGTAGTAGTAGTGCAGGTATTCGTTGGGGATCGCGCCCAGCTCGCGCAGGCGGTCCGCCCCGAAGAGCTTGCCCTCCTCGATCGACTCCAGCCGGGCCGGATCGCCGAGGAGCCCGGGAAGCAGATCGTCGACGCCGTAGAGCCAGCCCAGGTGGTTGAGCCCGGCGTAGTCGACGTGCGCCGTCGCCGGATCGGCCCCGAGCACCCGCAGCACCCGGTCGACCAGCCCGGACGGGGAGTCGCAGATGCCGATCACCCGGTCACCGAGCAGCCCGGCCATCGCCTCGGTCACCAGCCCGGCCGGATTGGTGAAGTTGATGACCCAGGCCTGCGGTGCGAGCCGGGCGACGGTCTCGGCGACGCGGCGGGCCACCGGGACGGTGCGGAGAGCGTACGAGATGCCGCCGGCCCCGACCGTCTCCTGCCCGAGCACGCCCGCACCCAGCGCGACCCGCTCGTCGAGCACCCGGCCGGGCAGTCCGCCCACCCGGATGGCGGAGAACACGAACGCCGCTCCGGCCACCGCCTCACCGAGATCGGTCGTGGTGATCACTCCGGGCGCGTCCGGCACGTCCCGGGCCTGCGCCGCGAGCACCCGCCCGATCCCGGACAGCCGCGCCTCGTCGACGTCGTGCAGCGCCACCTCGGTGATGCCGGTCCGGCGGTGGTCGGCCAGCAGGGCACGGTAGACCAGTGGCACGCGGAAACCGCCGCCACCGAGAATCGTCAGTCGCATGGGTTCCTTCGGTGTTCGGCTTTTCTCGATGAGCCTTTTCCGACCCGGCGTCGGCAGGCGAGGCCCTCGCCACGTTGAAAACGGCTCAATGCTCGGCTCGGGCGTCGGAGAGCCGGGCGATGGTCGCGGTGGCCCGGTGCACCGCGGCCCGCCGGCCGGGCGGGATGACGTCGTCGAGGAATCCGAACCGCCGGGCCAGCGCGGCCTCGCCGGACTCGTCGTGATGCCGGGTCGCGGCGCCGCGCACCGCCTGCCACCAGTCGGCGATGTCACCCCAGCCGGGCGCCGACAGAGAACCGCCGAAGTGCTGCACCGAGAGCGCGGCCACGAGGTTCGCGAACGCGAGCCGGTCGGCGAGCGGCCAGCCGCCCAGCGTGCCGGCGATGAATCCGGCCGTGAACACGTCGCCGGCCCCGGTCGGGTCGAGCGCCTCCACCGGCACGGCCGGCACGGCCGCCACCTCACCGCTCGTCGCGTCGACCGCCAGCGCGCCGTCGCCGCCGCAGGTGACGACCACGACGGGGGCGAGGCCGGAGAGTTTGTCCAGCGCCTGCCGGGGCTCGTCGGTCCGGGTGTAACGCATCGCCTCCACCGCGTTCGGCAGGAAGGCGTGGCAATCGGTCAGGGCCGCCAGCACGTCGCGCGACCACTCCTCGGTCTCGTCCCACCCGACGTCGGCGAAGACCAGCATGCCGGCGGCCTTGGCCCGGTGCACCCAGCCCATCCCGGAACCGGCCAGGCTCACCGCCGCGCTGCGAGCCGCCGGCAGCCCGTTGACCAGCCCGTCCGGCTCGGTCGGCAGCGGATGCCCATGAGTGATCATGCTGCGGTCGCGGTCGTAGGCCAGCGACACGGTGACCGGCGAGTGCCAGTCGTCCACCCGTTTCGACGCGGACAGGTCGATGCCCTCCTGGCGGCTGAGCACCTGATGGCAGAACTCACCGTAGGCATCGGTGCTGAGCGCCGTGCCGAGACCGGTGTGCACGCCCAACCGGCTCGCCGCGACAGCGAGATTGGCGACCCCGCCGGGGCACGAGCCCATCCCGGGCGCCCACACCTCCGTCCCGGGGCCGGGCAGCTCACGGAGGCCGGTGAAGATGACATCGAGGTACACCACACCCGGCACGAACAGGTCGAGCTGCTCAGGCATCGTCCGATCTTACCTCCGCCCCCATAGGCCGGATATCGATTGATCATCGTGGCGGGCGGAGGTCGGCGTGGGCGGCGCGCAGGGTGTCCACCACCCGATCGGTACCGGACGGGCGCACCGCGTCGAGGACCTGCCACGCCTCGTCGAGCGCGCGGGACAGCTCACTGATCCGGCCGGCGTGCTGGCGGCGCACGTCCTCCCGCACCTTTTCGATCCGGCGCATCCATCCGTCGGCGGACCCCTCGGCCGCGTGGATGGGCGCGACCGGCCGCCGCTGAGCAGGAGCGGGAGCGGGAGGCGCTCCGGCCGCCGGGGCGGTCACCGGCGGGCCGTCGCCGGGCAGGTCGGCCATCGGGACGATCGCCGCGATCGGCTTGCCGCCGTCGACGACGACGGTCACCTGACCGGTGAGGCCGGTGACCCGCACGAGTTGCTGGAACCGCAGGCGCGCCTCGGCGATGCTGAGCTCGAGCCGGCGGCGGATCGGTGTGGCTGGTTCTCCCATGTCGCGATGATGCCGCGCACCTATGACATTTTCCGGTGACGGCCGGTCCGCCGGCCACTATGGTCTCCGCAATGGAGCATCCCGGACCGCCGGTGTGACCGGTCTCCTGCAGGTGCTCCGGGCGACCGGCCGCGGCGATCTGCCCGGACACGAGCGGCTGACCCGGCCGGCGCTGGGACGCGAACCCGCGTCAGAGGTGGTGCGCCGACATCAGCTTCATCACCTTCTCGGCGCTGTCGGTCAGCACGGCCAGGTCCACGTCGGTGAAGATGCGGCGCCGGCTGTCGATCACACAGTGCGCTCCCATCACCTCGCCGCCCTGGCCGAGCAGCGGCACCCCGAGGTAGCTGCGCAGCCCGGTCATCTCCAGGAACGGGTTGCCGGCGTGCACGGGGTCCTCACGGCCGTCGATGACGCAGTACGGTTCGCCGGCGAGCACGGTGTGCGTACACATGGCCCATTCGGCGGGTGTGCCCTGCGCCTCGGCGACCCAGCCGCCGACACCGTGCCCGCCGATGATCAGCTGCGAGGTGTCGAGCACCACGGAGACCAGTGAGACCGGCGCTTCCAGCAGGGTGGCGCTGCGCTTGGCGACTTCGTCGAGGCCGGCACGCAGGTCCGGGTTCAGCAGGTCGTAACCGGCGATCTCCCGCATCCGTTCCGGGGTGCCGAGCCGGTCGAACAGTTCGGTGTTCACATCAGCTCCTGACAGTCGAGAAGGCGGCGGCGAGTTGGGTGTGCGCGGTGACCCGGATCTGCAGGGCGAGCGCGCAGAGCCGGGTGGTCGGGTCGGCGGCCTGCATGGCGGGCAGCAGCCGTTCGACGGTGACGTCCGGCCCGGCGGTCCGGACCAGCTGGTCCCAGACCCGCGGGCCGTCCCCCGCGTGCACCCGGTGAACGGCTGCGCGTATGTCGTCGACGGTCGGGCGGGCGAGCCCGTAGGGCATGTCGTCTGTCATCAAGGCTCCGAGTTCGGCGACGGTGGACCGGCAAGTGATGAATCGGCGACCGCAACCCGGAAACCAGGGAAATCAGTGCCGGAAACCGCCGACCAGGTTGGCCAGGTCGCCGGCCAGCCGGGTCAGGTCCGCCGCGGCCTCCTGGGTGGCCCGGGCGCCGTCGGCGGTCGCGGTCGCGACCTCGGCGACCCCGGAGACGGTACGGGCGACGTCCCCGCTGCTGGTGGCCGCGTCCGCCACCGAGCGGCTCATCTCACCGGTGGTGGCGGTCTGCTCCTCGACGGCCGAGGCGATGGTGGTGGTGTAGTCGCCGATCTGCTGGATCACGTGGGTGATCTCGCCGATGGCGGAGGCGGCCGAGTCGCTCGACTCCTGGATCGCGCCGATCCGCTGGGTGATCTCCTCGGTCGCCTTGGCGGTCTGCTGGGCCAGCTCCTTCACCTCGCCGGCCACCACGGCGAAGCCCTTGCCCAGCTCACCGGCGCGGGCCGCCTCGATCGTCGCGTTGAGGGCGAGCAGGTTGGTCTGCTCGGCGATGCTGGTGATCAGCCGGACCACGTCGCCGATCTCCGCGCTCGCCGCGCCCAGCTCGGCGACCTGGTTGTTCGTTCGCTCGGCGACGGCCATGCCCTCCTGGGCGACCCGGGCCGCCTCGGCGGCGTTGGTGGCGATCTCGGCGATCGAGGCGCTCATCTGCTCGGCGCCCGCGGCGATCGACTGGACGCCGGTGTTCACGTCCTCGCTCGCGCTGCTGGCCGAGGTGGCCTTCGACGCCGCGTCGGCGGCGCCGCTCTGCAGCTGGGCGCTGACCGTGGAGAGTTCCTCGGAGGCGCCGGCCAGGGTCACCGCCGAGCCGCCGATGGTGGTGACGGTGTCCCGCAGCCGGGTGACCGCCACGTCCAGGGCCCGGCCCATCCGGCCCGGCTCGTCGCTGGAGGTCAGCCCGCTGGTGCGGGTCAGATCGCCGTCGGCCAGCCCTTCGCAGACGTCGGTGACCCTGGTGAGGGAGCGGACGATGCCCCGCGCCACCAGGAAGCCGAGGGTGAGGGCGGTGATGACGCCGGCGACGAGCAGCAGGACCTGCTGGATACGGCTCGATTCGTACCCCTCGCGGGCGGCGTCGGCGGCCTGCGCCGCGGCGGCCTGCTCCATGCCGCTCATCTCGGCGAGGTGTTCCTTCACCTCGGTGACCAGGTCGGCCATGTCGCCGTTGCGGACCGTGGCCCAGGTGGTCAGGTCGTTGCGGGCGGAGGCGGGCAGCAGTTCGTCGTTCGCGATGCCGACGATCTTCTCCCAGTCGGCCCGCACGTCGGCGACCATGGCGCTGGGCGGGACCGGGCCGGTGGCCTCGTACGCCGCCCAGCCCTCCTCGACCGCCGTCACGTCGTCGGCGAACCGGTTCGCGAAGTCCTGCTTCGTCGTGGCGTCCCGGTTGACCGCGTTGTTCGACAGGTCGAGCCGGGCCTGGGTCATGTTGTTCTGCACGGACCCGAGCGCCGCCACTCCGAGCAGATTGCTGCGGTAGATCTGCTGCGCCGCGTCGCTGGCGCTGCTGAGCTCCCGCAGGCCGAGCACCCCGATCAGCAGGGCCACCACCGACGCGACGGCCACCGCCACCAGGATCTTGATGTTGACACTCAGGTCAGCCCAGTAACCCCGGCCGCTGGTCCGGGGCATCACGGCCTCTGCGGTCATCGCGCTCATGTCTACCCAGTCGGCAACCGTCCCGCACCTGCTGAGAGCCCGCTGCGGATTGGGGGGATTTCGCAGCGGGCATCATCAGGCTCAGTCGTGCGCGGGTGTCCCCCGGCGGATGCCGACCACTGCCAGCAGCGCTCCGGCGAGGCAGATGATCCCGGCCACCAGCGCGGCGAGGTGCACCCCGTTGATGAACGCCAGCCCGGCGCCCTCGGTCACTGCCGTGCGTACCGCATCGGTCATGTCGGCCGTGACCGGAGCGACTCCCATGGCCACCGCGTCCTTGGCCTCGGCGAGGCCCTGCGCCATCGGCGCGGGGACGCCGGCGCCGGTCAGCGAGTCCACCAGCGTCGACCCGACCCGGCTGCTGATCAGCGAGATCAGCACCGACGTGCCGAGCGCGCCGCCGACCTGCAGCATGGTCGCCTGCAGGCCACCGGCGACGCCACCGTCCTTGACCGGCGCGTTGCCGACGATCGCCTCGGACGACGCGGCCATCACCATGCCGACGCCGAGGCCGAGGCCGACGAACGACGGCCACATGGCGGCGTACGAGGAGTCGGTGTCCAGCAGGAGCAGCCCGAATGACGCGGCGCCCTGCAGGACCATGCCGAGCGGCATCGTGAACCGTGGGCCGAAACGGTCGGTGAGGGCGGCACCGAGCGGTGAGGCGACGACCGACGCGAGGCTGAGCGGCAGGGTGAGCACGCCGGCCATGACGGGCGTGTAGCCGCGGACGTTCTGCAGGTAGAGCATGATGTAGAAGATCGAGCCGAGCAGCGTGAAGAAGTTGATCGCGGTGATCACGGCGCCGATGGTGAGCGCGGGGCTGCGGAAGAGCCGCATCGGGAGCAGCGGGTGCTCCTGCCGGGTCTCGAACCAGCCGAAGATCACCAGGATCGCCAGACCGAGAACGATCGTGCCGAGCGTCTTGCCGGCGCCCCAGCCCCAGGTCTCGCCCTTCACCACGCCGAAGACCAGCACGAGCAGGCCGGCGGCGAGCAGCAGCACACCGGCGACGTCGAACTTGTGGCGGCCGGTCGAGCTCTTGCTCTCCGGCAGCACGGCCACGCTGACCAGCAGCGCGATGATGCCGACCGGTGCGTTGATGTAGAAGACCGACTCCCAGTTCACGTGCTGCACGAGCAGTCCGCCGACGATCGGGCCGAGCGCGGTCGACACCGAGGAGACCATCGCCCAGATGCCGACGGCCATGCCGAACTTCTTCGGCGGGAACGTCGCGCGCAGGATGCCCAGCGTGTTCGGCATGAGCAGCGCGCCGAACAGGCCCTGCGCCGCGCGGAAGGCGATGACGCCCTCGATCGAACCGGCGAGCCCGATGGCCACCGACGCGACGGTGAAGCCGGCGACGCCGATGAGGTAGTAGCGACGCCGTCCGAAACGGTCACCGAGCTTGCCGCCGAGGATCAGCGCGGCGGCCAGCGCGAGCAGGTAGGAGTTCGTGACCCACTGCAGCTCGGCGGTGCTGGCGCCCAGGTCACGGCCGATCTCAGGGTTGGCGATCGAGACGACGCTGCCGTCCAGGCCGACCATGAACAGGCCGAACGCCACAGCGATCAGAGACAGCCAGGGATTACCGCGCCGGCCTGTGGCCGGAGGCGAATGGGCAGGGGTGGGTGCGGCTTCGATCTTTGCCGGCGGCATGGTGTTGCTCCATCTTTCTTACTTGCTTCTGTACGTCGATAGCTCAGTGCGCATCGCGCCGGACATGAACCGACAGGGCGGCCAGCGCGGGCAGCGCGGTCCGGACCGCGGACTGCTGCTCCTCGGTGAGCTGTCCGAGAGCGTTCAGCAGGTAGCCGGTGAACAGCTCCTGCACCCGGTCCATCCGCTCCCGCGCTTGCTCGGTGGCGTGCAGGCGCACCACGCGCCGGTCCCGTTCGTCGGGCTCGCGGCGCAGCAGATTCGCGGTGACCATGGCGGTGACCAGGGCGCTGGCGTTGTTGGGCCGCAGTTGGAGCTCGTCGGCGAGCTCGCGGACCGTGATGCCGGGGCGCTCCCGGACCTGCCAGAGCGCGACGATCTGCATCTCGGGCGGTTTGGGGTGGGCGAAATCGGACTGCAGCCGACGCTCGAGATTGCGGTGCAGCTGGTGTGCCAGGTGCATCAGCGCTACGGCGTCGTCCGTCATGGCTCCATTATTAGGTATGACGGCATACCTATTTCTAGCTCATGCGGGACGCGTCACGTTTCCTTACGCGATCCTGCGTTTCGCGGTAGGGCGTCGCCGGCGTGATCCGCAGACGACTCAGGAACGGTGCGAACGGATCGCCGAACGTGCGCGCCGCGGTGGTGAGCAGCAGCGCGGCGGCCATCATGCCGAGCATCGGCATCCCGATCAGCAGCGCGATCACCAGAACCGTGAGCCCGCCCCAGACCATCACCCGCAGGCCGATGTCGGCGACCGGGATGCCGCTGGGCCGCTGCCGGGTCCAGACCGGCAGGAACGACGCGGCGAGCGCGAGGCCGGCCGCGCCCAGGACGGCCGCGACGGTCAGGAACGCCTGCGACCAGTCGTAGTGGCGGCCGACCGCATAAGCCCCGGAGAGCAGGCAGCCGAAGAAGACCTTGCCGAGCGCCCAGCGGCCGACCCGAGCCACCACGTCGTCGGAGTTCGTCACCATCGCGGGCTCCTGCCGGGGCAGTGAAGTCTGCGCCTCAGACTATCGGGCGCAGGCGGGAAATCGGGCCCGGAACGCGTCGCGCATCTCCTCGCGCCGGTCCAGGATCGCGAAGACGACCCGCGCGAACGGCGTCTCCCGCAACGCCTCGGCGAACGCGTCCGCCACCTCGCCCGGGTCGTTGCCGAAGACACCGCACCCCCACGCGCCCAGCACGATCTCGGTGTGCCCGAAGGCGGCCGCCACCCGCAGAACCCGCGCGGCCCGCCTCGCCAGTTCGCCGGGCACCTGCGGCAGCAGCTCCGGCTGATTGCGGACGATCATCGAGCGGTTCGGCGCCGCCGCGGTGAGGAACGAGACCGGGTAGGCCGTGGGCAGCAGCCGCCCCCGGTCGTCCCGGAACACCGGAACCCGGGGCGCGTAGATGACCCGGTCGGTGTAGAGCAGACTCCGCTCGGCCCGGTGGTGGGCGTAGAACTCACCGGCCTCGAGCAGGCACGGATAGAGCGCCGAACTACGGGCCAGGCTCTCCTCCTGCGCCTGCGCGCCGTTGAGGAATCCGCCGCCGGGGTTGCGCGCCGACGCGAAGTTCAGGCAGACCGGATCGCCGAGCCGGGCCGCCGCGGCCAGCGTCGATTCACCGGTGACCTCGACGACGGGTGGCTCGGCGGCGGGCCGCTTCGCGACGGACCGGGCTGCGGGCAGCTCATCGCCGGGCAGGATCAGCCGGGTTCCGCGGACGGCCCGCTCGATGTCGGCGGTGATGTCGGCGCCGTCGAGACGGCCGCTCCGGATGACGGCGAGGGTTTCCTTCGCCATCCCCCGCAATCGCGCACTCATGCGAACCAGGATCGCAGCCCGCGGCGCGGAGATCATTCGATTTCCATGCATCTCTAGTATTCCCGTAGGATTTATCGATAAACTGCGCTGCATGAGCGCCGTTCCTCTACAGATCACCGGCGCCGGCAAGGAGTTCACGGCGAGCGGCCGACGCCACGCCGTCCTGTCCGGCGTCGACCTCGGCGTCGCCGCCGGCGAGGTGGTGGCGCTGCTCGGCCCGTCCGGCTGCGGCAAGTCGACACTGCTGCGGCTGGCCGGCGGCCTGGACACCCCGACCAGCGGCGAAGTGCTCGTCGACGGCAGTCCGGTGCGGAGCTTCGAGCCGCGCTGCGCCGTCGTCTTCCAGGAGCCCCGCCTGCTGCCGTGGCGGACCGTCGAGCGCAACGTGGCGTACGGCCTGCCCCGCGGCGTCACCGGCGAGAACGCCCGGGCCGAGGTCGCCCACTGGCTCTCCGTCGTCGGCCTGACCGACTTCGCCCGGCACCGCCCGCGGCAGGTCTCCGGCGGCATGGCCCAGCGCGCCGCCCTGGCCCGCGCCCTCGCCCGCCGGCCCGGTGTGCTGCTGCTCGACGAGCCGTTCGCCGCCCTCGACGCGCTGACCCGGCTGCGCATGCAGGACCTGCTCCTCGCCGTGCAGCGGGAGGCCGGAACCACGGTGGTGCTGGTGACCCACGACGTCGACGAGGCGCTCTACCTGGCCGACCGGATCGTGCTGCTCGGTTCCCCGTCGCCGGGCGAGCCTGCCTCCGTACGGCTGATCCAGCCCGTCCCCGGCGAGCGCCCCCGCGACCGTGGTGACGCCTCCCTCGCCGCTCTGCGGGTCTCCCTGCTCGCCGAGCTCGGTGTGAACACCCCGCAGAAGAAGGAATCCCTGATATGAGAATCATCCGTGCCGTCGCCGTGGCCACCGTCGCCACCACCCTGCTGGCCGGCTGCGTCCAGGGTGAGGACACCCCCGCCACCGGCACCGACGCCACCACGCTGCGACTCGACTACGCCTACTACAACCCGGCCAGTCTGGTGCTGCGCGAGCAGAAGTGGCTGGAGACCGAACTCGCCGCGAAGAACGTCACGGTCTCCTGGCAGCTCTCGGCCGGTAGCAACAAGGCGAACGAGGCGCTGCGCGCGGACGCCGTCGACGTCGGCTCGACGGCCGGCGCGGCAGCGCTGGTGGCCCGCGCCAACGGTTCTCCGATCAAGACGATCGACGTGTTCAGCCAGCCGGAATGGGCCGCCATCGTGGTGCCGAAGGGTTCGGCGATCACCGGCGTGGCCGGACTGAAGGGCAAGAAGGTCGCTGCCACGAAGGGCACCGACCCGTACTTCTTCCTCCTGCAGACCCTCGACGAGGCCGGACTCGAGCCGAGCGACGTGACCGTCACGAACCTGCAGCACGCCGACGGCAAGGCCGCCCTGGAACGCGGCGACGTCGACGCCTGGGCCGGGCTCGACCCGCTCATGGCGACGTCCGAAGCGGACGCCGGCTCGAAGCTGATCTACCGGAACATCGGCTTCAACTCCTACGGCGTGCTGAACGCGCGGGAGGCGTTCCTGGCCGAGAAGCCCGAGCTGGCCCAGGCGGTGGTGAACGCGTACGAGAAGGCCCGCCAGTGGATCAAGGACAACCCGGCGGAGGCGGTGGCCCTCTACGCACGGGAGGCCAAGATCTCGGAGGAGGTCGCCAGAACGGTGCTGACCACCCGTACCAATCTGGATGTTGATCCTGTCCCCGGCGAAGCGCAGCGAGCCGTCTTCGACGAAATCATCCCGGTGCTGGTGGCCGACGCCAACGTGAAGACCGAGGAAGCCGCCCGCACGGCCGCCGACACGCTGTTCGAGCCGAGATTCGCGGCGTCCCTCTCATGACGCTGCCCCGCCTCGCCTCGCGGCCCGCTCTCCTCCCGGGCCGGCCCCAGGCCCTCACCGGCCTGATCCTCCCGCTGCTGCTGCTGGCGGCGTGGCAGCTCACCGCGAACGCCGGCATCTACTCGGCCGCGCAACTCCCGGCGCCGAGCGAGGTGCTGTCCGCCCTGACCGAGCTGATCCGGCGCGGCGAACTCTGGCACCACCTGGCGATCAGCACGCAGCGGGTCCTGATCGGTTTCGCCGCCGGCTCGATCCTGGGACTCGCCCTGGGCGGTCTGGTCGGACTATCCCGTACGGCGAGCGCCGCCCTCTCCCCCACCATCCAGGCCATCCGGGCCGTCCCGTCGCTGGCGTGGGTGCCGCTGCTGCTGCTCTGGCTCGGCATCGGCGAAACCCCGAAGATCGTGCTGGTCGCGATCGGAGCGTTCTTCCCGGTCTACACGACGGTGTCGGCGGCGCTGTCCCACATCGACCCGAACCTGATCGAAGTGGGCCGCGCCTACGGCCGCACCGGCCTGCCGCTGCTCGCCACCATCCTGTTCCCGGCGGCCACCCCGTCGATCCTGTCCGGGCTGCGACTCGGCCTGGCCCAGGGCTGGCTCTTCCTGGTAGCCGCCGAACTCATCGCCTCGTCGATGGGCCTCGGCTTCCTGCTGATCGACAGCCAGAACACCGGCCGCACCGACATCATGCTCCTGGCGATCATCCTGCTGGCCGCCCTCGGCAAACTCACCGACACGCTGCTCGGCGCGGGCGAACGGCGGCTCCTTGCGTGATACTGCCCCGATGCTTCTGGTAGCTGTAGTCGAAATGGCGGCCGGTCACGTCGAGGCCGGCCGTGAGTACGAGGACGCGGTGCTCGCCCTCCTCGGCCGTCACGGCGGCGTCCTGGAACGCCGGATGCGCGACGCCACCGGCGCGACAGAGGTCCACGTGATCCGCTTCGATGCGCCCGCCGGCCTCGACACGTTCATGACCGACCCGGATCGCCTGGCCCTGCGAGACCGGCTGGCTTCGGCAGCCCCGACGACCCGTGTCATCGAGGTGACCGACGTTTGACGGCCTGACGCGGTCGCCGTCTTGAGCCCGTCAACACAGCACCGAGCCACGGCCACTTCCCTTCGCCGCCACCTGCTCACTGCCACCGCCCGCCGCAGCCGCCGGCCGCCGCTGCCCACCACCGCTGCTGCCCGCCGCCGCCCGCCGCCGCGCACCACCGCTGCCCACCACCACCGCTGCCGCCTGCCGCCGCCGCGCACCACCGCTGCCCACCACCACCGCTGCCGACCACCACCGCTGCCACGACCGCTGCCTGCCGACCACCACCGCTGCCCGCCGCCCCTGCCACGACCGCCGCCTGCCGACCACCACCGCTGCCCGCCGCCGCTGCCACGACCGCCGCCTGCCACCGCAACTGCGCGCCACCGCCGCCCGCCGCCGCCTGCTGCCGCCGCAGTTGCGCGCCACCGCCCTTTGCCGGCGCTGCTCCCTTGCCACACCACTTCGCTCCGAATCTTGAGCGATCCTCGATCCCCCCAGGTGCACCATCACCCAAGATCCGCGGCCGGAGACCATCCGAATCTGGAGCGATCCTCGACCCTCCAGGCACACCGACACCCGAGATCCGCTACCGGGAACCATCCGAATCTTGAGCGATCCTCGATCCCCCCAGGTACACCAGCACCCAAGATCCGCGGTCGGAGACCGGTCGACGGCGGTTCTGCGGGCGCTCGCAGTCCCACCCGGCGCCGGCTGTGACGTATTGCTGCTTCGCAGCCCTGGACACGGCAATGAGTCACAGCCGAGTGCAGGAATACGCGTGAGGGCCTCGAATGCGCGGTGGCCTGCCACAGACAGAATCGCTCAAGATCTGCGTGGCCGGGCGAGCCGAGCGGCCGGACGAGCCGAGCGGCCGGACGAGCCGAGCGGCCGGACGAGCGGCCGGGCGAGCGGCCGGCCAGGCAAGCGGCCGGGCGGGCGAGCGGCCGGGCGGGCGATCGGCCGGGCGAACGGGCGAACGGGCGAGCGGCCGGGCGAACGGGCGAGCGGCCGGGCGAACGGGCGGGCGGCCGGGCGAACGGGCGAGCGAGCGGGCGGCCGGGCGAACGGGCGAGCGAGCGGGCGGCCGGGCGAACGGCCGGGCGAACCGTCCACATCGGCCGCCTGCGCGCGGATGAGCCGGCGGCACGACAAGGATCAGGCCGCCAAGCGGAACAACTCGGCGTGGATCTGGCGGGACGGGACCCGCAGGGATTTCAGGGCGGCGATCACGGTTCGCGTCAGCGGCAGCGGGCCGCACACGTAGACATCTCGGTCGGCCACGTCCGGGACCAGGGCGAACAGGTTCTCCGGGCGGAACGGCTGGTTGTTGCCGCCGGTCCGGCCGGTGATCACGTGCAGGCGGGCGTTCCGCTCGCGGGCCAGGTTCCGCAACTCGCCGAGCAGCACGGCGTCGTCGGCGCTGCGGACGCGGTAGAGGATCACCACGTCGGACCCGATCGCCGGGTCTTCGATGAGGGCGCGGACGGGTGTCACGCCGATCCCGCCGGCGATCAGGAGGATGCCGGGGCGGGAGCGTTGCGCCAGGGTGAACGCGCCGTACGGGCCTTCCGCGTACACCCTCGTTCCGATGGGCAGTTCTCGCAGGCCTGCTGTGGTCGTACCGATGGCCTTGGCCGTCAATCGCAGGGAGCGGCCGTTCGGCGCGGCGGAAAGCGAGAAGGGGTTGACCTGCCACCACGATTGGTGCCGCGGGAATCGCCAGAGGAAGAACTGCCCGGCCGACGCCTGTAGCCGTTCCAGATGGCGGCCGGTGACGTGCACGGAGACGACGTCGCCGGATTCCGGTACGACGGCGGCCACCCGCAGATGGTGCCGCGCGTTGCGGAGCAGGGGTACGACGAGCCGGCCGGTGAGGAGCGCGCCCAGTGCGAACGCCCACAGACCCCACCAGTAGATCTGCGTATAGACATTGATCTTGAATGCGGTGCCCTCGTAGATCTGGTGGACGACGCCGAGCACCACGACCACGTAGAGCAGCAGGTGCACGGCGTGCCACGCCTCGTAGGAGAGCCGGCGCCGGGCGGCCCGCACCGACAGCGCCACCACCAGCACGATCAGGCCGGCCGCGATCAGGCCGAGCAGTACCGGAAGCTGCCGGGACAAGGTCACGAACGTCGCAAGGAACGACACCCGGTCGAATCGCGCGAATCCGAGAATGACGAAAGTCGGGTGCAGGACGACGAGCCAGAAAAGGGTGAAACCGACCCATCGGTGCCAGCTCGTGAGCTTGTCCATGCCGATCCCCCGGTCGAGGATCGGCAGGCGGGCGACGAGCAGGAGTTGCATCGCCATCACGAAGGCGAGGTAGAGGCCGAGCAGCCGGCCGATCGTCCCGAACGTGTTGTGCGCGGGCGGCCCTGCCAGCAGGAACATGGCCTGCACGATGGCCAGGTTGACGAGGAGGAACGCCCAGAGCGCGAAGTGCGCGACCCGGGCGGAACGGTGGACGGCGACTACCTGCGGATGGGTCACGGCGATCATCCCGGTCTCCCCTGCTGGTTTTCTTGTCTACAGGGTGTACCGCATTCGTCACGCTGCGGTTCAGTTCACTGTGGCGCGCCCAGATCGTCGAGGGCCTTCGTGGCGCCCCGGTGGACCGGCACCGGATCGGTCTGCCGCGCGGTATCCAGGCTGATCTCCTTCGCGGCCGCGTTCGCCTGTTCCAGCTGGGTCTTGCGTTCGAAGAGCGTCTTGGTGAGGACACAGGCGACGTCCGGATCGAGGTCTTCGCGGACCAGCAGGAAGTTCGGCACCACGATCGTCTTGACGTCGGCGGCGGTCTTGTAGGAGGCGGCCGGGATCGTGCCCTCCTGGTAGACCTGGTTGACCTTCTGCATCTCCGGCAGCAGCGGCGTGATGTCGAGGAACTCGACCTTGTCACCGGCCGTGGTGAGCAGGTCGGTGATGCCGGGCGTGGGCAGGCCACCGGACCAGAACAGCGCGTCGATCGTGCCGTCCTTCATGCCGTCGACGGTCTTCGTGAGGTCGAGCTTCTGGGCGCTCACGTCCGCCGCCGGGTCGAGTCCGGCCGCGGTCAGCACGCGCTGGGCGATCACCTCGGTGCCCGACTTCGGCGAACCCGTCGAGACCCGCTTGCCCTTCATCCCGGCCACGTCGGTGATGCCGGCCGCCTTCCGGACGATCACCTGCGTGTAGTTGGTGTGGATCCGGGCCAGCGCCGCCACCGGCTGCCCGCCGGTGAAGCCGCCGGTGCCCTCGACGGCGTCCGCGGCGGTGTCGGCCAGCGAGAACGCCACGTCGTAGGTGCCGGCCACGAGTTGCTGGATGTTCTGCACCGACGCGCCGGTCTCGGCCGCCGTCGCCTGCACGTTGCCGCCGGCCGCGTTGATCTGTTCGGCGTAGGCGTTGCCGAGTGCGAAGTAGACACCCGTCGCATTGCCGGTGGCGATGCCGATCCTGGTGGGCTGGCCGACCTCGCAGGTGACGTCGCCGCCGGTGTCGGTGGCGGCGCTGTCCTGCCGTCCTCCACAGGCGGTCAGGGTGGCGGCGACGAGGACGAGGGTGAGGACTCGCTTCATGCACTCCTCCGTGAGTTTTCATGTGGAATGTCCGAGGGAAGGGAAGGCTCGGGATGAGCGCGGCGGCCCAGGGCGGCCAGCACGACGGCCAGGGCCAGAGCGCCCATACCTACAGCGATGGCGATCGGCTCGAGGTAGAGCAACAGCAACCCGGCGACGGCGGCGAGCACCCGGCCGGCCACTCCGGCGGGCCCCACCCCGAAGACCCAGCCGCCGGCGGCGATCGCGAGCCCGAGCACCGCCAGACCGGCGACCACCGAGGTCCACGCGATCTCCACGAGCGAACCGCGCGCGAGGAGGTGCTCCCCGTTCTCGGTGAGCACGAAGGCGATCGGCACCAGGAACGCCGGCAGCGCGTACTTCAGCGCCTGCCACATCGTCGGGATCGCCCGCCCGCCGGTGATCGCGCTCGCTCCCACGGCGGCCAGCGCGGTGGGCGGCGTGACCTCGGAGAGCACCGAGTAGTAGAAGACGAACATCGCCGCGGCGGGCGCCGGCACACCGAGGGTCAGCAGCGCCGGCCCGATGATCACCCAGCCGATGATGAAGCCGGCCGTGACCGGGACCGCCAGGCCGAGCAGGGCCAGGGCGAACGCGGCCAGGACCACGGTCAGCCCCAGCACGACCGTGGGATCGTCGGTGACCGCCCGCGCCCCGCCGACCAGCAGCGATGACAGCTGAGCGCCGAGGCCGGTCTTCGTCGTCGTAGCAGTGATGATCCCTGCCGCGGCGCAGACGGCGACGACCGGGAGCACCCCTCGTACCCCTGAGGAGAGGGCCTCGAAAGCGCGACGCGGAGTGAGCCGGGCAGGGCGGTCCAGGTAGGACAGCGCCGCCGCGAGGATCGTCGCGTAGACCACCGAGCGGGTCGCCGACTCACCGAGCGCGAGCAGCACCACGATCAGCACGAGCGAGGAGAAGTGGTAGCCGAATCGGCCGAGCAACCGCAGCGCGCTCCGACCTTCAAGAGCCAGAGGTCGTACGCCGAAGCGCCGCACGTCGATCTCCACGGCGAGCAGGATCCCCAGGTAGTAGAGGACCGTCGGGATCATCGCCCAGCCGAGGACGGTCAGGTACGAGACGTTGAGGTACTCGGCGACGATGAACGCAGCCGCACCGAGCGTGGGCGGTGACAGGATCGCGCCGACGCCGGCCGCCGCGAGCATCCCGCCCGCCTGTTCCCGGGGGTAGCCGGCCTTCTTGAGCATCGGCCAGGTCACCGCGCCGACGCTCACCGCCGTGGCCGTACCGGATCCGGAGACCGTGCCGAGCAGGAAGCCGGCGGCGACGGCGGTACGCCCGGCCGCGCTGCGTGAACGGCGGAAGGCGGCGACCGAGAGATCGACGAAGAAGCGGCTCGCGCCGGAGATGTCGAGCACCGCGCCGTAGATCGTGAAGAGCACGATGTAGGTCGCCGCGACGTCGAGCGGCGTCCCGTAGAAGCCGCTCCCCGAGTTGTAGAGGGCGTCCACGATCTGCGCGAAATCCAGCCCGGCGTGCGCGACCGGCCAGTGCTGCGGCAGCAGTCCGCCGTAGTAGCCGTACGCCAGGAAGATCACGCAGACGACCGGCAGCGCCCACCCGGTGGTCCGCCGGCAGGCCTCGATGACCAGCAGGAGCAGCACCGCGCCGAAGACGATGTCGGCGGGGTCGAGCAGCCCCTGCCGATCGAGGAACGCGTTGTAGCCACCGGCGAACGGGTTCACCGGATAGAGGCAGACGACGAGGGCGACGGCGGCCAGGACCCGGTCCGGCCAGGTGGGTCCGCTCGCGCTTTTGAAGATCCCACTCTGGTACGCGAGAAAGACCAGTGGCAGCGTCCCCGCCAGAAAGATGATCAGGTAGAACTGGCTGCCCTGGGCGAGGGGGCGGAACACCTGCCAGAGGACGAGCAGGGCGACGGCGAAGGAGACGGCCGCGACGAACGACGCGTACCGGCCGGAGAGCGTGCGGGCGGGCCGTTCCTCCTCGTCGTATTGATAGTCGCCCATGTAACGGAGCGTACTGGCAGTTAACGGCTGATCTCAAACCTCCGCACTGCCCCGGTCAGCTCGTCGGCCATCCCGGCCAGCTCGTGCGCCGCCGACCGCGATCCTTCGAGCCCGCTCGTGGTCGCCTGTGCCGCGTCCGCCACATCGCTGATGTTGCGGGCGATCTCCTCGGCGCCGCCCGCCGCCTCGGTGACGCTGCGGCTGATCTCCGCGGCCGTCGCGGTCTGCTCCTCGACTGCCGACGCGATGGTGGTCTGGTAGTCGCTGATCCGCAGGATCACCTCGGAGATCCGCTCGATAGCGGTGATCGCGCTCGCCGTGTCCCCCTGGATCTCCTGTACCCGCTGGCTGATCGTCTCGGTCGCCTTCGCGGTCTCCTGAGCCAGCTCCTTCACCTCGCCGGCCACCACGGCGAAGCCCTTGCCCAGCTCACCGGCGCGGGCCGCCTCGATCGTGGCGTTCAGCGCCAGCAGGTTCGTCTGCTCGGCGATCTGGTTGATCACCTTGATGATGTTGCCGATCTCGTTCGACGACTCCCCCAGCTTCGCCACGATCCCGCTGGTCTCGTTCGCCACCGACACCGCCTCGTTCGCGACGCTCGCGGCATCCGACGCGTTCGTCGCGATCTCCCTGATCGACACGCCCATCTCCTCGGCCGCCGCGCTGAGCGTGTGCACGTGCCGGGCCACCTCCGAGGCCGCCTCCTGCGCCGTCGACGCCCGATCCGACGCGGTGGCCGCCCCACCGGCGAGGTTGTCGTTCACCGTGTTCAGGTTCCGGCTCGACTCCAGCACCGTCGCCGCACTGCCGTTGATCACCCCGACGGCGTCGCGCATGCTCGTGGTGGCCCGCCGCAGCGCCTCGGCCATCTGCCCGATCTCGTCCCGGCTGTGCACGTCGGCGTCCCGGGTCAGATCCCCCGCCGCGACCGCCTGCAGCACGCTCGTCACCTTACGGACCGGTCCGACCAGGGCCCGTACGGCCAGCAGCGCCACTCCGAGCCCGATCAGCAGACCGAGGACGCCGATCACCAGCACCTGCGTGGTGACCGAGCCCTTGGCGTCGGACACCTCCTGGATCGAGGCCGCCGCCTGGTCGGCGTGCTTGGTCTCCAGATCCGCGAACTGCGCGTCCACCTCGGTGAAGACCGTCGTCGCCTCGTTCCACCCGCTCCAGAACCCGGGCAGGTCGTTCGACGTCGCCGCCGGCAGCATCACGTCGTCGCGCAGCTGCAGGAACTTGTCGTAGTTCGCCCGCAGCGCCGTGTCGACCGCCGCGTCAGCGGCCAGCGGCGTGTAGTCGTCCCACGTGGCGGCCACCTTGTCGTCCAGCTCCGCCACCTGAACCGTGATCTTCTTCCGGAACTCCGCGCCGGACATGAAGTAGTTCAGTGTGAACATCCGCGTCCGCAGCACATCCTGATGAAGGCTGGCCAGCAGCTGAATGGGCGTCACACCGTGCTCGTAGACGACCTTCGACTTGGTTTCGACGGTCCGCAGCCCACCCACGGCGATCCCGATGACGGCGGCACACGCCACCGCGATCGCGACGACCGAGGTGAACACCTTGACCGCCATCGGCAGGTCAGCAACCCGCTGCCACGGCGAGCGAGACATAACGGTCTTCTTTCCGAGCAGCCGATTCTCCCGTCTTCCCCGTTCGGCACCTCCACGCCACCGCTGAGTCCCCCCGGGGCCACCACCGTCCCGGTCAGCACGAGCTCACAGACCTTGCCGCACCCCCGATCCGGCCGGGAGGTCTCCCGTCCTGCCGGAGTCCGTGCGGCTCCGGCAGGGTGGTGCAGCTCGGCGAGGGCGTCGAAGTAGGCCGCCACGACGATGACGGACGTGCTCGGGTCACCAGGAGGGCGGGTGACCCGAGCACGGTGTCCCGCCTACTGCTCGACGGCGGTGGTTCGGGCTGTCACCTCGATGGAGAGGATGTCGAGGAGCTGGTTGTCGACCGCTGCCAGGCGCGAGCGGGCGTCGGACGGCAGGTGGACCGGGGTGCCGGCGGCCAGGGGTAGCAGGTGCAGGGTCACGTCGGCGTGCTCGTGGTGGCCGGCGTCCGTCAGGTTGACGATCCAGCGGGAGCCGTCCCAGAAGCGGTCGGTCACCGTGGTGCCGTCGATGCGGAGTTCGGCGGCGTCGCCGGCCCAGTCGATGGTGAGCAGGGCGTCGGCGGCCGGGTCGGCGGCCCAGGACGGCAGGGTGAGGCGGTAGACGGCGGCCAGCTCGTCGAAGACGTCCGGGGCCGGGGCGGACGGGCGGCCGTCGTGCTTGCCGTAGCTGACCGGCACCGCGGTGGCGGCCGGGCGCACCTGCTCGGCGAGCACCGCTGCCCGGCCGGGTACGGGTCCGGAGGCCGGCCGCGGGGTGAGGCCGAGATCGGCGAAGGAGCCGGTCGCGGGGTCGTACACCCGTACGTCCGGGGTCGTGGCGGCCTTGACCGTCACCCTGCCGGAAGCGTCCCACTGCACCTCGTCGTCGCTCAGCAGCAGGCGGCGGTCGCCGCCTTCGACCACCCAGACGGAGGCGGCCGCCGAGGACGGGAGTACCACGACGTCGAGTGATCCGAAGTGGACAGCCGAGAAGCCCGGTGCGATGGAGTGAACCTGACCGGAAACGGCCAACTCGGGAGCGATTCCCTCGTCGGCGATCAGGACCAGGGTGGGGGTCGAGCCGGGCAGGAGGGTCAGCGCCGTGGCGGTGGCCCAGTCGATCCTGGTGTCACCGACGGTGAGGTTGACCGGCCAGCGGGCGAGGGTGCCGGGCGGGATGTCGATGGGCCGGGACGGGAATTCGACGACGCCGGAGTCGAGGGCGACGCGGAAGCGGGCCTGCTCGTAAACGGACAGCGGGAAGTGCGGCTGGTGCCAGGCCACGAAGACGAAACCGGAGATGCCGTCGCTGCGCAGCGCCCAGCGCAATGTCGACGAGTCCTCGACGCCGGTGGGGCGCACGCCGGGCAGTGACGACGGCATGTCGGCGAGCCGGTCGCCGAACGCGGCCAGGAACGCGTGCTGGCGGCGCAGCTCGGCGTGGCTCGGTGCGAGCGCGCCCGCCTCACCGACCGGGGCGTGGAAGTCGTAGCCGAGACGCGGGAGGTCGTTGGGGTAACCCGTGGCGTGCGACTCCTGGAAGTCACCGCGAGGGTTGGTGCCTCCGGCGTACATGTAATAGCCCTGCCATGCCGAACCGTTGCCGATCTTGCAATGGGCGATGGCGGCGACGTCCAGGGCGTCCGGGCGCGGCCGGCGGTGGTAGGCGGTCGCCATGCCGCCGGCGAGTTCGCAGGTCGCGGCCGGGAAGAGGTCGGACGGGGTGCGCGGGCCACCCTTCGCCGCCTCGATGTTCTGCGCGCGGCGCACGTCGGCGCCGATGCCCGGGTCGTCCCAGACGTGCGAGAAGAAGTAGTGGTCGCGGAAGTTCGGCGCCCAGGGCGCGTCCGGCTCGACCCAGAAGCCGTCGCCGTAGCCGCCGTAGAGCGGCAGGACCTCCTCCTCGGGCAGCTCGGCGCTGTCCCAGGCGGTCGCGGTCCAGAGCGGCGCGGACATGCCGGCCTCCCGGGACATCCGCTTCAGGGTGCGCAGGTGCTCGGGCTGGGTGTAGAGCTCGTTCTCCAGCTGGATGCCGAGCACGGTGCCGGTCGCCGAGGCACGCCCGTCGAGGGCGGCGCCGATCTGGCCGAACCACTCGCGGACGAGCGAGAGATACAGCGGGTCGTCGGTGCGGTGCCGGACCGGCGCGTGCTGCACCCAGTCCGGGAAGCCGCCGTTGCGGGACTCGCCGTGACACCACGGACCGATCCGGAGCACCACGTCGAGCCCGGTCTCGACCGCCAGGTCGACGAAGGCGGCGACGTCGAGGTTGCCGTCGAAACGGGCCTCACCCCGTCGCGGGGAGTGGTGCAGCCAGAAGATGTAGCTGGCCACCACCGTCACGCCGCCGGACTTCAGTTGCCGGAGCCGCTCGGCCCAGCGCTCCCGCGGAACCCTGCTGTAGTGCAGCTCGCCGGAGACCGGGATGACCGGCACGCCGTCGCGCAGGAGGTAACGGTTGGTGAGCGCGACTCCCGGCCGTACGTCCTCGGTGTTGCTCATCCGTGGCCGGCGCAGCGGCGTCGCCCAGGCGTGGTGGCGAACGGAGAGCGGCTCGGGCCACCTCGTTGGATCAGTGGGCACGAGAACCCCTCCTCGAGTTTTGACTGTAACCGGTCACAGGCCGGCGAGCCCGAACGATACACAGCAGTAACGGGTCTGACGCAAGGGCTTGACACATCGCCGTAACACCAGCACTGTAACCGGTCACAGGGCTGACCCCACCGCCCTCGGCTTCCGTTCCCCCGGCTAAGCCGATCAAGGAGGATCGATGAAAACGAAATTCGCCCCGCTCATGGCGGCTCTGACCGCAGCGGCTTTGTTCACCGGCACCGCCTGCTCCAGCAGTTCCGACGACGCCACCGAGCAGTCGAACCCGGACGAGAAGGTCGCCCTGACCTACTGGACCTGGGCGCCGAACATGGACAAGGTCGTCGCGGCCTGGAACGCGGCGAACCCCAACATCCAGGTCACGGTCAACAAGCAGGACGGCGGCGACCCGGCCGTCACCAAGCTGCTGACCGCGATCAAGGCCGGCAGCGGCGCGCCGGACATCATGCAGGCCGAGTACCAGAAGATCCCGACCCTGGTCTCCGCCGACGCGATCACCGACATCGCGCCCGAGGTCGGCTCGCTCAAGGACAAGTTCCCGGAAGGATCGTGGAGCGGCGTGACCCTCGGGTCCGAGGCCGTCTACGGCGTGCCGCAGGACTCCGGCCCGCTGATGTTCTTCTACCGCGCCGACGTCTTCGAGAAGAACGGCCTGCAAGCGCCGAAGACCTGGGACGACTACGCCGCAGCCGCCGAGAAGATCCACAAGGCGGACCCGAAGCAGTACATCGGCACGTTCTCGGCGACCGACGCGGGCCTGTTCACCGGCCTCGCCCAGCAGGCCGGCGCCTCCTGGTGGGGCGTGAACGGCGACGCCTGGAGCGTCAACATCAACGAGCCGAACACGCAGAAGGTCGCCGCGTACTGGGGTGGCCTGGTCGAGAAGGGCGTCGTCGACAACAAGCCGATGTACACCCCGGAGTGGAACGCCGCCCTCAACGACGGCACCCAGGTCGGCTGGGTCAGCGCCGTGTGGGCGCCGGGCGTGCTCGAAGGCAGCGCCAAGGACACCAAGGGCAAGTGGAAGGCCGCTGCCATGCCGCAGTGGGACGCCGCCAGCCCGGCGACCGGCAACTGGGGCGGTTCCGCCACGAGCGTGACGACCCAGACCAAGCACAAGGCCCAGGCCGCGAAGTTCGTCTCCTGGATCAACAGCGACCCGGCAGCGCTCAAGCTGCTCGCCACCGAGGCCAACATCTACCCGGCCGCGAACGACGCCGCGAGCGTGCTGACCTCGCCGCCGGCGTTCTTCTCCGACCAGCCGGACTTCTACACGATCGCCGCCGAGGCCGCGAAGGCCACCAAGCCGTTCACCTACGGCCCCAACGTCAACGTCGCGTACAGCGCGTTCAACGACGCCTTCGGCAAGGCCGCCGAGTCGAAGAAGGCCAGCGCCTTCACCGAGTCGCTGGTGACCATGCAGCAGACCACCGTCGATGACCTGAAGAACAGCGGCTTCAACGTCGCCGGATGATCCCCGGGCCCGGGCTCGAATGAGCCCGGGCTTCCCAGAAAGGTTCGGCGATGTCGCTGATCTTGGATAGGCCCACGACGGCCACGCCGCCGGTGGTCGAGCGCCCCAAAAAGAAGCGAACCGGCGTCCCCTACGCCTTCCTCGCACCGGCACTGATCCTCTTCTCGGCCTTCCTCGCCGCGCCGATCATCTACGCCGGCTACCTGAGCCTCCGCAAGACGCAGGTCAGCGGTCTTGGCCTGGGCAAGGCGTCGCGGACCGAGGTGTGGGCCGGGCTGAGCAACTACGCCCGCTCGCTCACCGATCCCGACTTCCTGCCGAGCGTCTGGCGGGTCGGCGCCTACGGCCTCATCGTCGTACCCACCATGCTCGGCTTGGCCCTGCTCATGGCCCTGCTGCTCGACGCCGCCCGCACCCGCGAGTCGATCAGCAAGTTCGCGCGGATTTCGATCTTTCTTCCGTACGCCGTCCCGGCCGTGGTGGCGTCACTTCTCTGGGGCTTCCTCTACCTGCCCCGGGTCAGTCCGATCACTGATCTCTTCGAGGCGGTGGGCATCACCCCGCCCAACCTGCTGTCGTCGGATCTCACCCTCTGGTCGGTCGCCAACATCGCGGTCTGGGGCGGCACCGGCTTCAACATGATCGTCATCTACACGGCGCTCCGGGCGGTCCCGACCAGCCTCTACGAGTCGGCCCGCATCGACGGCGCCTCCGATGTCACGATCGCCTGGCGTATCAAGATCCCGATGGTGATGCCGTCGCTGGTCATGACGTTCGTCTTCTCGATGATCGCCACCCTCCAGGTGTTCGCCGAGCCGATGACGCTGCGGCCGCTCGCCAACACGATCTCCACGACGTGGACGCCGCTCATGAAGGTCTACCGGGACGCGTTCACCCGCAACGACATCTACGCGGCCGCCGCCACTTCGGTGATCATCGCGCTCGCCGCCTTCATCCTGTCCTTCGGCTTCCTCAAGCTCGTCGGGCGCCGGGCGTTCAACCAGGAAGACTGATCATGACTACCGCTGCTGTTTCCCGACGGCGCAGCCCTGTCGCCACCACCCTGTTGCTGCTGGGCGCCGCCTACTGCCTGCTTCCCGTCCTCTGGGTGCTGATCGCCTCCTCGAAGAGCGCCGGCGAGCTGTTCTCCACGTTCACGCTGGCGCCGAGCACCCACCTGCTCGACAACCTCGCCGACCTGAACGGATACCGCGACGGCCTCTACTGGCGCTGGATGGCGAACACCGCCCTCTACGCCGGCGTCGGCGCCGCCGTCTCCACGTTCGTCTCGGCGATGGCCGGGTACGCGCTGGCGAAGTTCGAGTTCCGCGGCAAGGGCTTCGTCTTCAACCTGATCCTGGCCGGCGTCCTGGTGCCCGGCGTGCTGCTGGCCATCCCGCAGTACCTGCTGCTCGCCAAGGTCGGCATGACGAACACCTATTGGGCGGTGCTGTTACCCAGCTTCATCAGTCCGTACGGCATCTATCTGGCCCGGATCTTCGCCGCCGCTTCGGTGCCCACCGAGATCCTCGAGGCGTCCCGGATCGACGGCGCCGGCGACTGGCGGACCTTCACCCGGGTGGTGCTCCCGATGATGCGCACCGGCCTGGTGACGGTCTTCCTCTTCCAGTTCGTCGCCGTCTGGAACAACTTCATGCTGCCGTACATCATGCTCGGCGACGACCGGCTCTACCCGATCACGGTCGGCCTGAACGGTCTGCTCAATCAGGGCGCCAACCAGCCGGCCATGTACACGGCGGTGGTGACCGGCGCCCTCGTCTCGATCGTCCCGTTGATCGCCCTCTTCCTCACGTTGCAGCGCTACTGGCAGGTCGACCTGGCCGCCGGCGGGGTCAAGGCGTAGCTATGATCCCGAACGTGCAGTCGCGTAAACGCCCCACCATCCGCGATGTCGCTCGCGAGGCAGGGGTTTCCTACGCGACGGTGTCCCGTGTGCTGAACGGCCGCGACTGGGTCAGCCCGGAAGCCGTCCGCGCGGTCCGGGACGCCATCACCCGCACCGGGTACACGACGAACCACCACGCCCGTTCGCTCGCCACCGGCCGGTCCGGCTCGATCGCGTTCCTGCTCACCGAGCCGCAGCACCTGCTCTTCGAGGACCCGAACTTCTCGGTGCTGCTGCGCGGGGTCGCCCAGGCGCTCTCCGACCGGGAACTCACCCTCATCCTCATGATCGCGTCGACGCCGGAGGAGCGGGAGCGGACCATCGCGTACCTCTCCGGCGGCCACGTCGACGGGGTCCTGCTGGTCTCCCCGCACTCCGGTGACCCGCTGCTCCAGCAGCTCGTCCAGGCCGAGGTCCCGATCGTCGCCTGCGGTCAGGTCCTCGGCTTCGAGGACACGATCAGCTCGGTCTCGGCCGACGACTGGGGTGGCGCCCGGACCGCCGTCGAGCACCTGCTCGCCGCCGGATGCCGCCGGATCGCCACGATCACCGGGCCGCAGGACACGTTCGGCGGCGTGTTCCGGCTCCGCGGGTACTCCGACGCCCTCGCGACAGCGGGAATCACGGTCGACCCGGCGTACATCGTGCACGGCGACTGGAGCCGGGAGAGCGGCGCGGCCGGCATGCGGGCGCTGCTCGACCGGGTTCCCGAGGTGGACGCGGTGTTCGCCGCGTCCGACGGGATGGCCGCCGGCACGCTGCCGGTGCTGCGCGAGGCGGGCCGGGACGTACCCGGCGACGTCCGGATCGTCGGCTTCGACGACTCCGGGCTGGCGGCGACCACCGAGCCGCCGCTCACGACCGTCCGGCATCCGCTGGAACGGATCAGCGAGGAGATGGTCCGGCTGCTCACCGATGTGATCGCCGGCCGTACCCCGCTGTCGATCACCGTGCCGACCAGCCTGGTGATCCGCTCCTCCTCCCCCGCCTGATCTTCAGGCTCTTCACGGCACCACTCCAGGTTCATTTCGCCCCTTTTGTCCACAAAGGAGTGTCATGAGATCCGTCCTCGCGATCGTTGCTGTCCTCGCAGCGATCCTCACCCCCGCCCCCGCGTCCGCATCTCCCGGTCTTTCCATGCGCGGCGCCGACGTCTCCACCCTCCCCCGCGCGCTCGACCTCGGCGCGAAGTTCTACGACTTCCGAGGCAAGCGCGACAACGCGTACGACATCCTCAAGCAGGCCGGCGTCAACTACGCCAGGCTGCGCATCTGGAACGACCCGACCAGCGGCTACAGCAACAAGGCGCAGGTGCTCGAGCAGGCCCGGGCGATCAAGTCCAAGGGTCTGAAGCTGCTGATCGACTTCCACTACTCGGACACCTGGGCCGACCCGGGCAAGCAGTTCACCCCGGCCGCGTGGGAGGGACACGACCTCGCCCGGCTACGGAAGGACGTCTACGACTACACGTACGACGTCTGCACCTCACTGAAGCGCCAGGGCACCACGCCGGACAGCGTCCAGGTCGGCAACGAGATCAACGTCGGCATGCTCTGGCCGGTCGGCTACATCAGCAACAGCGACTTCGGCCCGGTGTCGCAACTGCTGAACGCCGGGTACGACGCCACGAAGGCCTGCAACCGCTCGACGAAGGTCCTGGTGCACACCGCCCTCGCCGGCAACATCGACGCGGCGCACTGGTTCTACGACGGCATCACCGCGGCCGGCGCCAAGTGGGACATCACCGCGCTCTCCTACTACTGCATGTGGCACGGCTCGCTGGCCAACCTGTCGACCGTGATCACCGATGTCCGCGGCCGGTACGGCAAGCCCGTCGTCATCGCGGAGACGGCCTATCCGTACACCACCGAGAACTTCGACCACCTGGAGAACATCATCCTGTCGCCGGCACCGTGCGACGGCATCCCGGCCACCCGGAAGGGCCAGGCCCAGCAGTTCGCCGACGTACAGGACACCGCCCGGGCGGCCGGCGCGCTCGGCGTCTTCTACTGGGAGCCCACCTGGACCGCCGTCGACGGCAACGGCTGGGACACCGAGGACATCGAGAACTCGGGCAACGCCTGGGAGAACATGGCCACGTTCGACGACGACGGCCGGATCAACCCCTACATCCGCTGGGAGAAGTGATGCGCGCCCTGAAAGCGTTGTTCATGGCCGCCGTGCTGGCCGCCACCGTCGCCCTGACCGGAACACCCGCCCAGGCGGCGTCGCTCACCATGCTCGGCGCTGACGTCTCCTCCCTGCAGCGCAGCCTCGACCTCGGCGCGAAGTACTACAAGAACGGCGCCGCCACCGATCCCTACGACATCCTCAAGGGCGCCGGCGCCAACTACATGCGCCTGCGCGTCTGGAACAACCCGGCCAGCGGGTACAACAACAAGGCCAAGGTTCTGCAACAGGCTCGCTCCATCAAGGCCAAGGGCCTGAAGCTGCTGATCGACTTCCACTACTCGGACACCTGGGCCGACCCGGGCAAGCAGTACCCGCCGGCGGCCTGGGCGTCGCACTCGCTCAGCCAGCTGCAGACCGACGTCTACAACTACACCTACGACGTCTGCACGGCGCTCAAGGCGCAGGGCACCACACCGGACAGCGTGCAGATCGGCAACGAGATCAACGTCGGCATGCTCTGGCCGGTCGGCCAGGTGAGCAACAGCAACTTCGCGCCGCTCGCCTCGCTGCTGAAGCAGGGCTACAACGCCACGAAGGCCTGCAACAGCTCCACCCAAGTCATGATCCACACTGCGAACTCGGACAGCCTCACGAACGCCCGCTGGTTCTACGACGGCATCAAGGCCGCGGGCGTCACCTGGGACATCACCGCCCTCTCCTACTACTGCATGTGGCACGGCACCCTGGCCAACCTCTACAACGTGATCACCGACCTGCGCACCCGGTACGCCAAGCCGGTGGTGATCGCGGAGACCGCCTATCAGTTCACCTCCGCCGACGCCGACGCGGAGAAGAACTCCATCCCCGGCACCGTCCTGTGCGACAACATCCCCTCCACCTGGGCCGGCCAGGCCCAGCAGTTCACCTGGGTCCAGAACACGGCCCGCAACGCGGGGGCGATCGGCGTCTTCTACTGGGAGCCCACCTGGACCGCCATCGCCGGCAACGGCTGGGATCCGGCGAACATCAACGGCACCGGCGACGGCTGGGACAACATGGCCACCTTCGACTGGTCCGGCAACGTGAACCCGAGCATCAAATGGACCGCCTGACCTGAGAGCGTGCCCGGTCCGGCTCGTCAGCCGGGCCGGGCACGCCGGTCAGTTCCAGTTGTCGATGTGGAAGTCGTCCGGCGAAGGGGCGCCCTTGCCCGTCTCCAGCAGGGCCTTGAGGCTCACCAGGAACAGGGCCCACTTCGTCGAGCAGTGGTGCATGAACTCGACCGGCTCGCGCCAGCCCTCGTGCTTGAAGAGGACGATCGTGAAGTCGTCCTCCTGGTGCAGGTTCCAGGTGATCGTGGTGCCGACCCACTCCTCCGGGCCGCCGACGACCGTCCAGCCGACCTGCTCGGCCGGCTTCAGCGTGGTGACCTCCATGTCGAAGCCGCCGGGAACGAAGCGGAACTCGATCACTCCGCCCAGGTCGGTGCTGCCCTTCGTGTCGGTGGTCCACCAGGCCGACAGGCCGTCGATCGTGGTCAGCGCCTCGTAGACCTGCTGCGGGGTGGAGCCCTCGACGCCTACGCGGTGCAGGATGTCCGGCATTGTCTTCTCCTCCTACGGTGCGGATTGCTCCTGTTGCTCCTGGGTGGATTGCTTCTGGGTGGATTGCTTCTGGATGGCCTCGGCGATGGACTTGATGCGGCGCAGGCGGGCGTCCCAGGCCGAGCCGACTTCGGCGAGCTGAGCCACGGCGCGGGCCAGCTGGGCGTCGTCCACGTGGTAGCGGCGTTCCCGGCCGGCCGGGGCCGAGCGGACCAGGCCGGCGCGGTCGAGGACGGTCAGGTGCTTCGCCACTGCCTGACGGGTCACCGACATCTGCTGGCTGAGCGAGGTGGCCGTGCCGTTGCCGTCGACGAGCAGCAGGTCGAGCATGCGGCGGCGGGTCGGGTCGCCGATCGCGGACCAGAGGTCGTCGTCGATCACGTTCATCGCAGCTTCTCGGCGTACGGCGCCAGCCGCGGGATGAAGTGGTCCCAGCCGCTGACGTGATCGTTGAAGCACTGCTCCAGGACCGCTGCCTCCCAGCCACGCTCGCGGAAGCCGGTCTCGGTCATGCGGAGCAGCGTGCCGTCGCCGGAGGGCTTCAGCTCGAACGTGACCAGCAGCGAGTTGCCGGCGGCGGCCACCTCACCGGGAGCGTGCGTCCAGCGGAACCGGAAGAGCGCGGGCGGCTCGGCGTCGACGACGGTGAACTGCTCCACCTTGTCGCCGAAGCTGATGTGGCCGGGCTCGCCGGGCACCAGCGAATAGTCGGCGTCGTCGGGCCACCAGCCCTTGATGTGTTCCGGACTGCTCACCACGTCGAAGACCACGTCGGGCGTCGCCTCGATGTAGATCTCGCGCTCGATCGCTCCGTACTCCATGTCAGCCTCCTGCAACCTTTGGTTGCGTATCAAGCTAGACCAGAGCCGGGCCGATGCGCAACCATCGGTTGCACTTCCCCATGTGTGGCGTCGATACGTTACGGTTCCGTGCCAAGGTCATCAGGCAGTTCCCAGGAAGGCGGCTTCGATGGTCAGCATCGGCACCACGATGATCGGCCGGGGGTTGCGGCGCCTCGACATGGTCGGCGGATCCGCGATCGTGCTCACCGTCAACGCGATCGTGTTCTCCGGCATCGCGGGGGTCGGCGCGCTCTTCCTGATCTTCTTCTTCGCCGACGAGACCGGTACCTGGAACCGGCTCTGGCCGCTCGTCACCGGCTGGGCGGCCGTCACCGCCCTCGGCGCGGCGAACGCCTACGCCACCGTCCGGTTCGCCCGCCGGCCACACGAGTCGCCGCGTGTCTCCGACGGTGTCATCGCGCTGATCACCGCGGTGACGGCCGGTGTCTGGCTGGTCCTGCCCTCGGCGTCACCGGTCGCCGTCTTCACCGCGGCGCCGTTCGCGCTGGCGAACGTCGCCGCCGCGTGGTTCCTGTTCGGAGCTGCCTACGCGCCGACGCCGGTGGCCGAGTTCCCGGCGTTCACGCCCGCTGACCGCGCCGAGTCGGGCGTCACCGACATTTCGGAAATGTCGCCCACGCACCGCACGCCCGAGGATCTCGGCACGGCTCCGCGTGGGCTGATGATCGAGAGTTCGGGGGCGTTCCGGGGGTTGCGGGGCCGCGCGGCGCTGAACAGCCTCGGTGGCATCCAGTTGCCGCGGCGGGCGCGGGTCAAGGCACGTCGCTGACAGAGGTCAGGGCAGGGAACGTTCCGAACGGGGCGACCGGGCCACTGGCCATCGTCATGCGCAGTGTCGCTGCCGGGACCTCGTCCAGTGGTGGCAACGCCGGCTGGTCGGCGACCATCCCCAGGGTGATGTGGGGGCGGTAGTCGGCGCCCACCAGGCCGAGTGGTGTGTGCCCCAGGGCCAGGAACTCCTGGTGCAGGGCGTCCAGTTCCGGCGTGCGGATCACTTCGATACCGAAGTAGTAGCCGCCTGTCGGCACGTAGTAGTCGCCCGGCGGGACCACCGTGAACAGCAGGCCGATCGGCTTCACGTCGAACGTCCGGCCACGGTGGCGGTTCGCCGCCTCAGCCAGGGCGGGGGCGTCCTCCGCCACGTGCAGCACCGAGACGTGCGGAGGGGCCTGGTCGCCCAGCAGCATGAGGGGCCGATGACCGCTTCCGATCGCCTGGGACAGCTCGATCAGGGATCGGGACGTGTCCTTGTCGGGCACTAGGACCGCTCCGTACGGCATCGTGCCTCCTCGCTGAGATGTTGAGCTTCTTTGTACACGCTGGAGGCTTCTTCTGACGGTGCTGCGGGGCGCTGGGAGACTGCCGTTCTGCCGGTCTCCAATCTTGGAAAGCAAATGGCGTGTGCACCCCGGATCTTGGGCGATCCTGGCCTCTCAGGTGTGCAGAATCGCTCAAGATCCGTGAAGAGGGCGTGGGCGGGGCGACGGCTGCAGCGAGGCAACGGCCGGGGCGGGAGCAGCGCAGGAGGAATAGCTGTGGCTGTAGGCCGGGACCGCGGCACTCGCTGGAGCCCGCCGCAGCGGGAACGGCAGCAGCGCGGCGACCGAAGCGGTGCCAGCGACCGGAACGGTGCCAGCGACCGGAACGGTGACGGCGGGCGGGACGGCGGCGGCGGGCGGGACGGCGGCGGCGGAGGTCAGGACTCCAGGACGCCGTGGCGGGCCATTATCTCGGCTCGGCGGCGGGTGTTCACCGTCTGGACCCGGCGGCTCAGGACGAAGGCGTCGGCCAGGGTCCAGAGGCCCAGGCCGCCCAGGGTGAACAGCATCGCTATCGATCGGGCGGTGTCGCCCAGGTAGAAGCGGTGCCCGCCCAGCACGCCGGTCAGGGACCAGATCAGGAAGACGGTTCGGCGGTCTTTGCGGACTGCGGCGAATTCGGACTCTGCTCGGAGGATGCGGTATCGCTCCCACTCCGGCATCGGCATCGGTTCGCTCACCGGGCACACGATAGCGCCGCGGACGATGCTGTGGCAGCGCCGTTGAAGAGGCGGTGAGGGGGTGAGAGCAGCGCGGCCGGCGTACAAGGAGAGAGGCCGCCGCCCGGAAAGGGCGACGGCCTCGCTCAGAAAAAAGCAGGTCAGACGGTGGCGGGCTCCTTCGCGGGCTGGCGCTCCAGCGCGGCGCCCTCCACGTCGAGTTCGGGCAGCCAGCGCAGCCAGGACGGCAGCCACCAGGCGGACCGGCCGAGGAGGGCCAGGGCGGCCGGGACGGCGATCATGCGGACGATGAAGGCGTCGAAGGCGATGCCCACGGCCAGGGCGAACGCGATCGGTTTGATCGTGTCGTTGCCTTCGGGGACGAAGGCGGCGAAGACCGCGAACATGATGGTTGCGGCGGCCACCACGACCGGCGCGGCCTGGCGGAAACCGGTCACGATGGCGTTGCGCGGGGAGGCGCCGTGGGCGTGGGCCTCGTGCATGCGGGAGACCAGGAAGACCTGGTAGTCCATGGCGAGACCGAAAAGGATTCCCACGATGATGATCGGTGCGAGGCTCAGGATCGGGCCGGTGGAGCCCGCGTTGACCGCCGAGGCGGCCCAGCCCCACTGGAAGACCGCGACGGTCGCGCCGAACGCCGCGCCGATCGTCAGCAGGAAGCCGAGTACGCCGACGACCGGCACCAGGATCGAGCGGAAGACCAGCACCAGCAGCACGAACGCGAGGCCGACGACGAGCGCGAGGTAGACCGGGAGCGCGTCGTTCAGCTTCTGCGAGACGTCGATGCTGACCGCGGTGTTGCCGGTGACGTAGACCTCGGCGCCCTCGCCGTCCGGCACCGTGTCGCGGATCGTGTGCACCAGGTCGACGGTCTTCTCGTCCTCCGGACCGGACGCCGGGATGATCGTGACGAGCGCGGCTGACTGATCCTGATTAGGCCGCGGCGGCGTGGCGAGCGCGACGTCCGGCAGCGCTGCGACCTGCTTCTGCACGGTGGCCGCGTAGGAGACCGCATTCGGGCCGTCGACCAGGATGAGCAGCGGGTTGCTGACGCCCGGGCCGAACCGGCTGTCCATGATCGCCTGCGCTTGCGCCTGGGTGCTGCCCTCGGCCGCCCGCTGGTTCAGCGTGGTCTGCATCGAGAAGAACGGGATCGCGATCACGGCGAGGACCGCGACGGCGAGGACCAGGCTGAGGGTGCGCTGCTTCGTGACCAGATTCGCCCATCCGGCGATGAAGCCGCGGCCGACCGGCAGCTCTTCCGCTGCCGCGACGTTGCGGTGCTTGCGCGGGAGCGCTTTCAGACCGACGAAGCCCAGGATCGCCGGTACGAGGGTGATCGCCACGAGAACCGCGATGACGATCGTGGCCGCTGCCGCGAGACCCATCTCGGTGAGGAACGGGATCCCGACGACGGAGAGGCCGGCCAGGGCGATCACCACGGTCAGGCCCGCCGTGACGACGGCGGAGCCGGCCGTGCCGACGGCCCTGGCGGCGGCCGGTTCGACCTCGATGCCGCGCCGCAGCTCGTGGCGGAAGCGGGTGATGATGAACAGCGCGTAGTCGATGCCGACCGCGAGGCCCAGCATCACCGCGAGGATCGGGGTGGTGGACTGCAGGTCGACGAAGCCGGTCAGGGTGACGATGCCGGCCGCGCCGATGCCGACGCCGACGATCGCGGTCAGCAGGTTCATGCCGGCGGCGACCAGTGAGCCGTACGTCAGGGCCAGCACGATCAGGGCGACCACGACACCGAGGATCTCGGACGCGCCGCCGATGTCGGCCGGGTTGCTGAGCGCCTCACCGCGGGCCTCGACGGTCATGCCGAACGCGCGGGCCTGCTCCACCACGTCGAGCAGCTCTTCGCGTTCCTCGTCGGTGACCTCCGAGGGCTGTACGCCGAACGTGACCGTGGCGTACGCCGCGCCCTGATCGCGCGAGACCGCCGGGTTCTCCGGGTCGAGCGGGTTGCTGACCGCCACCACACCCGGAACCTCGGCCAGCTGGGCGACCGTCGTGGAGATCTGCCGCGCGTTCTGCTCCGGGATGGTGACGGTCTCACCGGCCGGCGCCTCGAACACCACCTGCACGGTGGCGCCGGCCGACGCCGCACCGAACTTCTGCTCCATCAGGTCCAGCGCCGTGGTCGACTCCTGGCCCGGGATGCTGAACGTGTTGGCGGTCTTGCCGGACAGCGTGGCCGCGCCGACCCCGACCGCGACCAGGGCCAGCAGCCAGACGAGCGTGACGACGATCCTGTGCCGTACGGACGCCAGCCCGAGGCGATGTAACAACGTTGCCATGAGGGGGTTTCCTTTTCAGGGTTGACGATGGCCGAGAGCGTCGTAGCCGACCTCGGCGAGGACGGCGGTGAGTGCCGGTGTCATCTGGTCGCGGAGCGCGACACTGCCGACCGCGAGAGCGCCGAGCGCCCCCGCCACGCGCAGCGCGCGGGTCTCGTCGCAGAGGAACGCGTCGCCGAACGCCTCCGAGATCGCTTCGCCGACCACTTCCAGCGCCCTCTTGCTCTCCCCTTCGCTGAGCAGGGAGGAGAGCAGCAGCGCCACGGCACCGGGCTGGTCGAGGGCGAGTTCGGCGATCGCGGTGATCACGGCGCGGTCCCGCTCCGGCCCGACCGGCAGATCCGACACTCCGGTGGCGGTGTCCCTGATCTGCTCGACACAACGGTCGATCACGGCCGTCTGCAGCGCCTCCTTGGTCGGGAAACGGTGCAGCAGGCCGGTCTTCGAATAGCCCACCGTGTCCGCGATGCGCTGCACCGACGTCTCCTTGAAGCCGTGGCGGGCGAAGAGGCCGGCCGCGGTGTCGAGGATCTCGTCGTCGATCTGCTGCTTCGTGGGGCGAGGCATAGGACCACGGTAGACCGAAACGGACCAAGATGGTCCGGGAGGGACCGTGTCGGTCCCCACATCGGTGATGCTAGGTTTCCCGGTTCCCGCTGAGGAAAGGGATAAACCCGGAGAGGTACGGGTCGGGCCCGTCCATCGCCTTGCCGAACACGAGGTCGTCCTCGGAGTGGCATTCCACGAGATATATCGGCAGATATTGCTTTTTGACGGCCGTTATCGCCGCCTCCACCGGAACCACGGGTCCCGTGAAATCGCCGGCATCGCGGCGTGCGAGCAGTGTGGTGAGCGCCCCGCTCGGCAGCTCGGACATTTCCGAAATCTCGTGAAATGTTGTCCCGTCTTGGAGCGTCAACGCCGGCCGGGTCAACCAGACCGAGTGGATCGCCGTGACATACGGGACCGGCGACCCGGTGAAACCGTCGAACCGCAGCAGCATCCGCCTGCCGGACACCAGCTGGTAGCGCCGCCCGTCCTGCACCGACCGCCGGCCCAGCTCGGTGAGGTCCAGCTTGTCGCCGTTCCGCACGAGGTGCCCGATCCCGGCCAGATGCCGCACCACCCGGGCCACCATCGGCGGTTCCACACCGAGGAAGTCGGCCAGTTCCCCGGTCCGGTCCAGGCCGCCCTCGGCGACCGCCCGGGACAGATAGCGGTCGAGGACGTCGTAGGACTGCGACTCCCGGACCGTCGCTGCCACCTCGACGGCCCAGAATCCGAGCAGCAGCGGCACGATCCGGCGCGGCCGGACCCCGGGCAGCGCGCCGACCCGCCGCTCGATCTCGCGGAGGGGAAGGTGCGCCGCCTCGCTCACGGTCCCGCCCTCAGCCGGACCCGGTTCGCGGCAGGGGCCTTCTCCAGCAAGCGTTCCAGCACGCTCTGCGTCAGCAGTCCGGCCACCTCGTCGGGGACGAGCGCCGAGCCGACCTCCCGCAGCGGCGCGCGCGCCACGTCGCCGGCCAGGACCGCGCGGCGGGCCCGGACCAGCGGGACGAGGGCGGCCGGCAGCGTGGCCCGGCCCGCGTCCACGATCACGACCAGGTCGAACTCCAGGTCACCGTGCTCCGGGCGGCCCACACCGAGGCAGGTGGTGGCGACGACGTCGGCGTAGCGCAGCAGCTCGGCGTGCAACTGCCGGCTGGGACGCGCGGCCCGCTGCCGCCATTCGCGCAGCAGCCCGGCCCTGCCGCGCAGCACCGGCTCCAGGGAGTCGCACTGCTCGGCGAACCCGGCCAGGCCAGCCGGGTCAGCGGTCCACCCGGGGTCCTTCGCGACGCCGTCGAGGAGCCGGGCCAGCCGGTACGCCGACCGTTCGGCGGCCTCCAGAGCCCGATGGGCGGCCAGGTCGGCGAAGGCGGCGTGATCGGCGGCGGCCCGGACGGCACTGTCCTGCTCGACCTCCTTGGTCAGCTGGTCGGCGCGGTCGGCGTACTCCTCCCGGGCCCGCGCCAGCGCCTCCCTCGCCTCGGCGGCGGCCGGGACCGCGGCGGCGAGCCGGGTTCGCAGGCGGCCCGCCCGCCAGCGCCCGAACCGTGAGCTCTCGGCCCGTCGCAGCGACGCGCCGAGCCGCTGCACCGCCTCCTCGGCGAGGGCCACCGCGCGTTCGGCGACCTCGACGACGCGGCGCTGGTCCCGTACCGGCCCGCCGAGCCTCTCCCGGGCCGCGGCCGCCACCTCGTCGTGGCCGGCGCCGGCCACGTCGGCCCGGGACCGCTCCTGCTCGGCCTCGGCGAGCGCGCTGCCGAGCCGGCGCAGCCAGCCCGCCGCCGGGGAGGGTTCGCCGAGCCAGGGTTCGAGCCGGAGCGCCGCCGCCTGCGACCGCGCCAGGATGCCGCGCTGCGTCTCGGCCGCCGCTGCCGCCAGGGTCCGATCACCGTCACCGCTCTGATCGGCGCGGACGACGAGGTGCCCGGGCGGCAGCCTGGTGACGACGGCGTCCACCGTCGCCGAGTCGGGGGCGGTGACCAGCACCCGGTCGCCACGGTCGGCGGCCGCCCGCACGATCTCCACGACGGTCAGGGTCCGTGCAGCCCCTTGCGGTGCGATCAGACAGAGGAGATCCGGTACGGCCAGAGCCCGCCGGACCGCCTCGGCCCGATCAGGGGCGGTCCCGCCGGCGACGAACCCCGCGTCGGCGTCGGCAGCGGGAGGCGGTGGCAGGAAGCGGCCCTCGGCGACCAGCGCCAGCAGACCGGGGTTGGCGGTGGCGCCCGCTCGGAGGCGGACTATCGCGTCGCGCTGGATGCGCTCGCCGAGTCCGGCGTCGGCCGCCGCCCGCTGGGCCGGGATGCGCTCGGCCGCCGCGTCCAGCTCATGGGCGGCCACCACCGCGAGCTCCAGGGCAGCGCAGAACCGGTCGTTCCGATACCGTGCGGACGACGGGGTGGAGACGAAGGCGTCGACGCCGATGGAACCGCGTTCGCGGTCATCGCGATCTAGATCGACAGAGGTCGACGCCATCCCCTCACCCTAGTTGCGCCCCGGCAAGCACAACAAACACGCTTTGTGCGTTCACGAGGACCACGGTTGCCGTGGAAGCGCTCCCACCGCACGATCACCGGCATACCGCATCCCCGGTCACGACACTCGTCGATTCACACGTCCGGGTGACATGCCGATAGACATTCCGTGGACCTCCTCCGCCGGCTGCCCGCCCGGACCCTCACGGCGCTCGCCGCGATCGTCGCGGTCAGCGCGCTGGCGCAGGTGCTGCACGTGCTCGCGTTCGGCATCGACTTCGACCCGCTGCGCAATGCGGCGATCGATCTTCTGCACGGTGAGTCGATCTACACCGACCCGTACTTCGTCTATCCCCCGACGGCCGTGCTGTTCCTGCTGCCGGCGGCCCTCGGCGACGAGCACACCGCGTTCGCCGCCTGGATCGTCGCCGGCGGCGCGGCCCTGGCCTGGACCGCCTGGAGGATCGGCCGCCTGGCTCCCGGCTGCCGCTCCGACGTGTTCACCGCGGTGGCCCTGCTCGGTCTGCTCGGCGGGTTCGCCGCCGCACGGTCCCTCTCGCTCGGCAACCTGACCGTCTTCCTGGCGCCGGCCGCCGCCGGGATCCTGCTGGCCTTCCACCGCGGACGCTGGCTCGCCGGCTGCGCGCTCCTCGCCGCGACGCTGCTGGTCAAACCACTGCTCGTACCGCTGCTGCTCGTCCCGGCCGTGCACCGGCAGTGGTCGGCGCTGCTCCGCACGATGATCCCGGCCGGCGTCCTGCTGCTGCTCGCCGTGGCGCTGATGCCGGGCGGCACCCGCTATCCGGAACTGCTGCGCTACATCGCCTCCGGGACCAACCTGCACGGCGGCAACGCGGTGAACAACCTGTCGCTGCGGGGCTGGGCGGAGGCGCAGGCCTGGCCGCATCTCACCGGGACTGCCGCGGCCACCGCCGCGTTGCTTTTCCTCCTTGTACGGGTGACCCGCACACTGACGACCATGAGCAGACCACCGGCCGTCTGGCTGGGGACGCTGCTGCTCCTGACGACGTTCCTGGCCGGCGGCATCGCCGAGGTGCACTACCTGCTCGTCGTCCTGGCCGCGGTGCTCGTGCTGCTCGCGCTGGAACCGCCCGGCTCCCGCACGTGGCTGCCGTTCGTGCCGGGCACGGCCCTGATCGCGGTGCCCGGACCGTACGCCGAAATGGTCCTCGGCCGCGGCTCCGGCGCCCAGACGTGGCTGGTCCTGGCCGAGCTGCTGCTCTTCGCCGCGCTGCTGGCCTTCCCTCTCGGCGCCACGAGCACCCGGCCGCCGGCGCTCCCCGCCCTCCAACCCCACCGGCACCCGGTGTGACACCATCGCCGCAGGATGCGGGCGGGGTATGGCGGTCGCCGTGGCGGTACGCCGTCGCGGGCGTGCTCGCCGGCTTCGTCGGGCTGACCGCCCGGATCGATCCACCGGACCTCGTGGAGTTCGCCGGCTACGGTCAGCGGCTGCTCGGCGGGCACCTCGACGGCATCTACGACAGCGGCTGGACGCAGGCCGGGCCGCTGCAACTGCTGATCAGCCGTCTGCTGCTGATCGGCGGGACCGAGGCGCCCGCAGCGGCCACGATCTTCGGGGTCGACGCGCTGCTGATGGTCGCCGGTCTGCGGCTGTGCCGGGGCGATCCGCGCCGGGAGATCGCCACCGCGCTGCTGACCCTGCTCTGGCTGACGCTGCCGTTCCCCTGGGACGGCCACCCCGCCGAGCTGCTGATCCCGGCCGCCTGGGCGGGCGCGGCGGTGCTGAGCCGCGACCACCGCCCGATCGCCGCCGCCGTCACCCTGGGACTGTCCGCCGCGATCGCGCCGTGGGCCGTCCTCGGCTTCCCCTGTCTGCTCGCCACCACCCGGCTGCCGAGAGCGGTACTCGTCGCGGCCGCCGGCGGGGTGCTCGGCGTGGCGGCCTACCTCCCGTTCGTGCTGGCCGGCGACTTCGGCATGTTCCGCCACGTCTGGCAGGTCGCGGACGGGACCCTCGCCGACCTCGCCGGGCTCGACACCGTCACCTGGCCGCTGCGGCTCGTCCAGGCTGTGATCGTCGCCGGAGGCTGCGCCTGGGTGGCGTGGCGCTGCCGCGACCAGCTGTTCGCCGCGCCCGCCGCCGCCACCCTGCTGCGGATCGCGACGGACCCGGTGGTGTTGCGCTACTACTGGGGGCCGGTCGCGCTGACCACCGTGCTCACGCTGGCGCTGATCCCGGATCGGCGCTGGTGGGCGGCGGTCCTGCTCGGGTACGCCGCGCTCCTCTCGGCGTCGCTGGGTCTCGCCGTCGCCGGGGCGCTCGCCTGTCTCGGCATCCTGCTGGCGACGATCCACTTGCCGGCCAGGCCCTAGAGTGCAGTCATGCCGATTGCCGTCCCTGCAGCAGACCTCCTCTTCGTCGGCGGGCGGGTCTTCACCGCCGATCCCGCCGCCGGCTACGCCACCACCGTCGCCGTGCGGGACGGCCTGATCCAGGCGGTCGGCGCCGACGACGTCCGCGAGCTGGCCGGCCCGCGGACCGAGATCGTCGACCTGCGCGGGCGCCTGCTGCTGCCCGGATTCCAGGACGCGCACGTGCACGCCGTCATGGGCGGCATGGAGCTGAACCAGTGCGACCTCACCAACACCACCGACGTGGCCGAGTACCTGCGCCGGGTACGGGAGTACGCCGACGCCCACCCCGATCTGGAGTGGATCTCCGGCGGCGGCTGGGCCATGGAGAGCTTCCCCGGCGGTGTTCCCGGCCGCGAGCTGCTGGACAGCGTCGTACCGGACCGCCCGGTGTTCCTCTCCAACCGCGACCACCACGGCGCCTGGGTGAACAGCAAGGCCCTGGAGCTGGCCGGGATCACCGCGGACACCCCGGACCCGGAGGACGGCCGGATCGACCGGGCGCCGGACGGCTCCCCCGCGGGCGGCCTGCAGGAAGGCGCCATGCGGCTGGTCACCGACCTGCTGCCGGAGACCACCGCGGCCGACCGGCTGGCCGGGCTCCACCGGGGCCAGGAGCTGCTGTTCTCCCTCGGCGTGACGGCCTGGCAGGACGCCATGGTGTGCGCGACGAACGGTTACCCGGACGTCTCCGACGCGTACCTGGCCGCGGCGAAGGACGGCTCGCTGCGCGCCACCGTCGCCGGCGCGCTCTGGTGGGACCGCGACCGGGACGGCTCGCAGATCCCGGAACTGGTCGCGAAGCGGGAGAAGTTCACCGTGGGCCGGCTGCGGTGCGACAGCGTGAAGCTGATGCTCGACGGCGTCGCGGAGAACTTCACCGCGGCGATGACCTCGCCGTACCGGGACGGGTGCGGGTGCGCCACCACGAACCGCGGGCTGTCCTTCATCGACCCGGCCCTGCTTCCGGCGTACGTCACCGAACTGGACGCGCTCGGCTTCCAGGCCCACTTCCACGCCCTCGGCGACCGGGCGGTCCGCGACGCGCTGGACGCGGTGGAGGCGGCGCGGGACAAGAACGGGTACACCGACACCCGGCCGCACCTCGCTCATCTGCAGGTCGTGCACCCCGACGACGTGCCCCGGTTCCGGCGCCTCGGGGCCAGCGCCAACCTGCAGGCGTACTGGGCCTCGCACGAGCCGCAGATGGACGACCTGACGATCCCGTTCCTCGACCCGGACGCGGTCGGCCGCCAGTACCCGTTCGGTGACCTGCGGCGGGCCGGCGCTCATCTGGCCGCGGGCAGCGACTGGCCGGTGACGACCCCGGACCCGATCGAGGCCATCCACGTCGCCGTGAACCGGGTGCACCACGGCAGCGACTACCCGCCGTTCCTGCCCGGTCAGGAGTTGGATCTCGCCACGGCGCTCACGGCGTACACGGCGGGGTCGTCCTTCGTGAATCACCTCGACGACCGAGGCGTGATCCGCGCCGGCAAGGTGGCCGACCTGGTCGTCCTCGACCGCGACCCGTTCGACGCGCCGGCGCGCGAGATCGGCGAGGCGTCGGTGGCGCACACCTACGTCGACGGTGAGCTCGTCTACTCCGCATAAGAGACTGCTCGGCATGGGGAGAAGGCCCGGTCAGAACCCGGGCCTTCTCCGTCAGCTCACTTCTCGGCGGGCTCGTCCTCGTCGTCCTCGGACTCGTCGGCGGCTTCCGCCTGCTGCTGGTGCGCGTGCCGGGCCGGCTGCACGGGCTGCGGGTGCGCGGACTGCGGGTGCGCGGACTGCGGGTGCGCGGCGGCCTCCAGTTCCTCGGCGACCGGCTCCTCGTCGATCACCTCGGCGGCGAGCTGCGGGGCGTCCATCCAGAGGGCGCGCAGCTGGCTCTGCATGAAGGCGGTGAGACGGCCGCGGTACTCGCGGTCGAAGTCCTCGAGGGCCTCGATCTGCTGCTGCAGCGCCTCACGCTTCTGGCCGAGGCTGCCGACCACGTCGTCGTAGCGCTGCTGGGCCTGGTGGCGCAGCTGCTCGGCGCCGGCGACCGCGTCGGCACCGATCGTCTCGGCCCGGGAACGGGCGTCCGACACGATCTTCTCGGCGGTACGCCGGGCCTCCTCGGCACGGGCCTGGGCGTCGCGGGCCATCTGCTCGGCCGCGGCGCGCGCCTCGGCCAGCACCCGATCGGCCTCCCGGCGCACGTTGTTCGCGTGCGCCTGCGCGTCCCGGGCGATCTGCTCGGCGGCGGCCAGCGCATCCGTACGGATCTTGTCCGCGTGGTGCTGGGCACTCGCCACGTGCTCCTCGGCCGTGCGCTGGGCGAGGGCCAGCACCTGGAGCGCCTGGTTCGGCAGGCCGGGGTTCGGCGGGATCATGGTGTGCTCCGAGGTCTCACTGTCCGTCCCATTGAGCAGCACTTCGACACGTTCCTTATCTGATTGTCAGCGCAGAGGGGGATCAGGTCCCGGCCCCGGGTTCCCGTCGGAGCTATGACCATGATCGGCGGATGCTACCAACTTGAGCAGGCCGTTTGCGAGAGAGCAGCGGTGAACGAACGATCACGCCGAGCAGGCGATTTCCGGAACCAGGCACAAAACGGATATTCGCCCCAATAGGCTCGGGATCATGTTGGCCGCACTCCTCACCGCCGCCCTGACGGCCGGTTCCGTGCTCGTGCCCACCCCGGCCGGCGCGACCGGCCAGGCCGGATACACGGTCGCGTACTGGCGGATGGACGAGCAGCCGCACGCCACCCGGATGCTCGACAGCAGTGGCAACGGCCTGGAGGGCAGAATCGGCGGCGAGGTCGCCACCGGACTGACGTCGGGCGACGACATCGGCTACCACTTCGAGCGCCTCGAACCGGACACCCCGCCCACCCGGCCCGGCCATCTGGTCGTGGTTCCCGACGATGCGGCCCTCGATCCGGGGACGAACGACTACGCCGTCACGGTCCGGCTCCGCACCAGGAACAAGTTCGGCAACATCATCCAGAAGGGACAGGCCACGGTCGCGGGCGGCAACTTCAAGCTGCAGATCCCGAGCGGGCGGGTGGAGTGCACGTTCCGGGGGCCCAAGGCGTTCCTGGAGGTGGTCGCGCCGTACTCGATCAACGACGGGGACTGGCACATCGTGCGGTGCGTCCGCGTACAGCAAGGGGTGGCCTTGATGATCGACGGGCAGCAGGTGGCGGCGCGCAGCGGCTGGACCGGCCCGATCGTGAACTCGTGGCCGGTGTCGATCGGGGGCAAGCTGGACTGCGACCAGATCGACGTCGGGTGTGACTACTACGCGGGCGACCTGGACTACATCACGATCGAGGCCGCACCCCCGGCGTGGTGACCACCGCCGCACTGCCGCGCCGTGGCACTGCCGCGCCGTGGCACCGCCGCACCGCACCGCCCCGCCGCACCGCCGCACCACCGCACCGCACCGCACCGCCCCACCGCACCGCCCCACCGCCCCACCGCACCGCACCGCACCGCACCACCGCACCGTGGCACCGTGGCACCGTGGCACCGTGGCACCGCCCGGATCTTGAGCGTTTTCCCACCCGCAGGGGCCAGGAATCGCTCAAGATCCGCGCAGGAGGCGGGGAGACGGGACGACGGGACAGCGGGGAGACGGGACAGCGGGGAGACGGGACAGCGAGAAGGTCAGCGGCCGAACCCGCGGGCCAGCCGGTGGTACGCCTGGTTCCAGCGCACCTCCTTGGCGAACGACCGCGTCGTGGTGTCCTGGTCGATCACCAGCAGCTCGGTGCCGGCCATCTCGGCCAGGTCCGCGAGCTCCTCGGCGCCGACCGACGCCGACAGCACGGTGTGGTGCGGTCCGCCGGCGGTGAGCCAGCACTCGGCCGACGTCTCCAGGGTCGGCGCCGGCTTCCAGACGGCCCGGGCGACCGGCAGCTTCGGCAGCGGCGCGGTCGGCGGAACCACCTCGATCTCGTTCGCCACCAGGCGGAACCGCTCCCCCAGGTCGGCGAGGCCGAGCACGATCGCCGGTCCGGGCGCCGCGTCGAAGACCAGGCGGACCGGGTCCTCGCGACCGCCGATGCCGAGCGGGTGGATCTCAAGGCGAGGGGTGCCGGCCGCGATCGTCGGGCAGACCTCCAGCATGTGGGCGCCGAGGATGACCTCGTTGCCCGGCGTCAGGTCATAGGTGTAGTCCTCCATGAAGGACGTCGCGCCACCCGGGGCCATCGCCTTGAGGGTGTGCACCAGCACCGAGGTCTTCCAGTCGCCCTCGCCGCCGAAGCCGTAGCCGTCGGCCATGAGCCGCTGGACCGCGAGGCCGGGTAGCTGGCGAAGGCCGCCGAGGTCTTCGAAGTTGCTGGTGAACGCCTTGAAGCCGCCCTCGGTGAGGAACTGCCGGAGGCCGATCTCGATCCGGGCTCCGTAGCGCAGGGAGTCGTGCCGATCGCCACCCGCCAGCAGAGAAGGCGCGATTTCGTAGATGTCGGAGTACTCCGACACCAGCTTGTCGATCTCGGCGTCGAGGACCTGGTCCACGACCGCCACCAGGTCGTTCACACCGTACGTGTTGACCGAGACGCCGAAGCGAAGCTGAGCCTCGACCTTGTCGCCCTCGGTGACGGCCACGTCCCGCATGTTGTCGCCGAAACGGGCCAGCTTGAGCGTGCGCATCGCTGAATAGCCGCGGGCCGCCCGTACCCAAGTCTCGATCTTCTTGATCACCGCCGGATTGCTGACGTGCCCGGCCACCGTCTTGCGCGGAACCCCGAGGCGGCTCTCGATGAACCCGAACTCCCGGTCACCGTGCGCGGCCTGGTTGAGGTTCATGAAGTCCATGTCGATCTCGGCCCAGGGCAGCTCGACGTTGTGCTGGGTGTGCAGGTGCAGCAGCGGCGCCCGCAGCGCGTCCAGGCCGGCGATCCACATCTTGGCGGGCGAGAACGTGTGCATCCAGGTGATCACACCGAGCACGCCCGGCGTCGACGAGGCCCGGCGGCACACGTCGAGGATCTGCTCGGCGCTGGTGAGCACCGGCTGCCACACCACGTCGGCGTCGATGGAGGCGTCCAGCTGGGCGGCGATCTCGCGGGACTGCGACGCGACCTGGTCCAGGGTCTCCGGCCCGTAGAGCCCCTGGCTGCCGGTGAGGAACCAGACTTCCCCGTTGCTCATCTACTTACCTTTCGCGTCACGAGTCGCTGCAGAACGATGAAGGCGAAGAGCAGAACGCCGACGATGATCCGGGTCCAGGCGGCGTTCAGGTCACCCTGGAAGATGATGATCGTCTGGATCAGGCCGGTCACCAGCACGCCGAGCAGCGCGCCGAAGACGTAGCCGGAACCGCCGGTCAGCAGCACGCCGCCGATGACGCAGGCGGCGATCGCGTCGAGCTCCAGGCCGTTGCCCTGCAGGGCCCAGCCGGAGGTCGAGTTGATGCTGAACAGCACGCCGCCGAGCGCCGCGCAGAAGCCGCTCAGGGTGTAGACGGCGATCCGGGTACGCGCCACCGGCAGACCCATGAGCAGCGCGGAGTCGGCGCTGCCGCCGATCGCGTAGACGTTGCGGCCGAACCGGGTCCAGGCCAGCACCGCCGCGGCGATCAGCACCGCCAGGATCGCCACGATGGCGACCGGCTTGGTGACGACGCCGTCGGCGAGCGGGATCCGGTACTCGGAGATCGCCTTCCAGGTCTCGTCCCGGATCGGGATCGAGCTCTGGTTGATGAAGAGCGCGATGCCCCGGGCCAGGAACAGACCGGCCAGCGTCGCGATGAACGGCTCCACCTTGAAGTAGTGGATCACCGCGCCCTGCCCGGCGCCGATCAGCGAGCCGAGCAGCAGGACCAGCACCAGCACGACGAGCGGCGGCCAGCCGCCCTGCAGCAGGGTGGCGGTGAGCGTGGTGGTCATCGAGATGACGGCGCCGACCGACAGGTCGATGCCGCCGGTGAGGATCACGAACGTCATGCCGACCGTGACGACCAGCAGCACCGCGTTGTCGCGGAACAGGTTGACGATGACGCTCGGCTGCCCGAAGTTCTCGTAGTTCGCCACGCCGGCGCTGTACATGATGACCAGCAGGGCGAGGGTCGCCAGGATCGGGATGTACTTGGTGTTCGGCCGGTAGACCCGCCGACGGGGGTTGACCGGCGAGTCCTTCTTGTTGCCGGTGTCCGGCGTGGCGTCGATGGTGGTCACGCGATGGCCTCCGTCCGCGTCTTGAATCGCCCGAACACCTTCGCCCGGAACTCCGGGGACTGGGACAGGCAGAGCGCGACCACGACGACGGCCTTGAAGAGCAAGGTCAGATCGGACGGTACGCCGATCGCCACGACCGTGACGCCGAGCGCCTGGATGAGGACCGCGCCCAGGACCGTGCCGGCGATGGAGAACCGGCCACCGATCAGGGCGGTGCCACCGATCACCACGGCGAGGATCGCGTCGAGCTCGATCAGGTTGCCGGCCGCGATGCTGTCCGCACTCTTGATGTTCGCGCTGTAGATCAGGCCCGCGAGCCCGGCGAACCCACCGGACACGACGTAGACCATCACGGTGATCCGCTTGGCCCGGATGCCGGCCAGGCGGCTTGCGGTCGGGCTGCCGCCGACCGATTCCAGGAGCAGACCCAGCGCGGTACGCCGGGTCAGCAGTGTGATGAGCACGACCGCCGCGACGGCGATCAGGAACGCCACCGGCAGCGCCAGGAAGAACCCGGTCGCGATCGTCGCGTACGGCCCGGACTGCACGTTGATGATCTGACCATCGGTGATCAGCTGCGCGATGCCGCGGCCGGCCACCATCAGGATCAGCGTCGCGATGATCGGCTGGATCCCGATGATCGCGACGAGCGTCCCGTTCCAGAGGCCGGCCAGCAGCGACACCCCGATCGCGACCAGGATGATCAGCAGGACGCTGCCCACGCTGTTCTGGTTGCCGAGATCGCTGATCAGCAGACAGGCGACGGCGCCGGAGATCGCCATGACGGAACCGACCGAGAGGTCGATGCCGCCGGTCGCGATCACCAGCGTCATGCCGAGCGCGACCAGCACCAGCGGGGCGCTGCCCCGCAGGATGTCGATCAGGCTGCCGAAGAGGTGCCCGTCGCGGACCGTGACGAACTGGTTGGAGGTGAACGCGTTGACGACCAGCAGGACCACCAGGATCGCCGCCGGCCAGAACAACCTGTTCTTGAGGATGGTCATGCTGTAGCTCCGCTGGCGATGGTTTGCATGATGCGGTCGGCGTCGACGTCCGGCGTGTTCTCCAGCTCCTCGACCAGACGCCGGTCCCGCAGCACCTCGATCTTGTGGCTGAGCCGGAGGACCTCTTCCAGCTCGGCGCTGACGAAGAGCACCGCCATGCCGCCGTCGGACAGCTCGGCGACCAGCTTCTGGATCTCCGCTTTGGCGCCGACGTCGATGCCGCGGGTGGGCTCGTCGATGATCAGCAGCCGGGGCTCGGTGATCAGCCAGCGGGCGAGCAGCACCTTCTGCTGGTTGCCGCCGGACAGGTTGCGGACCTGACGCTCCGGGTCGGCGGGCCGGATCTGCAGCGCCTTGATGTACTTCTCGACGATCTCGTCCTGCTTGCGGCGTGGGATCGGCCGGGTCCAGCCACGGGAGGCCTGCAGCGCCAGGATGATGTTCTCCCGGACGCTCAGCTCGCCGATGATGCCCTCGGTCCGGCGGTTCTCCGACGAGAAGGCGATCCCCCGCTTCATCGCCACCTGCGGGTCACGCAGGTTGACCTGCTTACCTTCCAGGGAGAGCGTCCCGGTGTCCGGCTTGTCGGCGCCGAAGAGCAGGCGGGCCAGTTCGGTGCGGCCGGAGCCGAGAAGCCCGGCCAGGCCCACCACCTCGCCGGCGTGGATGGTCAGGTTGAACGGCGCGATCGCCCCGGTCCGGCCCAGCTCCTTCGCCTCGAGGACCGGCTCGGCCTCGGCCGTCCTCTCCCGGTTGCGCTGGGCCTTGTCCTCCAGGGACTCCAGGGCCGCGAGCTCCTTGCCGATCATCTTCTCGACGAGGCGTACCTGGGGAAGCTCCTCGGTCTTGAACTCACCGATGAGCTGGCCGTTGCGCAGGACGGTGAGCCGGTCGGACACCTCGTAGATCTGGTCGAGGAAGTGCGAGACGAACAGGATCGCCGTGCCGTCCTCCTTGAGCCGGCGCATCACCGCGAAGAGCTGCTCCACCTCGGACGAGTCGAGGCTGGAGGTGGGCTCGTCGAGGATCAGGACCCGGGCGGAGATGTCGACGGCGCGGGCGATCGCGACCATCTGCTGGATCGCCAGGGAGTACGTGTTGAGCGGCGCGGAGACGTCGATGTTCAGATCGAGCCGGGCGAGCAGCTCGCTCGCGCGCTTCCGCATCAGGCCCCACTGGATCCGGCCGAACTTGCGCGGCTCGCGCCCGATGAAGATGTTCTCCGCCACCGAGAGGTTGGTGCAGAGGTTCACTTCCTGGTACACGGTGCTGATGCCGGCCTGCTGAGCCTGCAGAGGGCCGTTGATGTGCACCACTTCGCCGCCGAGCTTCACCTCGCCGCCGTCGATGGTGTAAACCCCGGTCAGCACCTTGATCAGGGTGGACTTCCCGGCGCCGTTCTCGCCCATGAGCGCATGGACCTCGCCCGGGAACAGCCGGAAATCGACGCCGTCGAGGGCGACGACGCCGGGAAAGACTTTTCGGATCCCGGTCATCTCGAGGACCGGGGACTGCTCGCCCATTACCTGCTCCGTTTCGAAGCTCCGAAAGCGCCCCGGCCGGGCCGGCCGGGGCACTCGTCGGGATCGATCAGTACTGACGGGTGGGCAGGGCTTCCTTCGCCTGCTCCTGGGTGAACGTGGTCTCCTCGGTGAGCACCCGGGCGGGGATCTCCTCACCGGCGTCGGCCTTCTTGACCAGCTCCATCAGCTGCGGGCCGAGGAGCGGGCTGCACTCGACGATGAAGTTGATCTTGCCCTCGGAGAGCGCCGTCATGCCGTCCTTGACCGCGTCAACCGTGATGATCTTGATGTCGGTGCCGGGCTTCTTGCCGGCCGCCTCGATCGCCTCGATGGCGCCGAGACCCATGTCGTCGTTGTGGGCGTAGAGCACGTCGATGTCGGGGGTGGACTGCAGGAAGGTCTCCATCACAGTCTTGCCGTCCGCGCGCTTGAAGTCACCGGTCTGCGACTTCACGATCTTGAAGTTCGGGTTCGCCGCGATCTTCTCGGCGAAGCCCTTCTGCCGGTCGAGCGCCGGCGCCGAGCCCGTGGTGCCCTGCAGCTCCACGATGTTGACCGGCTCGTTCTTGCCCTCGTACTCCTTGACCAGCCAGTCGCCGGCCTTCTGGCCCTCGACGATGAAGTCGGAGCCGATGAAGCTCTTGTAGAGCGACGTGTCCTGCGAGTCCACCGCGCGGTCGGTCAGGATCACCGGGATGCCGGCGTCCTTGGCCTCCTGCAGCACCGCGTCCCACCCGGAGGTGACCACCGGCGAGAAGGCGATGACGTCGACCTTCTGCGTGATGAAGTTGCGGATCGCGGAGATCTGGTTCTCCTGCTTGCCCTGGGCGTCGGAGAACTTAAGATCGATACCAGCCGATGCCGCTGACTCCTGGATGGACTTGGTGTTCGCGGTACGCCAGCCGCTCTCGGCGCCGACCTGGGAGAACCCGAGCGTGATCTTGCCATCGTCGCTGTTGCCCGACCCGCTGTCGTCACCGTCGCTGCCGCCACAGCCGGCGAGCACGGACACGGCCAGGATGCCGCTCAGAGCAGCCGCGGTCCAGTTCCTGCGCACCATAACCTCCCGAAACTTGTTACCGTTCACAAATTGAGCAGCGGTCAACGGCACGTGCTTTGACCGCAGGGATAGTCGTACTGCTGCGACCGGCGTCACAGCTTGCGTTTCGTGAGTGTTACCGTTCTCAACGGGCTCGTCAAGAGATCTCGATCTTTGTTTCAGCCAGATTGCACAAACGGCGGTATCGCCGAGGGTCACCGCGTCATCACCTGCTAGGAATCGTCCAATGGCGACCCCTCCAGCGACGCCGGGTCCGGAACCCGCAGCCCAGCAGCACTCCTCGGCCTCCCGTGCGCGCCGCCTGACCCGCACCGGCAAGGAGCGCGGCACCGTCATGCGCGACGTCGCGAAACTGGCCGGGGTCTCCCACCAGACCGTCTCCAGGGTGATCAACGAACACCCTCATGTGCGCGCCGAGACCCGGGAGCGTGTGCTCGCCGCGATGCGGTCGCTCAACTACCGCCGCAACCTGGCCGCCCGCACCCTCGCCACCCGCGAGTCGCACACCCTCGGCATCATCGGTTTCGAGACCACGCTCTTCGGGCCGGAGTCGATGCTCTACGGCATCGAGAGCGCCGCCCGGGCCGCCGGCTACCTGGTCAGCGTCGCCACCGTGCGTGATCTCGAACAGCGGCCCGTCCTGGAGGCCGTCGACCGGCTGGCCCAGCACGACGTCGACGGCATCATCGCGATCGCACCCAAGCCGTCGGTGCTCACCGCCCTCACCCACGCTCCCGGCGGGCTGGCCTGCGTGGCGGTCGGCGGCGCCGGTTCGTCAGAGGTTGAAACGTTTCCGACGGTGCGGGTGGACAACATGGAGGGTGCCCGGCTCGCCACCCGCCACCTGCTCGAACTCGGTCACACCACGGTCCATCACGTCGCCGGTCCACCCGACTGGCCCGAAGCACAGGCCAGGGTCGAAGGATGGCGAGAGACCTTGTACGCCGCGGGCGCCGTGGTCCCGGCCGTCACCGCCGGATGGTGGGACGCGGCCGCCGGCTACGAGCAGGGCCGCCGCCTCGCCGCCGACCCCGCGGTGACCGCCGTCTTCTGCGCCAACGACCGGATCGCCCTCGGCGTGCTGCGCGCCCTGCACGAGGCCGGGCGGCGCGTACCCGCCGAGGTCAGCGTCGTCGGCTTCGACGACATGCCCGACTCCGGCTTCTTCCTGCCTCCACTCACGACGGTCCGGCAGGACTTCGCCGAACTGGGCCGACGCGCCCTCGCCCTGCTGCTGCGCCACCTGGGTCCACCCGGCGAGTCGCCGCCGGAGGACGTGGTCGTCGCGCCGTCGCTGGTGGCACGGGCCAGCACCACGGCACCCCTGGCGTGACGCTGCGTAGTGTCGTCGATCTGGCAGTCGCTTGGTGAGCAGGGCCGGAACTCACCCGCGACGGTGATTGATCCCGCAGTGTGCCCCCATCGCCGTTACAGTCCGAGGGGTGCTCAACGACGACACACCCGCAGAGATGTCCGCCGATGGTTAGCGGCTGGCTCGGCCGCCGGTCCCGCCCCCGCCTCTCAGGGACCCTGCACATCCGCGACACCGCCGGTCGCGAGCTGGCCGTGCCGCTGCGCGGTCGCGCCACCGTCCTGACGGCTTACGGAACCGGCCTGACCGGCTACGGCGAAGTCCACGCCGTCCACACCACACCGGGCTCCACCGACACCAGCCTGATGATCAGTTACGGTCGCGACGGGTCTGCCGACCTCCGCGAGTCGGGTCTGTGCGCCCCCGGTGAGACGGTGCTCCTGGGCGGCGTGGCGTTCACCTGGCGTCACCAGCCGGCAGCGATCCCCCGCCCGCGAAGCGCAGCCCCCAACATGCCACGCACGCTGCGCCCGGCCGCCACCGCTCAGCCGGCCAACGCCCACCCGGCGCCGGCCGCCCCGACGGGCCGTCTCGAGAACCTCCTGCGCAACCGCCCGGCCGACGCACCCCGCCCCACGACCCCGAACCCGCGCCCCAATTCCACCACCTGACAGCCAGCACCTCGACCGGCCCGAGCTCGCGGGTGGCCTCCCATGGCGGATCTTGAGCTTTTTACGACCGGATCCGGTGGTAAAAAGCTCAAGATCGCGGAGAGGGGCCGCGGAGAGGGGCCGCGGAGAGGGGCCGCGGAGAGGGATCGCGGAGAGGGATCGCGGAGAGGGCAGCGAGGCACGGAGTGCGTGCGGCGCCATCGGAGCACACGGTTCTGCTCACGCCGCGACTTCCCGATGCGGTCACCGACCCCGGTCCGCCGTGGATGAAGGCAGGAATGCGAGGAAGCGGGCGGACCGGGCCGGGACGGCCGGCCCGGTCCGCACCCGGTAGGGATGCCGTTGGGGAGATGCCCGGCCGGTGACCTCAGGGCTTCGGGTTGCCGTAGTACGCGCCCGGCCCGTGCTTCCGCTTGAAGTGGCGCTCCTGCAAGTGCTGCGGGATGCTCGCCGCCGGATTCAGGGCGAGCGTCTTCAGGGCCATCTCCGCGACGGCCTCGCAGATGATCCCGTTCTGCACCGACTTGACCGGGTCGGCACCCCACGTGAACGGCCCATGATTGGCGACCAGGGCGGCGGGCATGGCCGCGGCAGCCTCGTCGTCGCCGATCGTCTCCACGATCACCCGGCCCGTGTTGAGCTCGTAGTCCACAGCGCATTCGGCGGCGGTCAGCCCCCGGGTGACGGGGACCGGGCCGTTGAAGGTGTCGGCGTGCGTGGTGCCGAGCAGCGGGATGTCCAGCCCCGCCTGCGCGAAGGCGACGGCGTTCGTGGAGTGCGTGTGGGTGACGCCGCCGATCGAGGGCCAGGCCAGGTAGAAGGCGCGGTGCGACTCGCTGTCCACGGACGGGCGCAGGTCGCCGGCGAGGACCTTGCCGGTCTCCAGGTCGACGGGGACGAGGTGGTCCTCGGTCAGCTCGTCGTACGCGACGCCGGACGGCTTGATCAGGTAGAGCCCCGCCTCACGGTCGATGCCGCTGACGTTTCCCCAGGTCAGCTGGGCGAGCCCGGCCGCCGGGATCATCAGGTTGGCCCGGAGCACGGCCCGGCGCAGGGCCTTCGAACCGTAAGTCAACGCCGTCTCCCCACACAAAACAAAGTTGCGAATGTTAGCGCTCACCATAACCGACGCATACCAGGCCTGGAAACGTCACGTTAACGCCAACACTGCCAGCTCCACCCGGCCCTGAGCTGCTCAGGAAGCGCCGGCCGCGTACGCCAGGAAACCGTCCGGCGTCCCGGTCTGGCACACGACTTCATAGGAGACCAGGACGAGGGGGTACGCGTCATCGGCCATCCCGTCGTATCGCAGCGCGATCCGGAGGTCGTCGCCGGCCGCTGCGCCAGGTATCGCGTGAAGTTGTCGGTGGTGCCGCTGGGCGGTAGGAGGCCCGGGTGTCCAGCAGGCGAACACCCGGACATCACAGCGTCACATCAGCGGAGAACGCGCCTGTCCGGGTGCAGCGACTCGGGCAGCGCGATGGTGATCCACTCGTTGTTGTCGGCCACGCCGGCGGTCCGCCCGCTGGAGAACGGGAAGTTGTTGTCGTTCAGCACGGCGATGGTCGTGGCGTCCAGGATCACGACGTCCTCGATCGTCTGGAACGGGAAGGTGAACGTGGTGCCGAAGCCGCCGAGCCCGCGCGGGTTGGCGATGTTCATCAGGTCGACGACGAGCTTCTTGGCGAGCGTGCCGTCGGAGCGCTTGGTGGCGAGGTAGATCTTCTTGTTCACCGCGGTGGCGCCCTGGCCGCCGTCCCGCTCGATGATCAGGAAGCGGTCCTTGTCGACGGCGATGGCGTCGCCGATGGCGTGCGACGGCGAGTCCAGCTGGTAGGTCCAGCGCTTGCCGGTGTACTTGCGGGTGCGCAGGTCGAACTGGTTGAGCCGCAGCTGACCGGCGGGGTCGCCGGTGACGGTGCCTTCGAGCAGCGGGTAGAGGTAGCGGCCGTCGGGCGAGGCGGCCATGCCCTCGAAGCCCTTGCTGCTGCCGAGGGTCGCGGTCACGCCGGTCCGCGCGGCCGTCTCCGGCGCGACGACGCCGTCGAGCGGGGCCGGCGCGGCGAGCAGCCTGCCGGTCCGGTCGAAGTGCAGCAGGTAGGGGCCGAACTCGTCGCCGATCCAGTACGAGCCGTCCGCGCCCTTGACGATCGACTCCACGTCGAAGTCGGCGCCGGTGAGCACCCGGTCCGTGCGGGTCAGCTTCCACGGCACGTGGCCGTCCGGGTCGGTCAGGTTGACGCCGCCGACCACGTCGACGCTGCCGTCCCGGAAGACCGGCGCGAGCCGCTGGACCCGGAGCAGGAAGTCGCCCGAGTTGGCCTGGTTGCCGTACCCGTTGTCGGAGAGCACGTCGAACGTGCCGTCCCCGTTGTCGGCGATGCCGGAGAAGCCCTGGACCGGCTGGTCGGCGAAGGGCGCGGTGAAGCCGTTGAGGTTGCCGGTGACCAGGCTGCCGGAGGGCTCGCTGCCGGGCACGAACGTTCCGGCGGGCAGCGACGCCCAGCCGGTCAGCATGGGCTTGGTGATCTTGTCGTGGTGCTGCCCGCCGGCCACCGACGCGGTGCCGGCCAGGGTCAGGGTGAGCGCGACGGCGCCGGCTCCGGCGATCGTACGATTAATGATCTTTCCCATGTGGCCGGACGGTAGGCATCGACGGTGAACCCCGCTTCACTTCCGGCTGGCCGCTGACCGACGCGGCCGTGACGCCTTCGTCCCGGCGTCGTGCCGGGGCAGCGAGGTGATGTCCGGCAGGCCGTGCCCGATCGCGAGACCGTCCGCCTGGTGGATGAGGTGACCCTCGTCGACGAGATCGGCGATGAGCGTGGTGAGCCGCGCGTCCACCTCGGGCGAGCGCCGCGTGGACCAGCCGAGGAGCCGCCCGGTCGCCGCGAGCAGCTGGTCGACGGTCAGCACGCCGCCGTCGTGGACGAGGTGTTCGAGGGCCACCTTCAGCTCGGAGTCGGCGACCTGGTCAGCCTTGCGCGCCACGTCCTCGGCCTTGAACCGGACCATCGGCTCGACCTGCTCCGGGTCGCTCAGGAACGTGCCGTCCCAGCCCAGACCGGCCTCGGTGATGGCCTCCTCGATGGCCGCCTTGGCGTGCTTGGTGATCCGGGTGAGCCCCCACTCCTCACGCATCCGCTGCAGCGCGATCGCGATGTGCACCGGCCCCTCCACCTGCGCCAGCCTCCGCACGGCGTCGATCAACACCGGGCGGGAGTCCGGGTCGGTCAGTCCGGCGCCGGCCGGGAGCGTTTCCAACTGCGCCTTCCTGTACGCCGAAGCCCAGTTCTCGGCGAGGTGAGCGGCAACAGGATGCTCCTCTTCGATTTCGGCGGCGGGCTCCTGGTGGTACTCCGGTTCGTAGGGCGGCTCGTGAGCGGCGATCGGGTGCATGTCGGCCGGGTCGATCTCGTCCCGGTGCAGATGCTCGAAGGTGGCCGGCACGACGACGTGCTCGTACTCGGTCACCGCGGCCACCACGTCGGGCTGCCCCTCGAAGATGTCCTCGGCGAACGGCTCCAGGTCCGCGTCGAGCTCGACGTCCACCATCGACGGGGTGTCCGCCCACTCGTGCGGCACCTCCGAAGCCCGCACCTCCGGGGCCGGCTCGCTGACCAGGCCGGCGTCGGCGACCTGGCGCTCCACGTCGTCCACCCCGGCCAGGTAGGCGCCGGCCTCCTCGACCAGGTAGTCCGGCGCGAGGTACCAGGGCTCGGGGCCGGCCGGCTGTCCATACTGGAAGACCGGCCCCGCCTGGGAGACCGATTCAGCCGGGGAGACCGGTTCGGCCTGGGAGACCGGTCCGGTCGCGGCGGCCGCCTGCTCCGGGCTGATCTCGACGGTGACCTCGTTGTCCGCAGCGCTTCCGTAGACCTCGGCGAACGCCTCCGCGAAGATCCCCTCTTCGGTGTCGGCGGCGGCGAACGCCTCTTCCTCGTATTCCAGCAGTTCTTCGGCCTGGGTCTCGGCGACCGGGCTCTCCTCGACCGGAACCTCAGCGACCGGAACCTCAGCGACCGGGCTCTCCTCGACCGGGGCGCTCTCCTCGACGGTCAGCTCCGGCGCGGTCTCGGCCGGGTACTGGGCGACGGCCTGCTCGATCGCGATCCGCAGGCGCTGTTCCTCGTGCTCGCGGTCCAGGTACCAGGCGGTGCCCCAGATCCGGTGAAGGTTCCAGCCCAGCCCTTGCAGGACCTGCTCCCGCAGGCGGTCCCGGTCACGGGCGGCCGGCGCCGAGTCGTACGTGGTGCCATCGCACTCGATGCCGAGCACGTACGGCGAGGTGCGCCGCGACGAGAGGCGGACCGCCATGTCGACCCGGAACGCGCCGGTGCCGACCCGGGTCCGCACCTGATAGCCCCAGGACGCGATCACGTCCCGTACCGAGTCCTCGAACGGGGTCTGCGCCTCCGAGCCGGGATCGGTCAGGTCCAGAGCGTCCTCGCCACGGACCGCGTAGTCGAGGAAGGCCGCGAGATACGCGAGGTCCTCGTACCCGGCGAGGTCTCCTGATCGAATCGACGAGACCACCTCCAGCCGGCGGGCCGCCCGGGTCGTCGCGACGTTGAGCCGCCGCCATCCGTCCGGGCCGCCCAGGCCGCCGAGATCGGTGCCGATCGCCAGGATCACCACGTCCCGCTCGTCGCCCTGCACCGAGTCGAGATCCTTCACGAAGAAGCCGCGGAGCCGATCCTCGTCGGGCGAGCCCACCATGTCGGCGACCGCCGCCTCGATCTCCCAGCGCAGCGCCGGCGTGCCGGTGACCACGCCGAGGGTGCGGTCCGGGCGGGTGACCAGGTGGTGCGCGACCCGGCTGGCGACCTCCTCGGCCAGTGAGGTGTCGCCGTCCGCGCCGAACAGCTGCACACCCGCGTCCGGTCCGGCCGGTCCGGAGGCCGGGAACGTGTTGAGCCGGCCGGCGTAGAAGCTGTGGTTCGCGAACGCGATCAGCGACTCGTGCCGGCTGCGGTAGTGCGTGGTCAGGTCGAACACCGGGAACGCGCCGCAGTGGATGGCCAGGCCCAGGATCGACTGGCCGTCGCCGCCGCCGGGCAGCGGGGTGGCGCCGAGCTGCCGGTCGTCGCCCACCACGATCATCGAGCTGGCCCGGTACGCGCAGGTGATCGCGTCGGCGACCGGCACCCGGGACGCCTCGTCGACGATGACCACGTCGAAGTACAGGTCGGACGGGATCAACCGGCTCACGTCCGCCGGGATGGTGAGCATCGCCGGCTTCACGGCGAGGCTGGCGTGCCGGGTCTCGGCGAGCAGGTCCCGGACGGTCGGGCGGCGGCCCTGCTGAGCCGCGGCCGACCGGATCATCGCCGCCTCGGCGACGGCGGTGCCGGACGGCTGCAGCTCGTCGACGGCGTTCATCACGTCGGCGACGGCGGCCCGTTCCAGCAGCGTGTCCCAGAGCCGGAACTCGCGGATCAGCCGGTCCCGGGAGGCGGCGTCGAGCGGGGGCAGCCGCTCGTCCTCCCTGATGATCATGTCGGCCCAGGACTGGAACAGCGCCCGGCCGAGCACCGGCAGCAGCTGCTCGACCGCCAGGTCCTCGCTCGCGCACCAGTCGACCACCGGGTCCAGGCCGTGCTCGCTGAGCACCTCCCGGGCCGCCTGGTAGTCGAACCACTCCTGCTGGCCGTGGCTGTCCTCGAGCAGCGCGGCGATCAGCTCGCGGGCGTGCTCGTAGTCGTCGAGGGTGGCGGTCAGCGACGGGTGCCGGCGCGGCGCGAACGCCCGCAGGATCCAGTCCCGGGCGGACTGCCATTCGGCGACCCGGGACGGCAGGGCGTCACTCGGGCGAACCTGGGCGAGGGCCTGCGCCTGCTCCGGCGTGAACGCGATGTCCGCGCCGGCCCGGACCCGGCGGGCCTCGGACGCCCAGGACATCGCGGTGGCGAGCGCCTCCACGTCGGTCTGGGTGCCGCGGTAGACCGGGCCGAGGACCTCGGCGTACTCCCCCGCGTTCACGGTCAGCGCACCGGCCGCGTCCGAGGCGGTCTCCCGGAGCAGCCCGATCGCCGCCGACTCGGCCAGGGTGAAGTCCCGGCCGGCCGCCAGGCTGTACGCCTGGGTCAGCTCGGCCGCAGCGGACAACGGCTCCACGTGCGCCCGCAGCCAGGTGACCGCGTCGTGGATCGGCCCGGTCCCTAGCTGCGGGCGGGGCGCCGGCTCGGGCGCCGGGCGCAGCGCAGCGGTGAACCGCTCGAACTCGGTGCGCGCCTCGGCGACGATCCGGATGATCGCGCCGTTCGGGGTGGGCGCGCAGACCCGCTCGATGATGCCGCCGACGGCCAGCGGCGGGGTGATCCGCAGCGTCTCCTCGGCGGTGCGCAGCGCGTCCTGGATGGCGTCGAAGTCGGTGTCCAGGTGCTTCCAGTGCCGGCCGAGGTTCCGGGCGTACTCCAGCTCGGCCGCCTCCAGCTCTCCGATGGCCTTCTTCCAGGCGGCCGCGGCGTCGAGGTTCGCGACCGCGTCCGAGCGCTTCACGTCGGGCCGGGCGATGGCCGCCGTGATCCGCTTGTCCCGGCGGTACGGCTTGCGCAGCTTGCGGATCCCCTTGTGCTGGGTGGCGAACCGCTCGACCAGCTCGTCCACCGGCTCCACCAGCGCGGAGTCGTTGAAGTGCTCCCGGGCCCGCGACTCGGCGGCCTTCACCGCCTCGACGGCGCGCTGCAGCACCCGGGAGGCGGCCCGGGCGTTCGCCATCCCGGTCGTGTCGAACCAGCCCAGCTCCGGCTTGTTCGGCCGGTTCAGCAGATCCACGATCGCGGCGACCCGGGGCAGGTCGGTGAACGCCACGACGTTCGGCAGGCCCAGCCGCGCGGTCACCCGGTCCAGGCTGTGCTGGTGCTGCTCCAGCCGGTCGGCCTCCTCGGCGAACCGCCGGGCCAGCCCGAGGGCCTGCGTCGAGGTGAGCGGCAGCAGCTCGAGCGCCGGCGGGTTCAAATGCGCCAGCGTCGGTACGACCGGCAGCTTCGCCGGCGACGGCAGCGCCGACCAGGTGACGCCGGCCTTCGAGCGGACCGCCTCCTCCGCCTGGTGCAGTGACCGCAAGTGGCTGACCAGGCTCTCCGCCGCCTTCGCGACCGGCTCCAGGCTGTCCAGCGTGAGCCACTCGTCGGGCACCTCGGCGGGCCGGCGGGCGGCGTGCCCGACCAGCGTGGTCAGGGCGATCGCCTCGGCGATGGTGTGCGCCTCGAACACCTCGGCGAGCCGGTCGTTGTTCTCCGCCTCGATGAGATGGTCGAGGGCGGCCTGGGCCTGGTGCAGGCGGGCGTCCAGGCGGTTGCGGTCGATCACGTCCCGCCAGAGGAAGTCGTCGCCCTCCCGGGCCGGGCGCCAGGCGCGGCCCAGCCGGTCGGCGGCGTCCCGGACCCGCTGCAGCGACTGCGTGGTCAGCGGCACCGGCAGCGCGCCCGGCACCGGGCCGGACGGCAGGTCGGTCATCTGGGCGCACATGCCCAGCACGTCGTGCAGGCGGTGGCCGAGCGGCTCCCGGACCTCGTTCATCGCCTCGGCGTACTCGTTCAGCCGGATCCGGTGCCGGCGCAGCTCCTCCCGCTCGTCGGTGGAGAGGCTCGGCGGCGGCAGCGGGATGAAGTCGAGCGCCTCGGCGAGGGCCCGCGCCACCTGCGTACGCCCGATCCGGTCGCTGTGCAGCTCCAGCAGGTAGTCGTCGAGGCCGACCCCGGCCAGCCGCTGCTTCACGCCGTCCAGCGCGGCCGCCTTCTCGGAGACCAGCAGCACCCGCTTCCCGGCGTGGATCAGGCACGCGATCATGTTGGCGACGGTCTGCGTCTTGCCGGTGCCGGGCGCGCCGCGCATCACGAACGTCCGGCCGTCGACGGCGGCGGCGATGGCCGACCGCTGGGCGGCGTCGGCGTCGAGGACCAGCGGCACGTCGTCCGGGGCTGCCAGCTCGTCGATCCGGCGTACCGGGACCGGCTCGAACCGCAGCGCGTCCGGCTGGGCGATCGGGTCGGTGGCGAGGGCGCGGACCACCGGGTGGGCCAGGATCTGCCGCTCGTTCTCGACGAGGTCGGCGTACATGACCTCGCGCTGCACGTCGAAGCGGGACAGCAGCACCGCCTCGTCGGAGTGCCAGTCCGGGTGGTTGCCGATCGCGGCGTCCATCCGGGCCCAGAACACCGTGAGATCGAGGTTGGCGAGGCTGTCCACGATCGGGAGCTCGATGCCGTACGCCCGCAGCCGCACCATCAGCGCCGGGTTCACGATCGGGTCGTCCTGCCGTGCCCGCAGCCGCGGGTAGTCCAGCGGATCCGGGGTGACCAGTTCGACCGGCAGCAGCAGGATCGGGCTGGCGAACTGCTGCCCGCCGTCCACCCAGTGCAGCGACCCCAGCGTCAGGTAGAGCGCCGAGATGCCCTGCTCGTACTGGTCGCGCCGCGCGGTCCGGCGCAGCGCGTGCAGCGTCGCGTCCATGTCCGCGTCGATCATCTCGGTCTGGAACACGTTCGCGGCGCGTGGCCGCGGCCCCTCGGCCTGTTCCTCGATGCCGAGGAAGCCGCACTCCCGGCCCTCCCGCAGCGCCTCCAGGATGGTCCGCGGCGTCGGGCTGACGATCGCCACCACTCCCGGCCCCGCAGGATCCACATCGATCAATGGATTATTGCCGGTGAAGTCGAGCAGACCGGCTCGCCAGGACTCCAGCACTCCGCGAACACGCGCATCCGGCCGTCCGGTCAACCCGTCAGCATCATCCCACCGCATTGCCACATTCCAGCAAGGCGAGGTGGGTCACCGTGGCGATTTTCCGGGTTAATCCGACGTTCCGGACTTGAACCAATCGAATTCGGCCTGTCCGACCCGCGGCGGGACGTGCTCACGCGGCTCTAAAGCCCCACAAACAGAACATTAGCGACATGTACGACAGGTCGGGCGTGGCGCGCCGATCTCGCCCACATCGGCGCATCCCCGCCATCGCCCACGAAATGCGCGGCCTTCGCAGCGGCGTCACTCCCAGACGGGAACCCACCACTGCCAGCCCGCGGGCGCCAGCGGCCAGCCGGCGTCCGGGCGCCAGCCCTCCGGCGGGTACCAGCCGTCCGGCGGCACCGGCCAGCCCGGCGGCACCACGAACTTGATCCCGGTCGGCGCGCCCGGAATCGGAGGATGAGGGGTCGCTTCCGGGGCCGGCGACACCGGCGCGGCCACGGAGAGCCGGCTCGGGTTGCTCTTCACCACGGCCGCCAGCGCGGGGATGACGGTGGTCTCCGCGATGTGAGCCCCTCCCGGCGCCGGACTGACCGGCCGCCCGAACGGATCCGCGGACCCGCCCTCCGCCGGCGAAGACCCACCCGATACGGCGTCGGCCGGCGAGGGCCCACCCGACGACGGCGATGTAGCGAGGGACGACCCTCCACCCGGCGACGCGGCCACCGGAGAACCGGGCAACGCCGACAGGCCGTCCGCCGGAGCGCCCGGCGCCGGTGATCCCGGGAACGAGGACGCAGGCGCGGCCGAACCCCCGGCCGGGACTCCCGAGACCGGCGAACCGGCCTGGGCCGACGTGGGCGCGGACGAACCGGCCTGCGCCGAAGCGGCCACCGGCGATCCCGGGAACGACACCGGGGAACCGGCGAGCGACGCCTGAGAGCCGGTGGTCGACGCGTGAGCGCCGGCGAGCGAGGCCTGCGAGCCGGTATGCGAGGCGTGAGAACCGGCGAGCGACGCGTGAGAACCGGTGTTCGACGCGTGAGCGCCGGGTAGCGCGGGCTGGGAGCCGGTGGTCGCAGGGTGGGAGCCGGCGAGCGCGGCCGGCGAACCGGGCAGGGCCGACGGTTGGGCCGGGGAGGATGGACGGGCGGCGTCCGGGTCGGCCGGGGGGTCGAGGCGCGGGGTGGCACTGCCCGGCAGCGAACCGGTGGAGGGCAGCGTCGGCAGGGCCGTAGCGCTCGGGGTGGCCCAGGCGGGGATGCCGGCACCGGGTACGGCCCAGCTCGGCACCGCCTCGCCCGGCGCGGCCCAGGTGGGCATCGCCTCGTTGGCGGGGGCGTTCCAGCTCGGGCCGCCGTCGCCGGACGACGCCCAGCTCGGACCCGTCTCACCGGACGTGGCCCAGCTCGGCCCGGCCTCGCCGGGAGTGGCCCAGCTCGGCACCGCGGGCTCGCCGCCCGCGGGTCGCACCGGCAGTCCCGCCGCGTCGAGACCGAAACCCGCCTCACGACCGGACGGCGCGTCCGGCGCACCACCCAGGGCGGCGTCGCGTTTGGCCGTGTTGTCACCGGTGGTACGGCCGAGGCCGGCGTCGCTGGCGATACCCAGTCGCAGGCCGGAACCGCCGGCCTGCCAGCCCGCCGTGGTCTCGCCCGAGCCGCCCGGGGCCCAGCCCTGGGTCACGTCGTCGCGGGCGGCCCAGCTCGGAACCTGCTCACCCTGCGCGGCCCAGCTCGGCGTCGCGTCGCCGGGCGTCCAACCCGGCGCGAGGTCACTCGGCGTCACCCGGCCGGAGCCCGGCTCACCGGGCGGCGTCCACCCGGGCGCCAGGTCACTCGGCGTCACCCGGCCGGAACCCGGCTCACCGGGCGGCGTCCACCCCGAGCCGGAATCACCGGGCGGCGTCCAGCCAGAGCCGGAATCACCGGGCGGGGTCCAGGACGACGACGGCTGCGAGGCGTCGGCTGCCGCCGCCGCCCAGCTGGGCTCGGCGGGGCGGTTCGGGTCGGGAGTGGACCAGTTCGGGGAGATGCCCCCGGCCGGGCCGGGCGCCGCGCCTGGAGTGGCCGGTCCCGTGGAGGCCGCGCCGGGTGCCGCGGCGGCCCGGCCGGAGGACGGAGAAGCGGGGAACGCGGGGGAAGAGGTGGCCTGCCGGCCCTGCCACGCCTCCGGCAGATCCTGTACGCGGGAGATGTAGAGCATCACGCTGGCCTCGCCGGCATTGCCCTTCACGATGCCCCGGGCCGCGGTCAGCAGCCCCTGCTCGGAGAGGTGACGCAGGGTGGGCAGCAGCTCGCCGCTCATCTTCGGGCTCAGGTCACCGACCCGGGCGTCGCCGATGCGGACCTCGACGAGGTGGTCGGCCATCTCGTGCAGTGTCACGTACGCCCAGCACTCGCCCTCGGGACGCAGCAGCGGCCGCAGCGCGTCGAGGAACTGCTGCTGACCGTTGACCTGCACGGCCGATCCGGACGGGAGCAGGCGGTGCTCGGCCGGCGGCGGGTCGTTCGCCGGGAACAGCATGTGCGGCTCGGCGAGGTCGAGCCGGATGGTGCCGACGAAGGCGGGCGGGCGGCCGTCGTACTCGCCCCACTCGCGCCCGTGGATCTGGCCGTTGACCTCGGGCACCAGCCCGCGGCCGTGCAGCGCGGAGAGGACCTTGACGTAGCGCGCCGCCTCGGGACGGGGCAGGTGGCCCAGCAGCGACTGCCCGGACCAGACGCCGACCGCGTTACGGTCGTGCCGGTTCTTGGGGTCGGGTATGAGCTGCAGGGGAACGGTTATGTCGGTCCCCTGTGGGTTGAAGTCGGAGCCGAAGAGAGCACGTATCGCCTTCGCGTAGTGCGTCTCGCCGACCACCTCGGCACTTGCCCAGCCCGCTTGTCCCCAGAGTTGGAACCGATTCGCCACACGGGAACGCTAGTGTCTGCTTTCCGTCAGTCACCTCGTCCGTACGGACGAGTGCGATCATCCGTACGTTCCGTATCGGGATCAACAGCGCGGCGCGACCGAATCAGCGTTCAGGATCCGGCAAACCGGAATACGTTACGCAGAGTGACTCGGGGTCCCGCCCGAGGGCGGGACTCCGCTCGTACAAGGAATGATCAAGAACGGACAGCGGGCTCGTCGCCCACCTTGACCACCATCTTGCCCGTGTTGTCGCCCCGGAGGACGCCGAGGAATGCCTCGGGCGCGTTCGCCAGGCCCTCGACGACGGTCTCCCGCGCGGAGATCCGGCCCTCGCGCAGCCAGCCGCCGACCTCGGCGAGGAAGTCGGGCATCCGGTTGTTGTGGTTGCCGACGATGAAGCCGCGCAGGTTCAGCTCCTTGCCGATGGCCAGGGCGAGGTTGCGCGGGGCGGCCGGCGGGGTGGTCTCGTTGTACTGCGCGATGGCACCGCAGAGCGCGAACCGGGCGAACTTGTTGGCCGAGGCGATCGCCGCCTCCAGGTGGTCGCCGCCGACGTTGTCGAAGTAGACGTCGATGCCGTCCGGCGCGGCGGCCTTGAGCTGCTCGCGCACCGGAGCGTCCTTGTAGTTGAACGCGGCGTCGAAGCCGAGCTCGTCGATCAGATAGGACGCCTTCTCCGCGGAACCGGCGCTGCCGACGACCCGCTTCGCGCCCTTCAGCTTGGCGATCTGGCCGGCCACGCTGCCGACGGCCCCCGCGGCGCCGGAGACGAAGACGGTGTCGCCCTCGGAGAACTGGGCGATGTCGAGCAGGCCGACGTACGCGGTCAGGCCGGTCATGCCGAGAAGCCCGAGGTACGCGGAGAGCGACTGCGCCGGGTCGACGACGCGCACCCGCTTGGCGTCCGCCACCGCGAACTCCCGCCAGCCGAGACCGTGCGCGACCACCGAGCCGACCGGCACGTTCGCGGCGTTCGACGCGACCACCTCGCCGACCGCGGCGCCGTCCAGTGGCGCGCCCACCTCGAAGGGGGCGACGTAGGACTTGGTGTCGTTCATCCGGCCGCGCATGTAGGGGTCGACCGACATGTAGATGTTGCGGATCAGGACCTGACCGTCGCCCGGTACGGGGGTCTCCACTTCGGCGATCTCGAAGTTCGACGCGGTGGGCCAGCCGGTGGGACGCGAGGCGAGGCGGATCTCGTGCACGGGGATCTCCAATGTCGTCGTCGTGGGTTTTCGACAGTACGTCGAGAAAGTCGACACCGCGTCGAATCTACCGTGTTAATCGCGTTACTCTGGTGTCATGACCCGCCGGCGAGGACCCAGCAAGGGCGACCGCCGGGAGCGGGCGATCCTGGCGACCGCGCGTGACCTGCTCACCCGCAAACCGCTCGCCGACATCACCATCGACGAGCTGGCGGCCGGTGCGGAGATCTCCCGGTCCAGCTTCTACTTCTACTTCGACTCGAAACTGGCGGTCGTGGTCGCGCTGCTGCACGACCTCACCGGCGAGCTGCTCGCCGACTCGAGTCAATGGCTGGACGGGACCGGCCCGGACGAGGAGGCGCTGCGCCGCTCGCTGACCGGGCTCGCCGCGATCTGGGGCAGCCACGGCCGGCTGCTGTCCGGCGCGCTCGCCGCCGCGCCCGGCTGCCCGCCGATCGCCGCATGGCGGGCCGGTCTGCGCGACGCGCACGTGAAACGGCTGGCCGCCCGGATCGAGCGGGATCGCGCGGCCGGTCGCGCCCCGGCCGGGCCGGCGCCGGCGGTGCTGGCCGGGATGATCGACGACCTGCGGCTGGCGGCGTTCGCGGGGGCGGCGGATCCGGCTGCGCTGGTCGACGATCTGGTGGTGGTGGAGCTGCGCGTCCTCTACGGCGATTTAGCCGTTCTCCACTCGGCGGAGTGATCCAGCAGGCACGCTGAGGACATGCGTATCGGTGTCATTGGGGCAGGTCAGCTCGGGGGCACTCTGGCGGCGTGGTGCGCCGAAAGCGGCCACGAGGTAGCGGTCACCTCCCGCCACCCGGAACGGCTGCGCGAGCAGGTGGACCGGATGAACTGGAAGCTGCGCGTCATGTCGATCGCGCAGGCCGCGGCGTTCGGCGACATGGTCATCTTCGCGCCGAACTGGTCGGGGGCGAAGGAAGCGGTGGACCTCACCCGTACCGCCCTCGAAGGAAAGGTCGTCATCGACGGCACCAATCCGGAGGACGGGGTGCCCGGCATCCCGGCCGGATCGTTCACCGGCGCCTTCACCGGCAGCTACCTCACCGGCGCCAGCGCCAAGGACCCGGAACTGATCGCGGCGGCGGTCAACGGGCCGCCCGGCGAGGCGTACGACCGGATGATGGACGGGGCCGGCAGCAAGAGCGGCCTGGAGACGCTGATCGAGTGGGCGCCCGGCGCGCACTGGGTGAAGGCGTTCAACAACCTCTCCACCGATGTGCTGAGCCGCCGGCGCGGCCACGATCCGCTGCTCGCCGAGTTCGTCTGCACCGATGAGCGGGACGCCCGGGAGGCGGCCTGCCAGATCATCCGCGAGCTGGGGTTCGCGCCGTTCTACGCGGGCGGGGCGAAGGCGGCCCGCCTCACCGAGACCGGCGGACCACTCCAGGCGCGCGAGGTCGACGTGCAGGACGCCACCGATGCGCTGGCCGACGCGCTCGCCACGCTGAGGTGACGTTCCTACCATTGGGCCCGTGCCTGCGATCGTGGAACTTCTCGCCTCACCGGTGCACCGTTTCGAAGGCCGCCCGTCCGACGGCCCGGCGCCCGCCCCGGACGGCGAGCTCGTCGAGGAGATCCACCTCCGGGCCGGGCTGGGCATCGTCGGCGACCGCTACTTCAACCATCCGGCGCACAAGGACGCGAGCGTCACGGTCATCGCCCGCGAGTCGCTTCCCGAGGGCAGAGGCCTTTCCCATGTACGACGGAACATCCTGCTCGCCGGCGTCCCCGTCGACGAGCTGGTCGGTTCGGTGCTCAGCCTCGACACCGGTGCCGGGCCGGTGCTGCTGAGGGTCCGGCGGCCGGCCAACCCGTGCGCCTGGATGGACGTGACACTCGGCCCGGGCGGGTGGAAGTCGCTGCGCCGCAAGGGCGGGATCCGCTGCGTGCCGCTCAACGACGGCGTGCTGCGGGTCGGCCCGGTGACCGCGACCGTCCTTCCGGATCAGACCAGCGCGGGCTGAAGCTCCCGGCGATCGGTCTCGGTCGAACGCTCGGCCCAGTTGAACGGACGGTCATCCTCGCGGCGGCGCAGCCACGCGGCGTGAGTGTCACGGGTGGTGGGCGGGGTCGAGGTTCCGATGGTCAGGCTCATGACGACTCCTCTGTCGGCTTGATCAGCTGGGTGTTACCCCGTTGATCGGCCGCCACCGCACCCACTCCAGGAAAACCGGACGCCGCACCCGATCCGCTCCCCCGAGGGTTGCCGGCTGCACCCGACACGACTAATGTACAACCACATGGTTGTAGGTTCGGAGACCGATCTCGTCTTCCACGCGCTCGCCGACGCGACGCGGCGGGACATCCTGACCCGGGTGATCCGGTCCGGGCAGTCGGTCTCCGAGCTGGCCCGGCACTACCCGATGAGTTTCGCCGCGGTGCAGAAGCACGTCGTGGTGCTGGAACGCGCCTCGCTGGTCAGCAAGGTCAGGCGCGGGCGGGAGCAGATCGTGCACGGGGAGGTCACGGCGCTGCGCCGGGTGGCTCTCCTGCTCGATGCGTACGAGGAGGTCTGGCGGCAGCGTGCCGGCCGGATCGCCGACATCCTGGATGAAGACGAGTGAGAGGAGACCGGTCATGCCGGTGATCAGCTCTGTCAAGAACGTGGACGCGCTCACCATGACGTTCGTCGCCGAGTTCGAGGCGGCCGTCGAGAGGGTCTGGCAGGTCTGGGCCGACCCGCGCAAGCTGGAGCGCTGGTGGGGGCCGCCGACCTGGCCGGCGACCTTCGAGACGTACGAGTTCAAGCCCGGTGGCCGGGTGCACTACTACATGACCGGCCCGGACGGCACCAAGGCCCGTGGCTGGTGGACGATCACCGCGGTCGACGCCCCGAGCCGCCTGGAGTTCGACGACGGATTCGCCGACGAGAACTTCGACCCCGTCGACCCGGCGGACACCACCCACGGCGTCGTGACCCTGGAGGCGGTCGGCGACCGGACCCGGATGACGACGGTCTCCACATTCACCAGCGCCGAGCAGCTGGAGCGGATGGCCGAGATGGGCATGGAGGAGGGCATGCGCCTCGCTCAGACCCAGATCGACGCCCTGCTGGCCGAATAGCTCCGTGCCCGGCGGCGAAGCGGCATCCGGGCGACGGCTTCTCCGGTAGCGTCGGGGATGCCCTCGACGTGCCGGATGGGAGGCGGGCGGTTGAGCCCCAGCTGGCGAGCCCGATCCGGCGGTGAGACCCTTCCGGCCGGTGATCGGCAGCGGATCGAGGAGCTCACCGCCGCCCTCGCCGAACGCGATGCCGAGCTGGAACGGCTGCGGGCGGAGCGGGACGCCCGGGCGCAGAGTTCCCAGGTGGAGCAGGTGCGGCTCAATCAGCGCCTGCGCCGCCGGGCCAAGGAGGCCATCGACGGGACGGCAGCGGTGATCGGCGGGAAGCTGGAGGACGTCGTCGTCCAGGTGGGCGCCGCCCGGGACGCCGCGGCCGCCACCCAGGAACGGGTCACCGTCACCAGCAGCGCGGCCGAAGCCCTGGTACGCCGCGCGCACAGCGCCGACGAGGCCGCCACCGCCCTGAACGACAGCCTGCGGCAGGTCGCCGGCATCGCCAGCGTGATCTCCGGGATCGCCTCGCAGACCCGGCTGCTCGCGCTGAACGCGACGATCGAGGCGGTGCGCGCCGGCGAGGCCGGCAGTGGATTCGCCGTGGTCGCCGACGAGGTGAAGGGCCTGGCGGACACGACAGCGCGCTCGACCGAGCAGATCACCAGCACGATCGCGGCCCTCGAAGCCGACGTCGCGCAGATGGGCGAGACGCTCACCGCGATCATCCGGGACGTCGGCGACATCGAGGACGCGATGCGGCAGCTGGGCGGGATCGCCGACCGGCAGAACGACATCGTGACGCTGCTGCACCAGAGCGTGGACGCCACGATGGAGCAGATCGGCGACCTCTCCGACGTGGCGGAACGACTGGAACGGCGGCGCCACGACCGGCTGCCGGTGCACGGGACGGTCCGCCTCCGGACGGCGAGCGGCGAGATCGCCGGGCAGGCCACCGACCTGAGCGCGGACGGGCTGGGGTGCACGGTTCCGGCCGGCGCGCCGCTGGCCGTCGGCGACACGATCCGCCTGGAGATGGCGATGGACGGGCTACGCGGCACGGCCGAGGCCCGGGTGGCCCGCCGCCTTATACGCGACGGGCTCACCGAACTCGGACTGGAGTTCCTGGACCTGCCGGACCCGCTCCGCGTGGACGTCGAGGACTTCCTGGCACGGGTCGGGAACTAGGCTCCCGACGTACCGGAGAAGGATGGTCGTGAACTGAAATAGTCGTCCATCGTGTCGGTGTAGAGGGCCGCGAAGAGCTCGCCGCACTCCTGGGGTGAGAGCTTGTTGGCGGTGCCGGCGGCGCTGCGGACGTACCCGTGCGACGGCAGCGTGGTGAAGCGCAGATCGGCGGGGCGCAGGCCGGAGAACTCGCGGACCATGCCGGCCAGGTTCATCCCGGAGTCGACGACGAGCGAACCGGCGATGGCCGTCACGAACGCGTCCATCTTCATCGGGTTGGCGACGATGCCGAGCGAGGTGACCTTGGAGGCGAGCGCGTGCAGGTACTGCTGCTGCCGCTTGACCCGGTCGAAGTCGCCGTTCGGCAGGCCGTAGCGCTGGCGGACGTAGACCTCGGCCATCTTGCCGTCGAGGTGGTGCTCGCCGGCCTCGAAGGTGACGCCGGTCCGCTTGTCGTGGACCGTCCTGGCGATGGTCACGTCGACGCCGCCGACCGTGTCGGTGATCTTCCGGACGCCGGCGAAGTCGACCCGGACGACGTGGTCGATCGCGAGACCGGTGAGGTGGCTGACCACCTGGACGACGAGCGGCGCGCCACCCCAGGCGTACGCGGCGTTGACCTTGGTCTTGCCACCGGCCCACTTGCCGGCGACCGGCGGGATGTAGACGTACGAGTCGCGCGGGATCGACACGACCGAGGCGTTCGAGCCGTCGCCGTCGACGTGGACCAGCATGATCGTGTCGCTGCGGGACTGGCCTTCGGACCAGCCCTTGCGGGTGTCGACGCCGAGGATGAGGAGGTTCCGCGCCGTGCCGTCCGCCTTCGGCGCCTTCCCGGCCGACTTCCGGATCCAGGACTGGTACTCCGGCTTCGCGGTGATGGCCGGCAGCGCCGCCGCCTCGGTCAGCACGTCGTCACGCCCGATCAGATCATTGAATCGGTACGCGATGACGCCCGTGGCGATCGCCACCGGCCCGGCGACCAGCGCGGCCAGTGCGAGAAGCGAGGTCAGGACCTTCCCCCAGCGGGGCATACGCTTCCAACGCGACAAGGGTGCACCTTCCGGCAGCGGGACCGATGACGGAAGGTAGATCGGCAGGCCGGCCGGAGCACTGAGTCAGTCAGCCGGGAACACTCCGGGCAGATCGCCGAAAAGGTAGCGCTGCACGGCCGGGCCGATCGCCGCCACCACGACCTCGGAGGGCGCGGAGGCCAGCGGCTCGACCTTGATCACATAGCGGGCCATCGCCATGCCGACCATCTGGCTCGCTGCGAGCGTCACTCTCAGCCGGCCCTCCTCCTCGTCCTCCAGCCCGAGACGGGGGACCGCCCGCCTCAGGACCTGGGTGAGGATGAACTCGCGGAACAGTTTGGTGGTCCACTCGCTGCCGACGGTGCTGCGCAGAAGCGCGACGCCGGCCGCACCCGCCGGACCATCCCATATTCCTAGAAATATCCGTACGAAGCGTTCGCCGGTCTGTTCCCGCGGCCCGTCGGCCGCCTTGCTGATCACGTCGAGCGGATCCATCGGCGCGTTCATCGTCGCCAGGAACAGCTTGTCCTTCGTGCCGAAGTAGTGGTGGACCAGCGCCGGATCGACCCCGGCGCCGGTCGCGATGCCCCTGATCGAGGCGCCGTCGTAGCCCTTCTCGGCGAACGCGGTCCGCGCCGCCGCCAGGATGGCTTCCCGGGTGTCCGGGTTTCCGGGACGGCGTCCGGTCCGTCGCAACTGAGCCCCCTATGCGGTCCGCCGGCGCAGGGTCGCCGCACCCAGGATGAGTGCCACCACGATCGCACCGAGCACCACGATCAGATCACGCCACATGGTCGCGGTCGGCTCGGCATGCGCACCCACCTCCATGAGAGCCTCCACCGAGTAGGACATCGGCAGCACGTTGCTGATCGCCTGCAGCCAGCCGGCCATCTGGTCGCGCGCCACGAACAGCCCGCAGAGCAGCAGCTGCGGCGCCACGACGAGCGGCATGAACTGCACGGCCTGGAACTCGGTCCGGGCGAACGCGCTCGCCAGCAGGCCGAGCGCGACACCGAGGACGGCGTTCGCCACGGCGATGAGGATGACCAGGCCGACGCTGCCCGCTGTCGTCATGTCGAGCACCCAGTAGGCGAACCCGGCCGCGACCGCCGCCTGTGCCGCCGCCGCGAGACCGAACGCCACCCCGTATCCGAACAGCAGGTCGATCTTGCCGACCGGGGTGGTGAAGAGGCGCTCCAGGGTGCCGTTGGTGCGCTCGCGCAGCATCGCGATGCTGGTGATCAGGAACATCACGATGAACGGGAAGACGCCGAGCATGATGAGGGCGATGCGGTCGAAGGCGCCGGGCTGTCCCTCGTACATGAAATAGATCAGGGTGATCAGCAGCGTCGGCACCACGATGATCATGGCGATGGTGCGGGGATCGTGCCGCAGCTGGGTGAGGATCCGCCGGATCGTGGACGCGAGGATCATGCTGGTCCACCCGCCATTTCGAGCAGGAGCGCGCTCATGCCGTCACCTCCTGGTCGCGGATCAGGCGGAGGAACGCCTGGTCGAGGTCCTCGGTGCCGGCCGACTGCTTCACCGCGGCCGGGGTGTCGTCGGCGATGAGGGCGCCCTCGCGGATGAGCAGCAGGCGATCGCAGCGGTTCGCCTCGTCCATCACGTGGCTGGAGACGAGCACCGTGGCGCCGTCGTCGGCCAGCCGGCGGAAGTGGCTCCACAGCTCGTCGCGCAGCACCGGGTCCTGGCCGACGGTCGGCTCGTCGAGCACCAGCACCTCGGGACGGCTCACGATCGCGCAGGCCAGCGACGCGCGGCTGCGCTGCCCACCGGAGAGATCGGAGACCAGCTGGCCGGCGTGACTGCTCAGGCCGACCGTCTCGATCGCGGCATCGGCCTCTTTCGCCGGGAGTCGATAAAGACTTCCGAAATATCGGACGTTCTCCCGCACTGTCAGGTCGGCGTAGACGCTCGGCGCCTGCGTCACATAGCCGATCCTGCGGCGCAGCGGCGGCGACCCGGCCGGGTGGCCGAGGACCGTCACCGTGCCCTTCTCGATCACCTGCACCCCGACGACGGCCCGCATCAGGGTGGTCTTGCCGCTGCCGCTCGGTCCGAGCAGGCCGGTCACGCTGCCGCGCGGGATGGCGCAGTGGAAGTCGTCGAGAACCGTGCGCTTCCCGCGCCTGATGACGAGGTCCCGGACCTCGATGGAGGTGTCCATGGATCCTCACGGTAGGCCTGCCGGGGCCAGAATTCAACAGGTGATGAATTCTGACAGCACCCCCTTCACATCGGCGTCGCTGAGCTGGGCGAAGTCGTCGTACCACTGACCCACCGCGGCGAACCGGTCCGGCGCGTGCAGGCAGATCACCTCGGCGTCGGCACCGAGCAGGTCCCGGGCCGCCGGCGCGCAGACCGGCACCGCCAGGATCACCCGGCCCACGCCGTGGGCACGCAACCAGGAGATCGCGGCCCGGGCCGTCACCCCGGTCGCCAGGCCGTCGTCGACGAGGATCACGGCACGGCCCCGGACAGGAGGCACCGGGCGGTCACCGCGGTAATCCCGGATCCGCCTCCGCAACTCCTCCCGCGCCTCGGCCACGATCGGCGCGACGTCGTCCTCGGTGACCCCGGCGTACCGGAGATTGCGCTCGTCGAAGACCGGCGGCCCGTCCTCCGCGATGGCGCCCACCCCGAACTCCGGCCGATCCGGCGCGCCGATCTTGCGGGCCACCACGATGTCGAGGTCGGCTCCGAGCCGCCGCGCGACCGGGTCGGCAACCGGCAGCCCCCCTCGCGGCAGCCCCAGGACCAGGGGTTTCCCCGGCAGCTTGAGCCGGGCTACGCGCTCGGCGACCGCCTCGCCGGCCTGCCGCCGATCTGAGAAGATCATCTCGCCACCGCCGGTGTCAGATGCATCTGGAAGAACCCGGCCGCCTCCTCGGCGACCTGGTCCAGAGCGCCCGGCTCGGAGAACAGGTGCGTCGCGCCGGCGATCACCCGTAGCTCCGCGCTGATCCGCATGGTGTTGCGTGCCTGCTCGTTGAGGTCGAGAACCTCGGTGTCCCGTTCACCGACCAGGAACATCGTCGGTGAGCGGACCTCCAGCAGGGCCGGTCCGGCCAGATCGGGGCGGCCACCGCGAGAAACGACAGCCCGGACCGCCTGCGGCCGGGCCGCCGCGGCGACCAGCGCCGCTCCCCCGCCGGTGCTCGCGCCGAACAATCCGATCGGCAGCGCCGCGGTCGGCGGGTTGTCCCGGGCCCAGTCGATGACCGCGATGACCCGGTCGGCGAGCAGGCCGATGTCGAAGCGCAGATGGCCGGTACGGGCGTCGGCCACCTCCTCCTCGGTGGTGAGCAGATCGGTCAGCAGGGTGGCCAGCCCGTACTCGTGCAGTTCGGTGGCCACGATCTGGTTGCGCGGGCTGTGCCGGGAGCTGCCACTGCCGTGCGCGAAGATGATCAATCCGGACGGGTGTTCCGGAAGTGCGAGATCGCCGTCGAGAAGGACCCCGCCGGCATCGATCCGTTCCTGAGTCTTCCAACTGGTCATGGCTCTCAAGTACCCGCCTGAACTGCGGATACGCTTTGACTAAGCCGCAACCGTGCTGCACCGAACAGAGGAACGTAGAGTTCGCACGGGAGTCGGAGCCGCCATGTCCATTTCCCGGTTGACCCGCAGCCAGACGATGCCGCCGGTGGCGCCCGCCCGGCCGTCGCGGGAACGCCACCAGCACGCCCGTGAGGACGCCGCCGCGCTCACCGACCGCGACCGCGAGCTGATCCTCCAGGCCACCGGCCAGAGCATCAAGCCCGGCGAGGTGAACGCCGGATGGATCAACTCGCTGGCCGCCGCGATCGCCGCGGACCGGGCCACCGGCCGGCTCGCGGCCGGGCAGGAGGTGACCGCCGTCTACCTCAAGGACCTGTCCCGCCGCTACGACGCGACGAGCGGCCGCAACCCGGTCGCCGGATACCTGGAACCGGCACTGCGGCACCTCGCCAAGCAGCAGAACTCAAGGCTCGACGTGAGTGCCTGACCGCCCCCGTGCCCGGCCAGGCACCCACGCCGGTTCTCTCTACGGCGCGCGCTGGGTCCGCTCGACCAGCGCCGCCGCCACGTCGCGCAACTTGCGGTTGCTGTCCTGGGAGACCTTGGTGAGGATCGCGAACGCCTCGTCCGCGCTGCACCGCCGCTCGCCCATGATGATGCCCTTGGCCTGCTCGATCACGGCCCGGCTCTCCATCGCCGCCTGCATGTGCTGGGCGAGGCTGGCCGTGCTGTCGTAGAGGTGGGCGTTGGCGAGCGCGACACCGGCGTACCGGACGAAGGTCTGCGCCAGCGTCACGCCGTCGTCGTCGAAGCCGTCCGGCCGCTCGCCGTAGAGGTTCAGCGCCCCGGCCATCGTCTCCACGACCGGCAGGCCGACCGCGAGGACACTCCGGTAGCCGGCCTCGGCGGCGAGCAGCGGCCAGCCGTCCCAGCGGTCGTCGTTCGCGCCGTCCCGCACCACGACCGTCGTCTTGCCGTGCGCGGCCTCCAGCGAAGGGCCGCCGGATCGGGCGTACTGGTGCTCGTCCAGCAGCAGCGCGGTCTCACTCGTGTGCGCCGCCGTATAGGCGTCGTCACCGCGGATCATCGTGATCGACACCTGGCCGGCGCCGGGCAGGGTGCGCCGGGCGAGGTCGGCGACCTGGTGCAGGACACCGTTGAGGTCGGTCTCACCCAGCTTGATACGGCCGAGCTCCGCGAAGATGCGGCCGAGCTCGGCGAAAGTGGTGGCGGAGTCGGTCGGGTCGTGCGCCTTCAACGTCAGTGGATCCCTGCAGCGGTGCGCGACCCGCCCTGACGCGGCCCGCGTGAATTAACCTGTGGTGCTGCCCGGAAAACCCTCTCGGGATCCCCGGACCCGCGCCGCTGCTTGACGCCGGAAGGCCTTCGTCGATGGAACGACTCCGGCCGCAGAGGCAGATAGTACACCGGCCTCATCGTCACGTTTCCGGCTGGGATTCCGGGGAACGCGACAGGAGACGAGCAATTCGTACCCGAGACTCGAGACCATGCAGCCTTCGCCTGCCGAACCCACCGCAGCCCTGCATGAGCTGGGCCGGATCGCGCTGGCCGACACCGATCTCGAAGGCGTCCTCGACCAGGTGGCGACGCTCGCGAAACGAGCGGTGCCCGGCGCCTTCGAAGTCTCGGTGACCCTGATCCGCGCCGGCGGCCCCCGTACCGTCGCCTGCACCGGCGACGCCGCGCTGTGGATCGACAAATGGCAGTACGACAACCAGTGCGGCCCCTGCCTCGCCGCCGCCGCCGAACGCGCCACCCTGCTCGTCGGCGACGTCCTGGCCGAACGGCGCTGGCCCGGCTGGCAGCAGCACGCCGGTTCGGTCGGCGTACACAGCGCCCTCTCGGTGGGCCTGCCCATCCACGAGACGGTGACCGGCGCCCTCAACATCTACGCCACCACCGCTCACGCCTTCGACGAGGACTCGGTGATCCTGGCCGAGACCTTCGCCGGGTACGCCGCGATCTCCCTGGCGAACGCCCACCTCTACGACACGACGGCGGCCCTGGCCCGGCAGATGGAACGTGCGCTCGCCAGCCGGGCGGTGATCGAGCAGGCCAAGGGCATCATCATGTCGCAGCGTCGTTGTAGTGCTGACGAGGCCTTCGCGATCCTGTCGAAAGCGTCCCAGACCGCTAACCGGAAGCTCCGCGATGTGGCGGCTGAGTTGGTGGCACGCGCCTCGCGCGCTTGATCAGTCTGTCCTGGTTCTTCTTGTCTGCCGTGTTTCGGTCGGGCTTCTTCGGTGGTCGGGGCGATCACCAAGCAACCATGCGCTGCGCCAGGTCAGTGGCTTCGGTGCCGGTGGTTGCCGCTTCGGGCCGTACCGCGACCTCCAGGCGCCGCACGGCCATTGCGCGACATTTCGGGCGTCGGGAGTGACCGAGCGTCACTTCGGCTCCGGGTGATTGCCGGTTGATGGAGAGTAGGGGGCCGTGAGCACCGGCAGCGCTCCGACAACCCTGCCGGGCCTCCAAGATCCCCGTGACGCCGAGCAACAGCAGCCCGCCCCACGCCCCATCCGCGCCACGACTTGCCACGCCCCATCCGCGCCACGCCCATCACGTCATGACCCGTCATGCCATGACCCCTCACGTCACGACCGCCCGCCATGGCCCCTCGCGCTCAAGCCCTACCCGACCCCGCCACGAGCTGTCGCGCCCACGCCCGATTGCCCGCCACGGCCGGTCGGCCCCTACGCCCGCCTTACCCCGCCACGGCCGGTCGCGCCTACGCCCGCCGTGGCCGCAGCCGCAGCTCCTCCGCCGCCGCCGATCTTGAGCGATTCTCGACACCCGGATGTCCGTGATCACCCAAGATCGCGGCCATGCCGAGTGCGGGCATGCCGAGGACTGCGGGCATGCCGAGGACTGCGGGCATGCCGAGGACTGCGGGCATGCCCACTACGACCCCGCCTCACCACGCCCCTGCCTCACCACGCCCCTGCCTCACCACGATCTTGAGCGATCTCCCACATTCAGGTGTTCGTGATCACCCAAGATCGCGGCTGTGCCCCGGACTGTGGCCATGCCGCGGACTATGGCCATGCCGAGGACTGCGGCCATGCTGAGGACTGCGGGCATGCTCACCACGACCCCGCCTCACCACGCCCCTGCCCCACCACGATCTTGAGCGATCTCCCACATTCAGGTGTAGGGGATCGCCCAAGATCGCGGCCGTTGCGAGGACCGCTGCCTTGCCTCACTGCGGCTCTCACTACTGCCCTGCCTCACTGCGGATCTTGAGCGATTCCCGACACTCGCGTGGCGACAATCGCTCAAGATCGCGGCACACGCGGGGGCGCGGGGCGGCCCTTTCCAGCAGGTTTAGGCGACCGCCGGTCAAAATACGGGCACCGCTTGCCAAGATCGCGGCTCTGGCGAGGGCTGCGGGCCTGGCTCGCTGCGGATCTTGAGCGATTCTCGACATCCGGATGTAAGGGATCGCCCAAGATCGTGGCTACGACCGGCTACTACCGGCTGTGGCAGAGGCAAAGGCAAAGAGCTTAGGCAGACGACTGGGGCAGAGCGCTGAACAGGGCACGGAAGCAGACCACGGAAGCAAAGCACTGGAGCGGCCGGCCGGGGCGGCCGCCTAGCGGAGGTGTTCGCGGAGGGTTTCGACCACCCGGTCCACATCGGCCGGCGTGGTTCGCCAGTTGCTGAAGGCGGCTCGGAGCGCCGGCTCCCCCCGGTAGACCGTCGGGGTCAGGAAGGCGTCGCCCGCGTCGGCGATCGATCGGACGGCGGCTTGGATGTCGCCGGGGAAGGTGAAACAGCAGACGTTCAGACGTACCGGGGAAAGGAGCCGGACGCCCGGAAGAGCCGCCAGCCGCGCACCGAGCTGATGGGCCGCCTGGATGTCGCGTTCCACGATCTCGCGGTGGCCCGCGGAACCGTAGGCGGCCAGGGTGAACCAGGCGGCGAGGGCGCGGAGGCGGCGCGAGTTCTCCGGGGTGAGGTGCACGTGGTCCGGGTTGGGGCCGGGGTCGCCGAGGTAGGCGGCGGTGTTCTGGAAGACGCGGATCTGCAGGTCGCGGCGGCGGGTGAACTGGACGGCCGAGTCGTACGGCACGTTGAGCCATTTGTGCAGGTCGACGCAGACCGAGTCGGATTCGTCGAGGCCGTCGACGAGGTGCGCGTAGGTCGGTGAGAGGGCTGCGAAGGCGCCGAAGGCCGCGTCCGTGTGCAGCCAGAACGGGTAGCGGGAGCGCAGCGCGGCGATCGCCCGCAGGTCGTCGAAGTCGACGGTGTTGACGGTTCCGGCGTTCGCCACGACGATGGCCGGTCGCCCTCCGAGATCGTCGAGAGCGGCGGCCAGCGCGGCCACGTCGACGGCCTCCCGATCGGGGAGGGTCGGCACCGATCGCAGCGACGACCGTCCGATTCCGAGCATCGCCAGGGCTTTCACGATGCTGGAGTGCGGCGTACCGGAAAGCACCGTGATCGGACCGAGCGCCGCGATCCCCTCCTGCGAGACCTGCACACCGAGCTGCTCACCGAGCCATTCCCGGCCGATCGCGAGCCCCACCATGTTCGACATCGTGGCGCCGGAGACGAACGCGCCGTCGAAAGCAGGTCCGAGATTGAACATGGTCCGGAGCCAGCCGACCGTCTCGTCCTCCAGCGCGGCGGCGGACGATCCGGATCGGTTCGAGCCGTTCTGGTCGAGGGTCGCGGTGATCCAGTCCCCGGCGAGGGCTGCCGGTGTGGCGCCGCCGGTCACGAAGCCGAGGTAGCGGGGTCCCGCGCTCGCCGAGAATCCGGGCGCCCATCGCTCGCCGAACGATTCCAGGGCGCCGGCAGCGCCGATTCCCCGCGCGGGGAGGGTGGCTGGTCTTACTGCTGCGGGGGTACGGGCGACCGCCCGCTCTTCCAGGTCATCCAGAAGACGGACCGCATGGTCGCGGGTGGTCTGGAGCAGTCCCGGGAGATCGGCGAGGTCGCCGGCGAGTAGTGGATCCACGTCCTCGAACGTAGGTCCCCGCCCGCGACCTGTCGCGGTCCACTTGCCGGACGATGGCCTGGCCCGGCCGGGGTTTCAGGCCGCCAGCCTCCACTGGAGTCCGAGATCCTCACGGTCGGCGCGGCGGCGGACCCGGAGCAGCCAGGCCAGGCCGATCAGCGAGACCAGGATGAGCCCGCCCCAGGAGAGCACGGTGAACAGGTGCGCCTGCGAGGCGGTCAGCGTCGACGTCGCCGCCGAGCCGGTCAGGATGAACGTCAGGTTCAGGGCGATGCTGTGCATGCTGTCCCAGAGGGCGTGCAGGACCGCCGCCCCGAGGTACGTCACGAGCAGGCGTTTCGTGAACGCGTAGTGCCGGCGGCCGCTCGCCGAGAAGAGGACGCCACCGAGGATCGCGGTCCACAGGCCGTGGCCGACCGGGGCGAGGACGCCGCGCAGCAGTTCGGTCTGTACGAGGGTCAGCAGGGAGAGGCCGTTCTCGGTGAACAGGGCGGTGAAGGCGTACCCGGCCGACTCGAACGCGGCGAACCCGAAACCGACCGAGGCGCCGAGGATCACGCCGTCGACGGCGTACTTGTGCTGGAGGTGGCGGCAGAGGAAGGCGAGAGCGGCGAGCTTGGCGGCCTCCTCGATCAGGCCGACGCCGGCGAACAGGAACGGCGACGGGTGCAGCAGGTACGTCTCCAGCAGCGAGGCGGACAGGACGCCGAGCACGCCACCGGTCACGAACGTGCTGAACAGCAGCTCGGACGTCACCTCGCCACTGTGCCGGCGGCCGTACGCCCAGAGCACGAACGTGACCGGGACCAGGAAACTGCCGAGCAGCACCAGCGTGGGGACGAGGTTGGGGTTGCCGGTCACGAACGTGACCACGACGGTCAGCAGCCACAGGCCGAGCCCGGTCAGGAAGACCCTCAGCCAGGTCCTCTTGGGTTTCACCGCTGTCTCGTACATGGCGCGCCTCCGCACTCTCGTCGTCAGGCGCCCGGTTACCCGTACCGGGCGCCCTCCCACGCGGAACGTGACGCACGAGTCAGCGAAGCGTGTAGATGACCCCGAGCTTGTCGACTTCGGAGCCGGCGCGGCCGTGGAATCCAGAAATATACGAATTGTCAGGCGCGGTGAACGTCGCGCAGTCCGAGGTAGTCGTTCCACCGGCGATGCTGTTGCCGAGGTTCGTCGTGAACCGTGCGTAGAAGATCCGGGTCTGCGAGTTGTACTTGCCACGGCACAGGTACGCGCTCGTCACATATTCACCGGCGCTCAGCGGCAGCGTTCCAGCAGTCCCGCCCGTGCCACCGTGGGCCAGCGCCCCGATCGAGATTTGATCAACACGGCTGCCCGCGCGGAGTCCGATAGATCTTGGAGCGTCGGCGACCGCGTCGATGTCGGTGAAGTAGGAGCCGTGCGGGCCGCCGAATTGCTCACTAAAACGATATTTCGGATTTGTCGCCCAGGTGAACGATGTGCTGATCGGGAAGTGATCGGAGAGCATCCTGCCGTCGCTGGTGACGAACCCGGCGTGCTCGTTGTGGTAGGCCGTAGCGCTCAGCGTCACGAACGTGCTGCTCCGATACAGGATCTTGTCGACGACCTCGCAGGTGTCGGTGATCGCCGCCGCGTCACAGAGGAGGGCGTCGCTTCCCGCAGCAGGCGCGACTCCACCGCGCTCCAACGTGACCCACGCGTCGGTGAGCCGGTTCGCCGCCACGAACTCCCGGATCGTGTCGGCGGTCCGGGTGTAGCGCGTGTTCGTATCCCCCATGACGATCACCGCGTTGCCGGCCGAGTGCGTGCCGATGAACGCGGTCAGCTGGCTCAGGTTGTCGGCCCGCGACTCCTGGTCGCCGGCGCTGGTGCCGGCGTTCGTGTGCAGGTTGTAGAAGTCGACGTAGACGCCCTCGGCGAGCCGGTGCCGGGCGAAGGTGAACCCCTTCGGCGTAAGGCAGTCGCCGGAGTCGAACTGGCAGGAGTTCCAGTCGCCGCGCTCGAAGTCGCCGGTGTCGTAGGCGACGGCCGAGAGGCTGTTCAGCCCGGATCCGATGCCCGCTCCCCCGCTCGTCGGCGTCCGGTACGCGTGCGTGGTGTCCGCCGCGTAGAGGTAGGCGTGGTAGTTGAAGTCCTCCTGGACGTGGACGACCTCGTAGGGGCCGAGCCGCTGTCCGATCGCGGTGTGCGCGGTCTTCCGGTCGACTTCGGCGCTGGAGAGCAGTTCCGGCAGACCGGCGACGTTGTAGGTGAGGACGTCGAAGGAGCCGCCGGCGGCGTACGCGGGAGCGGGGACGGCGAGCAGGCCGGCGATGAGGGTGCCGGTCGCGAGGAATCCTCTGCGGATCATGCCCGGAAGATATCGGCGGTCATCGAGTTACGGAACCGGGCTGGTCTGCCGTTTTGAGGTTTGTTCACGTTCACAACACGGAGAGTTGGGGTGATCTTCGCTGCGGACCCGAAAGCTGAGCCGCGATCTTGACGCCGTTCTTCTCGGAGCTCCCACATGAATCTCAGCCGCCGTACGCTGCTGCGCGCTTCCGCCGCCGGAATCGCCGGCCCTCTCCTCCTGGGTGACGAAGCCCTCGCGGCGGGAGCGACCACGGCCACGGCCACGGCGGCCTTCGTCGACAGCTACCAGACGAACATCACGGCGAACCTGACCGCCGAGACGAACGCCGCGGTCCGCATCCTCAGCGGCATGAAGCAGGTCTGGTCGACCGGCACGGCCTGGAACACCGGGACCGTGCTCGACGAGGCTTTCCTGCGGGCGAACGTCCGCTACTGCGTGAAGACCACCCACGGCCGCACCGACGCCGAGGCCGCCCGCGCGTTCATCGTGGACCGCCAGCACCAGAGCTACTCGGTGATCGCCGGTCTCGGCCCGCTCGCCGGCGTCTACAAGGCCGGTGCGCTCGCCGTCACCAGCATCACCTCGGCGCCCGCCACGACGCCGGCGACCACGATCAGCGACGCGGTCCCGGCCGGCGCCCCGGCGGGTTCGGCCATCGGCGCCGGTTCCCCGTCGTCAGCGCTCGGCAAGGTGGTCACGCTCGTCAACACGCTGCGGGGCAACTACTCGTCGGGCAACCCGGCGAAGTTCGCGTACCAGTACCCGCGGCCGTGGCGGATGAACGCCGGCAGCCGGATCGTGGACACCGGGACGGTCGACGCACTCGGTTTCCCGGTCTACGACTCGGACACGGTGGTCGTGCCGCAACTGCTCCGCCAGCGCAGCACCAATCCGGCCGAGGACGGCGGTTACGTCAGCGGCCACACCAACGCGCTCTACCTCGCGTCGATCGCTCTGGCGTACGCCGTCCCGGAGCGCTTCCAGGAGATGATCACGGCGGCCTACGACCTGGCCGAGACCCGGATCATCGCGGGCATGCACTCCCCGGTCGACGTGATCGGCGGCCGCATCCTCGGTACCGCGCTCGCCGCCGCCATCCTCGGCGATCCGGCGAACGCGACGCTGAAGGCGGAGGCCCGGGCGCAGGCGCTCGCCTACTTCCAGTCCCAGGTCGGCGGAGACGTCTTCGCCTACGCCCATTCCCAGATCAACGGCGATGATCGGTACGCCGACCGCGCGCGCAACGCGGCCACCGTCAAGCCCAAGCAGTCCTACGGCCTGCCGCGTACCCGGAACCGTTCCGCGTTCACCGTGCCGAAGGGCGCCGAGATCCTCCTCGAGACCCGTTTCCCGTACCTGGACGCCGCTCAGCGCCGGGAGTTGCTGCGCACCACCGGCCTGGCCGCGGGCAACCCGCTGCTGGACGGCGGCGAGCAGTGGGGCCGCCTCGACCTGTTCACCGCGGCCGACGGCTACGCCGCCTTCGACGCGACGGTGGCAGTCACCCTGGACGCGGCGGCGGGCGGTTTCGCGTCAGCCGACACCTGGCGCAACGACATCGAGGGCCGCGGCGGTCTGATCAAGCTGGGTTCCGGCACGCTGACCCTGGCCGGCGACAACGACTACCAGGGCGGTACGACGGTCGCCCAGGGCACCCTGGCCGCCGCCGCCAAGAAGGCCCTCGGCGACGGCGACGTGACGGTCACCGGCGGCAGACTCGCCCTCGACGCCGAGAGAGTCCACATCGGCGGCGCCTTCCGCCTCAGCGCCGGCACCCTCTCCGCCACGGTCCGCCCGCACGGCGCGACCCCACTGACCATTCACGAGGAAGCCACGATCGGCGCCGCCACGGTCCTCGAGATCGCCGTGACCGAGGGCAGGAAGTTCGACGGGGACAAGGCCGTCCCGGTCCTCAAGGCCCGCCGGCTCCGAGGCCGCTTCGCCACGGTGGTGGTCACCACCCCGGGCTACCGAGCCGACCTGATCCACCAGAACGACACGGTCGCCGTACGCCTCCACAAGGCCTGACCACCATCCCCGGCTGCGGCGTAGCGCTGTCCCCACCGCTACGCCGCAGCCCTCCGGTCCGTGTCCGCGCCTATGCTGCGAGTCATGACCGCCATCTCCGTGATGCTCGCGGTGCCGGACGCAGCGGCAGCCTCCGCTTGGTATCAGCGCGCCCTCGGCGCCACGGAGCTGTGGAATCTCGGCTCGGTCATCGGCCTGGAACTCGATGGGGCGCCGTTCTTCCTGGCGGAGCCCGCGAACAACAAGTGGGAGAGCCCGGCGGTGCTCGGCAGCACCACGACACGGATCGAGGTGTTCGTCGACGACCCGGACACGGTCGCCGCCGGCGCCGCCGAGGCGGGAGCGAACTACCACGACCCGGTGCGCGACCACTCGGCGCCGTGGGGCACGCACCGCCAAGGTGGGTTCTTCGATCCGTACGGTCATCTCTGGCTCGTGGGCGACAAGTCCCCACTCCAGCGGCATCAGTGATCGTTTCGTGCACATCCTCGACGACCCCGGCGAGCTCTCCTACCGGGCCCGGTCCTTCCTGGCTCGTGCCGCGGTCCGGCAGCGGGAGCCTGGTTCCCTCCCGGAACGACGGGGACCGGCCGAGCTGCTGGTGAGCCTGGACCACTTCACCGACCGGTACGGCGGCATGCGCTACGACGTACGCCGGACCGTCAGCCTCCGCGGCGAGCGGGTCGTCACCGTTCGCCGGTGGCAGTTCGACCTGCTCGGTGCGGCGCGGGCCGAACGTACGGGCTGGTCGTTCGGCTGGCACGGCGAGCACGTGGCGTCACCGGTGAGGTACCTCGCCCACACCGACGGCCGTTTCGGTGTCAGTGCGGGCGGCCCGTTCCTGGAGGTCAGTCCGTCGTTCAGCCACCTGATCGAGGGCCACGCGCTCATGGACGAACTCGCATCGTGGGAGCCCGTGCCGCCCAGTTCGCTGGAGGCCTGGACGCCGGACGACAGTGCCGGCGCGCGCCTGCGGGAACTCCTCGCCGGTCTGCCTCCGATCGCTGAGGCCTCCGGACCGTACGACCGCTGGTGGCGCTCCGAGCACCTCGCCATCCGGCTGTTCCACGGCTGGACCCACACCGAGCCCCGCCGTACCGGGATCATGATCTGGAGCCGGACCGGTCGTATCAGCCCTTCACCGTGAACGTGCACCAGATCGACCAGCCCGTGTGCTGGACGGCGCGGACACGCCACCGGTAGGTCGCGCCCGGTGCGAAGTCCGTTGTCAGGGTCGGTGACGGGGAGACGACGGTCGTGGTCTCGCCGGAGCCGACGGTCTGGAACTCGAACTTGAAGCCGTTGCCGGGCGCACCGAAGTATTCGGCGTACAGGGAAGGGGCAGGGCCGACGACCGGATCGGTGTCGGTGTCGGGAACGCAGGCTTCGCGTCCGTTGATGAGCCGTGATCCCAGCTCCACCGGGATCCAGCTGTCCCTCGCGTCCAGCCACTCCTCGTACGACGGGGTCGGCGACGTCGGAACGGCACCTTCGTCCGTGCAGTGCATCAGGCCGACATGCCCGTCCCGCTCGAGGAGTTGATCGACGAGTTCGGCGCACGTCGAGGCCGAGACGCCCGGTCGGGGGGTGGGGGTGTACGAGTCGCCGGTCGGGGTCTCCACCGCGGCCGCGATGACTCCCGCCAGCACCACGAAGGCGCCGGCTGCCGTGGCGGTTCTGTTCACTCGCACGTCCGACGCCTATCGGCGCTCCGGCATCGGCCTGAAGGGAACCGCCTGGCTTGACCGGCGGCGCATGAGCTTGCGGGCGGGGACGGCCTTGCGTGGCACGCAAGGCCGTCCGCCGCGAGTCCGGGTGCTCATGCGACGACTCGTACAAGGAAGTCAGATCTTGCCTTTCAAGGCCGCCCATTGCAGCAGCATGATCGTCTTGGCGTCCGCGATCTCGCCTGTCTCGATCCGGCGGAGGGCGACGTCGAACGGCAGCTCCAGCGCCTCGATGTCCTCGCCGTCCTCGATCAGGCCGCCGCCGGGGCCGACGCGCGACGAAGCGTCATAGGGCGCCGCGAAGCAGTGCACACGCTCGGTGACCGAGCCGGGGCTCATCCAGACGGCGAAGACCGGTTCGAGCTCACCCACCGTGACGCCCAGTTCCTCGCTCGCTTCCCGGCGGATCGCGGCGGCCGGATCGTCGCCGTCGAGCAGGCCGGCCGCGGTCTCGGTGAACAGGCCGTCCGGGTGGCCGTTCACGTAGACCGGGTACCGGAACTGCCTGGTCAGCAGCACGGTGCGGCGGACCGGATCGTAGAGGAGCACCGTCGCGCCGTCACCCCGGTCGTATGTCTCCCGCTGCTCCCGGCTCCACGATCCATCTCGCCGCCGGTAGTCGTAGGTGGTCCGTCGCAGCACATGCCAGGCCGTGGCCAGTAACTCCACGTCACGGATCACCACATCGGGGTTGCCGGTCAGATCGCGACCCGCCTGATCCAGATCTCGGCGCCCGCGCGCGTCCGGAACGTCGATGCCCGCCGTCATGCCGGGATCTCGGAGATCTCGTAGTAGACCGGAATTCCGCGTTCTTGCGCGATCTTCACGTCCTGGTCGGCGCCGGTCGACGCGCCGGGCAGGCGCAGCACCGCGTCGCAGTGCTGTAGGAGTCGTTGTGCGGTGGGATAGAAGACGTCGTCCGCTTTGTCCGGACCGGCGCCCCGCAGCACCGGCAGCGCCACCCACTCGCCGATCATCGGAATGTGTCCGGCCTGGAAGATCGGCCACGCGGCCTCTTCGAGCCGGGCCAGGTTGGCGGCCATCTTCGCGGGATCGTCGCCGGTGCCGGAGCGGTAGGGGCCGGCGATCAGGATCAGCAGTGGCTTTGTCACGTCCGGAAACGTACACTCGAAACGCGCAACAGTCGACAACAATGAGGAGAAACACGTAATGCTTGCGGCGGAGCGACGCGACTACCTCCTGGCCCGGCTGCACTCCGACGGCAAGCTGGTGGCGAAGGACGTCGCTGCCGAACTGGGCATCGCCGAGGACAACATCCGGCGTGATCTGCGAGAGATGGCGTCGGCCGGGCTCTGCCAGCGCGTCTACGGCGGCGCGTTGCCGGTGTCGCCCGCGGTGGCCGACTACGCGACCCGGGCCACCGTCGCGGTCGACGGCAAGGAGCGGGTGGCCCGCGCCGCGGCAGCGCTGATCCGCCCCGGCATGACGGTCCTGCTCGACGGCGGCACGACGGCCCTCGCGGTCACGTCGGCCCTGCCGCGCGACCTGCGGGCCACGATCGTGACGCACAGCCCGACCGTGGCGGCGGCGCTGGTCGACCATCCGACGGTCGAGGTCTATGTACTGGGCGGCCGCCTCTTCAAGCACTCGGCCGTCACCTCCGGCGCCGCGGCAGCCGAGGCGGCCCGCCTGGTCACCGCGGACCTCTTCCTGCTCGGCGTCACCGGCGTCCACCACGAGGCGGGCCTGACCACTGGAGACGCCGACGAGGCCGCGATGAAACGAACCCTCGCCTCCCGAGCAGCCGACGTCTACGTCCTGGCCAGCAGCGAGAAGATCGGCGCCGCGTCCCCGTTCGTCGTCCTGCCCGCCACCGACGTCAGCGCCGTCATCACCGACGCCGATCCCGGCCATCCCGTCGTCGAAGAGCTCCGCCGCGACGGCATTGCGATCATAGAAGCCTGATTCCTTGTACGAGTCGTCGCATGAGCACCCGGACTCGCGGCGGACGGCCTTGCGTGCCACGCAAGGCCGTCCCCGCCCGCAAGCTCATGCGCCGCCGGTCGAGCCAGGCGGCCATGGCGAGAAGGCCGGCGCAGCTCGGAAGTCGGCGTGGCGATCAAATCCTCGAGGCTGGAAAGGCCGACTCAAAGCTGTATTGACATCGATCTTCACTGATCCTTGGATGTTACTGGGAGGTAACGCCAATGATCTTCAGCCGGAGCCGGATCGCCGCGGCGCTCGCACTGTCCATACTGGTCGTGGCACCGGTGCCGGCCAGCGCAGCGCCCACCCAGACAGCAGCGCCCACCCAGACCAACGCCGAATGCACGGCGCCAACGCCGGGGCGGCCCGGCTACACGATCGCCGACCCCGACTGCGAGCTGGACGGGACGCCGTTCGCCGCACTGACCGGTGCCCACACCTACACCGGGATCAAGGACGACGCCGCTTACCGGATCGAGGTGCCGAAGCGGTGGAACGGGCAGCTCGTCGTCTACGCGCACGGCTATCGCGGCACCGGGACGACGGTCTACGTCGACAATCCGGCTCTGCGGCAGCACTACATCGACCGCGGGTTCGCCTGGGCCGCCTCCAGTTATGCGACGAACGGGTACGACGTGGGGCAGGGTGTGCGGGACACGCATGCGCTGATCGGCGTGTTCCGGAAGGCGACCGGGAAGCACGCGCGGAAGGTGTACATCACCGGCGCGTCGATGGGCGGGCACGTCACGGCCGTGGCGATCGAGGAGTACCCGCGGGACTTCGTGGGGGCCATGCCCACCTGTGGTGTGCTCGGCGACGTCGAGTTGTTCGATTACTTCCTGGATGCGAATGTCACGGCGGCCGCCCTCGCCGGGGTCGACATCGCGTTCCCGACCGACGCCGCGACGTTCGGCCCGCAGGTCGCCGCAATCGTCCAAGGTCTCAAAGCCGGGGACAAGAACAGGACCTGGTCCGATGTCCTGGAACGGCGCAGCGGCGGTGAACGACCCGGATTCGACTACGCGTTCGCCTACTGGAACGCGGCGAGCCAGGCCGGGCTGCCGTTCCTGTTCAGCCTCTACCCGGGACTGTCCGGTGGCACGGCCGGGATCGCGCCCGGCAACCTGACCGACAACCGGCGGACGTTCTACCGCAGCACCGACAAGCGCCGGCCGACCGCCGCGGAGTGGCAGCTCAACAAGGACGTGCTGCGCGTGAAGCGGACCGCCGTCGCCGACCCGGGCCTGAACGGCGTACCGCGCATCGATGGAAAGCCGCGCATCCCGGTGCTGTCCCTGCACGGCATCGGTGACCTGTTCGTCCCGTTCTCCATGGAGCAGGAGTACGCCAAGCGGGCGGGTTCGAGGCTCTTCGTCTCCCGCGCGATCCGCGACGTCGCGCACTGCGGCTTCACCCAGCCGGAGCTGCGGAAAGGCTTCGACGATCTGGTGCGTTGGGTCGAGACGGGCCGCCGCCCGGCGGGCGACGCGATCCTGGATCGGCGCACTGTCGCTGCGGCGGCTTTCGGTTGTCGTTTCACTGTGGGGGTACGGGCGAACTACGCACCCTGCTGAGGCCGGACGGCTTCGGTCAGCGCCTCTCGTAGTGCCCGCGCGGCCGGTGACGCCGAACCCGCCAGCCGCTGGGCCGTGAAGATCGTGCGGCGGGGGCGTCCGTCGAGCTCCAGGAGCCGGCAGGACGTCTCCCGTCCCGCCCAGACGAGATCCGGGATGAGCGCGACGGCGTTGCCGGACTCGACGAGGCGCATGTGCGCCTGCAGGTCGGCCGTCTCGTAGCGGACGTCCGGCTCGAATCCGGCGCTGCGGCAGAGCTGTTCGGCGAAGTGCCGGGATGCGGCGCCGCGCGGCTCCATCACCCACGGCATGTGCCGGGCGTCCATCAGCGAGTCGACCGGCCGCAGCGAGACGTCCGCGGCCGGCAGCGCCAGCCGGATCGCGTCGGTGGTCAGATCGCGCCGATCCAGGCCGGGATGGTGCGGAGCGGCGTGAGCCGGGTATTGCTCTGCAATGACCATGTCGAAGTCGCGCGCCCAGGTCTCGCGCAGTGCTTCCTCGGGTTCGCGCTGCACCATCTCGACGCGGACGTCCGGGAAGCGCAGCGCCATGGCCCGCAGCGTGGCCGGCATGAAGGCGAGCGCCGCCGACTGGAAGACGGCCAGCCGAACGGTCCCGGTGACCTGTGTCGTAGCGGCCTGCAACCGGGCCTCGGCGCGTTCGAGCGTGTCCAGGATCTCGCCGACCGAAGCGACCAGGACCTCGGCCTGCGGGGTGAGCTGCACGCGGCGGCCGGCCTTGCGCAGCAGCTGGGTGCCGGTCTCCTTCTCCAGCAGGCTGAGCTGCTGCGACACCGCCGACGGGGTGAAGTTGAGCGCCTCGGCAACCGCCGCGAGTGTGCCCCGGACGGCCAGTTCGCGGAGCAGGATCAGACGACGGATCTCCAGCATTTTAAAAAGATAAGCCGAACTGAAGAGTAAACGTCAGAAAGCTTCGCTTTTCCTAACCGGATGCCCGGACTCACACTGTTGCCGAAACCGGAAGGAGCATCCCGATGTCTGAGATCGCCGAAGAGACGATCGCTGTGGTACGGCGCTGGCTGCGCGAGGCGGCTGACGTTCGCGTCGGCGGTTCGGCGAAGCAGCTGGCCGGTGTGCTGCGCGACCCGAAGGGCCTGGCGTTCACCGTCGGCTTCGTGGACGGCGTGATCCGCCCCGAGGACCTGCGGGTCAGCGCCCGTTCTTTGCGGGATTTATCCGCTGATATCCCGGCGTTCCTTCCGATGCATCTCCGCGCGGCCGTCAAAGCCGGCGGCTTCTTCGCGCCGATCATGCCCGGCGTGGTCGTCCCGATCGCCCGCCGCGCGCTGCGGCACATGGTGGGACACCTGATCGTCGACGCCACCGACGCCAAGCTCGGCAAGGCGATCGAGAAGATCAAGAAGCGCGACGTACGCCTGAACGTCAACCTCCTCGGCGAAGCGGTCCTCGGCCGTGGCGAGGCGTCTCAGCGGCTGAAGAGCACCGAGCGCCTGCTGGCCCGCCCCGACGTCGACTACGTGTCGATCAAGGTGTCGTCGACGGTCGCCCCGCACAACCCGTGGGCGTTCGAGGAGTCGGTCGCCGACATCGTCGACGAGCTGACCCCGCTCTTCACGCTCGCCGCCGAGACCGGCAAGTTCGTGAACCTCGACATGGAGGAGTACAAGGACCTCGACCTCACGATCGCGGTCTTCACCAAGCTGCTGAACCGTCCCGAGCTGCTCAAGCTGGAGGCCGGCATCGTGCTCCAGGCCTACCTGCCGGACGCGCTCGACGCGATGATGCGCCTGCAGGCGTGGTCGGCTGCTCGCCGCGAGCGCGGCGGCGCCGGGATCAAGGTGCGCCTGGTCAAGGGCGCGAACCTGCCGATGGAACGGGTCGAGGCGGAACTGCACGGCTGGCCGGTCGCGACCTGCGACAGCAAGCAGGCCACCGACACCAACTACAAGCGGGTGCTCGACTACGCCCTGCAGCCCGACCGGATCAAGAACGTCCGTCTGGGGGTTGCCGGTCACAACCTGTTCGACGTGGCGTACGCCTGGATCTTGGCTGGAAAGCGCGACGTGCGCAGCGGGATCGAGTTCGAGATGCTCCTCGGTATGGCCGAGGGTCAGGCCGAGGCGGTGCGGCGCGAGGTCGGTGGGTTGCTTCTCTACACCCCGGTCGTACGGCCGGAGCAGTTCGATGTGGCGATCGCCTACCTGATTCGACGGCTCGAAGAGGGTGCGAGCTCGGACAACTTCATGTCAGCGGTGTTCGAGCTGCACTCGGATTCGGCCCTGTTCGCCCGCGAGGAGCAGCGTTTCCTGGCATCGCTGGCGGATCTGGACGACACCGTGCCCACACCGAACCGGGTCGCCGACCGCTACGCGGCAGTCCCGAAATCTGAGCCGGGCCTGTTCGTCAACACCGCGGACACCGACCCGGCCGTGGCCGTCAACCGCTCCCGGTTCCGCGCGATCTTGGAGAAGTCGGCCGACTCGCAGCTCGGCTTCGACCTGCCGCGCATCGCCGACCGCGAGCACCTGGACGCCGCCGTGGAGAAGGCCGCCGCCGCGAGCTGGGGCGGCGCCGACCGCCGCGCCGTCCTGCACAAGATCGGTGAGGCGCTCGAAGCCCACCGGGACACCTTCCTCGAAGTGATGGCCGCCGAGGCCGGGAAGACCGCCGACCAGGCCGACCCGGAGATCTCCGAGGCCGTCGACTTCGCGCACTACTACGCCGAGCTGTCCGCGACACTGACCGAAACCGACGGCGCCGTCCCGGTCCCGGCCCGGCTCACTCTGGTCACCCCGCCGTGGAACTTCCCGGTCGCGATCCCGGCCGGTTCGGTGCTCGCCGCCCTCGCCGCCGGCTCGTCCGTCGTGCTCAAGCCGGCCGGTCCGGCCGAGCGCTGCGGCACCGTGCTCGCCGGCGTCGTCCGGGACGCCCTCGGCGTGGCCGGTGCCGACCCCGACCTGGTCACCCTGCTCCAGGTCGAGGAGAACGAGCTGGGCCGCGAACTGATCGCCCATCCGCTCGTCGACCGGGTCATCCTGACCGGCGCCTACGAGACCGCCGAACTGTTCCGCTCGTTCCGCTCCGACCTGCCGCTGCTCGCCGAGACGAGCGGCAAGAACGCCATCATCGTGACGCCCAGCGCCGACCTGGACCTGGCCGTCAAGGACGTCGTCTCGTCCGCTTTCGGTCACGCCGGCCAGAAGTGCTCGGCCGCGTCGCTGGTCATCCTGGTCGGTTCGGTCGCGCACTCCGAGCGGTTCCGTACACAGTTGCTCGACGCCGTCTCGTCGGTGGAGGTCGGCTACCCGTCGAATCCGCGCAGCCAGGTCGGCCCGCTGGTCGAACCCGCCGCCGGGAAGCTGCTGGACGGGCTGACCAGTCTCGGTCAGGGCGAGAAGTGGCTTCTGGAACCTCGTCAGCTGGACGACTCGGGCAAGCTGTGGAGCCCTGGCGTGCGCGACGGTGTGCGGCGCGGGTCGGCGTACCACCGCACCGAGTACTTCGGCCCGATCCTCGGCATCATGACCGCGGACGGCCTGGACCAGGCGATCGACATCGTCAACGAGGTCGACTTCGGTCTCACCTCGGGGCTGCACTCGCTCGACGCCGGCGAGATCCGCACGTGGCTTGATCGCGTACAGGCGGGGAATCTCTATGTGAACCGGGGCATCACCGGTGCGATCGTCCGGCGCCAGCCCTTCGGTGGCTGGAAGCGATCAGCGGTCGGACCGGGCACGAAGGCCGGCGGCCCGAACTACCTGATCGGCCTCACCGGCTGGGAGTCGCGCCCGTCGACGGCTTCGGCCCCGGTGACCGACGCTGGAGTGCGGACGCTGCTGTCCTCCGCCCGCGCCTTCCTCTCCCCCGACGAGATCTCCATGATCGACCGCGCCGCCCGCAGTGACGCCGCCTTCCCGCTGGCACCGTCCGACGTGTCCGGCCTCGAAGCCGAGCGCAACGTCCTCCGGTATCTGCCCTGCCCGGTCACGGTCCGCCTCGCCGCCGGCGGTACGGTCGCCGACCTGGTCCGGGTCCTGGCCGCCGGCACCGTCGCCGGCTCCGAGATGCGCATCTCGGCGGCGGAGCCGCTGCCGGCCTCGCTGACGGCCCGTTTCCCGCAGACCGTCATCGAGGACGACGCCACGTTCGCTGCGGGCCTCTCCGCCGGCCGCGTCCGCTTGATCGGCGGCTCCGGCCCCGCTCTCCTGGAGGCCACCGGCGGCCGTCCCGACCTCGCCGTCTGGGCCGGCCCGGTGACCGAATCCGGTCAGGTCGAGCTGCTGCCGTTCATCCATGAGCAGGCAGTGAGCATCACCGCCCACCGCTTCGGCAACCCGCTCGCGCTGGCGGCGGAGGTTTTGTGACAGCAGCGGCCTTGTGACAGCAGCAGCAGTACCGGCCGGCGCCGGCCGGTACTGCTCCCTGACCCCACATCTATGCCAGCTCTGTCTTGCCAGCCCAGTCCCGGCAACTCTGTCCCGGCAGCTCTAGCCCGGCAGCTCTGTCCCGGCAGCTCTGTCCCGGCGCCGCTCGGGGGTCCTAGTCCGTCCCGGCGCCGCTCGGGGCCGCCCCAGCCCTGCCATCGGCACTGCCTCACGGCCCGGCACTACCTGGCGCAATCCCCGACCCCCCTCACAGATCTTGGGCAATCCTTGACACCCCAATGTCGAAGATCGCTCAAGATCTCGCTGAGGGCCGGCCCGGGCATCGATGTGCACCGCTTCCGCCCCGGCCCGCCTCGCCTCGCCTCGCCTCGCCTCGCCTCGCCTCGACCACACCCAGCAGATCTTGAGCCATCCTCGACACCCCAACGTCGAACAACGCCCAACATCTCACTGAAGGCCCGCCCGGACACCGACCCGCACCACTCCGCCCCAGCCCCGCCCCGACCCGCCCCGACCACACCCACCAGATCTTGAGCCATCCTCGACACCCCAACGTCGAACAACGCCCAACATCTCGCTAAAGGCGGCCCGGGCACCGACCCACACCACTCCACCCCGGCCCGCCCCGACCACACCCAGCAGATCTTGAGCCATCCTTGACACTCCAGTGTGGAGAATTGCCCAAGATCTCGTGGAGGGGGTAACGGGACACCGGACCCTGCTCGCGCCGCTGACCGAGCGCCGCTCCGACCCGTTTGTCCGCACGCGCGACACTGAACCGCATGGACCACGAAACCGCGCTCGCGTCGTTGTTCTCCTCCGAGGGCCGCCTGGACCCGTACCCGGCCTACGACGCCCTCCGCGAGCACTCGCCGATCTTCCAGGCGCTGGACGGCCGCTGGTTCGTCACGACCCACGAGCTCACGAACCGCCTCCTGCGCGAGCCGAGCCTGCGCGTGGCCGACGCCGCCGACTACGACATCGGCTGGCCGGACTGGCGGGAGAACCGCGCGGTCGCCTCGATCGTGATGTCGATGCTGCAGTACAACCCGCCCGAGCACACCCGGATCCGGCGCGCGGCGGCGTCGACGTTCACCGCGCGGCGGGTGGCCGGCATGCGTGATGTGATCACCGAGCTGGCCGAGGATCTGATCAAGGAGATGCCGGAGCGGGCCGATTTCGTCAGCGCGTTCGCCTATCCGCTGCCCATCGCGGTGATCTGTGCCCTGCTCGGCGTGCCCGATTCCGATCGCCAATGGTTTCGGCAGCGGGCCGCGGACCTGACCGTCGTCCTCGAGCCGATCAGTACGGAGGAGGAGATGCGCACGGCGGACACGGCCGGCCGTGAGCTGGAGGATTACTTCATCGGCTTGATCGCCGAGCGCCGCCGCAGCCCGCGGGAGGACCTGACGAGCGCGCTGGCCGCCGACGGATCATTGACCGGTCAGGAGTTGCTCGCCAACCTGGTGCTGCTGCTCGTGGCCGGTTTCGAGACCACCACGAACCTGCTCGGCACCGGTCTCGCACTCCTGCTGGAGCGCCCCGATTCCAGTGATCGGTTGCGCCGGGAGCCGGGTCTTGCGCCCGCGTTCGTCGAGGAGATCCTCCGGTACGACTCACCGGTTCAGCTCACGACGCGTTTCACCGGGACGACGCTGGACCTCGGCACGGGCGTCGAACTCCCGGCCGGCACCCCGCTGACCATGCTGCTCGGCGCGGCGAACCGCGACCCGGCCCGTTACCCCGACCCGCATCGCCTGGACCCGGACCGCCCCTCCATCCAGCCGGTCTCCTTCGGCGGCGGCGCCCACTACTGCCTCGGCGCGCCACTGGCCCGGCTGGAGGCGCAGGTGGCGTTCCCCCTGCTCCTGACGATGCTCCCAGCCCTCGCTGCGGCCGGCACTCCGGCCCGCCGCGACCGCCTCGTCCTCCGCGGCTACGCCTCCCTCCCGATCACCACCACCTGACCGGCCAGGGTTCTCCGTGTCGATCAAGCAGGAGCCCCCGCATCGGCTGGATTCGAGCGCCGTAGCTGGCTGACGATCGACGGGTCGGTGATGGCCGTGTCGTCGGCGAGCAGGAAGGCCTTGCTGAGGATCACCGCGAGCCGGTCCTCGGCGAACGGGATGAAGATCTCCTCCTGCGGCCCCTTCCGGGCAGGGACGATGCAGAGGTACGTGTTTCCGGGCTCCATCAGGATGTTTCCGCTGCCCAGATGAATCCGGTAGGTGTGCAGCTCGCCCCGGACGACGAGGTGCCGATCGGTCAATTCACACCGAGACCCGATCTTCGTACGAGGAAGAATCCGTGCGAGCGCGCTCCGCCGGACCTCGGCCGTAGCGGTCAGCGCCGCGTCGTTCTCCCGCCGCCAGTAGTCGAGGTGCCCGTCGAACCACGTGGGATCCGCGGCGACCGAGGTGACCGAGACGAACAGGTCGACGTCTCGCATCGCCTCGCTGAACACCAGCGGCGGCACCTCGGCGAGCGGCACACTCCGCCAGCTCCCGCCGGCTCGCCGCTCGAACCACACCCGGTCGGTGCCGGCCCAGACCACCCCGCCGGCGGTCTCGTCGCGATAGTCGTGCGACAGACCGATCCGCCACTTCCCGCCGGCCACCACCCGGGTCGCGTCAGCCTGTCCGCCGCCGTCCCACGGCCCGAGCATCGACGTGGTCCAGCCGAACCCCTTGAACAGCGCATACAGCTGTTTGTAGTGCACGATGTGCGCCGCGAACCGGTTCGAATAGTCACCGGTCTCCTCCTCGGCCGGAGTGAGCCGGTAGACCTCGCGGTACGCCTGCTTGATCGGCTGCCGCACCTGCCGCCCGCTCAACAGGTCACGCCACGCCTGAACCTCGTCCCCGGTAGCCCGGAGCGGATGCCACAACCGGATCCGCCCCTCAGCCGGAGGCTCGGCCACGGCACCACCATCGGCCCCGACGAAGGAGGAACCGACGGGAAGAACCGCATGCCACCCACCGTCCGGATGGCGGAACTCCCAGATGAGGCGGCCCACGACCTGACGGCCCAGAGCGTTCGCCATCAGCTGGGAACACCACTCCTGATAGGACAACTCGTGCCCGGTCGCGAAGCCCGCCTCCAGCGACCGAGCCACCGTCGCCAGATGTCCCCGCACCTGCTTGACCAGGTCACGAAGCTCCTTGACCGCTTCCGGTCGCTCCCGCCGCACCACAGCAGGCACCGCCCCGGACACCCGCGCGCCATCCGCCCGCGCGCCACCCGCCCGCACGCCACCCGGGGAACCGGCACCCGCCTGGCGCCACCCCAGCGACACGCTCTCCCCCACCGTCACCACAGCTTCGTGGGCGCCGACCGGGACCATCAGCACCCCCTCGCCGTCGAAGCCGAGGTCGGGCAGGCGCAGGGCCACGTCGGGACGGTCACCGAGGGAACGCACGATTCGCTGGATCTTGCGGTCGAGTTGCTGGTGGACGCCTTTGTGCCGGGCGGTCTCCCGGGCCTCCCGCACCAGCGCCAGCAGCTCGGGCGTGGGCATCTCCTCGGCGGCACGGGCCACCTCGTAGAGCAGGGCCTGCGAGGGAAGCGTCTTCGCCGCGGTCGGGGCGACGGCGACGCCGAGCACGAGCGGGCGCAGGACGTCGAGGAGCCAGGGCTCGTCGCGGAGCAGGGCGACCCGGACCGCGCGGCCGAGGGTCTGCACCCGGTCGGCGTCGAAGGCGGCGTCGGCTTTGAACACGACCCGGCGGGCGTGGATGTCGCCGACGTGGTCGCGGGCCTGCGCCAGGGCGCGGCGGGTGAACTCGGCATAGCCCGGGACGGCGGCCAGCCGCTCCCACACGTCGGGCAGCTGCGGCGGGGAGTAGTAGACCGCGCGGGCCTCGGCGATCTCGCTGACCAGGGCGAGAGCGGCCGGGCCGGCGGCGGTCAGCACCTTCACCTCGTCGGAGCCACGGCGCGGACGGGCGCCACTGAGCGCTGCCAGTGCCCTTCCCGCGAACGGAGAAGAGGAAGTCACCAGCTTGCCCGCCAGCCGGGACGCCTCCGCGGGTGGCGGACCGGACAGGCGGAGCAGGGCGCAGGCCGCAAGCACCGGATCGCCGTGACCGCCCTCGGCGACGAGAGTCCTGAGCAACGCGGTGAACGCCGCCGGGGTGAACGACGGCTGGCGGGTCTGGCAGGCGTTGAGGACACCGCGGCTCAGCCGGGGGGACGCGAGCCGGGCCCGCGAGGAGTAGGCGACCGGCAGCAGCGTGCCGAGATCCTCGCCGGTGAGCACGGAGGCGTCGGCATCGGCGTCGAGGCCACCGCGCCGCCCCGCGAGGAACTCGTCGGCGGACAACATCAGCCGCCGGCCAGGGGCACGAGCCGCAGGAAGGTCACCTCGGCACCGCCGCTCAGATCGACCACCTCGTCGAGATCCTCGATCTGGCGGCCGCCGACCAGCACGACGAACCCGTTGCGGGAGAAGGAATCGACCGCTCGCTGTGGCGCGGCCGAGAGCGCCGAGAACCCCAGGATCAGCTCCCGGAGCGTCGGCCGGTCATCAAGGAACTCCAGCTGCCACCGCACGGGCGGACGCCCGCTGGTCGCCTCATCGACGATGTCAACTTTCAGCACGCCGCGAACTCTGCCACCGGGGTATGACACTTTCCTCGAGAGCCGGTCGGCCCATGGACAGCACCGGTCGAACCGTCCACTATGGCCGCAAGATCGATGTGAGGACATTCATGACGAATCCCGAGTACGACGTCATCGTGGTCGGCGCGCGCTGTGCCGGCGCCCCGCTCGCGATGCTCCTGGCCAGGCAGGGACACCGCACGCTGCTGGTGGACCGGGCCACATTCCCCAGCGACACGGTCTCCACCCACGTCATCCACCCGCCGGGCGCGGCCGCGCTGAAGCGCTGGGGCCTGCTCGACCGGATCGCGGCGACCGGTTGCCCGCCGGTGGGTCGCTACTCGTTCGACTTCGGTCCGATCAGTCTGGCCGGAGCGCCCGGGACGCCGGAGTCGCCCTACGCCTACGCTCCCCGGCGCACCCTCCTCGACAAGATCCTGCTGGATGCCGCGGCAGAGGCAGGCGCCGAGGTACGCGAGGACTTCAGCGTCGAGGAGGTCCTGTTCGAGAACGACCGTGTCGTGGGCATCCGCAGCGGCTCGACCGTCGAGCGGGCCCGCTTCGTGGTCGGCGCCGACGGCCGCAACTCGGTGGTCGCGAAGGCCGTCGACGCCGAGCTCTACCAGGATCAGGGGCCGCTCACCGTCGGCTACTACGGCTACTGGAGCAACCTGCCGACGGACACCTTCGAGGCGTACAGCCGGCCCGGCCGGGGCTGGGCGGTCTGCCCGACGAACGACGACCTCACCCTGGTGATCGGCGGCTGGCCCTACGCCGAGCTGGCCGAGCACCGCAACGACATCGAGGGCGAGCTTCACCGTACGTTCGCGCTCTCCCCCGCCTTCGCCGACCGCATCGCCGGCGCCAAGCTGGAGTCCAAGCTGGCCGGCACCTCGGTGCCGAACTACTTCCGGGTGCCGGCCGGCCCGGGGTGGGCGCTGGTCGGTGACGCCGGGTACAACCGCGACTACATCACGGCGCAGGGCATCACCGACGCGTTCCTGGACGCGGAGAACCTGGCCGAGGCGCTCACCACCGGCACCGACGAGGCGCTGCGGGGTTACCAGGAGAAGCGGGACGCCCGCGCCATGCCGGTCTACCAGATGACGCTCGGCATCGCGTCGCTGCAGCCGCCGGACGAGCAGATGATCCAGCTCGTCTCGGCGATCATCGGCGACCAGGAGAAGATGGACGCCTTCGCCCGCCTCAACTCGGGTGTGACGTCACCGGCCGAGTTCTTCGACCCGGCGAACCTGGCGAAGCTGACCAGCTGAACACAGCCGTGGTGCGGCCTGCCCGGCCGCACCACGGCTCGTCATCAGATTCTGCGGTTCCAGCGCAGCACGGCGAGGACGAAGGCGACGACCACGGCGCAGGTGAGCACCACGCCGGCGGCCCCCCAGACGACCATGAGCACGGAGAGACCGGCCCAGACGAGGCCGCCGACCACGGCGAGCGCCACGAGCATCTGCCTGCTCAGAGGGCGCGGTGCTGCGAATTTCGGGTCCTCCGCGGCCAGTCTCCCGATGATCCGGTCGAACTCCCGGCGTGTGTCTTTGGTAGACATGCTGGTCACCACCTTGTCCGCGGCTACGCCCATCGCGGCCTTCCACTTACCCAGGAACGGTACTTCGAGAACCCGCCTTCGCGGGTACTCTGCGGCGGATGAACCTGGACCACCTCGCTCTCCTGCGCCGCGATCTCGGCGCGTTCGGTGACTGCCTCGACGGCGATCTGGACATTCCGGTCGAGCATTGCGGCGAGTGGACGCTGCGCGACCTGGCCTCCCACCTCGGGCAGGGCAACTTCTGGGCGGCAGCGGCGGTCACCGAGCGGCGCGGCGACCACCGGCCGCCGGTGCCGCCGGCCGGGACGCCGAACGACGAGGTGAAGGCCTGGTTCGCCGGGAGCGCCGCCGCCCTGGTCGAGGCGCTGGACGCGGATCCGGAGACCGAGGCGTGGACGTTCGCCCCACCGCGAACCGTCGGGTTCTGGCGGCGCCGCCGCTCACTGGAGACGGTCGTGCACCTCTGGGACGCGCACCACGCCGCCGGCCGGCCGCTGCCGATCGACCCGGATCTGGCCGGTGACGGCGTCGCCGAGGTGATCGAGGTGTTCGTGCCACGGATGGTCCGGCGCGGACTGGCCGCCGAACCCGCCGCCGCGGTCCGGCTGACCGCCTCCGATCTCGGCACCTCGTGGGTGGTCGGCCCCGGGGAGCCGGTCGCGGCGATCGAGGACACGGCGGAGGAGTTGTTGCTCGCCCTCTGGAACCGCCGTCCTGTCCCGTGGGATCGGCTGACCGGCGACGAGGCCGTCGCCCGCACGGTGCTGCGGGGCCCGCTGGTGCCTTGATTCCGGGTAGCGTCGGCTAAGCCCCTTCGTCGAAGAGTGCAGGAGGACGCGCATGACGACCCGGGACGTCTACCTGGAGATCCTGACCGCCTGGAACGAGCGGGACGCGGAGCGGTACGCCGCAGTGTTCGCGCCGGACGCGCTGATCGTCGGCTTCGACGGCAGCCAGGTCGCCGGCGCCGACATCGCCGGTCACCTCAAGCCGATCTTCACCGATCACCCGACCGCGGCGTACGTGGCGAAGGTCGTCGCCGTCCGCCACGTTGGGGACGCCGAGCTGGTGCACGCCATCGCCGGCCTGGTCCCGCCCGGTTCCGATCAGATCAGGCCCGCCCTCAACGCCGTGCAGACCCTGCTGGTCGCCGACGGCCGGGCGGTGCTGTTCCAGAACACGCCCGCGCAGTACCACGGCCGCCCCGACCTCACCGACCAGCACACCGCCGATCTCCAGGCACTGCTCGCCGACGGCGTCACCCTGGGCTAGGCCGGAGACAGCGGCGACGTCACCCTGGGCCAGGCCTGGGACAGCGACGACGTCGGCCTGGGGCGGGCCGGGGACGGCGACGACGTCGGCCTGGGGCGGGCCGGGGACGGCGACCATCGCGGCGAGTGGCGCTCCGGGCGGCAGGCGGGCCGCGACGGTGGCGAGGGTCAGCGGGTGCCGGCCGCACCAGTCCAGGAACGATCGCAGCGGGGCCGGCGCCGCCTCCACCCGCTGCCGGCCGAGCCTGCGGACCAGGCCGTCGTGGGCGTCGCGGCGGGACAGCAGGCCGAGCGGCAGCGGGTGCGCGCCGGCGGCGATCAGCTCGGTGATCCGGCGCCGGCTGGTCACCAGCGCGAGGCTCTTCCCGTCGCCCGGGAGCAGGTGCCGGACCTGCTCGAACGCGGTGCAGTCGTCGAGCACGAGCAGCATCCGGCGCCCGGCCAGCAGGCCACGGAAGAGCCCGGCCGCGGCGGTGAGGCTCGCGGGCTGATCCTCCGGGCGTACCCCCAAGGAGCCGAGCACGCCCCGCAGCGCGTCCTCCGCGGTGAGGTCGCGGAGGTCGACGTAGAGCTGGCCGTCCGGAAATGATCGCGCCAGCCGATGCCCGAGATGCACCGCGAGGGTGCTCTTGCCGATGCCGGGACCGCCGTCGAAGGCGAGCGCCACGGTGGGCCGCCCGAGCCGCCGGTCCTCGGCGAGGAGATCAAGCGAGCGCCGCAGGACGTCCTCCCGCCCGATGAAGAACGGTTGGTCGGCGGGGAGCTGAGCGAGCGGAGGAGTACGGTCCGGCACGGCAGGGGTGAGCGGGGAGCGGCGGTCCGGCGCGGGCTGGGTGCGCTGGTGCAGCACCTGGTCGTACGCGTGGCGCAGCTCGGCGCCCGGCTCGATGCCCAGATCATCGACGAGCCTGGTCCGCACCTCGTGGAACGTCGCGACCGCCTCGGCCTGCCGCCCCTCGGCGGCCAGCGCCAGGATGATCCTCGCCTGTAACGCCTCGTCGAGCGGCCGCAGACCGCCGATCCGCAGCAACGCCGGCATCATCGTCCGCACCTGTCCGGACGCCAGCGCGAGGTCGGCGCCATCCCGGGCGGCCCGGGCGAGTTCCGCTTCGATGGCGGCAAATACCGCGGTGGTACGGGTGACCGAAACCGATCCGGACCACAAGCGGCCTTGCCACAACTGGAGCGCCTCGGCGTAGAGCCGCACGGCCTGATCCGGATCGGCCAGTCCCCGGGCCCGCCCGGCCAGTGCCCGGAACCGCAGCAGATCGAGGTCGTCGTCAGCGACCCGCAGCCGGTATCCGGACGCGTGCCGGGCCAGATGCGAACCGGCGGCCCGCACCGGCAGGCCGGGCTCGATGAGCCGGCGCAGCGTGCCGATCGCCCGCTGCACGGTGTTCACGGCACTGGCCGGCGGATCGTCCGGCCAGATCGCGTCGACCAGTTCGCCGAGGCTGACGACCGATCCGGCCCGGGCGAGCAGCAGTGCCAGAAGGGTCCGCTGCTGGGGACCGCCGAGGTCGAGCTCGGCGGCGCCGCGCCGGGCCCGGACCGGTCCGAGGATCTCGAATCGCGTGCTCACACCGCCGATTCAACCTCGCCGACCGCGGTCCGGGGAGGTTCACGTGGACCTCCCCACTGAGCGATTCTCAACCTGCCATCGGGCCTGACGGTTCCGGGCCGTCGTCCGGCGCCGGCACGCGAGGCCCTCGTCAGGTTGAGAAGGCCCACTGATTTTCCACTGTTCCTCCACAGCCGGCTCCTAGCGTCGTCGGCATAGGCGGCCGCGACCGGTGCGAGGTGGCCGTCGCCCACTCGAAGAAGTGAGGACAACCATGAAGATCTCCAAGGTCGCCGCCTCCGCGTTCACCGTCGCGTTCGGCGCCGCCGCGCTGCTCGGCGGCGTGCACGCGGCCGGGGCGCATCCGCGTGCCGAGGCCAAGCCGACAGTCGTCCTGGTGCACGGCGCGTTCGCCGACTCGAGCGGCTGGAACGCGGTGGTCCAGCGGTTGCGCAGAGACGGGTATCCGGTCGTGTCGGCGGCGAACCCGTTGCGCGGCGTCGCCTCCGACGCGGCCTCGGTGCGGGCGCTCGTGGACAGCGTTTCCGGGCCTGTCGTGCTGGTCGGTCACTCGTACGGTGGCAGTGTGATCTCCCAGGCCGCCACCCACGACCCGGACGTGAAGGCCCTGGTCTTCATCGCGGCGTTCGCGCCGGAGACGGGTGAGACGGCGGCCGGGCTCTCCGGGAAGTTCCCGGGCAGCACGCTCGGCGCGACGCTGAAGGAGGTGCCGCTGCCGGGTGGGCACACCGACCTCTACATCGACCCGAAGCTGTTCCCGCAGCAGTTCGCCGCGGACGTGCCGGCCGCCGAGGCGAAGTTGTACGCGATCGCGCAGCGCCCGATCGACCAGGCGGCCCTGACCGAGCCGTCGTCGGGGCCGCAGGCATGGCACAGCATCCCCAGCTTCACCCTGATCAGCGGCGCCGACAAGAACATCCCGCCGGCCGCGCAGCGGTTCATGGCGCAGCGGGCGCACGCCACCGTGGAGACGGTGAAGGGCGCGTCGCACATGGTCTTCGTGTCGCACCCGGCGGTGACCGCGGACTTCATCGAGAGGGCGGCCCGGACTACTCGATGAGCATGGCTTCGCGCAGCGACTTCATCGCGTAGAAGGCCCGGGACTTGGCGGTGCCGACCGGCACCCCGAGGCGGCGGGCGGCCTGCCGGATGGACCGGCGCTCCAGGTAGAGCTCTACCAGGATGCGCTGGTGCATCCGGCTCAGGTCGCCGACGGCCGCGCGCAGCGTCTGCATCTCCACGACGGTCTCGGTGATGTCGGCGGCGGCCGGCACCGCTGCCGTTCCGGCGCCGGGCCGGGTCCGGACGGCTTCCAGGCCGACGTCCCTGGCCTGCGCGAACAGCCACCGCCGCGCCTGGTCGTCACGCTCGGGCAGGTCGCCGATCCGGTTCCACACCCGGATCATCGTCTCCTGGAGCAGGTCCTCCGGACTCTGCCCGCCGGCCGCGCCGAAGCCGGCCAGGTAGGTGAGGAGCACGCGTGCGTGCCGTGTGTGCAGTGCGGTCAGCCGTTCCCCCGGGTTTCGCATGCTCCCACGCTCGCGCCCCCGGGCCCGCCCGCGAACCCGTGCCGTACCCGGGTCAGCACACCGGGGTCACCCTGGGCCGGTCACCGCTCGGCTTCCAGCACCTTCTCCAGCGCGGCGGCCACGACGCGGGCCTCCTCGCCGGTCATCCGGCTGGTGTAGTGCTTCTCGATCCCGGCCAGGTAGGTGGGGGCCGCCTCGCGCAGCCGGGCACGGCCGGCCTCGGTGATGGCCGCCCACGCGGATCGGCGGTCGTCCGGGTTGCTCTCCCGCACGACCAGACCGGCCTCGGCGAGCGCGTCGACGACCCGGCTGGCCCGGGTACGGCTCACCACCGCCTTCTGCCCCAGCTCGCTCATGCTGAGCCGCCGATCGGGTGCGGCGTTGAGTTCGAGCAGGACGTCGTACCAGGCCAGTTGCAGTCCGCAGGCCGCCTGCAGCTCCCGGTCGAGCTTCGGGACCAGTGCGGCGTGCACCCGCAGCAGCGCGGCCCAGGCGGCGGTGTCGGTGTCGCTCATCACGGCAGCCTAGCGAATTCTTGTGCGTGCGCACGCACTGGCGTAGAAATGTGCGTGCGCACGCATCCTATTGACGAGGAGCACTACCGTGAGCAAGCTGCTGCACATCTCCGCCTCCCCGCGCGGCCCCCGGTCCGAGTCGCTGGCGCTGGCCGCCACCTTCCTCGGCACGGTCCGGGAGACCGATCCGGATCTGACGATCGAGGAGTACGACCTCTGGGACGGCACCCTTCCGGCGTTCGGGCCGGACGCCGCCGCCGCGAAGATGGCGGTCTTCGCCGGTGAGCAGCCGCAGGGCGCGGCCGCCGAGGCGTGGGCGGCGGCGATCGCCACGTTCCGCCGATTCGACGCCGCCGACCGCTACCTGTTCAGCGTGCCGATGTGGAACGCCGGCGTGCCGTACATCCTCAAGCAGTTCATCGACGTGGTGAGTCAGCCCGGCCTGGTGTTCGGCTTCGACGCGACCGAGGGATACACCGGGTTGCTGCGCGACAAGCGCGCCGCGGTCATCTACACCAGCGCCGTGTACGGGCCCGCGCGCGGCCCGGCCTTCGGAGCCGATTTCCAGGCGCCCTACCTGGAGGAATGGTTGCGCTGGTCCGGCATCAGCGATGTCCGTACGATTCAGTTCCGCCCGAATCTGGCGACCGCCGGAGCCGAGGCAGCCCGCCGGCAGGCCCACGACCGGGCTCGCGACGAGGCGAAACGGTTCGCCGCTTGATCGCATCCTCTATCGTCGCCGGGTGACCGGGGGGATGTGGCGAGCGCGGCTGACGGCCGCCGTGGTGGCGCTCGTGATCCTCGTGGCGGGGCTCGCGGTCCGGCTGCTGCTGCCGGCCGGAGCCTTCTCGCAGAACGCCGGGACCGCTCTCTACGCCGCGCTGATCTACGCCGGCGTGGTCGTGGTGGCGCCGGCGGTCCGGCCGATCACCGCCGGGCTGGTGGCGGTCGGCTTCTGCTGGGCTGTCGAACTGCTGCAGCTGACACCCGTACCGAGCCATCTCTCTGACCGCAGCCTGATCGCCCGGCTGGTGCTCGGCGCGCACTTCGATCCGGCCGACATGATCTGGTATCCGGTCGGCGTCCTCACGCTGGTCGCGGCCCATCTCATCGTGCGGCGTCCGGGTCAGACCGTCTGACGCGGGATCACCCTCGCCGGCGCCGTGCCCGGAGCAGCGGGATTCAGGCCCAGGATCGCCCGGGCCGCGTGCCGGCCGTGCGCCTCGGCGTCGATGTGGACCGTGGTGAGGGCCGGGGTGAAGAGCGCGCCGTACTCGGTGTCGTCGAAACCGATCACCGCGCACTCGTCCGGCACGTCGACGCCCAGATCGTGCAGGGCGGTCAGCGCGCGCAAGGCGACGTCGTCGTCGTGGGCGGCGATCGCGGTGACCGACGGGTTCGCGGCCCGGAACGCCGCGATCGCCGCGGTCCCGGCGTCGCGGGGCCGCGGAACCACCAGGTCGCGCAGCGGCGGGAGGCCCAGTTCACCGGCTGCGACCTGGGCGAACCACCGGCGTGCCGCGGACGGCGGCGTTGCCTCGGGCACCGCCAGGGCGATCTCCCGATGACCGTTCTCGGCCAGGTAGGCGATCTGCAGCGCGACGTGCGCGGCCGGGCCGTCGCGGGCGTCGCCCTCGTCCTCGACCACCCGCCCGTTCCGGTACGGCTCACCGAAGATCAGCACGGCCCGCGGGTTGATCGCGTTCAGGACCCGGCGGGCCGACTCCTCGCCGGCCGGGCCGTGACGGACCACCAGGAGGTGATCGTGTTCGGTCAGCTCCTGGTCGAGGCCGCGAAGGTAACTGCGCGAGTGGTTGCCGTCCAGTCCACTGTCGATCTGCAGCACCACGATCCGGGACGTGCCCTCACGCAGGGCTTTCGCGATGCCGTGCGGTTTGTAGCCGAGGTCCTGGACCGCTTGCAGGACCCGCGCCCGGGTCGCCTCGGAGATCGTCTGGTTCGGCGTGTCGTTGAGCACGAAGCTCACCGTCGCCCGCGAGACACCGCTCGCCGCCGCCACGTCCTTGAGCGTCGCCCGCCGGCCGTGCTCCATGGTCAGACATTACCGGCCGGCGGGCTTCATAGCTGGTGGCAAAGAGTCAGGCGTGCTTGACCGTGAGACTGTAGAACTTCACCTTCGCGCCGTTCGCCGTGCTCTCCGACGACGACTGGTTGTAGGAGCCGGCCTTGAAGTACTGCCGGTACGGGTTGAACGCGGACGGGATCGTGTAGGTCGACTTCACGCCGTTCACGGTGAGAGCGAGCTGGTTGCCGACGACGTTCAGGACATAGGTCCACTTCACGCCGAGGGCCACGTTGGCGATCTTGTGCAGGGTCTGGCCGCTGGCGTCCGGCGAGTTCTGCGTACCGAGGTAGATGTCGCCGTTCGCCCGGTAGTAGAGCTCGGCCAGGGGCTTCGTCGACGTGCCGCCGGTGCCGAGCTTCACCTGGCCGACCGCGACGTTCTTGGTCACCGAGACGACCCGCAGCTGGGCGCTGAGCGTGTGATCGCCCGCGAGGGTCCAGTTCGCGGCGCTGCCGTCGCGGTTCATCTCGCGCAGCTCGGAGCGGGCGTATTTCGAGTTCGGCGTGGTGACGCCCTTCTCCGGCGCCCAGAACGTCATCGACCCGTCGTTCTTATCGGTCCAGAAATAGGCCGGATTCGTGTAGCCGGTGGCGCCCTTCAACTGGGCCGGGGAAATGGTGTCCGGCTTGCCGGGCGAGCCGGTGGGCAGCTGCAACTGCCAGACCGCCAGGTCGAAGTTGCCGCCGGGCGGCAGGCTCGGGTCGAGCGTGGCGGCCGAGGCATTCGTCACGCCCAGGGTGACAGCGGCGAAAACGGCCAGGGCGAGGAACGTGCGCTTCTTCATGGGGACGACCTTCACGGGGGGAACGGGGATGCCCCCAATAAAGTCCCGCGTCGATGCGTCGGCAATGGTTCGGACTCTTAAATAACCTTAAATCGCTCCACCACGGCGGTCAGCAGGCGCGTGAGCTGCTGACGCTCCTCGGCGCTGAGCGGGGCGAGGATCTCGTCCTCCACCCCGGCGAGGATCCGCTCCAGCCGGGCCAGCTGCCGGCGGCCGGCCGGTGTGAGCGAGACGACGTTGCGGCGGCGGTCGGCCGGGTCGGGCGCCCGCTCGACCTGACCACGATCGGTCAGCTCGTTCATCACTCCGACCAGGTCGCTGCGGTAGACGCCGGTCCGGTCGCTGAGTTGCGCCTGGCTGAGCGGGCCGAACTCGGCGAGCGTGGCGAGCACCGCGAAGTGCCACTTGCGGGCGTCCGCCTTGGACAACTCCTCGTTCACCCGGCGATCGGACTGTGTCGCGGCCAGCGACAGCAGCCGGGTCCGCAGGTTCCGCAGCCGCTCCGCCCCGTGTTCCACGGCGGGCATCCTACCACTTGCGTTAGTCAGACTAACGTTCTACGTTGACGTTAGTGCGACTAACTATTTGGGGGCAGCGATGATTCCGTTCGGCACTCAGCTCGTCGGCCGTACCGAGAAGGCACTTTCGGCGATCCTTTCCCGGCACCTGGAGGGCACCGGGCTGGACGAGGCGCAGTGGATAACTCTCACCCTGGCCGTCACCGGTGGCGCTCGGGTCAGCGATGACGATCGGGCGCTGTGGGACCGGGTGCGGGCGGCGAACACCACCGTCACCTCACAGCTCTGGGGTGATCTGCCGACCGCCGACCTGGAGGCCGCCGCGCGGGTGCTGAACACGGTGCTCGACCGCGCGGGTCAGTTCGCGGCGCGGGCGACCTCGGCTTGATAGGCGGCGGTCAGGCGATCGAGCACTGACGGCGTACCGGGAATGCGCTTGATTCCCTGATGGAGCTCGCGCAACTCGTCCATGAAGTCCGCCCAGAGCTCCGGGCCGCCGCGCTCCAGGAGCTCGGCGCGGATCGCCAGCTCGCGAGTGACCGGGAGGTGACGGCGGCCCCACGCGCCGAGCTGAGCCAGGACCGGGACCAACTGGATGGCCGGCTCGGTGAGGCTGAGCAGCATCCGCTGCTTGTGGGCGGGATCCGGCACCGACGTGATCATGCCGAGCTCGGTGAGGCGGCGCAGGCGGTCGGCCAGGATGTTCGACGCGATCCCCTCCTCCGAGCCGGTCAGCAGGGCGCGGAAGTGGCGGCGATTGCCGAACATCATGTCGCGGATGATCAGCAGCGACCATTTGTCGCCCAGGACCTCCAGCGAGAGGTTGATCGGGCAGCCGGAGCGGTGCTCGTCGGCGGTTGTCACATGTTCCTCCCGGATACCACTTGCACTCTACAACCGGTCTTCGGTAGGTTGCCAACCGTCAGCGTTTTGCAACCGGTTTTGCGGACATGGCTTTCGTGGCTCTTCGGCTCTTCGTGGCTCTTTCGCTTTTCGTGGCTCTTCGGCTTTTCGTGGCTCGTTCGCTTTTCGTGGATCTTGGAGCGTTGAGATGGCCTTCGTGACCGCTTTCCTGTCCGTGTCCGCCGACGGGTTCGCCGCCGGCCACAACCAGACCGCCGAGAAGCCGTTCGGGGACGGGCCGGTGGATCAGCTGCACCGCTGGATGTTCGAGACGCCCGCGGAGAACAAGGCGATCACCGACGAGATCGTCGATGCCGATGCGTTCATCATGGGCCGCAACATGTTCGGGCCGATCCGCGGTGAGTGGGACCCGGCGTGGACCGGCTGGTGGGGGCCGGAACCGCCGTACCACAAACCGGTCTTCGTCCTCACCCACCATGAGCGAGCCGATCTGCCGATGGAGGGCGGGACCACCTTCCACTTCGTCACCGGCGGCGTGCACGAGGCGTTCGCGCAGGCGCGGGAGGTCACCGGCGACGGCCGGATCACCATCGCCGGGGGCGCGTCAACGATCAATCAGTTCCTCGCCGTCGGGCTCATCGACGAACTCACCCTCACCGTCACGCCGGTCACGATCGGAAGCGGTCAGCGGCTCTTCGAGGGCGTGCCGCCGCTGTCGCTGGAACAGATCGCGGTGCGTCCGGCCTCGCTCGCCACGCACATCACCTACCGCGTGTCTCCTCAGCAGGAAGTGCCCGGCCAGCCCGGCCGGGAGCAGCAGCCAGAACGACAGCAGGCGGTAGCCCAGGACCACGGCGACCGCTGACGAGGCCGGCGCTCCCGCGGTGACCAGGCCGGCCAGCAGACCGGCTTCGATCAGCCCGATCCCACCCGGCGTCACCGGGATCTGCCTCACCAACTGCGCGCTCAGGTACGCCCAGGCCAGCCTTTCCCAGCCGACCGTCAGATGGAAGCTCTCGGCCACGGCGAGCAGGCAGAGGAGGTCGAGGGTCCAGTTGACCACGGCATAGGTCATCGCCGCCAGCCAACTCGTCGGTCGTACGCCCGAGGCCTCCCTGATCGCGGTTCTGATCGCGTCCGGTGTCCTCGCCGGAGTCCTCGCGCGTCTCAGCAACACCGCGCCGATCGTCATCACGGCGATCAGCGCGATCGATGCCCACCAGAGGCCGGCGAAGAGGCCGCCGATCGCGTAGAGCAGCACGAGCGCCAGCACCGACACCGCGCCGGACAGGACGGTGACGGTGGCGGCGGCCGTCGAAGTGGCGCCGTACCGGCGGTAGTGGCGATAGGCGTACGCGGCCGACACCACCGCGCCCGCCGGGAGAACCATGCTCAGCGCACTGCGGCTGTAGGTGAGCGCCACCGCGTCACGCCTGCGCAGCCGCGCCCCGAACGCCGCGAGCAGGGCCCTCTGCTGATGAGCGAACGCCACCTGCGACGCGGTCGCCGCCAGCAACGCCAGGGCCAGCCACCACACGTCGGCGGCCCGCCACGCCTTCAGCAGCGATGCCGGATCGGGGAACTCCTCTCGCAACAACACGATCACGGCCGCCGTCAGGAGGGCCGCGACGATGAGGCGTACGCAGCGCTTGGTTCTCGGTGACACACCCCGACCCTCGCCGACGCGGCCTCTCGCTGTCGTCATCCTGCAGGGGTCACTGTCCCTACCGCAGCCGCGGTAGGACCCGATGCTCCCTCTGATCAAGGAGCCCGGGCGGATACCGAAGCATCCGTTCCGTGACATCGTGGACGCGATCTCGTACCTCGACCGGCCCGGGTGTTCCTGGCGGCAGCCGCCAGTGGACTTCCCGCCGTGGCAGACCGCCTACGGCTGGTTCAAGCGGTGCAAAGAACGCGGCTCGCTGCTGAGCGTCTATCTGTACGTCGCACCTTTGCAACAAGTCCGAGCTACAACCCTCTAGAACACCTGCTAAGTCCTTGGGCGGGGGTTTTCGTGTTCTGAACTATTTGTGGGTGGCCTCGTCGGAAGGGTCGGGGCGAGCGAGGATTGTGTATGGCGCAGCTTTCATTGTTTCCCACTCGGCATTTGCGGGACCGGACGCTGCGTCGCAATTATTCGGCGGCCGCGGAGGAATTCCGATGTGACCACAAGAGACATCGCGATTGGGGATTGGCGGAGCGGCACGGCCGGCGCCTGCGGCAGTTGCGGAAGGAGCGGGACGACCTCTCGGCACTGAGCGGGCAGGCATCCGCCGGGGCCGCCTTCGGTGAGGACCTGCCGCTTGAGCCGGGGCCGGCAGTTCCCAACTCCGCCCGGGGAGCAGCGCCGGGGCAAGCAGACCCGGGCCGGGGAGCAGAGCCGGAGCAAGCAGACCCGGACCGCAGAGCAGCGCCGGGGCAAGCAGACCCTGGCTCAAGACCAGAGTCGAGACCGGGAGCAGAGCGTGGCCCACGACCAGGGGCGGGCACAGGATCACGGCCGAGCACAGCACCGCGAACACGACGGATACCAGGGCTGGAGCAGCGGCCAGGGCCAGAGCTGGGGCCGGGTCCAGGGCCGGGGTCGGAGCCGGGGCCGGGGTCGGAGCCAGGACCACAGCCGGAGCCAGGACCACAGCCGGAGCCAGGACCACAGCCGGAGCCAGGACCACAGCCGGAGCCAGGACCACAGCCGGAGCCAGGACCACAGCCGGAGCCAGGACCACGATCGGAGCCAGGACCGGGGTCGGAGCCAGGACCGGGGTCGGGAGGGGGCGTTTCTCCTCGAATGGCTGGACCTCGGTGTGATGCGAGCGTTGTTCGGGATCGAGCCGCGGAGGTGGAGGCCTTCGAGAGGGCTGCCATCGTGCAGGGCGGCGAGGGCGTTCGCAGGCACGATCGCGGCCCTGAGGAGGAACGCATTCCGGGCAATGGACACGTTCGCGAGCTATTCATAGTCGGCGGGTGTTCGACAGCGAATGGAGTCGGCGTTGCTTATCTGGGCACGCTGTCTCTCAGAGGTCCGCCGCTATTCACTGGGGGCTGAGCCGATTATCAGGGTGGTGATGTCCGGCCAGTTCGACGGGTTGGGCCGGCCTGGTGGTGGTGGGCGGAGCATTGTCAGCTGGACCTTTCGGGGCCACCAGCGGGTCGGTTCCTGCCAGGCGCACTCCAGGATTCGGGATTCGGGGCGGTCGGTGCAGTCGCCTACCTGTTCCCAGTGGTCCAGCTGGGTGGCTACCAGCTTGCGGGACTGCAGCCAGGGGGAATCGGGCGGCAGGGTGTAGACGCGGACTGTCGCGTCGCCTCGGTCGGTGCGGAGCCAGGTGGCGATGATGGCTGCCCGGTTGCCCACGTCTCGTTCGTAGTCCGTGATCGGGCCGGAAGGGGACCACGGTGTCGCCCCGGCGGGCGGGACGATCGGTTTGGGGTGGGCGGCGGCTTTCCACCGTACGAGAGAAAGGGTGGTGAGGGTGAGAAGGACGATCAGCAGGAGGCACGCCGTGGCGGCGATCAGGCGCCGTCGAGCTGTCCGCACAGCGGAAGCGTAAACGGGCCGCGCCAGCAGCGGCGCGGCCCGTTCGACGAGGGGTGGGTCAGATGCGGTCGGCCAGGCTGCGGCCGGCGGCGGAGGCGGCCTCGTCGGCGGTCTTGCGCATGAGGTTCGCGGTCTCGGTGAACTGGTCCAGGGCCGGGTTCACGCCCACCAGGGTGAACTCGCGCTCGATCAGGATGAGGTCGGCGCCCCAGATGTCGCCGACGACGCGGCGCAGGTAGTCGGTGTTGTGGTCCCAGCCCTCGCGCGGGGTGCCCGTGCCGTAGGCGCCACCGCGGGTGGTGAGGACGACGACCGGCGTGCCGTCGAGGAACTTCTCGCCGTTCTCGCCGCCGGCCATGGCCAGGTCGAACCAGGTCTTGACGTGCTGCGAGACGCCGTAGTTGTAGAACGGCAGCGCCAGGATCGCGGCGTCGGCGTTGCGCAGCTCGTCGGCCAGCTCGACGGCGAGGGCGACGGCGGTGTTCTGCGCGTCGCTACGCTCGGCCGCCGGGGTGTAGCCGGCGCCGACGGCGGTCGCCCACGCCTCCGACGGCAGCGGGTTCTGGCCGAGGTGGCGGCGGACGAACTCGGTGCCCGGCTTCGCCGAGGTCAGCTCCTGCTCGACCAGGTCAGCGAGCGCGCTGCTCGCCGAGTTCGGGCCGAGGATGCTGGCGTCGATACGCAGGACTGCCATTGGGGATTCTCCCTGGTTGATGCGGAGTTGAATGTTCAACGCCACCAAGGTTGCCACGGCAAGTGTTGAATGTTCAAGTGGGCAGGTCGGGTATTGTGCACTGTCGTGACCGATCGCACAGACGTCCCCTGGCTCACCGACGACGAGCGGCATGCCTGGATGGCGCTCAACGCGATGTTCGCGACCCTGCCGCCCGCGATCGACTCCCAGCTCAAGCGGGATGCGGGGATCAACTTCTTCGAGTACCAGATCCTGTCCTGGCTCTCCATGACGCCCGAGCGGGTGGTCCGCATGGGCATCCTCGCGCACCTGGCCGGCGGCTCGATCTCACGGCTGTCCCACGCGGTCACCCGGCTCGAACGGCAGGGCTGGGTGCGCCGCCGCACCTCGGACAGCACCGAGGGACGCTGCGTCGAGGCCGAGCTCACCGACGCGGGGATGGCGCTGGTGGTCGCCGCCGCGCCCGATCACGTACGCGAGGCGCGGCGACTCGTCTTCGACGTGCTCACCGGCGACGAGGTCGACCAGCTCAAGCGCATCGGGAGGAAGCTCTCGGAGGCGGCGTCACCGCAGTCGGCGGCCTGCTTCCAGGATTGACGGACTAACGCAGGCCCTCGAAGAGGTCCGTCTCGGCACCGGAGAAGCCCACACCCACGTACGCCTCGACGCCCATCACCGCGCCGAACGTCTCCCGTCCCAGGCCGATGAAGAACGCACCGTCACCCTGGCTCGCGTGCGCCGACAACGCGTCGAACTTCTGATCGATGACGGACGCCACGTCCACCCAGGCGGTGATCTTCTCGTCCGGCCAGCCCTCCGGCTGCGCCTCCTCGGAGTTCAGCTCGTCCAGCCCGATGCCGAGTTCCCGCATCCGCTCCCCCACCTTCGTCATCGACGATTCCGGGAAGACGCTCATGTAGAGCTTCGGCACCGCGGCGAGCTCGACGGCGGCCATCGTCACCCGGTGCACCTGGATGTGGTCGGGGTGGCCGTAGCCGCCGTTCTCGTCGTAGGTGACCAGGACGTCCGGCCGGTACTTCTCGATCAGCGCGGCCAGCTTGCGGGCTGCCACGTCCACCGGGGTCGACCAGAACGATCCGGGCGCGCTGTTCGTGTCCCAGCCCATCATCCCGGAGTCGTGGTAGCCGAGCATCTCCAGGTGCGACACCTTCAGCGCGGCGCAGCTGGCCTCCAGCTCCCGCCGCCGGGTCGCGACGACCGCCTCCGGGTCGTGGCCGGGCTGACCGGGCTTCACCCCGTTCGGCCCGTCCCCGCAGCGACCGTCGGTACAGGTCACGACGATCGTGGTGATGCCCTCGGCGGCGTACTTGGCCAGCGCCCCGCCGGTGCTCGTGACCTCGTCGTCGGGGTGGGCCTGCACGGTCATCAAGGTCAGCGGGCGATCACTCATGCCGCCACTCTAGAGGCGGCGGCGGGCGGAGCCAGTAACACCGGACACAGGCGGCGACCGGGCTCACGGCCGAGGGTCCCGGCCCGGGCAGGACCGACGGCCCTGTGACAGGCGCTCCCGCCGCGGCAGCCTGGAATCACACAGAGGAGGGCCGCCCCATGAATCAAAAGATCATCATTGGGTACGACGGATCGCCCGACTCCCGGGCCGCCCTGAACTGGGCGCTCGACGAGGCCACGCGTACCGGGATGCCCGCCGAGATCGTCTATGCCGACGACTGGCCGTACTGGGCCGGACCGGCCGCCGTGCCACCGGCGCCCGCGCTCGACGCGCACCTCGACGTCACCGTGGCGACCGCCAAGGAGACCCACCCGGCGGTGTACCTGACCGCCACCACCGTCGCCTCCCCCGCCGCGGCGGCCCTGATCGTCCGCTCCGGCGAGGCGCGCCTCGTCGTGGTCGGCAGCCGCGGACACAGCGGGGTGGCCGGCCTGCTCGGCTCGGTCAGTTCCGCGGTCAGCGCGCACGCCCACTGCCCGGTCGTGGTGGTCCGGGGCGAGGCGTCGCCGGCGGCGCCCGTGGTCGTCGGCGTGGACGGCTCGGCGCAGGCCGCGGCGGTGCTGGAGTTCGCCGCCGGGCAGGCCGCCGCCCGGCACGTCCCGCTGCGCGTCATCCGGACGTGGCCGCCGGTGACCGGGCTCTGGGAGGAGACGCCACTGGTCACGAGGACGGTCACCAGCGAGGAGCGGGCGTCGTTCGACGAGCTCGTCACCGTGGTGCGCGTCGCGTACCCCCGGCTGGAGATCGTCGCCGAGGTGAGCGTGGCCCACCCGGCCGAGGCGCTGACCGAAGCCGCCGCCCGGGCACAGCTCGTGGTCGTGGGCAGCCGGGGCCGGGGCGCGGTGCGGGGGATGCTGCTCGGCTCGGTCAGCCAGCACCTGCTGCGGCACAGCCCGAGCACGGTCGTGGTGGTGCACCCGGCTGTCTGACTCCTTCGTTTCGGGTCGTCTGACCGGCCGTCGCCCCGCAGAATGAACCAAATGCAGAGGAATTGTCTACATCTCGCGTGGTGCAGCAGGATCTTCAGTGCCGGCCCACGAGAGGACTGCCGATGAACGGCCCGTTCATGGTTCGTAAGCACGACGAGGGTGAGGGGATCGTCCGGCTCGCCGTTCACGGCGACGTCGACAACGACAGCAGCGACGCGCTCAGCGTGATCATCAAGAACGCCGCCGACCAGGCCGGGATCCACGCCCTCGTCGTCGACCTGGACCGTGTGCCGTTCCTGGCCGCGGCCGGGATCCGCAGTCTCCTCGAAGGGCGCCAGTCGGCGCTGGTGCGGGGATGCTCGTACTACGTCACGAACGCCCGGGACATCGTCGCCGACGCGCTCAGCGCCGCCGGTGTCGCCACCGTGCTGTCCTCCCCCGCCCTGGCACTCCGGCCGCACCCGGCCACCCGGCGATCGGCGCTCAGATCACCGTGAGCGCCATCCGGTGCCACGTCGAGCCGATCGGGACGCGGCTGCTGCTCCGCCTGAGCGGCGAACTCTCCGTGTCCACCGTGCCGCGGGTCCGTGCCGCCCTGCTCAAGTGCGTGGTCGAGCAACCCGACGCGGTCGTCGTCGACCTGGCCGGGACGGTGCTCGTCGAGCCGGCCGCCGCGGCGGTCTTCCTGGTCGCGGCCCGGCAGGCAGCCCGGTGGCCGGGTACCCCGATGCTCTTCAGCACCGCCGATCCCCATTTCTCCGGGCAGCTCGCGAAGGGTCTCGCCGTGCACGCGAGCGTCGACGAGGCCCTCGCCGCCGAGCCGGGCCGCCGCAACCCGGTGATCAGCGACATGCTGCTGCCGGTCACCGGCGCCTCGCAGCGCGCCCGCGAGCTGGCGTCCGCCGCCTGCGCCCGGTGGGGGCTGCCGCACCTGTCCGGGCGGGCCGCCCTGGTCGCCGGGGAGCTGGTGACGAACGCCGTGGTGCACGCGCAGACGATGCTGGATCTGCGGCTCACGCTGGGACGCCGTTACCTGGTGGTCGCGGTCCGGGACGGGTCGGCCGCCGTGCCGGTGCTGCCCGGTCCCGGCTCGGCCGACCCGGCTGCGCCCCGCGGTCTGCTGCTCGTCGACACGATGGCCCGGCGCTGGGGCAGCACCCCGGCGCCGGGAGGGAAGGTCGTCTGGGCGGCCCTCGCCGTCTAGCCCTCGCTCAGCACGCCGTCCTCTTCGCGGTATTCCGCACCGGTCTCCGGGCACACCCACACGCCGTCGCCCTTGGCGGTCAGCGGGCGGCCGGCCCGGCCCACCCAGCCGATCCGCTTCGCCGGGACGCCGACCACGAGAGCGAAGTCCGGCACGTCCTTGGTCACGACCGCGCCCGCGGCCACCAGGGCCCAGCGGCCGACGCTCACCGGGGCGATGCAGACCGACCGGGCGCCGATGGCCGCGCCCTCGCCGATGGTGACGCCGACGGCGTGCCAGTCGTCGCCGGTCTTCAGCCGGCCGTCCGGGGTGACGGCCCGCGGGTACTCGTCGTTTGTCAGCACCGCGGCCGGGCCGATGAAGACGCCGTCGGCGAGCACGGCCGGCTCGTAGACGAGGGCGTGGTTCTGCAGCTTGCAGTTGTCGCCGATGCTGACGCCGGGGCCGACGTACGCCCCGCGGCCGACGTTGCAGTCGCTGCCGAGCGTCGCGTCCTCGCGGACCTGGGCCAGGTGCCAGATCCGGGTGCCCTCGCCGATGGTGGCGCGGTCGTCGACATCGGCGGTCGGCGCGATGGTCACACCCTCGCGCGCTGTGGTGTCGGTCATGGGCACGAGACTAGTGCTGCCGGTGTTCCTGGGGAACCGATACGGTAGCGGAATCGGCCGAAACGGTGACGCTTCCAGCGGACCGGCTAATGGTCGCTGGCCCCTCGTTTCAACCCCTTGTTCGGAACTCGACAAACGCATCGGTCAGGCACCACGGTGCTCTATAGCATCGAGCCGTTCCGGGCCTCGGGACCACAACACAGGGATCCGACCCGTCACCGGAGCCGGTCCGTCGGTTTGGGGGAAACACACCAGTGGGGACAAAGCAATTCACACGTGACGTCGTCATCATCGGCGGCTGTGGCCGGGTGGGGCTGCCGCTGGGCATCGCGCTCGCGTCGCGGGGCCAGTCGGTGACTCTGTACGACATCAACGAGACCGCAGTGTCCACAGTGAACGATGCCCGGATGCCGTTCGACGAGGAGGGCGCGGACGCGCTGCTCACCGAGGTGGTCGCGGCCGGACGGCTCTCCGCGACGACGGATCCGGCGAGCGTCAGCACGGCCGAGAACCTGATCGTCGTGGTGGGCACGCCGGTCGACGAGCACCTCAACCCGGACCTCGGTGTCGTGCCGCGCGCGCTCGAGCGCTGTGCCGAGCACCTGGTGCCCGGTCAGCTCGTCGTACTGCGCAGCACGGTGTATCCGGGAGTGACGGCGCTCACTGAGAAAATGCTCCGGAATCGGGGCATCGAGGTCGACCTGGCCTTCTGTCCGGAGCGCATCGCCGAGGGCAAGGCTCTGACCGAATTGTTCGACCTGCCGCAGATCGTCGCGGCTCGGAGCCCGGAAGTCAGCCTGCGCGCGGAGAAGCTTTTCCGGAATCTGACGGAACAGATCGTCCCGGTCTCCCCGGAGGAGGCCGAGCTGGCGAAGCTGTTCACCAACACGTGGCGCTACATCAAGTTCGCCACCGCCAATCAGTTCTGGATGATGGCGAACGATTACGGCGTGGACTACGCGCGGATCCGGCACGCCATCACGTACGACTACCCGCGCGCGGCCGACGTGCCGATGCCGGGCTTCGCCGCCGGCCCGTGCCTGCTCAAGGACACGATGCAGCTGGCAGCGTTCAACCAGAACAAGTTCGTCCTCGGGCACGCCGCCATGCTGATCAACGAGGGCCTGCCGAACTACGTGGTGTCGCGCGTCGAGGCCCGCTTCGACCTGAGCGAGCTGACCGTCGGCGTCCTGGGCATGGCGTTCAAGGCCGGGAGCGACGATTCGCGCGAGAGTCTGGCGTACAAGCTCCGCAAGCTCTTGACCCTCAAGGCCAAATCGGTCCTCTGCACGGACCCGCACATCGCCGACGACCGCTTCGTCGGACTGGACGAGGTGCTGGAGAAGGCCGACGTGCTGATCATCGCCGCTCCCCACAAGGAGTACGCCGAGCTCGACACCGATCTCCCCCTGATCGACATGTGGGGGCTGACCCGCAGCGGAGTGCTGGTGTGAAACCCCGCGTCACGGTCGTCATCCCGGTCTACAACGAGGGTGACGCGATCCTGCCGCACATGGAGCGCCTGCTGCGCGACGTGACCCTGCCGGCGGAGATCCTCATCGTCCACGACACCCCCGACGACACCACCGTCCCGTACGCGGAGAAGCTGGCCATGGCCGACTCCCGGGTGCGGCCGGTGCTCAACACCTACGGCCGCGGGCCGGCCAACGCCATCCGCTTCGGCATCGACGCGGCCCTGGCGCCGGTCGCGGTCGTCACGATGGCCGACGGCTGTGACGATCCGCGCCAGATCGACACCCTGGCCATGCTGGTCGAGCGGGGTGTGGTGGTCGCCGCGGCGTCCCGTTACATGCCGAGCGGCCAGCAGGTCGGCGGCCCACGCCTGAAGCGGCTGCTGTCGCGCTGGGCGGGGCGCAGCCTCTACCAGATGACCCGGGTCGGCACGCAGGACGCCACGAACAGCTTCAAGGCGTACAGCACCGATTTCGTCCGCCAGGTCGGGATCGAGTCCCGGGTCGGCTTCGAGATCGGCCTGGAGCTGACCGCGAAGGCGTGCCGCGCCCGGCTGCCCGTCGCGGAGATCCCGACCATCTGGCTCGACCGCCAGCTCGGTGAGTCTCACTTTGACATGGGTCGATTCCTCCCCAGCTACCTGCGCTGGTATAGGTTCGCCTACGGCAAGCGGCTCACGCTGGAGCAACTCGGCGCCCGCGCCAAACGAGCCGAGGCGGCCGAGATGCCCGCCCGTCCCGTCGCCATCGAAAACAACAGCTAACAGATAGGGGAAATCGTGTCCAAGGTTCTGATCACCGGCTCCGCCGGCTTCATCGGCGGGTATGTCGTGGAGGAACTGCTGTCCCGCGGCCACGAGGTCGTCGGGCTGGACAACTTCTCCAAGTACGGGCCGGTCTCCCGCTCGTACGACAACCACCCCCGTTACCACTTCACCGAGGGTGACGCCCGCGACGTCGACCTGGTCACCAGCCTCGCGTCGGACTGCGACCACTTCATCGCCGGCGCGGCGATGATCGGTGGCATCTCCTACTTCCACGCGTACGCCTACGACCTGCTCGCCACCAACGAGCGGATCATGGCCGCCTCCTGCGACGCGGCCATCAAGGCGCACCGCGAGGGCCGCCTCCAGAAGATGACCTACCTGTCGTCGTCGATGGTCTTCGAGTCGACCGACCGCTGGCCGTCCAAGGAGGGTGACGAGCGGATCGTCCCGCCGCCGCTGTCGTCGTACGGCTTCCAGAAGCTGGCCGTCGAGTACTACGCGAAGGCCGCCTGGGACCAGTACAAGCTGCCCTACACCATCATCCGGCCGTTCAACTGCGTCGGCGTCGGCGAGGGCCGCGCGATCGGCGAGGCCGAGGTGCTCTCCGGCAACGTCAAGCTGGCCATGTCGCACGTCGTCCCGGACCTCGTGCAGAAGGTGCTCAAGGGCCAGGACCCGCTGCACATCCTCGGCGACGGCAGCCAGGTGCGTCACTACACCTACGGTGGCGACCTCGCCCGCGGCATCGTCGTGGCGATGGAGCACGAGGCCGCCCGCAACGACGACTTCAACATCTCGACCGCCGAGGGCACCACGGTGCAGGAGCTGGCCGAGGTGATCTGGCGCAAGATCAAGGGTGCCGACGCCCCGTTCAGCCTGGTCTCCGACGACCCGTTCGAGTACGACGTGCAGAAGCGCGTCCCGGACGTCACGAAGGCCAAGGAGGTCCTCGGCTTCGAGGCGACCACTTCCCTGGAAGACATGCTCGACGAGGTGATTCCGTGGGTGACCCAGGCGGTCGCCGAGGGCCGGCTCTGACCCTCGCAGCCCCGGACAACACGTACGCGAAGGCGGCCCGCGCTCTGTTCGCGGCGCCGCCGCCCCGGCCGGTCACCGGCCGGGGTGTGCTGGCAGCCGTGGTCGCGGTCCTGGCCGCGGTCGTGGTCGGGCTGCTCCGGCAGCCCGGCCCCGGCTCCCTCGACACGGTCTGGGCCGAGGACGGCAGCGTCTTCCTGGCCCAGGCCGACGCCGACGGACCGTGGTCGGCGCTGCTGACGTCGTACGCCGGCTACTTCCACGTCGTGCCGCGCCTGCTGGCCGCGCTCGCCGCGGCCGTGCCGGCGGAGGCCGCGGCGGCGGTGCTGGCGATCTCGGCGGCGCTGACGACCGCCCTGCTGGCCGTGCTGGTCTTCGTGGCCAGCGCCGCGCACCTGCCCTCGCTGCTGTCGCGGATCCTGGTCTCGGCCGTCGTGGTGGTCGTGCCGGTCGCGCAGGACGAGGTGCTCAACTCGATCGCGAACTTCCACTGGTACGGCCTGTACGCGCTGTTCTGGGTCTTCCTCTGGAGTCCGCGCGGGCGGGCCGGGCAGGTCGTCGCCGTGGCGACGGTGCTGCTGGTGGCGACGAGCGACATCCTGGTGCTGGCGTTCGTACCGCTCGCCCTGTTCCGGGCGGCCCGGCGCGGCGACCGGTTCGGCAAGGTCCTGGGCGGCGCGCTCGCCGCCGGCCTGGCCGTGCAGCTGGCCGGTCTGCTCGCCGGTTCCAGCTCGCGCGAGCTGGCACCGGACCCGGTGGTCGCGGTCGCCGGTTTCCTGCTGCGCGCGGTGCCGGCGCCGCTGGTCGGCCAGCGCTGGCTCGGTGACGACCTGGACGCGGGCTGGGTGGCGCTCGCCGGATTCGCCTGGCTGGTGATCGCGGCGGCGCTGTTCGCCGCGGTGCGCCGGGTGACCCGCCCGCTATGGGTGCTCGCCGCCGTCGCCGCCGTGCAGAGCGCCGCGCTCTACCTGCTTCCGGTGCTGCTCTCCGGGGTGGCCGCGCCGCGGTACGCGGTGGCGCCGGCCATGCTCGTGGTGGTCGCCCTGGTCGCGCTGCTGCAACCCGGCGCCGGCGGCAGTCCTGTGCCGCTGTACGCCCTGACCGTCCTGCTCGCGGTCGTCGCGGTGGTGAACCTGCGCATCGGCAACCCGCGCGCCGACGGGCCGAGCTGGAGCACCGAGATCGATCGGGCGCAGGCCACCTGCGCCACCGGCGGCCGTCCGGCCGCCCTGACCGTCGCACCCCGGACAACTCCACCATGGACGGTGGCTATGCGCTGCGAGGACATCGAATGAGTCGAATCACCGGCCTGGCGAGCCGATCTCTCGAGGCATACCGGCTGCGAGCCGAGATGCGCCGGCGGCAGCCCCCGCAGCTGCGCTACGTCGAGCGCGGCGCCGACGTGCCGACCATCTACTACCTGGCGCCCGACCTGGACGCCGCGGTCGGTGGCATCCGGGTCATCTACCGGCACGTCGACGCGCTCAACGGGCTCGGCGTCCGGGCCCGGGTGCTGCACGGCACCCCCGGTTTCCGCTCGACCTGGTTCGAGCACGAGACCCCGGTGGTCTACACCCCGGACGTCGAGCTGACCGGCGCCGACGTGCTGGTGGTGCCGGAGTGGTACGGCCCGACCCTGGACCGGCTGCCGGCCTGGGTCACGATGGTCATCTTCAACCAGCGGGCGTACGACACGTGGGACTTCGTGCCGTACGAGACCACCGGCAAGGGCAGCCCGTACGCCGGCTTCGGCAACCTCAAGGCGCTGCTGACCGTGTCGCAGGACAACGCCGACCTGCTGGAGTACGCCTTCCCGGGCATCCCGGTGCACCGGGTCCGCAACGTGATCGACGCCGATCTGTTCCACCCGGGCGACGGCACGCCGGGCCGGCGGATCAGCTTCACCACCACCCGGCGCGAGCGCGAGCGCGACCAGCTGCTGCACATCCTGCGCTCGCGCGGAGTGCTGGACGGCTGGGACGTCGTGCCGATCGTGAACCGCAGCGAGACCGAGGTCGCCGAGATCATGCGGGACAGCGCGATCACCCTGAGCTTCAGCGACCGGGAGGGCTTCGGCCTGCCGCCGGCCGAGGCGATGGCGTGCGGCAGTTACGTGGTGGGCTACCCGGGCCTGGCCGGCCGGGAATTCTTCGACCCCGCGTACTGCTCGCCGGTCGCCGAGAACGACCTGCTCGCGTTCGCCCGGGCGGTCGAGGCCGCCTGCGCCTCCTACGACGAGGATCCGCTGGCCTTCGCCAAGGCCGGACGGGTCGCCTCCGAGCGGGTGCTGTCCGAGTACTCCGCGGAGCGGCTCGACGGCGAGCTGCTCGCCTTCTTCACTCCACTGACCACCCGCTCCTGAAGCCCTGGCTTCCCGAACGAAACGGATGTCCGTGTCTTCTCACGACAAAAAGGACGGCCCGATCGGCGTCGCCGTCATCGGGGCCGGCTACTGGGGCCCCAACCTCGTCCGCAACTTCCAGGCCTCGCCGGAGTTCCGGCTGCGCTGGCTCTGCGACCTCGACGTCGAGCGGGCCCGGAAGGTCCTCGGCGGGTACTCGACCGTCCAGGTCTCGGCCAGCCTCGACGAGGTCCTCGCCGACCCCGAGGTGAAGGCCGTCGCGATCGCCACCCCGGCCGGCACCCACCTGCCGGTCGCCCTGGCCGCGCTGCGCGCCGGCAAGCACGTGCTGGTCGAGAAGCCCCTCGCCTCCACGTACGAGGAGGGCGTCCAGCTCGTCGAGGAGGCCGACCGCCGGGGCCTGACGCTGATGTGCGACCACACGTACTGCTACCAGCCGGCCGTGCTGCGCATCCGCGAGCTGGTGCACGCCGGCGAGCTGGGCGACCTGCATTTCCTGGACTCGGTGCGGATCAACCTGGGCCTGGTGCAGAAGGACATCGACGTGGTGTGGGACCTGGCCCCGCACGACCTGTCGATCCTCGACTTCGTGCTGCCGCCCGGCATCCGCCCGATCGCGGTGGCGGCGCACGGCGCGGACGGCATCGGCGCGGGCCGGGCCTGCGTGGCCTACCTGACGCTGGAGCTGAGCAACGGCGCGATCGCGCACATCCACGTGAACTGGCTGTCGCCCGTCAAGATCCGTACGGCGATCATCGGCGGGTCGAAGAAGACCCTGGTCTGGGACGACCTCAACCCCAGCCAGCGGATCTCGATCTACGACCGGGGCGTGGACGTCACGGCGGCCGACGAGCTCGGCGACGAGGAGCGCCGCGACCTGCGCATCTCCTACCGCTCGGGTGACATGGTCGCCCCGGCGCTGGTGGAGCGCGAGGCGCTGCGCACGATGGTGGACGAGTACGCGCGGGCCATCACGACGGGTACGCCGGCGCTGACCGACGGCCGGTCCGGCCTGCGGGTGCTGGAGATTCTTCAGGCGGCTTCCCGGAGCCTCGCCGAAGGCGGAACAATGATCAAGCTCGACGAAGGGCACATGGCGTGACTGGGGTACAGATCGAGGGCGCACGCGCTCTCGTCACCGGCGGGGCCGGCACGATCGGTTCGCACGTCGTCGACGAACTGGTCCGCGGCGGCGCCGCGGAGGTCGTCGTTCTCGACAACTTCGTGCGCGGCCGCAAGGACAACCTGGCCTGGTCGCTGGAGAACGGCCCGGTCAAGCTGGTCGAGGGCGACATCCGCGACCAGAAGCTGGTCCGTGACCTGACCAAGGGCCAGGACCTGGTCTTCCACCTGGCGGCGATCCGCATCACGCAGTGCGCGGAGGAGCCCCGGCTCGCGAACGAGGTGCTGGTCGACGGCACCTTCAACGTGATCGAGGCGGCCGCCGAGGAAGGCGTCAAGAAGCTCGTGGCGTCCTCGTCGGCGTCGGTCTACGGCCTGGCCGAGGAGTTCCCGACCACCGAGCGCCACCACCCGTACAACAACGACACGTTCTACGGCGCGGCGAAGGCGTTCAACGAGGCCACGCTGCGCAGCTTCCACGCGATGAAGGGCCTCGACTACGTCGCCCTGCGCTACTTCAACGTGTACGGCCCGCGGATGGACATCCACGGCCTCTACACCGAGGTGCTGATCCGCTGGATGGAGCGGATCACCGCCGGAACGCCGCCGCTGATCCTCGGCGACGGCCTCGCGACCATGGACTTCGTGCACGTGGCGGACATCGCGCGAGCCAACATCCTGGCGGCGAGGGCCGACGTCACCGACGAGGTCTTCAACATCGCCAGCGCCCAGGAGACCAGCCTCAAGGAGCTGGCCCAGGCGCTGTCCGACGTGATGAAGTCGGACCTGGCCCCGGAGCACGGCCCGGCCCGCGCGGTGAACGGCGTCACCCGCCGCCTCGCCGACATCAGCGCCGCCGAGCAGAAGCTGGGCTGGCGTCCCGAGCTGTCCCTGACCGAGGGCCTGCAGGGCCTCGTCGACTGGTGGCGGGCGTCCAAGTGAACCAGCAGCGCAAGATCCCGGTGATGATCCCCCTGCTCGGTGAGGAGGAGGCGCAGGCCGCTGCCGACGCCGTCCGCTCCGGCTGGGTGGCGCAGGGCCCGCGGGTCGCGAAGTTCGAGGAGGAGTTCGCGGCGATCGTCGGCGCCGGCCACGGTGTCGCGGTCAGCTCCTGTACGACCGGCCTGCACCTGGCACTGGTGCTGCACGGCATCGGCCCGGGCGACGAGGTGATCATCCCGTCGTTCTCGTTCATCGCGACGGCGAACGCGGTCCGCTACGTGGGCGCCACGCCGATCTTCGCCGACGTCGACATCGCAACCGGCAACGTCACGGTGGAGACGCTCGACGCGGTGCGTACCGATCGCACCCGGGCGGTCATCGCCGTGCACCAGGGCGGCGTGCCGTTCGACACGGCGGCGCTGCGCAAGGCCGCCGCCGGGTGGGGGGTCGTGCTCGTGGAGGACGCCGCCTGCGCGGCCGGTTCCACGGCGTACGGGCAGCCCGCCGGAACCGGCGCCGCGGTGGCCGCGTGGTCGTTCCACCCGCGCAAGCTCATCACCACCGGTGAGGGCGGCATGGTGACGGTCGACGACGCCGACGCGGCGGTCCGGCTGAAGCGCCTGCGGGAGCACGGCATGAACGTCTCCGCCGCCGACCGGCACGCCAGCAAGCAGCCGGTGCTGGAGGCGTACCTGGAGACGGCCTACAACTACCGGATGACCGACATCCAGGCCGCGGTCGGGCTCGTGCAGCTCACCCGGCTCGCCGGTCTCGTGGCGCAGCGCCGGCAGTTCGCCGCGCGCTACCAGGAGCTGCTCGCCGGCATCGACGGGCTGATCCCGGTCCGCGACCCGGCCTACGGGCAGACGAACTACCAGTCCTTCTGGGTGCTGCTGGACGGCTTCCCGGTGGACCGCGACGAGGTCCTCTCGGCGCTCGCCGCCAAGGGCGTCTCGGCGCGGCGCGGCATCATGGCGTCGCACCTGGAGCCGGCCTACGCCGACGTCACCCCGCCGCCGCTGCCGGTGACCGAGCGGCTGACCAGGAACTCGCTGATCCTGCCGCTGCACCACCAGCTCACCGAGGACGACCAGGACCACATCGTCGGCGTCCTGCGCGACCTCGCCGGCGGCAAGGCATGACCGCCGGTAAGCCCGGCCTCGGCGGCGACCGGCTGCTGCGGCTGATGCGGCGCTCGGTGGCCGAGACCCGGCTGGACCTGTCCGGCCGGGTGGTGCTGACCGAGGCCGCGACCGGGCCGTACGCGGTCACCCCGGTCCTCGCGGCGCTGGCCGGCGCCGAGGTCGTGGCGCTCACCCGCCCGACCCGGTACGGCAGCGTCGAGGAGGTCACCGCGCAGGTCATGGCGCTCGCCGAGGCGGCCGGGGTCGCCGGGCGGATCACCGTGACCACCGAGCGGCGCCCCGAGGACATCGCCCGGGCCGACGTCGTCACGAACAGCGGTCACGTGCGCCCGATCGACGAGGCGATGGTCGCGCTGATGAAGCCGACCGCCGTCGTGCCGCTGATGTTCGAGGCGTGGGAGGCCGAGGCCGGCCGCTCCGACCTGGACATCCCGGCGCTGCGCAAGCACGGCGTCGAGGTGGCCGGCACCAACGAGCGGCACCCGGACGTGGACGTCTTCTCCTATCTCGGGCTGATGGCCGTGAAGCAGCTGCTCGACGCCGGGATCCCGGCGTACCGCAGCCGGATCGCGGTGCTCTGCGACAACCCGTTCAGCGACTTCATCGTGCGCGGGCTGACCGGGGCCGGCGCCGAGGTGACGGCCGGCGACTCGCTCGACGAGCTGCTCACCGCCGACCAGCCGGAGGCGCTGCTCGTCGCGGTGCGCCCGACCGGCGCGTCGGTGCTCACGGCGGACGAGCTGGACGCGCTCGCCGCCCGCTGGCCGGACACCCTGGTCGCGCAGTACTGGGGTGACCTGGACCGGGACGGGCTCGCCGCGCGCGGTGTGCGGGTGTGGCCGGAGAACGCGCCCGGAGCCGGGCACATGGGCGTCCTGCCGTCCGCGGTCGGGCCGGACCCGATCGTGCGGCTGCAGGCGGGCGGTCTGAAGGTGGCGGAGGTGCTGCTGCGCCCGGCTGCCGACCGTACCGAGGAGGATCGGGAGTTCGTGGATGAGCTCGTCTGAGCGCCCCCGTGTCGTCCTGGTCGGCATCGGCCCCACCACGGCCACCGCGCTCGCCGGCCTGACCGGCGAGTTCACCGTGGCGGCGCTGCTGCGTGCCGGTGAGGACGACACGACCGCTCTCGCCGCCGGCCACGGCATCCCCGTGGTCGGCGACACCTCGGTCACCTCGCTGCGCCAGGTGGTGCAGCGGGAGCGGCCGGACGCCGTGGTCGTCTCGTCGTACGACCGGATCCTGCCGGCCGACATGCTGGCCGGCATCCCGTTCGTGAACGTGCACTACGCCCCGCTGCCCCGCTACCGGGGCCGGGCCACGGTGAACTGGGCGCTGATCAACGGGGAGGCGGACGCGTACATCGCGATCCACTGCCTGGAGCCGGCGCTCGACGCCGGTGGCGTCCTCTACAGCGGCAGTGTCCCGATCGGCCCGCAGGACACCGTCGCCACGCTCTACGATCGCCTCAACGAGCTGCAGCGGGAGAATATCGCCGCGGCGGTCCGCCGCCGGCTCTCCGGGGACCAGGGCGAGGAGCAGGACGAGGGTACGGCGACCTACTGCTGCACCCGGCTGCCCGAGGACGGGGAGATCCACTGGTCGTCCTCCACGACCGGGCTCGACCGGCTGATCCGGGCGCTCAGTCCGCCGTTCCCGGCCGCCTACACCTACCTCGGCCTGCGCCGGCTGCTCGTGCACCGGGCGGAGCCGCGGCTCGACGCTCCGCGCTACGAGGGCCGGGTGCCCGGCCGCCCGGTCGGCCGCTCGTCCGCCGAGGGCTGGGTCGACGTGCTGACCGGCGACGGGGTCCTGCGGCTGCACACCGTCGAACTGGACGGGGACGGGCCGGTTCCGGCAGCCGACGTGATCCGGTCGGTGAAGCAGACGCTCGGGCTGCGTACCCAGGATCTCCTTTCCAAGATCGCCGACCTCGAGGCGCGGCTGGCGACCCACATCATCGATCCGGCAGGAGTCACCTCAGCATGAACAGGATCCCGCTCGTCGACCTGGCCGCCGCCCACGCCGAGGTGGCCGACGAGGTCGAGACCGGTTTCAAGCGCATCATCGCGGAGACCGCCTTCATCGGCGGCGCCGAGGTGGCCGCGTTCGAGCAGGAGTACGCCGCGTTCTCCGGGCTGGCGCACTGCATCGGCGTCGCGAACGGCACCGACGCGCTGGAGCTGGCGTTCCGTGCGGTCGGCGTCGGCGCCGGCGACGAGGTGATCCTGCCGGCGAACACGTTCATCGCGACGGCCGAGGCGGTCGCCCGGACCGGGGCCTCCGTCGTTCTGGTGGACTGCGACGCCCGTACCTATCTCATCGATGTCGAAGCCGCGCTCGCGGCCGTCACCGCGCGCACCAAGGCGATCGCGCCGGTCCACCTCTACGGCCAGCTGGCCGCGGTGGAGCAGCTGCGGGCCGGCCTGGACCGGCTCGGCCGCACCGACGTGGTGATCGTCGAGGACGCCGCGCAGTCGCAGGGCGCCACCCGGCACGGCAGGGGTTCCGGCGTCGACGGCATCGCGGCGACCAGCTTCTACCCGGGCAAGAACCTCGGTGCGTACGGCGACGCCGGAGCGGTGACCACCGCCTCCGAGGAGTGGGCCACCACGGTCCGCACTCTGGGCAGCCACGGTGGCCTGCGCAAGTACCACCACGATCTGGTCGGCGTGAACAGCCGGCTGGACGGACTTCAGGCCGTGGTGCTGCGCGCCAAGCTGGCCCGGCTGGCCGACTGGAACGTGCGCCGCCGCGCTGCCGCCGCCCGCTACGCCGAGCTGCTCGCCGGCCTGGACGACGTGGTTCTGCCGGTCACCCTGGACGGCAACGAGCACGTCTGGCACATCTACTGCATCCGGGTGCCGCGCCGCGACGAGGTGCTCGCGACGCTGAACGAGAACGGTGTCGGGGCGGCGATCCACTACCCGATCCCGGTGCACCGGACCGGAGCGTTCGCGTCGCTGGGCGGGTCGTACCCGAACGCCGAGGCGGTCGCCCCGCAGATCCTGTCACTGCCGATCTACCCGCAGATCACAGCGAGCCAGCAGGAGCGGGTCGCTGAGGTCCTGAAGTCCGCGCTGGCTGGCTGAACGTCGGAGCATCGCGGTCCGAATTGCCGGAAGATCGGGCAGAACGGACCGCGACCGGGCGTCACCGACGCCACTAAGGTGGGGCCCGGCCGTTTGTGATCTCCACGGTCCGGAAGGTGGAAGAGAAAACGTGTACGTGTCGCTGCGTGACCGGCCCGGGTCCGACAAACCGGAAGGTGGCAGCGTCGTCCGGCGCGTTTCCTCGACGGTGATCCTGCTCGGCATCGTGAGCCTGCTGACCGACGTCTCCTCGGAGATGGTCGCCTCGGTCCTGCCGCTCTACCTCACCGCCGCGGTCGGTCTCAGCACCGTCGCCTACGGTTTCCTGGACGGCATCTACCAGGGCGTCAGCGCCTTCGTCCGGATCGCCGGCGGGTACGCGGGCGACCGCGGCGGCCAGCCCAAGTGGGTCGCCGTGCTCGGCTACGGCGCGTCCGCGCTCAGCCGGATCGCGATGCTTCCGGTCACCGGTTTCGCCGCGATCACCGCGGTGGTGACCGCCGACCGGCTCGGCAAGGGTCTGCGCACCGCGCCCCGCGACGCCCTGATCGCCGAGTCGTCCGACCCGAAGATGCTGGGCCGCGCGTTCGGCGTGCACCGCACCCTCGACACGATCGGCGCCGCGATCGGCCCGATCGTCGCGTTCGCCCTGCTCGCGGCGGTGCCGAACAGCTACGACTCGATCTGGGTCGTCTCGTTCGCGGTCGCCATCGCCGGCCTGGCCGTCCTGGTGCTCTTCGTGCCGAACCTGCGCACCACCGGCGCGAAGGCCCGGATCGGGTTCCGCCAGGCGATGCGGGAGATCACCGCCCGGCCGCTGCGCAAACCGCTGGTCGCGGCCGGTGTGCTCGGCCTGCTGACCGTCGGCGACGGCTTCCTCTACCTGGCCCTGCAGGAACGCGACGACTTCGCCGCCACCTACTTCCCGCTGCTCTACGTGGGCACGAACATCGCGTACCTGCTGCTGGCCGTGCCGTTCGGCCGGCTCGCCGACCGGGTGGGCCGGGCCAAGGTGCTGGTCGCCGGACACGGCGCGCTGCTGCTCGCCTATCTGCTGGGCGCGCTGCCGGCCGGTGGCCTCGGGCTGACCCTCGGCACCCTGGTCCTGCTCGGCGTCTTCTACGCGGCCACCGACGGCGTGCTGCCCGCGCTGGTCAGCCGCCTGGTCCCGGCCGAGGCCCGGGGCAGCGGCATCTCGGCGGCCCAGACCGTCGTGGCGCTGGCCCGCTTCGCCTCGTCGGTGCTGTTCGGCCTGCTCTGGGCGGTGCAGGGGCCGAGCTGGTCGCTCGTGCTCTTCGCCGTGCTGCTGGCCGCGGCGATCCCGGCCGCGTGGGTCCTGCTGCGCGGCATCGACCGGCGGGAGGTGGCGGCGTGACCGTACGAACCCGGGTCTACCTCTTCACCGCGATCATGGTGGTCGCCGTCCTCGGCGCGGCCGGATACGTCTGGCAGGTCCGCCAGGACCAGGCCGAGCAGCTCGCCGCCGCGCCGGCCGTGCCGACCGTGGCGAGCAGCGCCATCACCGCGGTCAGCAGCTCCAGTCATCTGGTCTTCCGCAGCACCGCGCTGGGCGACGGCTACGGCAGGGTGGCGATCGTGCCGCTCGACGACCCGGGTGGCGCCCGCGCGTTCACCCAGGCGTCCTGCGAGCGGGTCTACGCCACCCGTGAGGACGCGCTCTGCCTCTCGGCGGACCGGGGACTCGTCACCACGTACAAGGCGCAGTTGCTCGACCGTTCGTGGGCACCCACCCGGGATCTTCCGCTGACCGGGATCCCGAGCCGTGCGCGGCTGTCGAAGGACGGCTCGCTCGCGGCCACCACGACCTTCGTGTTCGGCGACTCCTACGCCAACCCGGGACAGTTCTCCACCCGGACGATCGTGACCCGCACCGACGGCGAGGTCGTCGGCGACATCGAGAAGTTCGCACTGACCGTCGACGGCAGGACGATCACCGCGGCGGACAAGAACCTCTGGGGTGTCACGTTCGTCGACGACGACCGGTTCTACGCGACGGCGGCGTCCGGCGGGAAGACCTGGCTCGTCGAGGGCAGCCTGTCCACGCAGACCGTGAACGCGCTGCGCGGCGACGTGGAGTGCCCGTCGCTGTCACCGGACGGGACCCGGGTCGCGTTCAAGAAGCACGGCGATCTGCCGGCCGGCAAGTGGCGGCTCGCGGTGTACGACCTGCGTACCGGCAAGGAGGCGCTGCTCGCCGAGACGAACAGCATCGATGACCAGGTCGAGTGGCTGGACGACGAGACGGTGATCTACGGGCTGCCGCGCGAGGGCCAGGGCTCGGCCTCCAGTGACGTGTGGCGGGTGCCGGCCGACGGTTCCGGCAAGCCGCAGCTGCTGATCAAGGACGCCTGGTCGCCGGCGGTCGTCCGCATCCCCTGAGTTCCCGGAACAGACGGAACCCGCCTGATCGCGATGATCAGGCGGGTTCTCCGCATCCGCAGATCTCGGAACGGCAGGTGGGTGGGACGCGGATCAGACCGGGGCCGGCTCGGCGGGCTGGGCGCCGGTGGCGCGCAGTTCGCGGAGGACGCCCCGCAGCCGGTAGCCCAGCAGCGCCATCACGGCCAGGCCGGCCGTGCCGCCGATGACCAGGGTCAGCAGGTCGGGCAGGCCCAGCGCGACCACACCGGCGCAGATCCCGGCGGCGACGGCGGCCCCGGCGAGCGGCAGCACGAGCCGGGCGCCGAACTTCGTGGCCCGGATCCCGTCCCGGTGCAGCTCGAAGAGGTAGAACGGCAGCACCACGAGACCGGCGACCGCCACCTGGGCGGCGCTCGCGCCGTTCAGCCCGGCCGTCGTCGCGCCGGCCCAGGTCGCCGGGATCAGCGCGAACAGCCACACCACCTGCACGGTGAAGACCGCGCGGCTGTGCGCCAGGACCACGAAGTAGTCGTAGATCAGCTCGAACAGGATCCGGAACGCGGCCAGCGCGGCCAGCCAGACCAGCACCGAGGCGGCCGGCAGCCAGACCTCGCCGTAGACCAGGCGGATCACCGGCTCGGCCAGGCCGCCGAGCACCGCGCAGACCGGCAGCACCACGGCGGCCAGCAGGCCGGCCGTGGACAGGAACGTCCGCCGCATGGTGGGCGGGTCGTGCTGCAGGCGGGACAGGGCGGCCGGGGCGACCGCCCGTACGGGTGCGGAGAAGACGTTGATCGGCCAGTTGGAGAGGTTCGCGGCGAGCACGTAGTAGCCGAGCGACACCGGGCCGAGCAGGGCGCCGATCAGGAGCCGGTCCACGTTCTGCGCGGCGAACACCACGATGCTGGAACCGGCCAGCGGCAGGCCGAACTTCAGCAGCTTGCGCGCCTGGACCCGATCGAACCCGAACCGCAGGCCCTGCGGGGCGAACCAGAAGAACAGCACCGCCCCCGCGGCTGCGCCGGTCATCTGGCCGATCGCGAGGCTCATCGCGCCCAGCCCGCCGACCGCGCAGCCGATCGAGACGATCGCGCTGGTCCAGGTGGTGGTCAGGTCGGCGATGGTCTTGCGGTCCTGGCGGAAGTCGCGTTGCAGCAGCGCCACCGGCGTGGCGACGAGCCCGCTGATGATGACGTTGAGCGCGAGGACCCGCACCACCGATGTGGCCCGGGGGTCGCCCATCGCCTCGGCGAAGGCGGGTGCGCCGAGGAAGCAGCCCAAGTAGATGAAAACGCTGGTCAGCACCGAGATGGTGGCGACCGTCGGAGCGATCTCGCGGGGGTCGCCCGGCCACCGCACGATGGCGAGGCTGACCCCGAGCTCGTTGAAGCTGAGCACCGCCAGCAGCGCCACCATCGCGACCGCGAAGGTGCCGAACTCGGCCGGCCCGAGCAGCCGGGCCAGCGCGATGCCGATCGCCAGGGTGCTGAGCCGGCCCAGCGCGGTGCTCGCGAAGCTCCAGCCGATCGCGCGACCGGCCTTGGCGCCCAGCGAGGCGTCGTCGGAGATGCCAGGCTTCACTGATCTCCTCTGCGCAGTGCGGCGGGCAGCAGGTCGGCCACGGCCTTGTGGGCCGCGACGCGGGCGGCGGCACCGACGCGGCGGCGCTGGCCCGCGGCCATCGCCTTGGTGTAGATCTCACCGAGCGCGTCGGCGGCGGCCTTGAGGCTGTAGCGCTCCTCGACCGTACGCCGTGACCACTCCCCCAGTCGCTCCCGCCGGACCGGGTCGGCGGCCAGTTCGGCGATCTGCGCGGCCAGTGGCGCCGGATCCAGGTCGCCGCCGCCGTACCCGAAGTAGCCGTTGGTGATGAAGTAGTCGAAGTCCTCAGGAGTGCAGGAGCGGGAGAAGCCCTCCACGCCGAGCACCACGATCGGCGCGCCGAAGGACATCGCCCGCAGGGCCGAGCCGCCCATGCCGATGGCGATGTCGGTCGCGGCGTAGGCCGGGCGGGGGTCGGTCAGCGCTCCGGTCATCAGCACGGCCGGGCGGCCCAGCTGCGCGTTGACGGCCCGGGCCCGCTCCTCCAGGTCGGCGTAGGAGGGCCCGTCGCCGACCACCACGAGCCGCAGCCGGTCGTCGCCGATCAGCGGCAGCGCGGCCATCGCCCGGCCGATGCCCTCGGCCTTCATCTCCGGTTCGAGACGGGAGACGACGCCGATCATCAGCTCGTCGTCGGCGATGCCGTAGCGGGTCCGGAAGGCCTTGCCGTCGACCGCGTCCGGGTTGTCGCTGTCGGTGTTCACCGGCGGCTCGATCAGGTGCGCGGACATCCCGAAGGCGAGGGCCTGGTCGGTCAGGTCGCGGTTGCCCATCACCAGCTCCGGGCCCCGGGCCAGCCAGCTCGGCACGGCCATGCCGTAGATGGTGGTGACCACCGGTACGCCGAGGCTCAGGTGCGGGCCGAAGAGGGCGTCCAGGGAGAGCGGGAACTCGTACACGTGCAGCAGGTCGGCGCGGTGGGTGCGGGCCGCCGCGGTGAGCGCGCGGGCCACCCCCCAGCGCGCGGGCGCCACCCGGCGACCGCGTTCGGCCGGGTGGCGCGTGAGGATGACCGGGAGGCCGGCCGAGCGGGCCAGGTCGGCGACCGGGCCGGGGGTGCCGTCGTGGATGCCGAACACGGCCACGTCGTGACCGTGGTCCCGCATGCTGACGGCCAGGTCCAGGGCGTTGAGCTGGCTGCCGCCGAGTTCCAGGTGGTGCAGCCCGACGAGCAGGCGCATCAGCTGATCCTTTCCTCTGACAGCGGCCGGTGGACGACAGTCGGTGACCGTCGCCCACCGGCCGGTGAACGGGTTAAGAGGCGTCAGCCTTGAAGATGACGTCCACCCCATAGTTATGCGTGGAGGCGTTGCCGGGGAACTGCTGGCCGGTGCCATACATGTATCGGGATCCATACATCTCGGCGGTCAGCGGCGCATTGACGACGTGGTCGGCCAGCTGGTTCTGGGTGATCGCGTAGAAGCCGGTGGTGGTGTGGTACGAGACCACGTACCAGGTGTTCGGCGTCAGCGTCACCGGCGAGTCGAAGATCAGGTTCTGCCAGCCGGTCGCCGTCTCGTTGGCGAACGTGCCGGTCCTGATCTGGTCGCCGCCGTCGGTCCACAGTGTTCCGGTGTGGGTGCCGATGTTCTGTGCGCCCTTGTAGAAGCGCACCCCGAGGACCTTTCCGGCCACGTCGGACTTGAACCGCACGCCCAGTTCGAGCTCCGCCGCGTCGTTCCAGCTGCTGTTCGCCGGCGTGTAGTCGGCGCCGTAGATGGTCTGCGCTCCGGCCGGCAGGGTCACCGGCTGACCGGTCGGGGTCGGGCTGGGCGCCGCGGTCGTCGGCGTCGGGCTCGGTGCCTCCGTGGTCGGCGTGGGGCTCGGCGTGGTCGGGGTCGGGCTGGGCGCCTCGGTCGTCGGCGTCGGGGTCGGGTCGCCGCCGCCCTCGTTCGCCACGAACAGCGCGTCCACCCAGTAGTTCGTCGAGTTGTACGAACCGTCCGGGAACGTGTCGCCGCCGTAGGCGTAGACACCGTTGACGCCGGCCGGCGCGGTGAGCGGGCCGTTGGTGTACGTGTTGTCGAAGAAGTTCGGCGTGATCGCGTACCGGCCGTTCGGGGCGAAGTACGACACGACGTACGTCTGGCCGCCCGTGACGTTCACCGGCGAGCTGAAGAGCGCCGTCTGCCAGCCGGTCGCCGTGCTGGAGCCGAACGACACCTTGCGCAGCTCGGTGCCGCCGGAGTCCCACAGGGTGCCGGTGTGCGCCCCGGAGTTACCCGGGCCCTGGTAGAAGCGGATGCCGATGATCTTGCCGCTGGTAGCGGGGATGATCTTCGTGCCCAGCGACACCGGGTTGCCGTCGGTGGTGGCCGGCGTCTGCGGGCTCAGCGTGTCCGGGAAGAGCCTGGCCACCGTCGTGGTGTCCACGTCGGTCGTGAAGGACCAGGACTTCTCCGCCTCGTTGCCGTTGCCGTCCTCGGCGGTCACCGTCGCGGTGTACTCCGTGGCGGACGCCAGCGCGGCGCTCGGCGTGAACGTGACGACGCGGGTCGTGGCGTTGTACGCCGCGGTCCCGGCGACAGCGCTGCCGTCGCTCTTCTTCTTCACCGCGAACTCGACGGACGACGACTCGACCGCCTTGGAGAACGTCGCGGTCGGCTTGACCGTGGCCGCGACACCGGTGGCACCGGCGCCGGGCGTGTTCGCCACCACCACGGGCGCCGAGCTGCCGTTGTCCACGAACAGCACGTCGACGTAGTAGTTGGTGTTGTCGTACGAGCTGTTCGGGAAGCCCTTGCCCTGGTTGAAGACGCCGTTGCCACCCACCGACGACGACCGCGGCGCGACCAGCGGGCCGGAGACGAAGTCGGAGAAGACGAAGGCCTGCGCGTCACCGGCGTAGTGGCCGTTCGGCGCGTAGTAGGACGCCACGTACTGCGTACCGGCCGTGACCGGGACGGCGGTGGCGAAGTTCAGCGTCTGCCAGCCGGTCGCGGTCTCGTCGCCGAACGTGCCGGTCGCGAGTTCCTCGCCGTCGGCGCTCCACAGGGTGCCGACGTGCGTACCGGTGTTGCCCTCGCCCTTGTAGAAGCGGACACCGGAGATGTAGCCGTCGGTCTGCGGGACGACCTTCACACCGAGCTCGTACGGCGAGCTCTCGTTCCAGACCGGGGTCTTCGGAACACGGTCGCCGAACAGCGTCACCTTGCCGGTGAGGTTGAGCGTCCGGCTCGCCGGCGTGCCCTGGATGTTGCCGCTGTCGTCGGTGGCCCGCACCTTGAGGGTCTGTGTGCCGAGACCGGCCGCGTAGAACTTGTACGACCAGCTCGTGGTGCCGTCCGCCGGGTGCCAGGTGTCGCCGTTGTCGGTGGAGACCTCGATGCCCGCGACGACGCCGCCGGTGTCGGTGGCGGTGCCGGAGATCGTGACCTGGCTGCCGTTGGCGACCGTGGCCGCGTTCGCCGGGGTGGTGATGGTCGCGGTCGGTGCGACGGTGTCGGTGCTGGCCGGGGTGACGTCGATGCCGCTCATCGGCGTGACCGGGGCCGCGTCCATGTCCGCGAGCAGGTTGACGGTGGCCTGCTGCATGTCCTCGTCGGCGTCGGCGACCTGGCCGTCGTGGACCTCGGAGAGGCCCCACGCCCACTGGATGGTGCCGGCGCCGAAGACGAGAGCGCCGCTGGGAGCGCGGTACATCGTCATGTGGTGGGTCGTGGTGCCCGGGAGGACCACCTTGCCGAAGTCCTGGACGTACTCGGGCGTCTCGGCCGTGGTGGTGGAGAGCCGGATCAGGCCGGCCGGGCGGAACCCGTTGTCGAGGTCCTCGTCGGACTCGTAGCCGACCGTGTTCGGCGCGAGCGTGGCGACCGCGTCACCGGTGAGCTTCGCGACGCCGGTGTTGCGCCAGAAGCGCAGCTTGCCCTGCGCGGCCGGGACCTTCATGGCGAAGCTGGCGTTGTTCGACATGAAGATCGTGCCGGTCAGCGCGTTCTCCGGCTTGCCGCCGTCGGACGGCGGGCTGAACCGCGGGTCACGCCAGGTGCCGGTCCACTCGTCGGACGGGTCGATCTTGTCGTCGGCCCAGGTCTCCTTATAGGTGACCAGCGTGCGGTAGGCGGTGCCGTGCTCGTCGACGCTCTCCTCCCAGCGGGTCTTCCAGTAGACCTCGTTGCCGCTGAAGAAGGCGAGGTTGACGCCGGCGTCACGAGCGGCCTCGACGTTCTCGCGCTGGTCCTTCGACCAGTACTCGTCGTGGCCGACGGAGAGGAACGCCTTGTGGTTCTTGATCAGCTCACCGCGGCGGTCGGAGTCCACGCCGGTGGTGTAGCTGACGTCGTACCCGTTCTCCTCGAGGAACCGGATCATCGGGTACTCGTTGCTGAACAGGTAGTCGCGCGCCGTCACGCCGCCACGGGTGGCGAACGGGCGGTTGTAGCTCAGCTTGTAGGCACGGCCGTTGTCACCGCCGGTGTAGAAGCTCGAGCCGCCGTACGTGTTGTACGCCTGCCACGTGGTGTCCGAGGTCTGGAAGAACAGGTCGGAGTGGCTGGCGTCGTTGCGCACGATGAACGGGATGTGGCTGCCGTCGTTCGCGCCGGGCCGCTGCAGGCGGGCGATGTAGACACCGGAGACCGCGTCGGCCGGGACCGTCCAGGAACCGGACACCTCCCAGGTGCCGCAGTCGAAGATCTCCGTGGAGGTGTGGCTCACGCAGGACGGCTGGTTCGGGTGCGGCGTCGACGGCACCGTGTCGATCTCCCGAGCACCGTCGCCGTCGTAGTAGCCGAGGCGGTAGATGGTGATCGAGTAGTTCGTCGCGGTCGTCTTGATCTTGAAGTCGATCTTCTTGCCGACGTTCACGCTGATGTCGGTCGCGAAGCCCTGGATGTCCGGGTCGCCGGCGCCGTCGACGTCCCAGACGTCGCGCGGCGTTCCGTCCTTGCTGTTCTCACAGACGATCGCGTTGCTCGCCGGGCCACACGGCTCGACGGCGGCCGAAGCGGAGACCTGAACCACCAGTGCGCCCGTCGTGGCCAGCAGCACCGTTCCGGTTACCGCGAGCACACGCCGCCATTTTTTTCCGCCCAAACGCCGAGTTAACGGCAAAACACCAAAATCGCCGCGCACGGCGTTCCTCCGAATTCCCATAGAAAGCAACACCCCCCGTTGCTCGCCGGTAGGTTATCGGCACGCCCGTGCAACCGCCATGACACGTTGACTTCTAAAGCCAAGCGTTAGGACGAAAGTACGATCAGCCGTTAGGTCCAGTCGACACATAGGCGGATGACCGATAGCGGGGAGACCCTAATCCGACAGTACGGGCACCCGTGACGTACGGACCGTCGCCGTCGGGTGTGTGAGCCGCCAGACCGTACCGCACGCGCCCATGAGCAGGAAAACCGTGATCGCGAACGACGTGAACCAGAGCGAGTCGACCGTCGCCGCCACGAGCATCGAGACCACCTGCGCGGACACCAGCGCGGCGCACAGGTGACGGTCCTCCGGGCGTTCCGAGCGCCGCCAGGCGATCACCGCGAGCACGATAGCGGTCAGGTGCATGCCGGCGAAGACGGCGACGCCGACGATGCCCTGGGTGACCAGCGTGTAGAGCCACTGGTTGTCCAGGACCAGGCCCTGGTAGAGCTCGGGCACCAGGGTGTTCGGGCCGCGACCCAGCCACGGCCGCTGAGAGAACCAGTGACCGACGAGCTCGTAGTCGTCGGTGCGCCCGGAGATGCTCGGGTCCTCGTCGGCGCCGGTGAACATGTAGGTCACCGTGCCGAGCAGGCCGGGCCGCACGGCAGCCAGGCCGCCCATCATCCCGACCGCGAGCAGCATCATGTTGTAGCGCATCCGCCAGCCCCACGGGATCAGCATGATGAGCATGACGGCGCCCAGGGCCACCACGCCGGTACGCGAGATCGACATGGGCAGCGCCGCCGCGCACAGGACCGTGCAGAATCCCGCTGTGTAACGGTGCCATTTACGCTCGGCGAACCGGGTGAAGTGAATCCCGAACGGCACCGCGATCGCCATGAGCGCACTGAACTCGATGTAGTGGGCGGCCGTCGAGGCGACCCGGTAGAAATCGGATCCGCGCTCCGAGAAACCGATGATGCTGCCCTTGACCTCAAGGCCGGGCGGAATCAGATATTCAGCTAAATTGATTTGTGCGGTGGACTGGATGATGCCGATCGCGGCCATGTATCCGGCGCACCACAGGAATACGCGCAGCACGCCCTTGAGACGCGCCCAGTTCGGGATGCCGTCGGCCACGATCAGCGTGATGCCGATGAACTGCAGGATCTGCAGCATCGCGAAGTTCTGCGCGTTCGCCTCCAGGCCGGGCAGGCCGCGCAGCATCCCGGCCAGGTACGACGCCATGGTGCCGAGCAGGTAGACGAAGGCGGCCCACCGCATCGGCTGCGGACCGCTCATCGCGAGACGGTGGTTCAGCCGGGTCAGCGCCCACCAGCAGAACAGGGCGAAGCAGATCAGCAGAGCCGGCCGGCCCGCGAACGACATGTTCGGAACGATCAGCGTGCCCGGGATCAGGTAGAGGAACCCGATCATGATGCACACCATCGAGGCGACGTCGATCTTCCATTGACGGCGCGTGGCGTAGGTGCCGGCGTGGACCAGCGACGGTTCGAAGTCGCTGGGGTGGTAGCCGACCGTGCTCACTTCCTGAGCTCTTGTCTTCCCATACCGTCGCCGTTGACGCCGTTCTGGCCGTTCATCGGTACGGAGCCCGGCCAGCCGGGACCGGTGGGCCGGCCCTGGCTCTGACCGTTGACCGAGGCAGCGCCCTGGTCACGGCCGGGCGGGCGGACAGCGGCCTTGGCCCGGGCGCCCTCGTCCTCGGCAGGCTGCTGCCGGGACTGGGTCGGCGGGGTGAAGATCCGCACGGTCTCGTCCGGGCGGGCCGACTGCGGCTGGACCGGCTGCGACTGCGACTGCTGAGGCTTCTGCGGCTCACGGGCACGGTTGGTCTGTGCCGACGACCGGCTCACCATGGACGGGGTGCGCAGCACCACCGTGGCGTCCGCGTTGACCAGCGGCACCTTCGCCGAACCGGAGTCGTGCTGCGCGGCGGCGGACGACGTGGCGTCCGGCCCGCCCGCGGCCTCGGCCGCCCGGCGGCGGCGCAACCGGATCAGCGCGTCGATGCCGATCGACAGGCCGACGCTGAGCATCAGGGCGATACCGGTCGCCACGATGATCACGCGCTTTTTCTTCGACGTGACCGCCTCGACCTTGTCGCCCTGGTCGAGGGCGAGCGTGGTGATCTGGTCCTGCTTGGTCGTGTCGAACTGCTCCTGCAGCTCGCCGACCATCTCGTCGACCTCTTTCATCAGCGCCTGCACGGTGCCGACGGCCTGCTCCTTGGACGAGCCGATGGCCTCGATCGTCAGGTAGGTGGTGCCGTACTCCATGGTGACCGTGAAGTTGTCGGTGTAGCCCTTCGCGGTCAGCTCGGAGAGGACCTGCTCGGTCTGCGACTGCAGGATGACGGCCGAGCCCAGCGCCGGGAAGCCCAGATCCAGCCACCGGTTGTTCACCTTGACGACCTGACCTTTTTCCACCCGCTCGTTCGGTGGGATCAGCTGGAGGTGGCCCGTCGCGCTGTAGTCCGGTTTGACCGTCTGCGCCATAGCCAGAACCAGGCCCATAGATGCGAGCAGAACCGGGGTGAAGATGTACCACCGCCGGAACAGCATCTTGGTGAGATCCCAGAGATCCACGATGTCCTCTCGTCGAAACGCCGGCGAATCAGTCGCCCCAAGGACGACCGCAGACCGGCCGCCCGGCGGACCGGCGGGAAACACGGTCAGGATACGTGACTGGCCACAGGCTGCCCAGTGACGCCGTCTCACTAGGCTGATCAACGGACGTACCGGACGCAGTCGTGGAGCCGACAGGTCAGAGCGTGTGGCACCCTGCCTTCACAAGTTCGGCCAAGCCGCCCCATAAGGGCGGTACCGCAGTTGATCCGCCCTGACTGTCCGGAGGATCCCGGGACCCACCGGACTCCCTAGAGTGGCTGCCATGCGTCCATGCCAAGCCGTCGATCCGCGCCCGTGAGGGGCTTCATCGCCGTCTCCGGTCAGACCGGCCCGCCCCGGCCCGATCTCCTCGACGCTTCGGCCACCGCGCACCGCACGCGTGACGGCTGGGTGGCCTTCTCGGGCGCCGAGCCCGGCGACGCGGTCGCCGATCCGGGCGCCGGCTTCACCGTACGACTGACCAGGTCGGTCCGTGACCGCGCCGCGGACCTGGACGCCGGCGTGCTCGCCCGGCTGCTCGCCGAGGGCCAGTCGCCGGACCCCGCGGCCCTCGCCGCGGTGCTGCCGCCCTGGGGAGCGGCGCATCAGTCGGCCGCCGGCACGCCGGTGGTGATGGCCACCGACTGGCTCGGCATGCGGCACCTCTACTACTGGCAGGGCGACGGCGTCGCCGCGGTCTCCACGAGTGCCCGCGCCCTGGCCCGGCTCGCCGGCGCCGGGCTGGACACCGCCGCGCTGGGCGTGCAGAGCCTGGTCGGCTGGCAGCTCGGCACCGCCACCCCGTTCGCCGGCGTCGCCAAGCTCGGCCCGGGCTGCCTGGCCGTCCTGGACCGCGGCAGGGTCGGGATCCGGCGCTACGCCGAGGACTCGCTCACCCCGTCCGGCGCCGGCCCGTCGTTCGACGAGGTCGTCGACGAGATGGCGACGATCCTGCGGGACTTCCACACCGGCTACATCGCCGACCACCCGGACACGGTGATCCAGCTGACCGGCGGGCAGGACTCCCGGCTGCTGCTCTGCGCGATCCCGCCGAAGATGCGCGACGGGTTGCAGGCGCTCACCCTGGACGTCGCCGGCGGCGTCGAGTCGAAGGTGGCAGCGCGCCTCAGCCAGCTCGGCGGCCTGCGTCACGAGGTGTTCCGGGTCGACCTGCAGCCGCCGGTCGGCGACGCCGAGGCGCACGACGCCGCGATCGCCGCGGCGGCCGCCCTGGAGTGCTCGGCCAGCCCGCTCGCGCTCGCGCCGCTCAGCCTCTTCGAGGCCCACCTCGGCCAGGGCCACCGGCTCTCCGGCGCCGGGGGCGAGACCGCCCGCGGCTTCTACTACGCGGGTCAGCCGGGCGGTGCCGCCACCTCGGCCCGGCTGATCGAGCGGCTCGCCGACTGGCGGCTCTTCGTCAACGAGGCGGTGGCGTCCGACGCCCTCGACCCGGACTTCGTCACGGCCGCCCGCCGGGACGCGCTGGCCGCCACCGAGCAGGCCTTCGCCGGCTTCGACAGCGACTGGCTGCGCGCCACCGACGAGTTCTACCTGTGGCAGCGCACCCAGCGGTGGGCCGGCGCGCACGGCACACCGGCCGCGATCGACAGGCATTTCGTCAATCCGCTGCTCGACCGCCGGTTCATGGAGCTGGCGCTGATCCCGACCCCGGAGCAGAAACGCGGCTCCCGGCTGACCGGTCAGATCATGCAGCGGCTCGACCCGGCGCTCGCCGCGATCCCGCTCGACTCCGGGCTGGTGCCGGCGCGACTCGGCGAGGCCGGGCTCGCCACCCGCGCGGCCCTGGCCCGCGTGGCGCTGCGCAAGACCACCGCGAAGGTCCGCCAGCGGGTCACCGGCGGCCGCCGCAGCCAGCTGGGTGCCGGCACGATCAGCGCGGCGGTGCTGCGTCACTGGCGTGCCGAGCCGGACCGGCCGGCCGCCCTGCGCGAGACCGGAATCGTCTCCTCCACGTGGCTGGACGAGGTGCTCGCCGGCCGGCGGGACGCCGACCCCTCCACCGTCGCTTTCCTGCTCAACGTTCTAGTGGCCGCCGAGGCCCGACCCTAAGGAGAACCCCACGTGTGCGGTCTGGTGGGACGATGCACGCACGCCGACGGCACCGTCACCGCGGGTGAGATCCGGGAGGCCCTCGAGCCGATCCGGCACCGCGGGCCCGACGCCGACGGCGTGTGGACCGGCCCCGGCGTCGGCCTCGGTCACGTCCGGCTGTCCATTCTCGACCTGAGCGACGCGGCGGCGCAGCCGATGCGCTCGGCCGACGGCCGGTGGGTGCTGGCCTTCAACGGCGAGATCTACAACTTCCGGGAGCTGCGCGACGAGCTCAAGGCCGCCGGCGTCGAGGTGCACTCGACCGGCGACACCGAGGTGCTGCTCGAACTCATCGCGCTGCACGGGCCGGCCGCGGCATTCCCGAAGCTGGAGGGCGACTGGGCGGTCGCCGCCTGGGACACCCGGGAGGAGACGCTCACCCTGGGCCGGGACGTGCACGGGGTCAAGCCGCTCTACTTCACCAAGACGCCGGACGGCGGGCTGCTCTTCGGCTCCGAGATCAAGGCCCTGGTCGCCCGCCGGGGCGGCACGGCCGAGCCGAGCGTCGCCTCGATCAACGCGGCGCTGCTCGGGTACTCGATGACCTGGGGCGACCGCACCCTGTACAAGGGCGTGTTCGCGGTCCGGCCCGGCGAGCGGCTCGTCTACGACCGCCGCAAGGGCACCATCGACCGGTCGCTGTTCGCCCGGATCACCGACTGGGTCGACGACTCCCTCTACCGCGAGCTGTCCAAGGCGCCGTCGGCCGAGGTGGTCCGCCGGGTGGACGAGGCGATCGGCGCGGGCGTCCGCTCCCGGCTGGTCAGTGACGCCCCGCTGGCCTGCCTGGCCAGTGGCGGCGTGGACTCCAGCCTGATCTCCACGCTCGCCGCCCGCGAGCGGGCCGACGTGCCGCTCTACCACGCGGACGTGGTGAACGACAGCGAGCGGCCGGCCGCCGAGGCGCTCGCCAAGGCGCTCGGCCTCAAGCTGCACGCCGTCCGGGTGACCGACGCCGACATCGTCGCGTCGATCCCCGACGTGACCTGGTTCAACGACGGCCCGCTGATCTACCACTTGAACGCGCTGCCGTACTACGCGGTCTGCAAGCTGGCCTCCGCGGACGGCATCAAGGTGCTGCTCAGCGGCGAGGGCAGCGACGAGTACATGATCGGGTACCCGGACCAGGCCCTCAAGCCGGTCCTCGACCTGATCGGCAAGGCCAAGGCGGTGCCGCGCTCCTGGCTGGCCGCTCTGTCCCCCAAGGCCGCGAAGCTGTTCTGGCCGCACCCGGAGGACACCTTCGCCCAGCGCCTGGTCGAGCTGAGCTCCGGCTTCGAGTCCCAGCTGGTGGGCGGCCGCAGCGGCGCCTCGATAGGCGAGGCGATCCAGCGGCGTGACCGGCGGTCCCGGATCACCTCGCTCGACCTGGCCCAGTCACACCTGGTCTCGCTGCTGCACCGCAACGACCGGCTCGGCATGGCCTGGGGCCTGGAGGCGCGCTTCCCGTTCCTGGCGCCCGAGTTCACCAAGCTCGCGGTGAACCTGCCGGACCGTTACAAGCTGCGCCGCACGCTGCGCGCCAACGACAAGCGTCACCCGTTCATCGTCGACAAGTGGGCGGTGCGCGAGGTGGCGGCCCATCGGCTGCCGCAGGCCCTGGCGGCCCGGCCCAAGCGCGGCTTCCCGGTCTCGATCAGCCGGCGGCTCACCGTCTCGGCGAAGTTCTTCGAGGACGGCTTCGTGGCCGACATGTACGGGCTGGACGACACCGCGATGGCGACGGCGCTCGCCGACGGCCCGAGCGAGTGGGTGACCCGGCTGATCCTCATGGAGGTCTGGGGTCAGATGTTCTTCCGCGGGGTGAGCCGCGAGCAGATGGGCGAGATCCTGCAGGTCCACGCCACGTTCTGAGAAGCGGATACGGAGAGAGGCCCGTCCCTTCCAGGGGACGGGCCTCTCTCCGACTAGGCCTGCGGCTTGACGTTCCCCGAGCCGTCCTGCCAGCGGTTGCCGGTCCAGGCGTTGCCCTCGTGCATCTCGAAGGTCGCCACCGGGCCGTAGTAGCCGCACTTGGGGCCGAACTTCTTGCCGAACAGGTTGTCCACGTACCGGATGTTGGTGCCGATCGGGTACGGCTTCGCGTCGGTCGAGCCGCCGTAGGTGCAGTAGCCGCCGTCGGTGTTGAACAGGTTGTTCTGGATCAGCGCGCCGTCGATCGGGGAGAAGTCGCCGTACAGCGACAGCGCCGACGAGCAGCCCTTGCTCTGGCACTCCAGGTTGTTGTGCACCACCGTGAAGTTGCCGCCGCCGTTGGACCCGATGGCGGTCTGGTGCGCGCCCTCGGTGTAGACCCAGCCGTGCAGGTAGGAGTCGCGGATCGTCACGTTGCGCTCCATGTTGGCGCCCCGGCCGGTGCCGTGGATGTGGCAGCGCAGGCAGCTGTAGTCGTTGCTGCCGATCGCGGCCTCGCCGTTCGGGTCGACGCCACCGCCGCCGTCGATCTCGACGTCGATCAGCTTGAGGCCGCCGAGGCTCCAGTCGGTCAGGTACGTCGCGCCGACCCGGCCCTCGACCAGCGACCGGGTGATCGTGACGTTCTTCGCCTGGATGGTCAGGCCGCCGGAGAAGCGGCACCGGTCCAGCTTCGCGTTCGCCTTCTTGATCGTGCCGTTGCAGGAGCGCAGCGTCACACCGGTGTGCTCGTAGCCCGTACAGGAGGCGTTGGGCATCTTGGGGAACGCGCCGCAGGCGCTGGTGTTCTCCTGGGGCGCCGCCGCCTTGGTGGTCGGCTTCTTCGCCGACGGGCTCTTCGACGCCGAGGTCGAGGGGCTCGCGCCGGCCGAGGCACTGGCACTGGGACTGGCGCTCGCCGAGGCGCTGGGGCTGCCGGACGTGGCGCCCGATGCCGGTGGCTGCGCCGAGGCGCCGGAGGCGGTCCCGGCGTACGGGACCTCGGCAGCCGTCTGGCGGGAGGTGTCCGGGCCGGCGACCTGGAGCACGCCGGCGACGACGCCGACCGCCACCAGGGTGCCGAGAATCGCGAAAATCAGCCGTCGATTCGATTTCGGGGCCCGGTGGTCGCCCCCGTTGAGTGCGTCGTTCTTGTCGGTCGTCATTTACTCCGCCGGCCTTCGTCCGTTTCGTCGGTTCGATGCTGCGGTCAATGGCTCACGCCTGGTCACAAACGCGGGCCATGCTAGCACCGGCGTTGCCGGAAAGAGGTTTCTCCCGATCCGCGGGCTATTCATTCGCCTTAGCCTTTGCAGGGCCCCGGCGTGACAAAAGCCGCAACGCCGGATTCTCCACTCGTTCGTAGAGCAGCCAACTGGCGGCCAGCGCCAGGGCGAGCGCGAGGACCGCGATGCCGAGTCCGGCCACGGCGGTGTGCTCGATGCCGAGGCCGTGCACGACCAGTCGCAGGACCAGCTGGTGCACCAGGTAGAACGCGTAGGAGATCTCGCCGAGCCGGACGGCGGTGGAGCTGCGCCACGGGCTGCGCGCGCCGGCCACGTCGGCCGCGGCGGTCGCCGCCACCAGCAGCGCGAGCGGCACGACGGTGCCGGCCACGATCCGGAAGTCGTCGGGCAGCCAGCGGACGCTGAGGTACGCCGCTGCCGCCAGGACCATGGCCGGGGCCAGGCCGAATCGGGACGGCCAGCGCCCTTGCCGGACGATCAGGGCGAGCAGCATGCCGGCCGCGAACTCCGGGAGCCGGGTCACCGGGAACACCCAGATGAACCAGTAGCGGTCGTCGGCGGGCAGCGCCCGGGCGATCACCGGGACCAGCCACACCAGCCCGAGCATCAGGGCGGCGCCGGGCCACAGGGCGCGGCCGGGCAGGCGGCGGACCACGAGGTACAGGGCCGGCCACATCGCGTAGAAGAAGACCTCACAGGCGAGCGACCAGCTCACCGTGTTGAGCCCGAAGAACACGTCGATCTCCGGTGACCAGGCCTGCAGCAGGAGCAGGTTGGGCAGCCAGATCGACACCGCGACCCCGCCGCCGGCCAGCGCGAGCGCCATGGCGACGAACCAGGTGGCCACGTGGTCGGGATAGATCCGGGCGACCCGCCGCCACCAGAACCGGCGGGCGGTGTCACCGGGACGCACCGACCAGGTCAGCACGAAGCCGCTGAGGATGAAGAAGAACGAGACGCCGACCGCGCCCGGGCCGAACACCCACTCCATCGCGGTGCGGACCGGCCCGTCGGCGACGATCCGCTCGATGTGCACGTGGAAACCGAAGACCAGGAACGCCGCGAGGAACCGGAGACCGGTCAACGACGGCAGCCGGGCCGGTGGTGGAGATGCCGCGTGCCGCTCGGAGGCTGCCGGCTCGACCGCTGTCACCGCGCCACCGTATCGGCCGCCGCTGGTTTCCGGTGTCGCAGCATCGACAGCCGGTCGGGGGCTGATGCCCGCACGCCGTCCTCCATCCCGTCCGCCTGTGTAACCGTCCGGGGGAACTGTGCAGAGTCCGCCCCACGCAGCGGTAGGCCCGTCCGGACGGCGAGCGTCTGGCGGTTCGGTCAGAACCGCACGAAGATCATCCGGTTTGGGGGGAAGGCCGGAGAAGTGGATGTTGAGACGCCCTGTCCAGTTTCGTCAGGTATTGCCGCGAGTCAATCGGCTGAACCGTTTTGTTTCGTCGGCTGCCCGGAGCGCCTGTAAAACATTCGACTAGGGTTGCCGCCGCAGGGTCCATTGCTGTGGATGTTCCGTTCCGGAAGAGTCTTCCCCGCGAAGGACTGCGCCCGCAACGGCGCGGCAGCCCGTGAGATGTCCGGAAAGGGAAGTGCGCGGCGAATGCAGAAAAAGCGACCTCAGGTCTCCATCCTCATCGCCAATTTGCCTGCAGAGCGTGATCGCCGGGTCATCCGGGAGTGTCTCTCCCTGGAACGCGCCGGTTATGACGTGACAGTCATCGCACCGCGCGGCGACCGTACGCTGAAGACCCTGCCCGGCAGCCGCAACACCCGCCTGAAGCCGTACCCGGTCTACGTGCTCGGCAGCGGCGTGCTGTCGTTCGCCTTCGAGTTCCTCTGGTCGTTCCTCTGCATCGCCGTGCGGCTCGTCGGCGAGGTGTTCGCCGGCCGCGCCCACGCCGTGCAGGTGTGCAACCCGCCGGACGTCTACTGGCCGCTGGCGCTGGTCTTCCGCGCGCTGGGCCGGCCGTGGGTCTTCGACCACCACGACCTCAGCCCGGAGATCTACGCGACCCGGTCCGGCGACAACCCGCCCAACCCGCTGGTCTTCCGGACGCTGGTCGGCTTCGAGTGGATGTCCCTGCGGACCGCCTCGGCGGTCTTCGCGACGAACGAGTCGTTCCGGGAGAACGCACTGTCGCGCGGTGTCGCCGGCGAGAAGGTGACGGTGGTCCGCAACGGCCCGGCCCGCGACGAGATCGCGGTGGCCGGCCAGACCGAGGGCGACACCGGGCGCACCCCGAACCACCTGGTCTACCTCGGTGTCCTCGGCCCGCAGGACAACGTCGAGGGCGCGGTGCTGGCCGCCGAGGAGCTGACCCGGCTGCGCGGCCGCACCGACTGGCGGCTGACCGTCGCCGGTGACGGCGAGAGCATGCCGGCCCTGCAGAAGCTGGTCTCCGACCGCGGTCTCGGCGACGTCGTGGAGTTCGCCGGCTGGCTCGACGCGAAGGGCGTCGACGACCTGCTGCGCTCGGCCACCGTGGCGATCCAGCCCGACCTGCCGACCCGGATGAACCAGCTGTCCACGATGGCGAAGACGGTCGAGTACCTCGGCCGGGGCCTGCCGGTCGTGGCCGTCGACCTGATCGAGACCCGGCGCAGCGCCGAGGAAGCCGCCGTCTACGTGCCGACCGGCGACCCGGCCGAGTTCGGCGCCGCGATCAACGAACTCTTCGACGACCCGGCCCGTCGTGCCCGGATGCGCCGCGACGGCCTGGCCCGGTTCGCCGAGGTGCTGTCCTGGGAGCACCAGGCCGAGCGGTACATCGCGGTCTGGAACCGGCTGCTCGCCAAGCGCCTGCCGCCGGCCCGGGCCGGCGTGTCCATCCCCCGCCAGCGGACCGGCGAGGAACTGACGTCCACGGCGCGCGACGAATGAGCGTCGGCGCTGTCAGCGTGGTCATCGCCGCGCACAACGAGGCCGCCGTCCTCGGCCGCTGCCTCGACGCGCTGCTGACCGACCCGGAGGCCCCGCCGCTCGAGATCACCGTGGTGGCGAACGGCTGCTCGGACACGACCACCGCGGTCGCCGCGTCCCGCAAGGGCGTGCGGGTCCTCGACCTGCCGCAGCCGGGCAAGGCCGGCGCGCTGAACGCCGGCGACGAGGTCACCGCCCGGTTCCCCCGGCTCTACCTGGACGCCGACATCGTGCTGCCGCACGGCTCGATCCGGGCGCTGGCCGAGGCGCTCGACGACACGGTCCAGGCCGTGGTGCCGAGCCGCCGGCTGGACGTGACCGGCCGGCCGCCGCTGGTCAAGGGCTACTTCGCGATCAACTCGCGGCTGCCGGCGTACCGTGACGCGCTCTTCGGACGTGGAGCGATCATGGTGTCCGCCGCGGGCCGGGCCCGGTTCGAGGAGTTCCCCGGCATGGTGGCCGACGACCTCTTCCTCGACTCGCTCTTCACCCCCGAGGAGAAGCGCGAGGTGCCGGCGGCGGTGTCCACCGTCTCCACCCCGCGCCGCACCGGCGACCTGGTGCGCCGGCTGACCCGGGTCCGGGCCGGCAACGCCGCGATGCGCGCCGCCGCGGCCCGTGGCGAGGCGCCGTCCGGTGTCCGCGGGTCCGTCCGCTCCTCCTGGCTGCGTGACGTGGTGCTGCCGCGCCCCTGGCTGGCCCCTGCCGCCGCCTGTTACGTGGGCCTCACCGTCCTCGCCGCCCTCCGCGCCCGCCGCCAGGGCGACGTGGCGTGGGGGCACGACGCGTCGTCCCGGACCGAGCCGGCCGCGCGCTGATCCTGGAGAGTCATGAGCGACAGCAAGGTACTCAACATCTGCTTCCACGGCGTGGGTGAGCCGCAACGGGAGATGGAACCCGGCGAGGACGTCTACTGGGTCACCGCCGACCGGTTCGAGGCGATCCTCGACGAGGTGTCCTCCTGGCCGGTCCCGGTGCGGCTCAGCTTCGACGACGGCAACGCCTCGGACGTCGAGATCGGCCTGCCGGGTCTCGTCGAGCGCGGCCTGACCGCCGAGTTCTTCCTGCTGGCGGGTCGCCTGGACACGCCCGGCAGCATCGACTCCGCCGGGGTCGCGAAGCTGCGCGCGGCCGGGATGCCGGTCGGCTCGCACGGCATGGCGCACCGGTCCTGGCGCGGCCTGACCGCCGCCGAGACGGTCGCCGAGTTCGACACCGCCCGGACCGTCCTCGCCGAGGCCGCCGGCGCGCCGGTCGACACCGCCGCCTGCCCGCTCGGCCGCTACGACCGGCGGGTGATCACCGAGCTGCGCCGCCGTGGCTACACCCGGGTCTACACCAGCGACCGCCGGCCGGCGCGGGCTGATTCGTGGCTGCAGCCGCGGTACAGCGTCCGGCACCACGACACCCCGGAATCGCTGCGCGCCGAGGTGCTGGCCCCGGCGCCGCTGCCGGCCCGGGCCCGCGCGCTCGCCGTGGGAGCCGTGAAGCGATGGCGGTGACCCGTCCGGTCGTGCTGGCCGGTTTCGCCGAGTCCCTGGCGGCCATCGAGTCGGTCTGGATGCTGCGCGACGCCGGTCACCGCGTCGTCGCCTTCACCCGGGAAGGCCGCGACCCGGCCCTCGCCGCCGTCGAGGGCGTCACCGTCGTGCCGGTGCCCTCACCGGAGAAGGATCTGGACGCCACCCTGGCGGCCCTGCGCGCGCTGATCGAGGTGGAGAAGCCGGTCGCGGTGCTGCCGTTCGACGACGCGTCGCTGCTGATCGCCGACCGGCTGTCCACGAACATCCCGATCGCCGGCCCGACCGGCAAGCAGGCGGCCCTCGCCCTGGACAAGAGCGAGCAGCTGGACCTGGCGGCGAAGGCGGGTTTCGCCGTCCCGGACACCACGGTCATCCACCCCGGCGAATCCGAAATTTCCGAAATGCCCGGCGACGGTCCCTGGATGGTCAAGTGTGCCGCCGCCGAAGTGGTCAGGGACGGACGACTCGACCGGCCGGCCGGCGGCATCGCCCGCACCGAAGCGGAAGCACGCGCCACAGCGGCGGGATTCGGCGCACCGGCCCTGGTTCAGCGTCTCGTCGACGGCGTGGGCGAGGGCGTCTTCGGCTACGCCGTGAACGGCGAGGTCCACGCCCTCTCCGCGCACCGCCGGGTCCGGATGATGAACCCGCGCGGCTCCGGTTCCAGCGCCTGCCGGTCGATCGACGTCGACCCCGGCCTGGCCGCCGCTGTCGCGCGCTTCTGCGAACTGGCCGGCTGGCACGGCATCTTCATGATCGAGCTGCTGCGGGACGGCGAGGGCCGGCCCTGGTTCATGGAGCTCAACGGACGGACCTGGGGCAGTATGGCCCTCGCACGGGCGCGCGGTCTGGCGTACGCGGAATGGGCAGTGACCGGCGCTCTCGACCCGGCCTTCCGCCCGGCGGTGAACGCCGATGAGCAGGAGCATGTCCTCAGCCGGCACCTGGGCCGCGAGATCGTGCACCTGCTGGCCGTGCTGCGCGGGCCGCGGGGCGCGGACGTGGGACGCTGGCCGTCGCGCGGCGCCACCATCGCCGCGATGCTGCGTCCCGCCGGGCGCACCCGGTGGTACAACTCCCGGCGCGGAGAATTCAAGGTTCTGGCACGCGACACCTGGCAGACGGTGGCCGGGCAGGTTCGGAGGAAGTCGTGACGACGGTACGGGTGGCAGCCCACGTGCATTCGGCCTGGTCCGACGACGCCACCTGGAAGCTGCCGGACATCGCCGCCGCGTTCGCCGAGCGGGGTTTCCGGGTGGTGCTGCTGGCCGACCACAGCCGCGAGTTCCAGCCCGAACGGCTCGACGAGTACGCGGCCGCCTGTGCCGCCGCGAGCACCGACGAGGTGCTGCTCGTGCCCGGTATCGAGTACAACGACCCGGACAACGTCGTGCACGTGCCGGTGTGGGGGCAGGTCCCGTTCTACGGGCACGCCCCGGACATCACCGAACTGCTGGGCAAGGTGGCGGCGGACGGCGGCGTGGCGGTGCTCGCGCACCCGTGGCGCCGGGACGCCTGGCGCCGCTACGACCCGGTCTGGACCGAGCTGCTCACCGGCGTCGAGGTGTGGAACCGCAAGTACGACGGCCTCGCGCCGAACCGCCGGGCCGCCGAACTGGCCCGCCGGGAGGGGCTGCGCCCGTTCGCGTCGGTCGACTTCCACACCCGCCGCCAGCTGTTCCCGCTGGGCGTGGACCTGACGCTGGACGGCGACACGATCGATCGGGACGCGGTGGAACGGGCGCTGAAGGCCGGCCGGTTCACGCCGATGTTCCGGGACCGGCCGATCGCCAGCGTCCTGCGGGGCGTGGACGGCACGGTGCTGCGCGGCGTCGAGCTGGCCCGCCGCAAGGCCGCGCCGGTGCTGCGCGGCCTGCGACGGGATTAGGGCTCAGAGACCCCAGGTGGGCCCGGGCGCCTGCTTCATCCGCTGCGGGCTGAGCAGCGCGGCGGCCGCGGCCTTGCTGGCCTGGTTGCCGCGCAGCGAGCGGGACACCTCACGCAGCACCAGCGCCGACCAGTACGCCGCCGTGCTGACCGCGGGATTGCGCCGCCGGAACAGCCGCACCCGGTTGACGGTGAGCAGCGCCCACAGCCGCGGCGACACCTTCGAGTCGCCCTCCAGATGCACGGCGAGCGCGTCCGGCGCGAGACGGGTGACGTACCCGGCGTCGCGGGCCCGCAGCGAGTACTCGGTCTCCTCGGAGTAGAGGAAGAACGACTCGTCCCACGCGCCGACCTTGTCCCAGCACTCGCGGGAGATCAGCATCGCGGATCCGGCGGCCCAGTCGGCGGCGGACTCGCGCTCGTAGTACGCGTCGCCGACCACCAGCTCGCCCAGGAGTGGGTAACGGCCGGCCCGGTTGGCGCCGAGCAGGGCGTCACCGAACGCGCGCGGCACCGACGGCTCACGGCGCAGCACGGCGATGGCGGAGCCGTCGCCGCGCTCCAGCCGGGGCACCACGATGCCGGCCTTGGTGCGGCGCAGGTTGGCGAGCAGGGTCGGCCCGCAGCCGGGCCGCAGCCGGATGTCCGGGTTCAGCACCAGGATCGCGGTGTGCGGCTTCGCGGCGGCGACGGCGGCGTTGATGCCCGCGGCGTATCCCGCGTTGCGACCCATCTCGACCACCTGGGCGCTCGGGAGCAGCCGGTGCACCTCGGCGACGCTGTCGTCGGCGGAGGCGTTGTCGGCGACGGTGAGGTGCCAGTCGAGCCCGTCGAGACCGGGCCCGAGCGAGGCGATCAGGTCCTCCAGCAGGCGGGCGCTGTTGTACGTGACGACGACAACCGCCACCGTCTCGCCGCTGGAATTCACTGCCGCTCCCCCTTCGTCAATGACAATTCGGCGCCCAGTTCACCAGTTCCCACGCGCGCGCGGGAAGACTCGATCGGCCAGAGAAACCAGACGAACGACCACACCTTTGTCTGCGTGCGGGCGTATGGAGAAGCCTCGCGATTCGTTACGGTTCATCCCCGTGGGTGTCCAATCTCTCCGCTGGCAACTCGTTGACCGTCCCGGCTCGCTGGGCGACAAGATGCGCACCAAGCGCCGCGGCTGGCTGTCGCAGCAATTCCCGGATCTGGCGGAGATGTCCGTCATCGATCTCGGTGGCCGGGCGAGCAGCTGGGTCAACGCCGCCGTGCGTCCCAAGCACGTGCACATCGTCAACCTCGAGGGCGAGACCGGCCTGGAGAGCGGCGAGGTGCCCTCGTGGGCCGAGGTCGACTTCGGCGACGCCTGCGATCTGCCGGCCGCGATCCGCAATCGGCGCTATGACCTGGTCTTCTCCAACTCGGTGATCGAGCACGTGGGCGGCCACGAGCGCCGGATGAAGCTGGCCGAGGCGGTGCACTCGCTGGCCGACGCGCACTGGGTGCAGACGCCGTACCGGTACTTCCCGATCGAGCCGCACTTCGTCGCGCCCGGCATGCAGTTCCTGCCGAACGCCGCGCAGGCCGTGATGGCCCGCAAATGGCCGCTGGTGCACACTCCGCCCGCCGACAAGCAGGGCGCGATCGATTCCGTGCTCTGGGTGGAACTGCTGGACCGCACCCAGATGCGCCATTACTTCCCGGATTCCACGCTGATCGCCGAGCGTTTCGCCGGCCTCACCAAGTCGCTCATCGCGATCCGCAAGCCATAACACCAGGTCGTGCGAAGGCCCGGCGGTCATCCGCCGGGCCGTTCCCTTTTCCCCGGTACGCCGGCAGCGCTGCTCTCGGCGTCGGTCAGCGGCAATTCACGGGCGGCCCAGCGCCCGGTATTCCCATCCCGCGTCCCGCCATGCGCCGGCGTCCAGCGCGTGCCGGCCGTCGACGATCCGCCGCTGACTGGTGACCGCGCCCATCGCCGCCGGGTCGATCTCCCGGAACTCGGTCCACTCGGTCAGCAGCACCACCACGTCGGCGTCCTGAGCCGCGTCGAGCGCGTTCTCCCCGTAGCCGAGGTGCGGGAACTGCCGCCGGGCGTTGTCCATCGCGGCCGGGTCGTAGACGACGACCTCGGCGCCCATCCCGGCCAGTGTCGCCGCCACGTCCAGCGCGGGCGCGTCCCGGATGTCGTCGGAGTTCGGCTTGAAGGCGGCGCCGAGGGCGGCGACCTTCTTGCCTGCCACGTCGCCGTCACAGAGCTCGACGACGAGGTCGACGGTCCGCGCGCGCCGGCGCCGGTTGATGCCGTCGATCTCGCGCAGGAAGCCGACGGCCTGCCCGACGCCGAGCTCCTCGGCCCGGTGGGTGAAGGCGCGGATGTCCTTGGGCAGGCAGCCGCCGCCGAAGCCGAGGCCGGGGCGCAGGAACTTGCCGCCGATCCGCTCGTCGTAGGCGAGGGCCTCGGCGAGGTCGTGTACGTCCGCGCCGGTCACCTCGCAGATCTCGGCCATCGCGTTGATGTAGGAGATCTTGGTGGCCAGGAACGAGTTGGCCGCCACCTTCACCAGCTCGGCGGTCTGCAGGTCGGTGACCTTGACCGGGACGCCCTGGTCCAGCACCGGCTCGAACGCCGCGCGCAGCTGCTCCTCGGCCCAGGCCGACGTGACGCCGAAGACCATCCGGTCCGGCTTCATGGTGTCGTCGACCGCGAAGCCCTCGCGCAGGAACTCCGGGTTCCAGGCCAGCTCGACCTGGTCGCCGGCGGGCGCCAGCTCGCGGATCAGGTCGGCGAGCCGGGCCGCGGTGCCGACCGGGACCGTCGACTTGCCGACGACCAGCACCCGGCGGGTGAGGTGCGCGGCGAGCGCGGTGACAGCGGCGTCCACATAGGTCAGGTCGGCGGCCGGCGAGTCCCTCTGCTGGGGCGTGCCCACACAGATGAAGTGCACGTCGCCGAACGCGCCGGCTTCGGCGAAGTCGGTGGTGAACCGCAGCCGGCCGGAGTCGAGCGCCTTGGTCAGCAGCTCGGGCAGGCCGGGCTCGAAGAACGGGACCTCGCCCGAGTTCAGCTTCTCGATCTTGACCGGATCGACGTCGACGCCGATGACGTCGAAGCCCATCACGGCCATGCAGATGGCGTGGGTGGCACCGAGGTATCCGGTGCCGATGACGGTGAGACGAGGGCGGTTGATCATCAGTAGGCTCCGGAGCTGCGGACGACCGCGCTCACTGTTCGGGCCAGGATCGCCAGATCCATGGTCATGGACCAGTTTTCGACATAGGTCAGGTCGAGCCGGATCGACTCCTCCCAGGAGAGGTCGGAGCGTCCGGAGACCTGCCACAGGCCGGTGAGGCCGGGTTTGACGACGAGACGGCGGCGCATGTCGGCCGGGTAGCCGGCGACCTCGCGGGCCAGCGGCGGGCGCGGGCCCACCAGCGACATGTCGCCCTTGAGGACGTTCATCAGCTGCGGCAGCTCGTCCAGCGAATAGCGGCGCAGCCAGCGGCCGGCCGGCGTGATCCGCGGGTCCTCGCGCATCTTGAACAGCTCGCCGTCGGTCTCGTTGAGTTCCTGCAGCTCGGAGAGCTTCGCCTCGGCGTTGACCACCATGGTGCGGAACTTGTAGAGCACGAACAGCTCGCCGTCCTTGCCGACGCGCTCCTGCCGGAAGATCGCCGGGCCGCGGCCGCCGGGACCGAACGCGACGAGCGCGGACAGCACGACGAGCAGCGGGGACAGCAGGGTCAGCAGGACGAGCGCGCCGACCCGGTCGAAGAGGTTCTTCACGAAGCGGGCACTGCCCTTGAGGCGCGGGTGCTCGACGTGCAGCATCGGCAGGCCGTCGACCGGGCGGATCGTGGTGCGGTCGCCGGCCACGTCGACGAGCGTGCTCGCGACGATCAGGTCGATCTCGTCGCGCTCGAGCTGCCAGGCGAGGCGGCGCAGCGCCGGGCCGTCGATCTCCGGGCAGGAGAGGACGACGACGGTGTCCGCGTCGGAGCGGCTGACCGCCGTCGCGACGCCGTCGAAGGTGCCGTAGATCGGCGGCAGGCCGTCCACGAAGCGGCTGCGGGTCACGCCGGGCGGCAGGCAGGCGCCGATCACGCCGAGGCCGTGGAAACGCTCACGGCGCAGCCGCCGGGCCATGTCGGCGACGGCACGCTCGTGTCCGACCAGGATCACGCGGTTGAGCCGTTCACCTCTAGCCCAGGAACGGTGGAGCATCTGCCGGAACACATAGCGGGCGAAGATGTCGACGGCGATCGCCAGGGGCATCGCGATAATCACGTAACCGCGAGCCAGACGAAGGTCGAACGAGAAGGAGACAATGGCGAGACCGGCGGTGAGCGCCAATCCCGAACGGAACACCCGGGCGTACTCGTCGGTGCCGACGAAAAGGTGTCGTGGCTCATAGGCCCGGTTCATCGCGAGGCAAGCGATCCAGGCCAATGGCAGAAGCGCCGTGATGATGAGGTAGCCGCGGTTGTAGGGCTCGGTGCCGGTCGATCCGAATCGGAGCACCAGCGCCCACGACGCGGCGCAGAGACCCACGACGAAATCGATGACCCAGAGTCGCCGGGTATAGCGGCTCTGCCAGCTGTCGCGAGCCTTCGTGGCGCGGGGACCGGCCTTGAGCTGCCGTGCCTCCTCAGCGAGATCGAGCGTCTCCACTGATTCGATGGTTTGCACGTCATGCCCCCGTATCGACTGCGATCAACCCTACGTCCTTTTTACCCTGCATGGCCGAGATGCCTGAAGAGTGGGACATCAGACTGAAAATCCCCCTGGGCGGAAACCCGTGCGACACACCAGACAGACTGCTGACCCTCGCACGATCGCGCTACATCTTTCCGTTCGACAGGAATGGCGGATCGGATGAGGCCGGGAGTCATAGCAGGGCAACACCTCCGAATCGGACGATCCAGAAATCCCGTGCTGGATCATCCCACATCCCTTCGGAAAACGGCTCCTGGCCACCCTGGGTAACACCCGGCGAACAATGGGTCAATCGGCCACTTAGGACGATGCTCGGTCGTGATTCCGACGCAGCGTTGCGACATGCTCACGGCATTCGTCATAACGGGGCAAAAGGCCGCTCTCACGAGCCTCCGCGAGGGTCGGCGCCTGATCGTCCTTGCCCGAAAGCAGCGGCGTTTCCGCAGGCCAGGTGATGCCCAGCTCGGGGTCGAGGGGGTGGATGCCGTGCTCGCGACCGGGACGGTACTCGGTCGAGCACAAGTAGGACACGGTGGCGCCCTCGGTCAGCGCGCAGAAGCCGTGACCCAGCCCTTCGGCGAGATACACCGCCTTGCGCTCCTCGTCGTCGAGGCGCACCGCCTCCCAGGCGCCGAAGGTCGGCGAGCCCACCCGGATGTCCACGATCACATCCAGTACCGAACCTTTGACACACGTCACATACTTCGCCTGCCCCGGCGGGACGTCGGCGAAGTGGATCCCGCGGACGACGTCACGCGCCGAGACGGAGATGTTGCCCTGAGCGAGATTCAGGGGGTGACCGACGGCGGCCGCCAGGTGATCGAACCGGTAGAACTCCAGGAACGTGCCCCGGGCGTCACCGTGCTGCACCGGGGTGACCTCGAAGGCGCCCTCGATGGTCAGTGGCCGGATCTTCACAGGACTCCTCCGAATCGGCCCGTCTCCAGCAGACGGATCAGATACTGACCGTAACCGCTCTTGAGCAGAGGGTCAGCGAGCTCGCGCAGCCGGTCGTCGGAGATGAAACCGAGTCGCCAGGCCGCCTCCTCGACGCAGCCGATCTTAAAGCCCTGCCGCTCCTCGATGACCCGCACGTACTCCGAGGCCTGGACCATGGACTGGAACGTCCCGGTGTCCAGCCAGGCCGTTCCGCGGTCGAGAACCGTCACGTCGAGCCGGCCCTGGCGCAGGTATTCCTCGTTCACCGCGGTGATCTCCAGCTCGCCGCGGGCGCTGGGCTGCAGCTTGCCGGCGATCTCCACCACATCGGCGTCGTAGAAGTACAGGCCGGGGACCACGTACGTCGACTTCGGCCGTGCGGGCTTCTCCTCGATGGAGAGCACTTTGCCCGATTCGTCGAACTCGACGACTCCGTAGCGTTCCGGGTCGGCTACCGGATAGGCGAAGACGCGCCCGCCGGCCGGCTCACTGAACTGGGACAACTGCCGCCCCAGGCCCACGCCGTGGAAGATGTTGTCGCCGAGGATCAGGGCCACCGGCTCGTCACCGATGAAGTCGGCGCCGATCCGGAACGCCTGCGCGATCCCGTCCGGTTCGGGCTGTTGCGCGTACGTCAGCTCCAGGCCGAACTGCGTACCGTCACCGAGCAGTCGCTCGAAGTGAGGCTGATCCTCCGGCGTCGTGATCACCAGGATCTCCCGGATCCCGGCCGATACCAGAGTGGTCAGCGGGTAGTAAATCATCGGTTTGTCGAAGATGGGCATTAGCTGTTTGGACATGGCCTTGGTAATCGGCCAGAGTCGGGACCCCGTACCTCCGGCCAGCAAGATTCCGCGCACCGGGGAACCCTAAACAGTGGGTGCCAGCGTCTACACTCCCCACCCGTGCAGATTTTCGTAACCGGTGGTGCCGGCTTCATCGGATCCGCCTACGTCAGGGCCCTCTTGCAGGACGAGTTCCCGGAGGCAGCCGGAGCCTCGGTGACCGTTCTGGATCTGTTGTCCTATTCGGGTAATCGCGCGAACCTCCCGGTGTCGGATCCCCGACTTCAATTCGTGCAAGGCGACATCTCCGATTCCGGCCTGTTGCGTGACCTGCTTCCCGGTCACGACGTCGTGGTGCATTTCGCCGCCGAATCGCACGTCGACCGTTCCATCAACTCCGCCGTGCCGTTCGTCACGACGAACGTCCTCGGCACCCAGGTCCTGCTGGACGCGGCACGCGCAGCGGGCGTCGGGCGCTTCGTGCACGTCTCCACCGACGAGGTCTACGGCTCGATCGACGAAGGATCGTGGACCGAGACCTGGCCGCTGGCGCCGAATTCCCCGTACGCCGCCTCGAAGGCCGCCTCCGACCTGATGGCCCTCGCCGCCCACCGCACGCACGGCATGGACGTCGTCGTCACGCGCTGCTCCAACAACTACGGGCACCACCAGTTCCCGGAGAAGGTCATCCCGCTCTTCGTGACGAACCTGCTGGACGGCAAGAAGGTCCCGCTCTACGGCGACGGCGGCAACATTCGTGACTGGCTGCACGTGTCCGATCACTGTCGCGGCATCCAGTTGGTGCTCCAGAAGGGCCGCTCCGGCGAGGTCTACAACATCGGCGGCGGCACCGAGCTCTCCAACCGTGAGCTCACCGGCCGCCTTCTGGAAGCCTGCGGCGCGGACTGGGACAGTGTTCAGCCGGTCGCTGACCGTAAGGGACACGACCGCCGCTACTCGCTGTCGATCGAGAAGATCAAGAGCGAGCTGGGGTACGAACCCCGAGTCGCGCTCTCCGATGGCCTGGCCGCGACCGTCGAGTGGTACCGGGAGAACCGGGACTGGTGGGAGCCGCTCAAGGCGCGGAGTGCCCTCTGATGCGCTGGGTGATCCTGGGAGCGGGCGGGATGCTCGGGCGGGACCTCGCTTTTTCGCTGGCCGGCGAGGATGCCGCGGCTCTGACCCGCGCTGATCTGGATATTTCCGATTTATCCGCTGTGCGCGCCGCCGTCGATGGCGCTGACGTCGTGATCAACGCAGCTGCTTGGACGAATGTGGACGGCGCGGAGACCTCCGAGTCCGCCGCCACGGCCGTCAACGGTCACGCGGTGGCGGGCCTGGCAACGGTGGCCGGCAAGCGGCTCATCCACATCTCCACGGACTACGTGTTCGACGGCACGGCGACCTCGCCCATCCCGGAGAACACCCGGCAGGCGCCGATCAACGCCTACGGCCGCGGCAAGGCGGTCGGCGAGAAGGCGGTCCTCGCTGCGGGCGGCTACGTCGTGCGGACCGCGTGGCTCTACGGCGAACACGGCCCGAACTTCGTGCGCACCATGCTGAAGCTGGCCGAGTCCCGCGACACCGTCGACGTGGTCGACGATCAGGTGGGCCCGCCGACGTGGTCGTTCGCCCTGGCGCAGCAGCTCGTCGCGCTCGCGCGGTCCTCCGCCGCCCCGGGCGCCTATCACGGGACCGCCGCCGGTGCTACGACCTGGTTCGGGCTGGCGCGCGCCGCGTACGAAATCGCTGGTCTTGATCCTTCTCGTGTGAAACCCACGACGAGTTCCGCCTTCGTGCGCCCCGCCCGGCGACCGTCTTACAGCGTTCTCGGCCATGACGCCTGGGCCGGCACCGGAGTCGACCCGCTGCCGGACTGGCGTGCCTCGCTGGAGGAGGCGATGCCGGCGTTGTTGAGATCACTACGCACGGAATGAACCTGCCGGGGTAGACCTGGACGCATGACTCTCTCCAACAGCGGCAGCATCGACCTGGGCGGTAGGAGCGTGCACCGGCTCGGCTACGGCGCCATGCGGATCACGGGTCCCGGCATCTGGGGCCCGCCCGCCGACCTCGATTCCGCTCGCGCCGTCCTGCGCCGGGCCGTCGAGCTCGGTGTCACGTTCATCGACACCGCCGACTCGTACGGCCCGGACGTCTCGGAGAACCTGATCCGCGAGGCCCTGCACGACGGCACCGGCTACGACGACGTGGTGATCGCGACGAAGGGCGGCTTCACCCGCCACGGCCCGAACATCTGGCGTGCCGTCGGCAACCCCGACTACCTGCGCCAGTGCATCCTCATGTCACTGCGCCGCCTCGGCGTCGAGCAGATCGACCTGTGGCAGCTGCACCGCATCGACCCGTCGACGCCGCGCTCGGACCAGTTCGCCGCGCTGCGCGCCTTCCTCGACGAGGGCCTGGCCAAGCAGGTCGGCCTCTCCGAGGTGTCGGTCGACGACGTGAAGGCCGCCCAGGACGCCGGGGTGCCGGTCGCGTCGGTGCAGAACCGCTACAACCTGGGCGACCGCCGAGCCGAGGACCTGGTGGATTACTGCGAGTCGCAGGGCATCGCCTTCATCCCGTGGGCGCCGGTGGATGCTGGCTCGCTGGCCCGCCCTGGTGGCCCGCTGGAGAAGGTGGCGGCGAACCACCCGGGCGTTTCGAGTGGGCAACTCGCGCTGGCGTGGCTGCTGCAGCGCTCCCCCGTCATGGTCCCGATCCCAGGCACCTCGTCGGTGAAGCACCTGGAGGAGAACCTGGCGGCCGCCGACGTGAAACTGACCGACGAGGAGTTCGAGGCGCTCGCCAACGCCGCCTGAGACGGTGGGTACGTCATCCTGCTTCGCTTGCAGGGAAACTGCAGTTTCCCTGCAAGCGAAGGCTTACTAACTACTCATGAGGCGTCACCGCTCGAACCCTCCAGCCCGCGCACCTCCCGAGCCACGGAGTCAGGCACGTCCTGGAGCAACGCCGTGGCTTGACGGTAATCGTCCGAATCCGAAGGCCGGCGCAAAGCCCAGCGAAGGATGGGAACGGCGTCTGGTGATCGCAGCAAGTCCCTTAACCGCTCGGGACCAGCTACGCGATCACGTAACTCTCGCCACGTATTCATCGCCACTCCCACGTTTTCGACGCTGCGAGCGAGCGCGACATCGCGAGGTCTGGCACTTAGATTAAGTCGCCCGTCTCGCCTTACACCGAGAACAACGCAGTCGAGGGTGCTCCCCACGCTCGGCCAGCCAGCCCTCGACGCTGGAACCTCGTCGAATACGGCGGACGAATCAACATAACCTGGTTGCTCGTCAACAACCGCGCGAACCACCAGACCGTAGTGCTGATGGCGCACCACTTCACACTCGACCATGTCGTACACGGAACGCAAATCAGCACCTCACCTTAGCCACCTGGCGTCCACGGCAGACGCGGGAACGAATTAAACTCGTCGAAGAGTTCGCGCGGAATAACATATTCAATGGCTCCTTCGTTCGAGAAGTCCTCCATTTCTTCGATATTGTTTTTCCGGAGCCAAACGGTCGGAACTCTGACGACAAAGCCATGTCCATGCGTGCCCGGGTTCCGGCGCGCGAAATCCTCCACCCGCGCCCTGTTGCCGAAGTAGGCCGAGCCGTCAGAGCCGTCGTCGGCGAAACCAGGATCTCCGTCTCTGGGGAAGTTGGCCGGATCGAGGCCGTCGATCTCCTCGCTTGCGCCGCGAGCCTCAGGAGAGACCCTATACAAATCTGTGATCTCGCAGTTATGGACCAGCACCGGAGCCGTGCCCGCAAGTACGAAGTACGTGTGGATGTCGTCGACCGTGATGTCGTACATCGTCCGGAGGCCGATGTAGCTTCTCGTCCGCTCGACGGTGAGGACGCCGCCGTTCGTGCTGGTGAGACGATCGCCCGACTCGAGGTCGACCGCTTCGACCCAGGCCTTGTCGGTGAGGCTCCAGAAGGGGTGGTTGACCGTGGTCTTGAGTTCGGAGACCACGCCCTTCTCGTCCTTCACCTGGAGGTCGGTGAACTCCTTGTCCTGGTTGATATGGGTGGCGACGACTTCCTTGTCCGCCGTTTCGCCGGTCTCGGGATCTGTTGCGACCACCTCGTCGCCGATAACCAGGTCTTTGATCCGTTTTGTTGAGCCGTCCGCCAGGAGAACCAGGGTGCTCGGCGCGAAACTGTGGCAGCCAGCGGCCTTCAACGCCTTGCGGTTGGCGAAGAACTCGCCGACCAGGCGTTTCATTCGGTTGCCCAGGCGCCAGAGGCTTCCCACCACCTCTTTCAGCTTGTTGATTTTGAAGGCGTAGCGAGCAACCAGCTTGCCGGCGGCGCCGCCGATCGCGGCCATGACGACGTTGATGGCGGTGTTGACGCAGCCGCCGATGTCGCCCTTCGTGAAGCAGTCGACCGCGTCCGTGATGCCCAGCTCGTCGGCGATGATTTTGCCGAGGACCTTTGCTGTTGCGGCGATCTCCCTCTTGACGCGCTTCTCTTCCTTCTTCGCCTTCTTGACCGGCTCCGGAAGGGCATTGTCGGAGTCGTTCACATCCTTGTCGTCGTTGGGGTTGCCGTCGAGCTTGCCGTCGTTGTCGCCCTCCTCCTCATGCAATTTCCCGGTGGAGTCGACCCAGTCGGCGCCGGGGCCGCAGTAATCGTCGGAGCAGAATTTCAGGCCTGACGGGTCGGTGAAGGTGACCGGGCTGTTGTTGGCGTACGCATACCCGTTCATCTGCTGCGGATCGGTGACGTCGAGGACCGGGTCGACGGATATGAACCTGCCGGTCTTCGGGTCGTATTCGCGGGCGCCCAGATGGGTCAACCCGGTCGTCGAGTCCTTGGTGCCGCCGACGAATCCCTTCTCGCCGTACCAGGCTCCGGCTGCCGGCGCCGCTCCCCGGTCACCGCCGAACGGTGTGGTGCGCCGCATCGTGATGGCGCCGGTGGTGGCGTCGATGGCGGCCTGCCCGGTGCCGTTGGCGTCGGAGACCTGGAACTGGACGCCCTTGGCGGTACGGATCGCGACCGCTCCCCCGGCCAGCGCGATGAACCGGGTGTCCTCGACCACGCCGGACGCGGTGTTCAGCCGCAACTCCATGCCGGGCAGGTAGAGGGTGGTGAACCCGGGCTCCTTGCGGATCAGCCGGTCGCCGCCGGCGGAGTAGACGAAGCTGGTCTTCTTGCCGTCCGCGTTGGTGACCGCCGACAGCGATCCCTCGGCGTCCCAATCCAGCTTCTGCGTGCTGCCGGCCTCGGTCCGCTCAAGCGTATTACCCGATTTGTCATACTTGTACGAATACAGCTTCGACCCGGAAGCCGCCTTCTCCGTGATCGACTGCACCGCATGCCCGGTCGCATAGGTGTAGTCCCGCGTGACGTCGGAGGCCCCGTGGAGGGTCTCCTTCGTCCGGTTACCCGTCTCGTCGTACTCGTAGGAGGAGTGGTAGGGCGCCACCCCGCCCACCGTCGTGTCCGAGCAGTCCACGCCGGCGGTGCTGTAGGCATCGGTCATCCGGCGCAGATGGTCGTAGGTGAAGCACTGCACGTCCCGCACACCGGAGCCCGGGGTGTCGGCGACCGACAGGATGTTGCCGACCTGGTCGTACCGGTATTCCTGGTAGATGTCGCTGGACGGCCGGTCCGGGACGGGGTTCTGCGAGCTGACGTAGCTCTCCCGCTTGACCATCAGCTTCTGCAGCCGCTTGGTGCTGGTCTCGTAGTCGAGCGTCACCCACGCCTTGCGCTTGCCGGTGTCGAGCTGCGCCTGCGTGACCTCACCGGTGTCGGTGTACTTGACGTCGGTGACGTAGCTGGTGGCGCCGGTGATGCCGGTGACCCGCTTCAGGTTGTCGTACGTGTAGACCACCGGCTCGGCCGCGAGGCCCTTGGTGGCCGGATAGGTGAAGCCCTGCTGGGTGCCGTCGGCGTTGTAGCTGCTGTTGAAGGTGTAGACGCCGGCCAGGTTGGTTCCGGCGTCGGCCGGGATCGAGTAGATGCTGCGTAGCGGCCGGTACAGGTTGTCCATCGCGGTCGTCGCGGTGATGTACTCCTGGCCGTTGACGTAGCGGGTGGACGAGTAGGGCTGGCCCTTCATCAGCGAGTCGTAGACGTTCTTGGTGAGCTGCGTCCGCGTGGTCCCGGCGACTTCGAAGGTGCCGGTGACCCGGCCGAGGTCGTCGTACACGGTCTCGATCTTGCGACCGCGGGCGTCCTGGGTGCTGGTCAGCCGGTCGACCACGTCGTACCCGAAGCTGGTCGTGCCGGCGTCCGGGTCGCTGCTCGTGACCTTGCGGCCGACCTGGTCGTACGTCGACGCCCAGATGTTGCCGTCCGGGTCGGTGACCTTCGCGAGCTGCCCGGCCGGCGTGTAGTCGTAGAAGGTCGTCTTGTGCGTGCCGGTCGGCGTGCCGCCCTCGTAGTGCCACAGCTGGACCATCCGGCCGCGCGCGTCCGAGATGGACGTGGTCGCGGTGCCACCCTTCGGCGGGGTCAGGTGCGCCCGGTCACCCTCGTACGCCGTACTGCTGCGCCACAGCTCCTTGCCCTTGGAGAAGGTGATGGTGTGGCTGATCCGGCCGGCGCCGTCGTAGACGTAACCGGTCTCCTGGTCGGTGTCGGCGTGCTCGGTCGGCAGGAGCTGACCCGCGGGCGCGCCGGCCGCGAAGTACGGCTCGCTGGTCCGGTCGACGCTGCCGATCCCGTTGTACCAGGTGTCGGAGACGAGCCGGCCACCGTTCGGGCCCTGCACCTGGAGCTGGCGGGGTCGCATGAAGCCGTCGAAGATCTGGTACTCGACCTGGGTCTTCGACGCCTCCACGTCGGGCTTCTCGGTACGCACCACCACCGGCTTGCCGGGGTCGGTGACGTACGTGTACTTCATCGTCGGCAGTCCGCTGACGGCCCGGTCCGGCAACAGCACCTGGGTGAGGCGGCCGAGTTTGTCGTACGACGAGGTGGTGACCTTGTCGTTCCAGTCCTTCTGGACCGTGGTCAGGCCCCACGCCGGGTTGTAGTCCGTCGTGGTGACGAACTCCGCGGCGGTGGCGCCCTTCACCGAGATCTTCGGGGAGAACTCCTGCTTCCTGGTGGTCAGCCCGTTCGTCTCGGTGTAGGCGAACCGGCTCACGACGCCCTTGGCGTCCTTCGCGGTGAGCGGCCGGGCGTACGCGTCGAACGTCCCCTCGGACACCATCGCGTACGTGCCGGTCGTACCGTTGTGGGCGGTCAGACGCTCGGTCTTGGTCGTCAGACCGCGCGTCGGCGCGGCGCCGAGAGCACCGCCGTCGAAGTAGGTACGCCCGTCGGACAGCACGTCCTTCGCCCGATTCGGCGTCGTCGAGCAGTTCACCGCGACCGTCTCGGTGCGGTACGCCAGCGACCGGATGTTCTTGCCGTCGTTGTCCGCGTAGTAGGTTCGCCCGCAGGTGTCGTCGGCGCTGGTGCTCACGTCGCCGAGGTCGTTCACCTCGGTGACGCGGCCCCAGGTGGCGTCGTACTTCGTCACCGTCTTGGTCTCACGCTGGCCACCGGACGGCAGCGGCGTGAATCCGCGCTTGGTCTCGGTGCGCACGAACGTCGCCTTGTCGGTGCCGAACGACCGCGTGTGACTCGCCGTCTCGAACCGGATCGGTGAACTCGTGGCCTTGCTGATGACGTCCGAGCTGGTCCCGTCGAGGACCTTGGTCTCGTACTCGAAGCCGACGAACTCCTTGGCGTCGGTGTACGTCACCCCCGCCGAGTCGGTCACCTTGACGTCGCGGGTGCCGCCGTCCGGGTCCTTGTCCCCGTCCATGCCCTGCAGGTAGTAGTGCTCGGACCGGGTGCTGATGACCTGGTCGGTGCCCTTGCTGACCCGCACCTTGGCGTAGCCGCGCCATTCCGACCAGGTGCGGTACTTCTCCTCGGTGATGCCGTCCGGGTCCGGGTACCGCCAGGCGGCGTCGCCCAGGTAGTCGTAGAAGGTCACCATGTCCGGCGTGAGGATGGTGTCCGGGTCGACGTCGGTGAGGTCGGTCTCGCGGACGGACTCGACGACGTACTTGTTGAACCAGTCGGTCACCGGCTCCTTGAAACCGGCGCCCTCCCACTTGACCGGGAAACACCGCCGGGTGCTCTCCCCCGGCTTCGGCAGGTTCCCGGTGGCACAGTTCGGTTCCGCGTACACGACCTCGGTCTGACCGCCCGTGTCGTTGTAGATCTTCGCGAGGCGCGGCCGGACGAAGTCGCCCAGCATGTCCTCGCCGTCCTGCAGGATGCGGTTCGGCAGGAGCATCAGATCCAGGCGTACGCTGCCGCCGTTCAGTGCGGACCCGGTCCCGTAGACGCCCTCCTGCTTGATGGTGTGCAGCCAGAGGCTGTTGCTGCCGTCGCCGTTGTCCGGGTACAGGTGCCCCAGCGTCCACTTGTCGACAGGGGCGAACGACGACGTCCCGTTACGGATCTCGGTGGTCACCGTGGCGAGCCGCTTGCGGGTGAAGAACGTCGGTGACGTCTGGTCGGTCTTGCACTTGCCGCCGGGCGCACAGATCCGGTCGAACGGCACGTCGGGCCAGGCCAGACTGGTCGCGTCGGTCAGGTTGCCGGCCGCGCAGGCGGTCGCGTTCACGGTCGGGTCGCAGCGCTCGGCGACGTCGAACACCACGCGCGCCGCAGCGGCCTGCGTGAAGATCGCGCCTTCCCGCTGGCCGTACTCGATGCGCTTGAGGTAGCCGCCGCGGTCGTACTCGGTGCCGTTCACCGACGCGTCGACGTTCCGGGCGTAGGCGTTCTTCTCCTTCTCGTAGTAGTAGGTCATGACGTTGCCGTGCCGGTCGACGGCGTAGTCGAGATTCCACCGCCACGCCTGCTGGCACCAGGCGCTCGCGAAGCTCGCCTTGTAGCAGGGTTCGGCGCCGCCGCCGTCGTCGGTGTTGGTGGCGTCGTCACCGAAGACGGGCACGGTCCAGGTCGAGTTCGTCTCCGGCTTGCCGGAATTCCAGCCGGGCAGCTGGTTGAGGCCGAAGTAGTACTGGTAGCCGTCGGTGGTGGTGAGCTTCCAGTGCTCACCGGCCACCGTGCCGTCGCCGGCGTCGCCGTTCACCGCGCCGGTGAGCTTCTCGATCTTGGAGCCGTTGTCGTTCGCGAGCTTCCAGGTGTTCCCGGACTTCACCAGCTCGGCGGAGCTGCCGTTGAGCGACATCGTCAGGTTCTCGTGCGACCAGCACAGGTCACCGACGGTGGAGTGCCCGTCGTCCTTGCACGCCTTGTAGCGGCGCTCGACGTAGCCCGGCTCGAAACCGAAGCCCTCACCGACCCACGACCCCTGGTTGTTGGTGGTCGCGGTGCGGCCGTCGATGGACTGCGAGTTGTAGCTGAGCGAGACACCGGGCCCGAAGCCACCGGGCACCGGGGGCACCCGCATCGGGTACGACCAGGAGAACGCGCCCGACGAGGTGGCGACGTCCCACTTCGACGAGGGCGCCAGCGAGGTCGCGCCGAAGTCACCGGTCGACGAGCTGGAACTCGCCGACATCGCGACCAGCGTGCTCGCCGCGGCGACGCCGACCTCGGCGGTGAGGGTCCGTGCCGACGTGTCGTTCACCGTCTTCAGCGGCTCGGGCGCGCAGGCCGGTAGGTCAGGCGTGGTGAGCGCGCACTCCGGCAACGCCACCAGCGTCAGCCGGCCGCCCCGGTCGCCGCTGCCGCGACCGGCGTACGTCGCGTAGTCGAGGCTGAGCTTCACCTTCCCGGTGGCGCCGCCGACCCGCAGCACCGGCCCGCTCACCTTGGCCCGGTCGGAGACCTCCTTGCCGAAGGTCTGCACCCTGATCCGCTTCGGGCTTCCGGACACGCCGGCCTTGGCGGCGCGCACCTTCATCCCGCCGACCGAGCCGGCGCTCTGCACGGCGATCTCCGCGCTGGCCGCTTTCGGCCAGGCGGTGGCGGGCTGGGAGCGCTCGGCGAGTGTGAGCGCCTTGTCGGGCAGGTTCGTCAGGCCCTTCGGGGCGGGTCGCGCCGGCGCCGGCTTGCCGTCGTCCGGCACGGCCGGTCGATCGTTCGCCGGGCCGGCCACCGCCGGGGTCTGTGCGACCTGCAGGATCGTCGCCGTCAGGACGGCGGCCAGACCGGCGGCGAGGAGCCGCCGGGTTCGGGAAGCACGCGAGCGCTTGCCCGGAGGACTGGATCTAGGCATGTGTCGGCTGCTCCCGCTCAGAACTTGGGGAATTCTTCGGTCTGGCTGATCTGCTGGACCCCGGGCTGTTCGAGGGCGCCCTCGTAGACGCGGACCTCGTCGACGAGCCCGCCGAAGTACTCGCCGAACTTGCCGGCGACGAAGGCACGGCCGATCTGCAGCGCACCGCCCGCCGGGAAGGTCTGCGTGTCGGCCACCTTGATCACCATCTCCGAGGTGCTCTGCCCGTTGACGTAGAGACGCAGCTCGCGGGCGGACGAGTCGTACACGACCGCGAGGTGCTGGCCGAAGGCGGCGCTGTTGTCGGGTTTGAAGTACCGGCCGGAGACCTTGACCGGGCTCGCACCGGGCCCGGTCAGCTGCCACCGGTAGTCGTTGCCGACCTTCGCGCAGCCCAGCCGGAACAGGCTGTTGCTCTCGGCGACCTGCGACAGAGCTGTCGTGCTCTTCGGGCAGGAGTTGGCGGAGACCTTGACCCGGACGGAGGCGGTGAAGCTGCGCTCACCGGGCACGATGGAACCCGCCGTGTACGCGGCGCCGTTCGATCCGTTGAGCGAGAGGTATCCGCTGCCCACCAGCTGGGTCGGGTTCTCCCAGTCGTTCGGGTCGTACGCGAGCACCTTGGCGCCGCCGGTGAGGGTCAGCTCCTTAGCGGCCTGGCGGGCCACCTCCGGGCTCTTCCCGCTGCTCGCGCTGTTCAGCTGCCAGTAGCCGAGCCGGATGACGGCCACCTTCGACAGCTTCTTGATGTCATCGCTGACCAGGATCCGGTCGTAGAGGACGACGTCGGAGATGTCGCCCTGCCACATGTCGCGGTATCCGGCCCGGTCCCGCGCACGACCGATCTGCACGGATCCGCGCGAGGTGAAGAACGACTGACGTGCGGTCAGGCTCTGGCTGACACCGTTGACGATGAGATGGATCTTGCGGTTCTCGGTGTCGAAGACGCCGATGAGGTGGGTCCATTTGTTCGCGACGGCGTCGCCGGTGCTGAGGACCTTCCACTCGCCCAGCGAGGTGACGTCCATAGCGGGGATCTTGAAGGCCCACTTCTTGGTGGCGGCCTCATAGCCCAGCGTGAAACCGGGCGTGCCGGAGCCGTCCTGGCTGACGGCCACCCGGTCCCGCGTGGTGTCGGCGAGCTTCACCCACGCCGCCACCGAGAAGGTCTTGCTCGTGTCGACGACCGCGTAGGCCTTCGCCACGTCGTAGGCCTGGGTGGTGTCGATCGCCTGGGAGATCCCGGACGTCAGATAGCTGTTCGCCTGCCCGGTGAAGCGGACGGCGGTGTCGATGTCGCAGGCCTCCTCGCCGGTCGGGCAGCCCGGGCCGGGGACGGCCAGAGTGGCACCAGCGCCCTTGGACAGCGGGAACCGGCCCGCAGGCTTCGTGGTGTCCTCCTGGCCGTTCTTGATCACCGGGATGGCGTCCGCGAGCTGCGTCTTGGTTGCTGCCTCCTTCAGACCCCACTGCGCTTCCGGCAGCCGGTACGAGACGCCGAACTCGCACGTCGCCTCGCCGCTGCGGTTGCCGGCGGCGTCCACGGCGTACACGTTGATCCACCGCATGCCGGTCTGCTTCGCCAGGTAGCGGATCGTGACCGGGCCACCCGAAGTCGCCGGGGTGAGCAGATATTTGGGGTCCTCGTCGAAGCCGTAGTAGTACTTGACCGCGTCGGTGCCGGGCGAGTCGAAGGTGAAGGTCGAGTAGAGACCGGCCCATCCGCGGTCGCTGTTGTCGCGGACGCACGTGCCGGTCTTCTCCGGCGCATCGAGCGGGAGGAACTCGGCGGAGTCGATGTCCGGCGGCTGAGGCGCGGTGTTGTCGTAGAGGAACTCACAGGACGAGCTCCACGCGCCCCAGACCGTGGTGCCACCGATGATGTTCGACGCTCGCGCTCGCCAGGAGATGACCTTGTTCTGCGGGACCGTGACCGTGAAGTCGGCTTTGACCAGCTTGTCGGGGTCGGCGAGCTGGCGCGGGGTGGTCCAGTTCATCAGCGGCGTCCAGGTGCCGTTGTTGTTGTAGCTCGCGTCGAATTGCACGGTGACGTACTCGCTGAACGGCTTCACCAGGTCATCGGCATCGGACACCTTCACCGCCATGGTCCTGGGGGCGGTGACGAGTGGACGGCTGCCACCGGAGATGCAGGTGTTGAAGGGCTTGACGACCGGCTTGCGGTTGTAGACCACCGACAGGATCGCGTTGCCACAGAACCGCTTCCACGCGGTGTGGTCGGCCTCGTCGTCGGCCCGGACGCCGAAGGTGACCTGCTCCAGGTCGTCCCGGTTGATGTTGTTGATCGAGTTCATCACGTCGAACTGGACGTTCTGGTTCGCCCGCTCGCAGCCGCTCTCCACGCCGGTCGGCGACGCGGTACCCATCTTCTCGACCATGCTGGGCTGGTTGTTCCAGGTGGTGGAGGCCTTGATGCTCTTGTCGGCACGGTAGAGCGTGACGTCCTTGGCCGACCCGTCGTAGGAGTGCACCATCGTCACCTTGAACTTCGCCGAGATGACGTCGAGCCCGTCGTACGGGGTGGGGATCGTGTAGTAGAGCCGCTTCACGCCGACTCCGGCGCAGGAGCCCGAGGAGACCGGGCACTCGCCGACACCCTCGTGCTTCTTGCCCTTGAACTTCCAGTACGACTCGTTCGGATAGCCCTTGGCGACCATCGTGTACGCGGTAGCCCGCGACGTGGAGTACGTCGGGTCGACGTAGACCGGGTAGTTGGTCTCCGGGTCCTGCAGCATCTCCTGGTCGGGCAGGAGCGTGATGCTGTCCTCGGTCACCTCCACCTCGAGCGGTGTCTCGGTCACCGTGGCCGGGGCGGTCTCGTCCGCCGTCTCGGCGAGCGCCGCCACGTCGGCCTCCGGCAGCGCCTGCCGCGCGGCCGCCACCGGCTGCGCCTCCGGCGACTCCCACATGGTGGGTGACGGGGCTTCGAAGACCTCGCCGCCGGACGCGTCGTCGACGGCCGCGATGACGCCGTCCGCGTCTTCCGAGACGGTCAGCCCGTCGGTCTCCAGGCCGAACTCGAGCTCCGCCACCCGCGGGTCCTCGGCCGCCTCCGGGGTCTTGATGACGACCACGTGGGAGAAGCTGTCCGGCGTCACGTTGACCACCAGGTCGACGCCGGGCAGCACCTCCTCGTACTTGGCCTGGTCACCGTCGATCGTCACCGGCGGAAGTTCACCGGGCCAGTCCAGGGTCATGGTCTGGCCGGCTCGCTCGGCCGTCAGCAGCGGCCCGTCACCGCCCTTCGACAACTCCAGCCCGAAGGTGGCGGCGGCGGGGACGAAGTTGCCCTCGGCGTTCGGTTGCAGGTCGGCGTTGACGGGAACCCATTCGCCGTCGCGCACCACCCGTACCGGCTCAGTGTTCTGTTCCGCGATGAGAGAGCCTTCGGGATCGGCGAAGACACTCGTCCGCTCGTCCCGCATCGAGAGGATCTCGACCGGCTGCCCGACCTCCTGGGCGTAGAGGCGGGCCTCCTCTTCGGTCTCCCGGACCAGCGTCTCCTCCGCGACCGGCCGCATGACCGACGCCTGCACCTGGTCCTCGGCCACCGGCGGTGTGCCGAACGCGTAGCCGGCCAGCATCGCCGTCACCGCGGTGGTGAGGCCGAGCTGCCATCCCCATCTATTCCTGCGACCAGCCACGCGCCGGCCCTCCCCCATGATTCGTTCGGATTTGGCTGATTGATCACGCATGGCTCGCATCACCCGATCGCCGCGCCGTAGGCGACCTCGCCGGCCGGTGCGGGCAGGTCCACGCGCCCGGTCCGGTCGGCGACGATCATCTGGGCCCACGGGAAGCGGTAGAGCGTGCCGTCGCCGGCGAGGCTGCCGACGTAGAGGAACTCCGGGTTGCCGCCGAGCACGTTGCCGACCAGCTCACCCGGGGTGTTGACGCCGGGCAGGCCGCCGCCGCCCCGGCCGGCGCCGGACGATGCCGGAATGGTGGATTCGAGGCCCGCGAACACGGCCACGCCACCGGCGTCCGGCACGGTGCCGAGGTCCTCGCCCGGCGCCGACACCGCGATGATCACGGTCTTGGCGGTCGGCGGGGACTCCGGGGCGGTGTTCACCGCGAGGACGTGTTCGCCGAAGTGGTCGCCGTCCTCGGCGCCACCACCGATGCCCGGGGTGAACTGGGTGACCGCGCCCAGGTACTCGATCCCGGCGGCGGTCAGCTTGAAGCGGTGCAGCATGCCGGAGTCGCGGATGGCGTTGACGTCCTCGCCGGGCTCGCCGACGACCAGCAGCGACTCGCCGGCGTTCGCCGCCGACTGGTAGGCGACCATCGACATCGACTTGCCGAACTCGTCGCCCTGCTCGAGCGGGTCGGTCAGGAACTCCGTACCACTGCCCATGTACTTCGGCCGGCCGCTGACCTGCTCATGGCTGTAGACGCCCATGATTCCGGCGAAGACCCCGGAGCCGACCGCTTCTCCCGGTACGCCGATGGCGAAGTGGTTGGGGCTGATCGACAACGAGAATCCGACCCGGTCGTTGGCCTCCGGGCTGCCCGCGACGCCGAGACCCTCGTAGAACGGGGTGACCGTCGTACCTCGCCAGTAGTGCACGATGCCCGCGTCGGAGACCCCGTCGATGTCCTCACCCGGCGTGCCGACGATCAGGACCGGCTCACCGTTCGGCAGGTTGGTGGCGGCCAGCGAGTAGCCGAACCAGTCACCGGCCTCCCACGGGTCAGTGGCGAACCCGTTCGACGTGTACCAGAGCGTGGTGGTCGTACCGAGCCCGAGGCCCTTCGGTGAGCCGTAGACGATGCCGATGACACCGGCCTCGTCCTGGTCGCCGAGGCCCTCGAACGGCGTGCTGACCACCAGGTCGCTGCAGCCGTCGCGGTTGGCGTCGTACGTGGCGAGCGCGAACCCGAACTGCTCACCGGCCTCGACGCCGCTGTGCGGGACCTCGGTGCTGCCCTGGGTGAACGACTTGGTGCCGGTCAGAGCGTTGTTGCCGTACGTGACGGTCACCCGGCCGGACCGGTTGTTGTAGTCCGGGTCGCCGGCCGCCACGTCGCGGTATCCGTCCCCGTTGTAGTCGTGGTCGATGCCGGCGGCGCAGTCGGCCGACGGCGCCGTGCCGGTGTAGACCTGCTGCTCGCAGAAGGTGGTCCAGGCCGAGTACAGCGCGCCGTCGAAGGCACGGGCCCGCCACTTGTAGCGGCCGCCGCTCACGAACGCGCCGGCCGGAACCGTGGCGGCGGCGGTCGCGCCGGCGGCGACGCTGACGTTCGCCCCGCCCATCCGCGCCTCGCCGGCGACCGTCCACCACTCGAACTGCGCGGTCACCGACGCGCTGTCCGCGTCGGCGACGGTGACCTTGAGCTGCGGGGTGAGCGAGGCGACCTTCGGCCGCGACGCGCCGGTGACGCAACTGGTGGACGGCACCGTCGCACGGGCGGTGACGGTCGGAGCCGTCGCGGCGGCGGCGACGGCGACCATCGCGGGCTGGTCGCCGGGCGGCGGCGACGGCCGATCGTTGGTGGTGGCCAGCAGGCAGACGATCGCGGCGACGGCCAAGCCGACGCGACCGTATCGGAACAGCATCCGGTCCTCCGAGATGGTGATGGTGATGTGCTGAGGGGTCAGCCGATGGAGGCGCCGTAGGCCACCTGGCCGGACGGCGCGGGCCAGGTGACGTTCGGCGCGACGTCGCCCTGCACGAGGGAGCTCCAGCTGAACCGCATCAGAGAGCCGGACCCGTGCGAGCTGGCGAGGTAGAGATACACGGGATCGATGCCGAGTCCGATACCGATGAGCTCACCGGCGATGGTCGTGTTGCCCGGCCAGGCCCCGCGGTGCACCTGGGATGCCACCGGCACCGGGTTGGCGGCTGCCGGGAACACGTAGATCACGCCGTTGTCGGCAAAGGCACCGAAGTCCTCGCCCGGCGTACCCACCGCCGCGATGACCGTGTCGTTGCTGACCGGCGTGGCCGGCTGCCGATTCACCACCACGACCTGTTCACCGAAGTGATCGCCGACCTCGGATCCACCGCCGATGCCCGGGGTCGCTTGATACACCGGGCCGAGATGGGTGAAGCCGGTCGAGGTCAGCGCCAGGCGGTGCACCAGGCCGGCGTCGACCGCCCCGAGGGCGTCCTCGCCGGGTACGCCGATGACCAGCATCGACTCGTTGGTGTTGGCGCTCGACTGATAAGCCACCATCGCGATCGACTTCCCGAAGGCGTCGTCCTGTTCAGCGGTCTCCAGAGCCTGCTGAGAGGCGGTTCCGAGGCGCTTGGGCTTGCCGGAGATCAACTCGTGAGTGAAGATCTCCACGACTCCGGCCCAGGTCACCGCCTCGATGGCCTCGCCGGGCGAACCCACCGCGAAGTGGTTCGGTGACGATGCCAGCGAATATCCGAACTGGTCGCCGGTCTCGGCCGCGCCGCCCGGTTTGTCGCTGCCGTTGTAGACCGCGCTGGTCGTTCCGCGCCGGTAGTGGATCATGCCGGCGTCGACGGCGGTGCCGATGTCCTCGCCGGGCACACCGACGATGAGGATCGGCTCACCGCTCAGGCTGTTCGTCGCTGAGAGCGCGAAGCCGAACGCGTCACCGGCCTCGAGAGTCTCCGCGAAGGCGGCACTGCCCTGGTTGAACCACTCCGTCTTGGTCGTTGCGAGGCCTCCCGGCGAGCCGTAGAGGATGACGATCGAACCGACCCCGGCGGTGGTTTCGGACGATTCGAACGGCGCGCTGACCACGAGGTCGCTGCAGCCGTCGCGGTCGGCGTCATAGGTGGCCAGCGCGTGGCCGAAACGGTCGCCTGCCTCCGGCCCACCCGGTATGTTCCCGGAGCCCTGCTGATACGACGTCGCCGGCAGTACGCCACCGCCGTAGATGACGGTCACCCGGCCGGCGCCGTCCTGGCCGTTCGCTGCGTATCCCGGGTCACCGACGGCGACGTCGCGGATCCCGTCCCCGTTGTAGTCGTGGTCGATTCCGGCGGCGCAGTTCGACGAGGGCGCCGTGCCGGTGTAGACCTGCAGCTCGCAGAACGACGTCCACGCCGAGAACAGGCTGCCGTCCGTCGCGCGGACACGCCACTTGTACCGGCCACCGCTGACGAACGCCCCCGCCGGCAGCGTCGTCGCGGCGGTCGCACCGGCCGCGACGCTGACGTTCGCCCCGCCCATCCGGCCCTCACCGGCGACCGTCCACCACTCGAACTGCGCCGTGACGGTGGCGGTGTCCGGATCGGCGACGGTCACTTTGAGCTGTGGGGTGAGGGTGGCGACCTTCGGCCGCGACGCGCCGCTGACGCAGGTGGTGGCCGGCACAGTGGCCGGGGCGGAGACGACCGGGGCTGTCGCGGCGGCTGCGACGGTGACCATCGCGGGCGTGCCGGCGGCGGGCGACTGGTCGTTCGTGGTGGCGAGCAGGCAGATGATCGCGGCGACGGCCAAGCCGGCGCGGCCGTAGCGGAGCAGCAATGAACGCGGGCGCGGTGGAACCACACGGTCCTCCAGGTGAGCGCGGCACAGGGGCCGCGTTGGCGCCGCTCCGGCGCCCCCGGAAACGACGTGACAGACAGCGTGGACGCCGCTTCCGCTGCGAGCGGCGTTGATCGGAGAACTTAAACGTAGAGATCGATCGAAGCCAGAGCCGCGAAGATCACGGCCTCCGGGCTCCGACACGGAGAGCACACAGCGGATACACAGGGACGACGGCCGACATCGACCGTCGTCCCTAATCAGGTGCCGCGCGAGGGCGGTTCACGAGTGGTTACTCAGCGTGTTCACCTGACCGGAAGGATCGGCTAAAATCAGCCGAACGGCCGAGGCTCGGTGCGTCAGCCGTTGTGCGGTCGGCGCGCCACCACGAAGAGGTGGGTGTCCGGCCAGTCCAGGGGCTTGCCGTCGAGGTCGGCCAGGGACGCCACCGGGGCGAGGCGGTTCTCCACGATCCAGTCGTTGCGGAGCGGGCCGGATACCGGGTCGAGGGTGAAACCGACCTCGGTGAGCAGGTCGGACCACTCGGCGAAGCTGAGGCCGCAGAACTGCTCGTGCGTCTCGGACAGCCAGTTGTCGGTGTAGTCCTTGCGGGTCAGGTAGTCCATCGCGGCGGCCAGCTCGATCCGCACCGCGTCGCCGTCCAGCGCCTCGAAGGTGAACGGGAACGCGAAGTCGACGGCGAACTGGTCCAGCCGGGCACGAGTGGAGAGGCCGCCGACGTACTCCCGTACCTCCGCGGTGTCCTTGTCTTGAAGATCGTGCCGTGGCTCGGCCGGGTTCGCGCCGTCGTCGCTGGTCAGGCGCAGGATGACCGGCTGTCGCGGATCGGCCGGTCCGCACACGTCACTGTTGATCCAGACGCCGCCGGGCGCGGTGTGCTCGAAGATCCGGCGGGCGAATTCCAGGAGCGAATCACGCTGCTTCCCGTACGACCAGATCTCGTGGGTGAGGGCGAACGTCAGAGTCGTGTCGATCGACCGGTCCGGGAAGATGGCGCCGCCCAGCACGTTGCGCCGGTAGAAGTAGACGTTGGCGTTCCGGAAGACGCCCTGCGCCTTCTTGTGCACGCACTCCTGGTAGAGGTGCCGCGCGACCTCGACGCCGATCAGGTCGCTCTCGTGCAGCGCGGGCTCGCGGTCGGCCAGTTCCAGCAGTGATCCGGCGCCGCAGCCGACGTCCACGATCCGGCCGGGTTGCACATGGCTCCGGACCGCCTTCCACTTGCGCTCGGCGGCATCCGCGAAGGCTTCGACGTACGTGCGATAGTCGCGTGTCGCCGTCAGCCCGCCCTCATCACCCACTAACGGGTCGTTGACCACGGCGCGGATCGTCTCGACCAGCCGATAACGCTCGTACACGTCGATCGTGGCCGGGTGCGCCAAGCGACGCCACTCCTCGTCACCCGCGGCAAGACGGAGGAGCACATCCCACGGGCGCTCGGGGATCGTACGAAGGGATGGGTCCGCCTCGACGAGCGCGACCGGAAGTCCCAGCTTGCGGTAGAGATCGGCGACCTCCGGCGTCGAGCAGGCCAGGACGGTGTTCGCAGGCGTCAGCTCGATGCCGGTGGCCACCGCGATCGTCTTCAGCGTGACCTCGGCGAACGCGTCGGTCGGCGCGGTGTCGAAGATCGGCACGACCAGGGAGCGCAACCCGGTCTGGCAGCTGAGGCGCTCGATCGCGGCCTCGCGGCGGTGGTACGGGACGGGGTTGCGCCTGGTGTTCTCGTGGTTCGCGGACGTCACCGCCCAGACGATCGTGGCGTTGTCGTTCCTCGTGGCCAGATCGTGGAGATAGTCGGCCTGGAACCGGGTCAGCAGGTGATGGCGGCCGGGAAAGAGCACGAAAGACACCCATGATCATATCCCGTGACTTGTTTCTGCACGTCATTGGCAGTAGCAACGTTGTCGCACGACTAGTCTCGGGAGTAGGCTGACCGGGTGTCCGGCTTCCATTCGCACGCCTCCTCCAACAAGGTCGACAGCGCTCTCGAGTCGTCCCGTGAGGGGCTGCGCGCGCTCTGGATCTCGCTGGCCGCCCTCGGTGTGACGGCGGCGCTCCAGGCGCTGATCGTGGTGCTGTCCGGTTCGGTGGCGCTGCTCGGCGACACCGTGCACAACGTGGCCGACGCGCTCACCGCCGTGCCGCTGGCGATCGCGTTCTGGCTGGGGCGGCGGGCTGCCACCCGGGCTTATACGTACGGTTTCGGTCGCGGCGAAGATCTCGCCGGCATCCTGATCGTCGCCGTCATCGCCGCGTCCGCCGTCGCCTCGGCGCTCTTCGCGATCGATCGCCTGCTGAGCCCGCAGTCGATCACCCATCTGCCCTGGGTCGCCGCAGCAGGCCTGATCGGTTTCGCCGGCAACGAGCTCGTGGCCCGTTACCGCATCACCGTCGGCCGCCGCATCGGCTCGGCCGCCCTGGTCGCCGACGGCCTGCACGCCCGCACCGACGGCTACACCTCCCTGGCCGTCGTCCTCGCAGCGGGCGGCGCCGCCCTGGGCTGGAGCTGGGCAGATCCGGTCATCGGCCTGGCGATCACAGCGGCGATCGCCTTCGTGCTGAAGGACGCGGCCCGAGAGGTCTACCACCGCGTCATGGACCGCGTAGACCCTTCCCTCGTCGACGACGCCGAACACACCCTGCGCACCATCCCCGGCATCCGCGACATCTCGGGCCTGCGTCTGCGCTGGATAGGCCACCAGCTACACGCCGAGGCCGGCATAGTCGTCGACGCCCGCCTGTCCCTGCTGGCAGCCCACGAGCTGGCAGCCGACGCCGAACACCACCTGACCCACCACATTCCCCGCCTGACCAGTGCCACAGTCCACGTGGACCCCGACACCCATCCCGGCGACACTCACCACGAGCACTTGGCCCACCATCGCCACTCCCACCACCACCCGTCTCCCGCCTGACCCTGCCACCCCACACCCAACGACCCGGAAGCACGCGACGCGCAGACACGAATCCGGAGAACCACCGACCCGAATCCGAAGAGCCGCCAACCCGGTTCCGGAGACCAGCGACGAAGCCTCGCGCTCGACTCGCCCTTCCGCGAACCCCTTTCGTACGCCTTTCGCGGCCCTTCCTCGCACCCACTCCTCGGGTCCCTCCTCGCTCGCCTTTTCGTGCGCCTTTTCGCACCCCTTTCGCGGCCCTTCCTCGCGACTCTTCCTCGCTCGCCTCTTCGTGCGCCTTTTCGCACGCCTTTCGCGACCCTTCCTCGCACTCACTCCTCGCGGCCCCTCCTCGGTCTCTTCCTGGCGTCCATTCCTGGCGCCCTCTTTCCTGGCGATCTTGGAGAACCGAGGGTCCACCCACCGCCACGATCGCCGGCACGCGCGTTGCCGCCGGCACGTGCGTTGCCGCCGCCCCGCCACCCGGCCGCCCCGCTGCCCCGCTGCCCGGCCGCCCCGGCTGCCCCGCCGCCCCGCCGCCCCGCTGCCCTGCCGCCCTGCCGCCCTGCCGCCCTGCCGCCCTGCCGCCCTGCCGCCCTGCCGCCCCAGATCTTGGGCGACTTTGTGCAGCGGAGTGTGCTGGATCGCCCAAGATTCGCGTGGGCGAGCGATAGAAGAGCCGGACGGTAGAACCGCGCCTAGCCATCGGTTCAGGGGCGCCGAATCACAGGTCGTGCAACTTCCGCTTCGGAGGGAGCTGGTTGATGGAAGGTTGTGGGGCCTCTAGCACCTACAACGCTCCATAAAGGGTCAGAACTCCAAGATCCAGGTCACTGCCTGTAGCCGCGAGGCGTTCTGGCCTTTGTCGGGCTATGCACACCCCGGTCGCCACGTCATCTCGTCGCCTCGTCACGCCACGTCGCGCCACGCGGCTCCCGTCACGCCACGTTGCCACGTTGTCACGTCATGTCATCCCGTCACGTCATGTCGCCTCGTCACGTCAAGTCGCCTCGTCACGTCAAGTCGCCTCGTCACGTCAAGTCGCCTCGTCACGTCAAGTCGCCCCACGTCGCTTCGTCACATCCCGTCGCCACATTGCCCCGTCGTCACGTCGTCACGTCGGCACGTCGAGTGGTCACGTGGTCACGTCACGTCACGCCACGCCACGTCGCCTCCGAACTCCGGGACCCGTCGCCCCGCGGGGACTGTCAAGAAAACGGTGTAACTCGATCTTGTTGAGGGTTAGTTGCGGCCTGCGGTGAGCCGTCCTTCGAAGGCGAGGTCGAAGGCGTTGAGGGCGGGTTTCCAGCGGATGGTCCAGCGGCGGCGGCCAGCGCCGGTCGGGTCCAGGGCCATCACGGCCAGGTAGACGCATTTCAGGGCGGCCTGCTCGTTCGGGAAGTGCCCGCGGGCCCGGACGGCGCGGCGGATGCGGGCGTTCACGCTCTCGATCGCGTTGGTGGAGCAGACGACCTTACGGATTTCGGCGTCGAACGCGAGGAACGGCACGAACTCGGCCCAGGCGTTCTCCCAGAGCCGGACGATCGCCGGATATCGCTCGCCCCAGGCCTCAGCGAACTCCAGGAAGCGCTGCTCGGCAGCCTGCTCGGTCGGTGCGGTGTAGACCGGCTTGAGTGCCTTGGCGATGGCGTCGTAGTGCTGGCGGCCGGCGTATTTGAACGAGTTGCGCAGCAGGTGCACCACGCAGGTCTGGACCACGGTCTTCGGCCAGACGGTGTTGATCGCGTCAGGCAGCCCGGTCAGGCCGTCGCAGACGGCCATCAGCACGTCCTCGACACCACGGTTCTTGAGCTCGGTGCACACGCTGAACCAGAACTTGGCGCCTTCGCCGCCGTCGCCAGCCCAGAGCCCGAGGATGTCGCGGGTGCCCTCGGCGGTGACCGCGAGGGCGACGTAGATGGGCCGGTTGGCGACTTTGCCGTCGCGGATCTTGACGTTGATCGCGTCCAGGAAGATCACCGGATAGACCCTGTCGAGGGGCCGGTTCTGCCACTCGGCCATGCCGTCGATGACCTTATCGGTGATCGTGGAGATCGTCTGGCGCGAGACGTCGGCGCCATAGACCTCGGCCAGGTGAGCGCTGATCTCCCCGGTGGTCAGGCCTTTCGCCGACAGCGACAGGACCATGTCCTCGACACCAGTCAGCCGACGTTGCCGCTTCTTGACGATCTGCGGCTCGAACGAGGCGTCGCGATCGCGCGGCACGGTGATCTCGACCGGGCCGACATCGGTCAGCACGGTCTTGGCCCGGGTCCCGTTACGGGAGTTGCCGCCGTCTTTGCCGGCCGGGTCGTGTTTCTCATAGCCGAGGTGATCGGTGATCTCACCATCGAGGGCGGCTTCGATCACTCGCTTGGTCAACTGCTGCAGCAGACCGCCTTCGCCGGTCAGTTGCAGGCCCGCTGCGCGGGCCTGCTCGACCAGCTGGCCGACTAGCTCGGCATCCACGCCTTCCGGGGTGGTTGCCGGATCCTTCTTCTTGGCCACCGCCGAAGTATCCACGGTGGCATCGATCGTCACGGTCATCTGGTGTCTCCTTGATCAGGAGTTACACCGTTTTTCTTACAGTCCCCCCCGCGCCCCCTCTCGCGGATCTTGGACGATCGCCGGGTGGACACAGCACCTCAAGGGGTCGACTGCCGACCGGAAAAGGGGCTGGTGTGGCGGCCGGCACAGCTTTCTGGAGGATTTGCGGGCGGGCCGGAGGCGGCAAGATCCGGTTATGGCGCCTGAGAGCACTTCGACTCTGGTCATCCCGCTGGCCGGTTTCTGGCCTTATGCGACCGATGCCGCGGTTCAGCGGCTGGACGGGGTGGCGGTGCTCGATCTGCGGGCGTCCGGGCTTGCGGCGCAGGCGCTGATCAAGGTGGTGGTCAAGGAGGCGCGGCGGGTGGGGGCGCCGTCGGTGGTCACGCTGCTGCCGGAGCGGTACGAGCCGGACGACGTGCGGATCGCCTGGTCAGAATCGGACGTGCCCGACGATGTGCGGCTCGGCATGGTGTGTACCGCGGTCGCGGCCGATCAAGTGCTTGACGGGCTGGCGAATGACAATCCCGTGTGCTCGGTCGACCCGTACACCCACGCTCTTGATGATCGGCGCATCGCGGACCTGATCGCACGGCAGATAGAGCAAGCCGACGCGGTGATCGTGATCGGCCGCCCGGAGGGCGATGAGGACTGGGAGTCTGAGCAGCTCCGGACGTTGCTGCGCCGGCTGGCGCCCTGGGCGACGGTACGCGACGAGCTCACCGCCGAGATCCACCGCCCGACGCCGCACCGCACCCCGCTGATGCCGGCGATCCGCGGGTTGAGCGGCCACGCGGTAGGCATCCACGAACCGATGGCCGTCGATGGTGTGGTCTCCTGCGTGTTCCGTCAGAAACGGCCATTCCACCCGGCCCGCCTGCACACCGCCCTGGAACGGATCACCGGCCGGGTGGTGCGCTCGCGCGGTCACTTCTGGCTCGCCAGTCGTCCCGACATGGTCCTCTCCTGGGAGTCGGCGAGTGTGCTGCGCATCGAAGGCGCCGGCGGCTGGCTCGCCGATCTGCCCGACTCCTCGTGGAATGAGGTGCATCCCGAGCGGCGGATCGCGGCGACGCTCGACTGGGACCACTACTACGGTGACCGCCACCACCAGCTCGCCTTCATCGGCATCGACCTGGACGCCGAGGATCTCGACCGGACGCTCACCGCCTGCCTGCTCACCGACGAGGAACTGGCGGACGGCTTCGACGCCTGGCGGGGATTGCCGGATCCGTTCGCGTTCCATCCCCACTAGAAGTTAGGGAACGTCTCCCTGCGGGTACCTCATCTGTGGACGGACAGACAGAGGAGGTTGTTCTCATGGCGTTCGACGACAAGGTTGACAACAAGGCCGAGGAGTTCGGCGGCAAGGTCAAGGAGGGCGTCGGCCGCGCTACGGACGACGAGCGTCTCGAGGCTGAGGGCAAGGCCGACCAGAACGAGTCGCACCTCAAGCAGGCCGGCGAGAACGTCAAGGACGCCGGTAAGAAGATCAAGGACGTCTTCAAGTCCTGACATCGGGATTTCCGGAGCCGGTCACTGTGAGTGGCCGGCTCCGGCCCGTTTTCAGCGAGCCGCGGCGGTCGCAGGGGTGTGGATGAGGCAAGATCTTCCGGGTGCACCTCGACGATTCCCAGCTCAACGACACTTCCGTGCTCAGCGATCGGCAGCGCAGGATTCTGACGGTCATTCAGGATTGGGCGGTCCGGTACGGATATCCACCGTCCACGCGGGAATTGAGCGCCGCGGTCCGGTTGTCGCCGTCGACGGTGAGCAGGCAGTTGCGGCTGCTCGAGGAGCACGGGTTCCTGCGGCGGAGCGGTTCGCTCACGCGGCCTATCGACGTACGCATGTTCCTGGGCAATAAAACCGAGAAATCGGAGATGTCGCAGGAGAACGTGAGCGTCCCGCTGGTGGGGACGATTGCCGCCGGTACGCCCATCCTCGCCGCGACCGACTCGGACGCCGCGGACGAGACGCTCAACCTGCCTCGCGATCTCGTCGGCCGGGGCACCCTGTTCAGCCTCCGCGTCCAGGGCGATTCGATGATCGACGCGGCGATCTGCGACGGCGACATCGTCGTGGTCCGCCAGCAGCCGGACGCCTACAACGGCGACATCGTGGCCGCGATGATCGACGAGGAGGCGACCGTCAAGGTGTTCCAGCGGCGCGGCGGGCATGTGAAGTTGGAGCCGCGGAACCCCGCGTACGACGTGATCGACGGCGACCAGGCAGTGATCCTCGGAAAGGTCGTGTCGGTCCTGCGGCGGGTCTGACGCTTGTTGCAAAAGGTTTGCAACTGCGGGATCATGGGCTCAGGTACGGCTTGAGGGCGCTCCGGCAGGCGATGATCCAGCAGCCGGGGCGCCCTTGTCGGCAACCCGAAGCGCGGCCATCTGAAGCGCCGCCATCTGAAGTGCGGCCATCTGAAGCGCGGCCATCTGAAGCGCGGCCATCTGAAGCGCGTCAGGCCGCTCGTGCTGACTTGCCGGCGTACATCGCCGCGTCGGCTTCGGCGACCAGAGCCTCCCGGTCCAGGTCAGAAGAGCCCGCCGGGGCGGACGCCGAACCGACCGTGACGCCGATCGAGACGACGCCGGCGGAGAGGGCCATCGGCAGGCGCAGGGTCTCCCGGATCCGGGCGGCGAGGTCGTCCGGAGCGACGCCGTCGCAGATGACCAGGAACTCGTCGCCTCCGAGGCGGCCCACCACGTCGCCGGGGCGGGTGACGGCGGTGAGGCGAGCGGCGACGACCTTGAGGGCCTCGTCGCCGACCAGATGTCCGTAACGGTCGTTGATGGGCTTGAAGCCGTCGAGGTCGCAGAGCAGCACCGACACCCCGGAGCCGCCGGCCAGGGCGCGGTCCAGCGCGGCCATCACGTGCCGGCGGTTGCGCAGGCCGGTCAGCTCGTCGTGGGAGGCCTGGTGGGCGAGGGTGCGTTCGGCCTCTTCACGCTGGACGGCGAGCCGGTGGAAGCGCAGCAGCACGAGCGGGATCACCAGCAGCGTGCCGACCGGCAGCATCAGGCTCGCGGTGGAGGTTCCCCGCATGATCTGTACGGCGGAGAGCAGCGGATTGACACTCAACGCCAGCGCCAACCAGATCAGCGTCAGCCGGCCGGCGACGGGTGCTCCCGACGACGGCAACGGCTCGGTGACAGCGCCCGCGTCCCGTTGCAGAGGCGCTGCCGCGATGGTGAGGAAGGCCATGAGCAGCGGCTCCGGCCGTCCGGTGACCAGCGCGGCAAGCGTGAGAACGGCCGTGAAGAGCAGATAGACGATGGAGTCCCGCCCCGGCCCGCGGGCAGCGCCCATCCGGATCAGGCAGCCGATCACCCCGGAGATCGCAAAGATGTCGATCATGAGGAGGAGCAGGCCGAGCGGTGAGGCATTGGAGGGCAGGTGCGGCTGCACACCCCAGACCCACAGCGGTCCACCGGCGCAGAGCCCGAGCAGAGCCGCGTCGAGGAGACCACTGGCATCGGCGGCGAGCCGGCGGCGCAGCGCTGCCGCCGTACCGAGAAGAAAGAGACCATGCGATGCGGAGAGGGTGAGTTCGGCGGGACTGCTCTCGGCTTGGCCGATGTGGCCGTCGAGCCAGCCCGGCCAGGTCAGTTGTCCCAGGAGCAACAGCAGGAGGCCGCCGACCGAGATCAGCCATGGTCGCTGGTGCGGGAGGCGGCGGCTGGCGAGCGCGTACGCGAACGTCACCAGCGGCGTCGCGACGATCACCAGCTGAACGGCGGATCGGCCGTCGCCCGCGACCACATACGTGATCATGGCGGCAGCCGCGTAGAGCAGGAAGATCGCTCGCATCCTGTGCCTCATCGGCGGGCGCGCGACCACCTTGAGGCTATCCGAGGGCTCCCGACCGGCCCGGATCGCAAGATGGGCGTTCAGGCCCCGCCGGGTCACGGTCGGCAGCCGGTTCTCGCTCGGAAGGATGCGCTGGACCGATCGCAGGGCCGGTCGGCATGCTGGCGGTCGTGACGGATGAGGTACGCCGGTTCCACGCCGGCCTTCCCGGTTATGCGCCCACTCCCCTGCACGAGCTGCCGGCACTCGCTGCCGAGCTCGGCGTGGGCAGGGTGCTGGTCAAGGACGAGTCGTCGCGCTTCGGCCTGCCGGCGTTCAAGGTTCTCGGCGCATCCTGGGCGATAAATCGGCTCTTATCCGAAATGTCGCCCGAGGAGATGGGCCGGGAAGGCGGGGCAGGGAAGGCAGGCCGGGACGGAGGGCGGGGGACCACGCGGCTGGTCACTGCATCTGACGGCAATCATGGTCGCGCTGTCGCTCGGGTGGCGAAGCAGCGAGGACTGGAAGCGCACGTCTTCGTCCCCAGCGGGGTGCACCCCAGCGCGATCGCCGCCATCGAGGCGGAAGGTGCGCAGGTCTCCACGATCGCGGGGAGTTACGACGATGCGGTCCGGGCGGCAGCCGAAGCCGGCGGGACGCTGGTGCAGGACACGGCCTGGCCGGGCTACGAGCGGATCCCGCAGTGGATCGTGGATGGCTACTCGACCCTCTTCGCCGAGATCATGGAGCAGTTGGGGGCTGCACCCGACGTGCTGATCATGCCGGTGGGCGTCGGTTCGCTGGCGCAGGCAGGAACCACCTATTTCGCGGAATATCCGACATTGCTCGTGGCGGTGGAACCCACCAACGCCACCTTCCTGGGCGCCAGCCGGGAAGCCGGTGAACCCGTCACCACCGACACGTCAGAAACGGTCATGGCGGGGTTGAACTGCGGCACCGTCTCCAGTCTGGCTTGGCCGTACCTCAAGGATCGTCTCGACCGAGCGGTGACGGTGACCGACGCGCAGAGCCTGAGCGCCGCCGAAGCCTTGAGACTCCACGGCATCTCCGCCGGTCCGTGCGGTGCGGCAGCCCTCGCCGCGGCTCGCACGATGACGCTTGCGCCCGGCGCGACGGTGGTGCTGCTGAGCACCGAGGGCGCCGACGCCAACCCCTGGGATGACGGCGCCAACCCCGGGGATGACGATACTGAACCTCGTGGAGAGTCTGCGCTTCGCCCGTACCGATGATGGAGTGTCGATCGGCTATCAGATGTTCGGGCAGGGTCCGGTACTGGTCTGGATGCCGTCGCTCAGCAACATCGTGGCGCAGTGGCGGATCCCCTGGCTGCGCACGGCCTACGAGACCCTGGCGCGGAGTCTCACCGTGATCCTCTACGACGGCCGGGGAACGGGCAGCTCGGACCGGGACATCGACCTCGGCGATCTCGGAGTGGACGCGCACCTGCGTGATCTGCGGGCGGTCCTGGCGCACGCCGGCGTCGAACGGGCGTCGCTGTTCGGCTACTACCACTCGGTCGCCACGGCGATCGCGTTCGCGGCCCGCTCGCCGGCGACGGTCGAGCGGCTCGTCCTGTTCGGTGGCGCGCCGCGGATGCGGGAGGCCATGCAGCCCGCGCAGACGAAGGCACTGCTCTCCCTGGTCGATCAGGACTGGGGGCTGTTCGCCGACGCCGCCGCCACCGCCTGGCTGGGCTGGGACGCCGCGCCGTCGAGCAAGTGGACGGCCGAGGCGTTCCGGACCGCCACCACCGCCGCCACCGCCCGCGCCTGGTTCGACGCGGCCGCCACGATCGACGTCTCCGACGAGCTTTCCTCGGTACGAGCGCCCGCCCTGATCGTCCACCGTCAAGGCGAGCAGCAGATCCCGGCCGCGGTGTTCCGCCGCCTCGTCGCGAGCCTGCCCGACGCCCGGCTGGTCGAGCGTCCGGGTTCGACGCCCACCCTGTTCATGGAGGACGCCGCGACCGACCTCACCCTGGTCACCGGCTTCGTGAAATCCGGCCGCATCGACGCCACGCCGTCCGGCACCCGGTCACTCACACCCCGTGAGCGCCAGGTCCTGGACCGGCTGGCCGACGGCGACTCGAACACCGAGATCGCCCGCAAGCTGGGCATCGCCGTCCACACCGTGGAACGCCACCTCGGCAACCTCTACCGCAAGATCGGCGCGCGTGGCCGTACCGACGCCGTCGTCTACGCCCTGCGCATGACGGAGAACCCCCACACCGGCTGACGGATCACCGGGAAGCGCCGGTTCCGCAGCCGGAGGACGATCGGCGTATGAACCTCGTCCAAGCCACCACCCCCACCGTCGTCAAACTCGCCGGCCGCCGCTGGTCCCCGTGGGCGGTGGTGCATCACCGAGGCCGCAAGACCGGCCGCGACCTGGCCGTCCCGGTCGTCGTCATGGCCACTCCCACCGAGTTCGTCATCAACCTCCCCTGGGGCCCCACCACCAACTGGGTGCGCAACGTCCAGGCCGCCGGCGCCTGCACGATCACCTGGAAGGGCGCCGACCACCGGGCCACCGCCCCGCGCATCCTGTCCGAGGCGGAGGCGAGACCGTACTACTCCCGCCTCTCCTGGACCATCGCCCGCCGCTTCTTCCCGGCCGACGCCTGGCTGCTGCTGCACCGCACGCCTTGATTAATGCCCCCGGTGGGGATGAGGATCAAGGGACAGCTCTCTCGATCTTCCAATCACCCCCTGGAGGACCGTGATGCCCGCTTCTCCCCTGCCCGAGGCCGTCAATGTCGTGATCATCGGTGGTGGGGTCATGGGCCTCAGCACCGCCTACCACCTGGCCCGAGCCGGCGTCCGGGACGTGCTGCTGCTCGACAAGGCGTCGTTCGGGTCCGGGTCCACGTGTAAGGCGGCCGGTGGTGTCCGGGCGCAGTTCTCCGATCCGGTCAACATCGCGCTGGGCGCCCGCAGCCTGGAGACGTTCGCTGATTTTCCGGGCAGATTCGGTCAGGAGATCGACTTCAAGCGGGTCGGCTATCTGTTCCTGCTGGACGACCCGGCCGACGTGGCGGCGTTCGAGGCCAACGTCGCCCTGCAGAACGACCTGGGGATTCCCAGCCGGATGATCACGGTTGCGGAGGCGGAACGGCTCTCGCCCCTCATCGCGACGGACCATCTCATCGCCGCCGCCTACTCCCCCATCGACGGTCATTGCACGCCGGAATCGGTCATCCTCGGTTATGCGACGGCCGCCCGGCGGCTCGGCGCGACCTTGGTGCCGCACTGTGCCGTCACCGGCCTTCACATTCAAGATCATTTCATCGTACGTACGGAAGCCGGAACTCTCAGGGCCGACACCGTCATCTGTGCGGCCGGCCCGTGGTCGGCGGAGATCGGGGCCTGGGCCGGCGTGGATCTGCCGGTGACCCCCTTGCGCCGGCAGATCCTGACCACCGAGCCGGTCGCCGGCCTGGATCCGCACACGCCGTTCACCATCGATTTCGGGACGACGTTCTACTTCCACGGCGAGGGGCGCGGGCTGCTGCTCGGCATGTCCGATCCGGACGAGACGCCCGGCTTCAAACTGGACCGCGACGACACCTGGCTGCCGGGACTGGCCGCCGCCATCGACCGCCGTGCTCCGCGGCTGGCCGACGTCGGGATCGCGAGCGGCTGGGCCGGGCTCTACGAGAACACGCCGGACCACAACGCGCTGATCGGGCGCAGCGGGGACTTCCTCTACGCGACCGGCTTCTCCGGGCACGGTTTCCTGATGGGCCCGGCCGTCGGCGAAGTGATGCGCGACCTCTACCTGCGCCGGCAGCCGTTCGTCGACGTCAGCGGCTTCAGCGCGGACCGGTTCGCCGAGGCCGGCGCCCGGCCGGAACTCAACATCGTCTGACGAGAGATCTGAGAAGGAGGGACCGCCGTGACGACTCTGCCGACCGCCGAGGAAGTACGCCGCCGCGCCCGGGACGCCGCCGAGCAGTGCGGACTGGACCTGGACGCCTACGCCGGGGACCACCTGGTCACCTCTCCCGTGAACGGTGCGCCCCTGTACTCCGTACGGTGGCAATCAAGAAACGACGCGGAGGCCGCGGCGCGTCGCGCTGCTGAAGCCTTCCGCAGCTGGCGTGTGGTTCCGGCGCCGGTGCGCGGTGCTCTCGTGCGGCGCTTCGGCGAGTTGCTGCGCGAGCACAAGGACGACCTCGCGACCCTGGTCAGCCTGGAGGTCGGCAAGATCACCTCGGAGGCACGCGGCGAGGTGCAGGAGATGATCGACATCTGCGAGTTCGCGGTCGGACTGTCCCGGCAGCTGTACGGGCGGACGATCAGCTCGGAACGCCCCGGCCACCGGCTCATGGAGACCTGGCACCCGCTCGGCGTCGTCGGGGTGATCAGCGCGTTCAACTTCCCGGTCGCGGTCTGGTCGTGGAACACCGCGATCGCGCTGGTCTGCGGCGACCCGGTGATCTGGAAGCCGTCCGAGCTGGCCCCGCTCAGCGCACTCGCCTCGGCCGCCCTGCTGGACCGGGCGATCGCCGAGACCGGCGCGCCGGACGGCCTCAGCCAGGTGCTGATCGGCGGCGCCGACCTCGGCGAGACGCTCGTGGACCACCCCGATGTCGCGCTGCTCAGCGCCACCGGGTCGACCCGGATGGGCCGCGCGGTCGGGCCCCGGGTGGCGGACCGGTTCGGCCGGTCGCTGCTGGAGCTCGGCGGCAACAACGCGGCGATCGTGACACCCACTGCCGACCTGGACCTCACCACCCGCGGCATCGTCTTCGCGGCGGCCGGCACGGCGGGCCAGCGCTGCACCACGCTGCGGCGGGTCATCGCGCACGAGAGCGTCGTCGACGCGGTGCAGGAACGTGTCGCGGCGGCGTACCGGACGTTGGCCGTCGGCTCGCCGCTGGATGATGCGACGCTGGTGGGTCCGCTCGTCACGGGTTCCGCGTACGACAAGATGCAAGACGCCCTGGCCGAGGCGCGGCAGCAGGGTGGGAAGGTCATCGCCGGCGGCAACCGCCGCCTGGCGGAGGAGGCGCCGGACGCCTACTACGTCGAACCGGCGATCGTGCGGATGACCGGGCAGACCGAGATCGTCAGGCAGGAGACGTTCGCTCCGATCCTGTACGTGCTGCCCTACTCCACCTTCGAACAGGCCGTCGCGCTCAACAACGACGTGCCGCAGGGCCTGTCGTCGAGTGTCTTCACCGGCTCGCTGGAGGAGGCCGAGCGGTTCCTCGGGCCGGAAGGCTCCGACTGCGGCATCGCCAACGTCAACATCGGCACCTCCGGCGCGGAGATCGGCGGCGCGTTCGGCGGCGAGAAGGAGACCGGCGGCGGCCGCGAATCCGGCTCCGACGCGTGGCGCGCCTACATGCGCCGCGCCACCAACACGATCAACTTCTCCGGTTCGCTGCCTCTCGCACAAGGCGTCACATTCGATCTCTAACGACTAGCCTGACCTGGTGAACGGCGTACAACTCCTGCTCATCGTCGGGGCGGGGATCGCGATCACCGCGGTGGCCCGGCGGCACCGGATCGAACCGGGCTGGGTGATCGTGGTGATCGCGGCCGGGGCGTCGTTCATCCCCGGCGTGCCGCGGCTGGAGCTGGAAAGCGAGCTGATCCTCGCCCTGGTGATCCCGCCGCTGCTCTACTCGGCCACCCGGAACGCGCCGGTCTCCTCGTTCGGCGCGAACCTGAAGGCCATCGTCTACCTCGGCGTGATCACCGTGGTGGTGACCGCCGGCGTGCTCGGCTGGCTCTCCACGCTGCTGCTGCCGTCGATCGGGGTGGCCGCGGCGTTCGTGCTCGGCACCGTCCTCGCCCCGCCGGACACGATCACGACGGTCTCGCACGGCGCCGAGATGGGCCTGCCCAAACGGGCCACCTCGATCCTCACCGGGGAGAGCCTGGTCAACGACGCGACAGCGCTGACGCTGTTCACCATCGCCATCGCCGCTGTCAACGGCGAGCACGCCACCTGGGGCGGCGGGTTCGCTGCCTTCTTCCGCAACGCGCTGATCGGCCTGGCCATCGGCGCCGTCCTCTCCATGATCACGCTGATCATCCGCAAGCGGCTCGGCAACCCGACGCTGGAGACGTCGCTGGTCCTGCTGCTGCCGTTCACCGCGTTCCTGATCGCCGAAGAACTGCACGCCTCCGGCATCCTCGCCGTCGTGGCCGCGGCGTTCTTCGTGACGATGAACCTGATCCTCGACCCGAACTTCCAGTACCCGGGCGGCTACCGCACCCGGCTGCAGGAGGAACAGGTGTGGAAGACCCTCGACTTCCTGCTGGAGACGTTCGTCTTCGCCTACATCGGCCTGCAACTCAAATGGGTCGCCGAGGACCTCGCCTCGTCGTCGTCGCTGGCCCGGACCCTCGTCGCCGCCATCGTGCTGCTCGTCGCGGCGATCCTGATCCGGTTCCTCATCGTCTTCGTGTTGTTCGGCCGCTGGCGGCTGCGCTACACCAGGATGCAGCGGCGCATGGCCTTGCACCCCTCCCGGGGTTCTCGCCAGGGTTCTCCTCGCCAGCTTTCTCGCCGCCAGGTTTCTCGCGGCCAGGTTTCTCGCGGCCAGGTTTCTCGCGGCGAGGTTTCTCGCCGCCGGGGCGGTGAGCCACTACCGCCGCCGACGACGAAGGAGACCGTTCTCGTCGGCTGGACCGGCATGCGCGGCATCCTCACCCTCGCCGCCGCGGCCGGCATCCCCGAGCACACCACCTCCGGCGCCCCCTTCCCCGGTCGCGACGCCATCCAGGCGATCGCTCTGATCGTCACCCTCGGCACTCTGCTCATCCAGGGCACCACGATCGGCTGGCTGGCCCGCCGCCTTCGCTTCGACCTGACCGCCGAACAGGCCGCCTACCGGGCGATGCGCGCTCAAGGCCACGCCCTCGTCGAAGCCGCCTCCCTCGGCCCGTCCGCCGACGTCGACGTCGACGACTCATTCGACGCCCAGCGAGCAGCCGTCGGCACGGCGATGAAGAACCGTCTGATCAGCGAAGAGGTAGCTCGCGAACTGATCGAGGACCTGGACCTGCGCCAGGCGGCCCGCCACACCTGAGCGGGGCGCCGGTTGTGCGCTCGCTCGCCTGCCCGCCATGCCCCCGTCACGCCATGCCTCATCGCGCCATGCCTCATCGCGCCATGACCGCCCGCCATGACTGCCCGCCACGACCCGTCGCGTCCACGCCTGCCTCGCCCGCCACGGCCAGTCGCGCCCACGCTCGGCTCGCCGTGGCCGTGGCCGTAGCCGCACAGCCTCCTCCAGCCGCCGATCTTGAGCGCTTCTCGACACCAGAATGTCTGTAATCACCCAAGATCGCGGCCACGCCGAGGACCACGGCCATGCTGAGCACCGCCGCCATGCCGAAGACCGCCGCCACGCCCCTACCCCACCGCCGATCTTGAGCGCTTCTCGACACCAGAATGTCTCTGATCACCCAAGATCGCGGCCACGCCGAGGACCACGGCCATGCCGAGGACCACGGCCATGCTGAGGATCGCCGCCACGCCGAGCACCGCCGCCACGCTGAGCACCGCCGCCACGCCGAGCACCGCCGCCACGCTGAGCACCGCCGCCACGCCGAGCACCGCCGCCCCTGCCCCACCACGCCCCTGCCCCACCGCCGATCTTGAGCGATCTTCTACATCCAGGTGGCCTGGATCGCTCAAGATCGGCCATGGTGAGGACCACTGCCTTGCCTCACTGCGGATCTTGAGCGATTCCCGACGCCCTGAGATGAAGGAACGCCCAAGATCCCGAGGTGGCACGTCTGCCGGCGGGGGCAACGCCGGCAACTGACAGGCCACGCCGGCGAGCCGACAGACCACGCCGGCAAGCTGACAGGCCACTCGCCAGCAGTCATGGAGCGGCGATGGACCACGCCCGGGCGCCCGACACCTGCGCTCGCCACGCGTGAGACACCACTCGTGAGACGCCGTTCATCGCGCTTCCCCGTAGCCAGCCGTGAATCCATGCGTAGACCCACCGTGTGGATTCACCAAGGTTTGCGGACCTCGCCTACCCGAGCCAGTGGATGTGAGACGCAGCCACTACGGATGGTCATGCCCTCCTCCGGTGCGGGCCGGTTGATGGAAACCTTCGGGCCCCCGAGCACCCTCAAGCACTCCACGAAGCCGCGAGATTCCACGATCACCGGTCACTGTTCGTTGCCGCGCGGCCCCCACCACGCCGCCCGTCTCTGCTATCCCTTGTGGATGGTTGTCGATCCGTTCGCCAAGGGTGGGTTGCAGGACGCCGAGGCCGTGCTGCGCGCGCACGGTGTGGACGCCTACTTCCGGGCCGTCGAAGGGTGGACCGACGACGGGTTCGCGGTTCTCGGCGGGCGGACGGTGGTCATGGCCGGGTCGAACGACTACCTCGGGCTGTCCCGCGATCCCCGGGTGATCGCGGCGGCGGTGGAGGCGCTCGGGCGGTACGGGGCTTCGGTGAGCGGGTCGCGGCCGCTCAACGGGACCGTCGATCTGCATGAGCGGCTCGAAGCGCGGATCGCCGGGTTCCTCGGGCAGGAAGCCGCCGCCGTGGCGACGACCGGGTTCCAGGCGAACCTGGCCCTCGCCGCCGCGCTGGGGCCGGGCGACGTGGCGTTCAGCGACGCTCGCAACCATGCCTCGCTCATCGACGGGCTGCGGCTCGGGACCGGAAAAATCCTGACATATCGTCACGGCGACCTCGACCATCTGCGCCGCCGGCTGACCACAGCGCCCGCGGAGGGGAGGCTCATCGTCACGGACGGGGTCTTCTCCATGGAAGGGGACGTCGCTCCCCTGCGAGGTCTCCGCGATCTGGCCGACGAGTTCGACGCCAAGCTGATCGTCGACAGCGCTCACGACCTCGGCGTTCTCGGGACGCGCGGCGCCGGGCTGCACGAGGCGGCCGGCCTGGAGGACCGGGCCGATCTGATCACCGCGACGTTCTCGAAGGCGCTCGGCTCCACCGGCGGGGTGATCGCCGGACCGGCGGCGAACGTCACGCGGCTGCGCTACAACGCCCGGTCGCTCGTCTTCTCCGCCGGCCTGCCACCCGCGTCGGCGGCCGCGGCACTGCAAGCGCTCGACATCCTCGAAGCCGAACCGCAGCGCCGCGAACGCCTGCGCCGGCTGGCCCGGCTGCTGCACGACGGCCTGCGTGCGATCGGCCTGGACACCCGGCCGTCGACCACGCCGATCGTGCCGGTGGCGTTCCCGGACATGGCTCAGGCCGGCGCGTTCTGGGCCGGCCTGACGGAGGCCGGCGTCGTGGTGAACCTGGTCGGCCCGCCCGCGACCAGCCGGGCCATGCTGCGGGTGACGCTCACGGCAGCCCACGACGAGGGCCACGCCGAGCGGGTGATCCAGGCCTTCACCAGGGTGGCGGACCGGCTGCGCACGCCCCGGGCGGCCCAGCCGCTTCCCCCCGTGGAGATCAGCTGAGGAGGCGCACCATCCGCAGCGCGCTGATGTGGTCGTCGGCGCGGGACAGAGCGGCGCGGACCGTCTGCTGCGGTTCGAAGCCGCGGTAGCGGTAGAAGCCGATGCCGGCGCTGTCGCCGAGGAAGACCGAGACCCACATCTCGGTGCCGCCGGCCGCGCGGATCTGGTCGGTCACGTGCGTCAGCAGCCGGGTTCCGAGACCCCGGTTGCGCGCCGCCGACTCCAGGTAGATCAGCGAGAGCTCGCCGGCGGTCGTGCTCGTCATGCCGCCACCGGCCGCGCCGACGACCCGGCCCTCCTCCTCGATCACCTGGTAGCCGAACCACTCCGGATAGGACGGCTCGATGTCCTCCGTGACCCGGGACTCGCTATAAAATTCGGTCACGCTGCGCTCGATGTACCCCTGAGGGAGCACGTTGCGGTAGGCGTCGCGGTAAGCCTGGGAGCAGACGGCGGCGATGCTGCTGGCGTCGGCCTGCACGGCTTGGCGGACAACGGCGGTCAACGATGTTCCTGGCACGCAGCCCACCATAAAACGGTCCGGGCGCCGGAAGGGCACCCGGACCATGATTAATTTCTCTATGTCGTGGTGCAAATAGTGCCGTTCAGGGTGAACACGGACGGTAATACGTTGGGTCCGCTGTAGGCGCCGACGAACCCGACCGACGTGGAGGCCCCCGGCGCCAGGCTCGCGTCGCTGGTGACCCGCACGGTGCGGCCCTCCTGGGTCCAGGTGGCGTTCCAGCCGCTGCTCAGGCTCTGCCAGCCGGTCGGCCAGCCGAACGTGAGTGTCCAGCTTCCGGTCGCCCGTGTCCCGCTGTTCAGGATGTCGATCTGGCCGACGTACCCGTTGCCCCAGTCGTTCGTGTCACGGAACGTCACGGTGCAGGACGATGCGGACGGCGTGCCGGTCGTGAAGGTCAGCGGCGGCGAGGGCCGTGACAGCCGTCCGGCGCCGTCCCGGGCCAGCACGTTGATCGTGTACCGGCGTCCCGGCTCCAGGTTCCGCACGGTCAGCGTCGTGCCGGTGGTCTCGCCCCACAGCTCGCTCGTGCCGCCGTTCTGCCGGTACACCTCGTACTTCACCCCACTCGCCGAGGCCGGCCAGGAGATCGTCGCAGTCCGATCAGTCGCGGTCACACTGGGCTGGGCCGGCGCTGTGGGCGCGGTCCCTGCGATCGGTTGCGCTTTCAAGGTCACAAGCGCTATTCCGTACGGCGGCAGCTGCTGTGCGGAGGAAGTCCCCGCCGGGCCCGTCACCACCGCGTCGTCACCGTTGCCGTACGTCGACACCACCGGCGTACCGGCCGCCGGCGTGAAGCCCTGGTAGTTCAGCGACACCGTCTGGCTGTCGTCAGGATCCTTGTTGATCAGCAGCACCGCGAGATCGCCGTTGGCCCGGCGTACCGCATGCGTGCTGACCAGCGGGTTGTCGCTGCCCGCGCCGACGAACCGGTCACCGGGCCGGGCGAGGTCACCGACCAGCGACAAGGCGTGGTACGGCGCGAACGGCGTGTTCATCGGCGGCTGGCAGACCGTGTTGTCGGCGTTGCAGTTGCCGCTGGAGAGCAGGCCGTAGTCGCCGTAATCGGCCTGGCCCTCGATCTCGGAGACCGTCCCGAGCCCGTTGTGCACGTTCCACCAGTGCACCGTGAACACGCCTTGCGCCAGGAGTCCGCTGTAGACGTCGGCGAGGAAGAGCGCGCCGGGTTGAGTGTTCCGACCGGTGTCGACGTTCGTTTCGGTCATGCTGATGCCGATGGTGCGGCTTCCGGCGTACAAGGAGATCTGGCTCTTGAGAAGTTGCACCGCGTCCTGGATCTGCGCCGGCTTGGTGAGCGCCTCGGCCGGCGTGCTGCCGCCCGGGTACCAGTGCACGTCCACGAAGTCGATCACCGAACCGGCGCGGGTGAGCACCTCCTGGTTCCAGGTGCCGCTGTCGCCCGGGCCGACGATGCCGTCCGGCCAGTTCCCCGGCATGGTCAGCACCGCGCCGATCTTGATGCTGGGGTCGACGGCCTTCATGGCGTTCGCGTACGCCACGACGTTCGCCGCGTACTCCTTCGGGCTCTTGTCGGCGTGGTCGTCGGCCTCCCACGCGGAACCGTAGTGCCCGTTCCCGTAGTTCTCGTTGCCGATCGTCCAGTAGGTGGCGTCGTAGTCCTTCGTCACGTTCGCGTACCGGACCCAGGCGGCCGCCTCCTCGGCGGTCCCGGTCCCGTAGTTGGCGATGATCATCGGCTCGGCGCCGGTGGCCTGCGCGCCCGCCATGAACGTGTCGAAGTCCGTGTCCGGGGCGACGTAGCCGCCGGGCGCGGTGTGGTCCTCCCAGTGGTAGATGTCGGCGTACGAGCCGCCGGGATAGCGGAGCATCGTCACGCCGGCGTCGTTGAGCAGCCCGGATACGGCGGGAGTGCCGAGCTGCGAGTCCCAGATGGCGTGGTTGACGCCGACGGCGACGTCACTGACGGTCGCGAGCCCGGCCCGCACGTCGATGTCGACACGGGTCGTGGTGGCGGCGGCGTGGACTGTTGTCGATGGGGCGATGACGGTGGCGGCGGCGAGCAGGACGGCGCTCGCGTACCCGGTCCAGGTCTTCACAGGGATCTCCGTGGGGTGCGGAGGAATGGGAGCGCTCCCATGGTCAACCTTAGGAATGAAGACTGTCAATGAATACCTTTGACGGCGGCCGGTCGGCGAAGCCGGGGACGCTGTGGGAGGCTGATCGGCATGCGAAGGCTCGCGGGGGTTCTGGCACTCGTCGTCGCTGCCGTGCTGCTGCCGGCGGCGCCCGCTTCGGCGGCCCTGCCCGACCGGCTCGCTCATGTCGGCAACGCCAAGCAGCTGATCGTGGTGAGCGGCACGAGCTGGAAGTCGACGTATGCCACAGTCCGCGCGTATCAGCGCGGCAAGGACGGCAAGTGGCGGTTCGCCCTGCCGGCGATGAAGGCGCGGATCGGCTACGGCGGCTGGGTCTGGGGCACCAAGCGTGTGCAGGACACCGGGACGACGCCGGCCGGCACCTACACGATCACGCAGGCGTTCGGGGTCCGCGCCGACCCCGGCACCACGCTGCCGTACCGCAAGGTCGACGGCAACGACTACTGGGTCGGCGACAACCGGGACGCTGCGACCTACAACCTGTTCCAGCCGTCGGCCTCCGCGAAACGCACCTGGCGCAAGTCGCAGGCGGAACGGCTGGCCGCCTACCCGAAGCAGTACGCCTACGCCGCCGTCGTCAACTTCAACAAGCCGTCCGGCGTCCGCTGGAACGCGAAGCGCAAGCAGTACGTGGCGTCGAAGCCGGCGAACACGCGCCGGGGCTCCGCGATCTTCCTGCACGCCAGCGGCTCGGGGTCGACGGCCGGGTGCGTGTCGGTGAGCCGGGCCAACATGGTCAAGCTGCTGAAGTGGCTGAAGCCGTCCCAGAAGCCCCGGATCGTGATGGCCCCGGCCTCAGCGATAACGAAGGCCTGACGACGACCCGTCCCGAGCACCCGCACGCGCCGTCGTCAGCTGTTTGCCCGACGGCCCGCACCCCCCACCACCAGCCGGTGCCTGAGCTACGGCCCGCGCCGTAGCCACCGGCCCGGAACGTCGACTTCCCGTGGGTTGACGCGCTGATCAAGCACCTCCGGCTACGACATTCCACGGCCGAGCCCGGATCGTGTGCGCTCACCGCCGTGTGGGACCGCCAGCGCACACGCCATCGGAACGTGTGCGCCCAGCGCCGCCCAGAAGGCCACCAACGCACACACAGCAACCCCGCGAGCGCTCACCGCCCTTGCCCGCTGGAACGACGCGTGCGCTCACCGCCCCGCCAAGCACCTACGCGTGCGCTAACCGCCCCTGCCCAGCGGAACGACGCGTGCGCTCACCGCCCCGCCAAGCACCTACGCGTACGCTAACCGCCTCCGCCCAGCGGAACGACGCGAGCGCTCACCGCCCCGCCAAGCACCTACGCGTACGCTAACCGCCTCCGCCCAGCGGAACGACGCGAGCGCTCACCGCCCCGCCAAGCACCTACGCGTACGCTCACCGCCTCCGCCCAGCGGAACGACGCGAGCGCTCACCGCCCCGCCAAGCACCTACGCGTACGCTCACCGCCCCCGCCCAGCGGAACGACGCGAGCGCTCACCGCCCCGCCAAGCACCTACGCGTACGCTCACCGCCTCGCCCGGCAGAACGAGGGACTGTCAAGAAAACGGTGTAACTCGATCTTGTTGAGGGTTAGTTGCGGCCTGCGGTGAGCCGTCCTTCGAAGGCGAGGTCGAAGGCGTTGAGGGCGGGTTTCCAGCGGATGGTCCAGCGGCGGCGGCCAGCGCCGGTCGGGTCCAGGGCCATCACGGCCAGGTAGACGCATTTCAGGGCGGCCTGCTCGTTCGGGAAGTGCCCGCGGGCCCGGACGGCGCGGCGGATGCGGGCGTTCACGCTCTCGATCGCGTTGGTGGAGCAGACGACCTTACGGATTTCGGCGTCGAACGCGAGGAACGGCACGAACTCGGCCCAGGCGTTCTCCCAGAGCCGGACGATCGCCGGATATCGCTCGCCCCAGGCCTCAGCGAACTCCAGGAAGCGCTGCTCGGCAGCCTGCTCGGTCGGTGCGGTGTAGACCGGCTTGAGTGCCTTGGCGATGGCGTCGTAGTGCTGGCGGCCGGCGTATTTGAACGAGTTGCGCAGCAGGTGCACCACGCAGGTCTGGACCACGGTCTTCGGCCAGACGGTGTTGATCGCGTCAGGCAGCCCGGTCAGGCCGTCGCAGACGGCCATCAGCACGTCCTCGACACCACGGTTCTTGAGCTCGGTGCACACGCTGAACCAGAACTTGGCGCCTTCGCCGCCGTCGCCAGCCCAGAGCCCGAGGATGTCGCGGGTGCCCTCGGCGGTGACCGCGAGGGCGACGTAGATGGGCCGGTTGGCGACTTTGCCGTCGCGGATCTTGACGTTGATCGCGTCCAGGAAGATCACCGGATAGACCCTGTCGAGGGGCCGGTTCTGCCACTCGGCCATGCCGTCGATGACCTTATCGGTGATCGTGGAGATCGTCTGGCGCGAGACGTCGGCGCCATAGACCTCGGCCAGGTGAGCGCTGATCTCCCCGGTGGTCAGGCCTTTCGCCGACAGCGACAGGACCATGTCCTCGACACCAGTCAGCCGACGTTGCCGCTTCTTGACGATCTGCGGCTCGAACGAGGCGTCGCGATCGCGCGGCACGGTGATCTCGACCGGGCCGACATCGGTCAGCACGGTCTTGGCCCGGGTCCCGTTACGGGAGTTGCCGCCGTCTTTGCCGGCCGGGTCGTGTTTCTCATAGCCGAGGTGATCGGTGATCTCACCATCGAGGGCGGCTTCGATCACTCGCTTGGTCAACTGCTGCAGCAGACCGCCTTCGCCGGTCAGTTGCAGGCCCGCTGCGCGGGCCTGCTCGACCAGCTGGCCGACTAGCTCGGCATCCACGCCTTCCGGGGTGGTTGCCGGATCCTTCTTCTTGGCCACCGCCGAAGTATCCACGGTGGCATCGATCGTCACGGTCATCTGGTGTCTCCTTGATCAGGAGTTACACCGTTTTTCTTACAGTCCCCAGAACGACGCGGACGGGACGAGCGGACAGGACGAGCGGACGGACCAGGGAACCGGACGGACGGACGAACGGGCGAAGGGCGAAGGGCTCACGCCGGCGTGGAGTGGTGAGGGCCGGTCAGGGGCGGGCCGGCGTGGAGGGCTCGGTCGCCACAGGGCGGAGGGGCGGGCTGCACGGATCACAGAAGGAGTTGGGTGGTGGGGTGGGCGACGCGACTCGGCCGGGGACCAGGAACCAGGCCACCACGGAGCCGGCCGCCATCAGGGCCGCGCAGAGGAGCATCACGTTGCGGTAGACCGGGGAGAGGGTTGCCGGGTCGGTCAAGGTGCCGGAGCCCAGGCCGGCGGCCAGGGGCAGGACCGCCACCGAGAGCAGGCCCGCGGCTCGGGCGACGGCGTTGTTCACGCCCGAGGCTATGCCCGCGTAGGAGGAGTCGAGGGCGCCCAGCGCGGTGGCCGTCAGCGGCGCGACCAGCAGGGACAGGCCGAGGCCGAAGACGATGACCGGGGGTAGTACATCGGTCCAGTAGGACGCGCCGGCGCCCACCGATGACAGCCAGATGAGGGCCGCGGCGCAGATGAGCGGGCCCAGGGTCATCGGGAGGCGGGGGCCGATGCGCTGGCCGAGGGCGCCGGCCCGGGCCGAGAGCAGCAGCATCAGGGCGGTGATCGGGAGCAGGGCGATGCCCGCCGCCAGCGGGGTGAAGCCGGCCACCACCTGCAGGTTGACGACGACCAGGAAGAAGACGCCGCCGTTCGCCGCGTAGACGAGGAAGGTCACCAGGTTCGCGCCGGTGAACTCGGGCGTACGGAAGACCTGTAGTGGCAGCATCGGGTGGGCCGTGCGGCGTTCCCACGCGACGAACGCGGCCATCGCCAGCACGCCGGCCACCAGCGACAGCAGCACCACGGGATCGCCGGGGCCGCGAGCGGGCCAGGCGGTGAAGCCGTACGTGAGACCGCCGAGCCCGGCAGCGCCGAGCAGCAGACCGGCCCAGTCCAGGGAGCGGGCCGCGGAGGGGTTGCGGGACTCGGGCACGTGACGAGCGGTCACCCAGAGGACCAGCGCCGCGACCGGCACGTTGATCAGGAAGATGTACCGCCAGCTGCCGGCCATCACGAGCCAGCCGCCGAGGAACGGTCCGAGCGCGCCGCCGATGCCGCCGAGCCCGGACCAGGCGCCGATCGCCCGGGCCCGGTCGTCCGGGTCGAACGAGGCTTCGAGGATCGCCAGGGCGCCCGGCGTGAGCAGCGCGCCGCCGATGCCCTGCAGCACCCGGGCCGCGATGAGCAACTCGATCGTCGGCGCGAACCCGCAGAGCAGGGACGCGGCGGCGAACCAGCCGACGCCGATGAGGAAGAGCCGGCGGCGGCCGTACCTGTCGCTCAGCGAGCCGCCGAGCAGGATCAGCGAGGCGAGGCTGAGGGCGTAGCCGTTGACGGTCCACTGCAGGCCGGCCGCGTCGGCTGCCAGGTCACGGCCGATCGCCGGCAGCGCGATGTTGACGACGGTGGCGTCGATGAAGGCGAGGCTCGAACCGAGCACGGTGGCCAGCAGCACCCAGCGACCGGCCGCTGACTTGTACTTCAACGACATGCCGAAACTCTAACGGCACAGCTCAGGCACAGGACTCTCCGAGGTTCCTTTGAGGTGCAGCCCGCACCGTTCCATCGACGTTCATCTATCGGTAACCTTCCGGAGGTCTCCCATCATGCCCCGGCTCGCCCTCTTCGCGATCGATCTGGTCGCGGTCTCGCTGCTGGTCTTCGGCCTCTACTTCCCCCGCCACCGGCGCCGGGACCTGGTCGTCGCCTACCTCGGGGTCAACGTCGGCGTGCTGGCCGTGGCCGGTTCACTGAGCTCCAGCACGGTCGGGGCGGGGCTCGGGCTGGGCCTGTTCGGCGTGCTGTCGATCATCCGGTTGCGGTCGACCGAGCTGGATCAGCACGAGGTGGCCTACTACTTCTCCGCGCTCGCGCTGGGCATCCTCGGACCGCTGAGCGGCGGACCGGCGTGGCTCACTCCGGCACTGATGGCGCTGATCCTCGTGGTGATGTACCTCGGCGACCACCCGCGGCTGTTCCGGACCTACCACCGGCAGGTCGTGGTGCTCGACACGGCGCTGACCGACCGGATGGCGCTCATCACCCAGCTCGAACGGATCCTCGGCGCGCGAGTGCATGCCGCGACCGTCGAGCGGGTCGATCTGGTCAACGAGACGACCGTCGTCGAGGTGCGGTATTCGTACCCCGCCACTAGGCTGACCCCGGCCCTCGCCGAGGCGCGCTGATGAGCGTGCCCGCCCACCTGGCCGCGATCGATCTCGCCGAGCTCACCGAGAAGGCGGCCCTGCAGACCCGGGTGGACCGCAAGTATCTGCTGCTCGCGACCGCCGCGTCCAAGATCTTGAAAGGTCTCGACCCCTGCACCCGGGTTCTGGAGATCGACGGACTGCGGACGTTCCGGTACCGCTCGGTCTACTTCGACACGCCCGACCTGATCAGCTTCCGGCTGACCGCGCATCGGCGGCGGCGACGCTTCAAGGTCCGGACCCGGACCTATCTGGACTCGGAGCGGTGCTGGCTCGAGGTGAAGACCGAGGGGTATCGCGGCGGGACCGTGAAGGATCGGCTGCCGTACGAGGCGTGCCACCACGACACCGTCGATCCCGGTCGCGGGTTCGTGGACGAGATCTTGGACAGCGCGGGCCTGCATCTGAGGCCGACGCTGGTCACCCACTACCGGCGGACCACGCTCCTCCAGCCCGCCGGAAACTCCCGGGCGACCGTCGACACCGACCTGACCTGGACCGACACGGACGGCCGCACGCTGAGCCTGCCGGACGTCGCGGTCATCGAGACGAAGACCGCATCGGCCGCGTCACCGGTCGATCGCCTGCTCTGGGCCGGTGGCGTCCGGCCGGTGGCGATCTCCAAATACGCCACCGGGCTGGCCGCGCTGCGCCCCGAGCTGCCGGCAGCCCCGTGGAGGCGGCAACTCCGCCGCTACTTCGCATGAAACGTCCCCGACAGAAGGAAGCGCCGTGCTCAAGAAGCCTCTCGCCGTCCTCACCGCGACGGCATTGACCACCTGGGCCGCCCCCGCCCAGGCCGCCGGTCCCGCGGCAGCCACCGCCCTCGCCGCCAACCAGGCGAGCCACCACCAGGCCGCCGACCTCACCTGGAACGAGTCCGACGTCGCGGCGGTGACCCTGACCGGCGCCTCGGCGACCACGAGCAGCCCGAACGTGACCGTCAGCGGAAGCACCGTCACGGTGACGGCGGCGGGCACGTACCGGTTCAGCGGCTCGCTCACCAGCGGCCAGATCGTCGTGAACAGCACCGGCGCCGGCCTGGTCCGGATCATCCTGAACGGCGTGACGATCACCGGCGGCACCGGCGCCCTCACCGTGATCGCCGCCGATGAGGTGCTGCTCTTCCTCCAATCCGGCACCACGAACCGGCTCACCGACGGCACGGCCTCGGCGGACGGCGCGATCGCCTCGGCGGCCGACCTCACGATCGCGGGCTCCGGGGCGCTGGTCGTCACCGGCACCGCCAACGACGCCATCAACGTGAAGGACGGCCTGGTCGTGGCGGGCGGCACGATCACCGCGACGGCGCCGGACGACGCGCTGCGCGGGCAGGACTATGTGATCGTCAGCGGTGGCAGCATCACCGCGACAGCGGGTGGCGACGGGCTCAAGTCGGACAACGACGAGGACACCACCAGGGGGTACGTCGCGGTCACCGGCGGCACGGCCACCGTCACCGCGACGGGCGACGCGATCACCGCGGAGACCGACGTGATCGTGAACGGCGGAACCATCACCGCCACGTCGGGCGGTGGCAGCACCGTGACGCCCGGCGACACCTCGGCGAAGGGCCTCAAGGCCGGTGTCCTGCTGGTGATCAGCGACGGGACCACGAACGTGAACGCCTCCGACGACGGGCTGCACTCGGACGCGGCCGTCACCGTGGACGGCGGCGCCACCACGGTCGCGACCGGCGACGACGGTGTGCACGCCGAGACGAACGTGTCGATCTCCGGCGGCGCGGTGAGCGTGACGAAGTCGTACGAGGGGATCGAAGGTCTGAAGGTATCGATCTCCGGCGGCAGTGCCACGGTGACCGCTTCCGACGACGCGGTGAACGCGTCCGACCCGGCCTACGGCGAGATGCAGAACTCGCCGAACGCGCTGATCTCGGTGACCGGCGGGACGGTGGTCGCGGGCGGCGGCACCGACGGCCTCGACTCGAACGGCGCCCTCACGATCGGCGGCGGCACGGTGGTGGTGACCGGCTCGGCGACCCGCGGCGGCGGCGAGGGCGGCCTGGACTCGAACGGCGCGCTGACCATCACCGGCGGCACGCTGATCTCGTCCGGGATCAGCGCCACCACCAGCACGCTGCCGGGTTCCGGGCAGGGCTGGGTGTCGGTGACGTTCAGCGCGAACCAGCCGGCCGGCACGATCGTGCACCTCGCGACGACATCAGGCACGCAGATCGCCGCCTACCAGCCGGCGAAGGCGTTCCGGGGCGTGGTCTTCTCGTCGAGTCAGATCACGCGCGGGACGACGTACGCGGTCCGCACCGGCGGCACGGTGTCCGGCACGGCGGTGGGCGGCGGCCTCTACGTCGGCGGGACCCTGTCCGGGACCCAGGTCTCCACCGTCACTGCCGGGAACCGGTAAGCGACACCAGCAGCTCCGATAGGGCGGCCTGGTCGCAGGCCCCCATCGGGGTTCGCCGGGTGAGCTGCAGGTGGTCCGACCAGGTGTCGTCGATCCAGACCTCGGTGATCTCCTGCTCGGCGGCGGCGTTGTTGTGCGAGGTCGCGACCCCCGGCGACAGCTCGACGAGCAGCGTCTTCCCGGAAGGCAACGGCCGGGACATCCGGGTGTGCAGGCGCTTGCCGGAGTAGTACCCGTTGCCCTGCCACGGGCCGGCCAGCATGTCCACGACCCGGTCGGTGGGGATCGGCGCGAACCCGGTCAGGCTGGTCGCGGCCTGCTGCTCCGGGGTCAGCGTCACCGCGGGCCGGTGCAGCTGCGGGAACGGCTGCAGGATCTCGTAGTCGGTGAACAGCTGCTGCCACCCCGCCAGCTCGTCGCCGAGTTCGGCCGGGTGGACGATGCCGAGCGACGCCTGCGGCTCGATCTCCACCCGGGTGTCCTGGACGTCCGCGAAGCTGCCGTCCTCAGCGATCCGCAGCCCCCGCCCGGCAGGGAAGACGCCCCATACCAGCCGCCGGGCGAGCGGACCGAGGATCGGATGCGGCAGCACCACGTCGCGCAGATGCGAAGCGGGCCGCCGCCGGTGGGTGAGCATCTCCTTCTCCAGCCGGGCGGTCTGCGCCGCCACGGTCGCCCGCAGGTCCTTCTTGAGCCGCAGGAACTCCTGGTAGGCGCCGGGATTGGTGTCCTTCGCGCCGGGTTTGGGCAGCCGGGCCGGCACCAGGTAGTCGTCGAGGACCACGGTGAACCGCCGCGGCCCGTAGTCGAGCACCACCCCGGCGTCCAGCCCGTGCGTGGTCGCGAGCCGGTCGGCCAGCTCGGTCACCGACAGTCCGCGCCGGGCGGCGGCCTGCGCCAGATAGGTCGAGGCCCGATCGTTCGTCGGGCCGCCGGACATGCCCGCCTCGATCGCCAGCAGATGCCGCAGCGACACGTCGGTCCCCACGCTCGCCAGCACCGCGAGCCCGTCGATCGCCCGCTGCCACCTGCTCTTCGCCGGCCACGAGCGGACCAGCGGCGCGAGCACGTCCATCGTGGCGTCGTCGCCGATGTGCGCCTGCGCCAGCACCACCCACGCGTCGGCGGCGGGCAGTCCGGCGTCGAGCCAGCCCCGCAGCAGCGTCCGGCCGAATGCGGCGAGCTCAGCCGGGTCCTCGCCGGCGAGCAGCTTCTCCATCGCGGGCTCGGCGTCGGCGATCATCGGCTGCGCGGCCGCCGAGGATTCGACGGCCACCGCCGCCACGTCGTCTCCCGGCGGAGGCTCCGGCGGATCGGCAAGCCGGGACAGCCGGAGGACATCGACCTTCGACGGTACGAGGGGAGCCTGCGTGGCGGCGTCCTCCCCGTTCGCATCGATCAGTCCTCCGACCATGGCCGGCGTGCTCATCCCGTACGCCGCAGCGGTCTTGAGGATGATCGGCCGGTGGCCGCCCGCAGCTAGATGGGCCAGCGCTTGCCTGGCGTTCTGCCGTGCCTTGCTCGCCTTCCCCCGGGCCGCCGGGATCAACGCCTGAGCGGCCGTCCCGGGGTGGCGGTCCAGCCAGAGGCGCGCCCACAGCCGGGCCGAGCCGAGGTGCCGCAGCCAGCCCGCGACCACCGGGGCCACCTCCGGCGCCCGGAACGGCAGCACCAGCAGGCCCGAGGCGTCGGCGTCCTGAGCGACCTCGTCGAGCACGAGCGGCAGCGCGTCCGTCCCGAACCGCGCGGCGGCGACCCGGCACAGGTCGAGCCGCTGGAGATGCCGGTGCCGCTGCAGCGTCGAGACCGCGATCAGCGCCCGCGCCGGCCCCTCCGGCCCCTTGGCGATCAGCCACGGCACCTGCTCGGGCTCCAGATCGGACAGTTTGTCGGCGCCGGTGACGGCGAGGTTCCAGTCGGGTTGCTCGCGTCCGTGGTCGAGCGCGGCGGCCCGGCCCAGCCACCGTTCCCGCTCCCCCGGCTCCCACGCCATGACCGCCGCGTCCGACACCGACCAGCCTCCCCGTTCGTAAATCCCCTGATCGGCGAGTCTTCGAGGCCGGGTGGTCCAGGAGCACCTCGCTGACCGGGCTGACAAGTCTCGCACTTCGCCCATGGAGGCCCCGCGTGTCGCCCTGCCGACAGGACACGGCATCGACATGTGCGGATGATCTGCGGAGGCAATCTCGGGGAGGCGATTTCCGGTGCGTCAGTTCAGGTCATTCCGGTGGCGGACGCTGCTGGTGCTCACGCTGGCCGTCACCGGCCTGACGGTTCCGCTGGCCGGCCCCGCCGCCGCCGATCCGTGCGCTCCGCTGGTCAACCCGGTCGCCTGCGAGAACACCAAGGCCGGGACGCCGAAGAGCACCTGGGACGTCTCCGGGTACGGCAGTGACGCGCTGCAGGGCTTCCCCACACAGATCAGCGTCAACGCGGGACAGACCGTCGACTTCAAGATCAAATCGTCGGCTGCGTCGTACCGCCTGGACATCTACCGGATGGGCTACTACGCCGGCAACGGCGCGCGGTTCATCACCACCGTCAACCCGGTCGGCCGGCAGACCCAGCCGTCGTGCGCGAGCCAGGCCGCCACCGGACTGGTCGACTGCGGCAACTGGGCGGTCTCCGCCTCCTGGCCGGTGCCGGCCGGCGCGGTCTCCGGCATCTACTTCGCCCGGCTGGTCCGCACCGACGGCACCTCGGGCGCCAGCCACATCGTGTTCGTGGTGCGCAACGACGCGGGCCGCTCCGACGTGATCTTCCAGACCTCCGACTCCACCTGGCAGGCCTACAACACCTACGGCGGCAACAGCCTGTACGTCGGCTCGCCCGCCGGCCGGGCCTACAAGGTGAGCTACAACCGGCCGATCACGACCCGCGGCACCGGCGCCGAGGACTTCGTCTTCAACGCCGAGTACCCGATGGTCCGGTGGCTGGAAGCGAACGGCTACGACGTCAGCTACATCGCGGGCGTCGACGCGGACCGCAGCGGCGCCCTGCTGAAGAACCACAGGGCGTTCCTGTCGGTCGGCCACGACGAATACTGGTCGGGGCAGCAGCGCGCCAACGTCGAGGCGGCCCGGGACGCCGGCGTCAGCCTGGCCTTCCTCAGCGGCAACGAGGTGTTCTGGAAGACCCGCTGGGAGGACGGCTACCGGACGATGGTCTGCTACAAGGAGACCCACGCGAACGGGAAGATCGACCCGACCGCGGCGTGGACCGGCTCCTGGCGTGACCCGCGGTTCAGCCCGCCGGCCGACGGCGGACGCCCGGAGAACGGCCTGACCGGCACGATCTTCAAGGTCAACGCGGGTACGGTGAACCTCCAGGTCCCGGCCGCCGACGGCAAGATGCGGCTCTGGCGCGGCACCACTGTCGCGACCCAGGCGGCCGGCGCCACGGCGACCCTCGGCACCGGGACCCTCGGCTACGAGTGGGACGAGGACGCCGACAACGGCTTCCGCCCGCGTGGCCAGATCAAGCTCTCCACCACGACCGCGTCCGGGCTCGACGTGCTGCAGGACTACGGGTCGACGTACGCGAACGGCAGCGCCACCCACAACCTGACGCTGTACCGCGCCCCCAGCGGCGCGCTGGTCTTCGGCGCCGGAACCGTCCAGTGGTCGTGGGGCCTGGACAGCGACCACGACCGTGGCTCCGGTGCGGCCAGCACGCCGATGCGGCAGGCCACCGTCAACCTGCTCGCCGACATGGGCGTCCAGCCGGCCACGCTGCAGTCCGGCCTGACCGCCGCGACCGCGTCCACCGACACCACCGGGCCGTCCGCCGCCATCACCGCCCCGGCTGCCGGCGCCACCGTGCCGGCCGGTGCGCCGGCGGTCATCTCCGGCACCGCGACCGACACCGGCGGCGGTGTGGTCGGCGGCGTCGAGGTGTCCACCGACAACGGGTCCACCTGGCACCCGGCCACCGGGCGCGCCAGCTGGAGCTACACCTGGCGGCCGGGCAACACCGGGGCGGCGACCATCCGGGTCCGTGCCACCGACGACAGCGGCAACGTCGGCGCCGACGCCACCCGGGCCGTCACGGTCGGCCCGCGCACCTGCCCGTGCAGCATCTGGGACGCGCTGACCGTCCCGGTGACCCCGGCCGACCCGGACGGCAGCGGCACCGAGGTCGGCATCCGGTTCCGCTCGGACGTCGCCGGTCAGGTCACCGCGATCCGGTTCTACAAGGGCAGCGGCAACACCGGTACGCACACGGGCAAGCTCTGGACCAACACCGGCACCCAGCTGGCGTCGATCACGTTCAGCGGCGAGTCGGCGTCCGGCTGGCAGCAGGCCACCTTGCCGACGCCGGTGACGCTCGCCGCGAACACCACCCACGTCGTCTCCTACTACGCGCCGAACGGCCACTACGCCGGCGACACCGGGTACTTCACGACGAAGGGCGCCGACAACGCGCCGCTGCACGCGCTGCGGGACGGGCTGGACGGCGTCAACGGCGTCTACCGCTACGGCGCCGGCTTCCCGACCGAGTCGTGGGCGAGCGCGAACTACTACGTCGACGTGGTCTTCACGCCGGGCGCGGCCACACCCGACACCACACCGCCCACGGTCACCACCCGCACGCCCGCTTCCGGGGCGACCGGGGTGGCGGCCACCACGGCCGTGACCGCCACGTTCAGCGAACCGGTCACCAGCGCCGCCATCGCGATCGCCGGTGTCCCGGGAGCGACCTCGTCCACCGCGAACACGGTGACGTTCACACCGTCGGCGGCGCTCGCGGCGAGCACGACGTACACGGTGACGGTCAGCGGAGCGAAGGACGCGGCCGGGAACACCATGGCCGCCACCTCCTGGTCGTTCACCACGGCGGCGACGCCCACGACCCCGCCACCGGGCACCTCGTATTCGGTGTGGCCGTCCACCGCCGTGCCGGGCACCCCGGCCGACGCGGACACCTCCGCGGTCGAGGTCGGCATGCGGTTCCGCTCCGACGTCGCCGGGCAGGTCACCGGCGTCCGCTTCTACAAGGGCAGCGGCAACTCCGGCACGCACGTCGGTCATCTGTGGAGCGCCACCGGCACCAGCCTCGGCACCGTCACCTTCACCGGGGAGACGGCGACCGGCTGGCAGACCGCCACGTTCGCGACGCCGGTGCCCATCGCCGCGAACACCACCTACGTCGTGTCCTACTACGCGCCGGTCGGCCGCTACGCGGCGAACGAGGACTACTTCGCGACCGCCGGCGTGGACAACGGGCCGCTGCACGCCCTGCAGGACGGCGCCGACGGCGCCAACGGGCTCTACCGGTACGGCAGTGGCGGCGGCTTCCCCGCCGACACCTGGCAATCCAGTAACTACTGGGTCGACGTGGTATTCGCGCCAACCTCCTAGGAGGGTGCCCCTTGAACCGATCAGCGAGCCGGCTCGCCCGGATGCGTACGGCGGTGGTGGCGGTCCTGGCCCTGGTGGCCGGGGCGCTCGCCGCGCCGGAGGCAGCCGCCGCGGCCGCCTGCCCCTGTTCCATCTGGCCCGCCACGGCGACGCCGGCCGTCGCGTCCGATCCGGACGCCAACGCCGTCGAGCTGGGCGTGAAATTCCGCTCGGACACCGCCGGGTACGTGACCGGGATCCGTTTCCATAAAGGCAGCGCCAACACCGGCACCCACGTGGGCAACCTGTGGGACGAGGGCGGCGCCAATCTGGGCAGTGTCGTCTTCACCGGGGAGACCGCGTCCGGCTGGCAGACCGCGACGTTCACGACGCCGGTCACGATCACGGCGAACACCACGTACGTCGCGTCGTACTACGCGCCGAACGGCCACTACTCCCTCGACAGCGGCGGTTTCGCGACGGCCGGCGTGGACAACGCGCCGCTGCGGGCGCTGCGGGACGGCGAGGACGGCGGCAACGGCGTCTACCGGTACGGCACGGGCGGCGGGTTCCCGGCGAACACCTACGAGTCGGCGAACTACTTCGTCGACGTCGTCTTCACCACGACCGTCACCGACACGACGCCGCCGGCGGTCAGCGGCACCGTCCCGGCCTCCGGCGCGACCGGTGTGATCGCCTCGACCACGGTGTCGGCGACGCTGAACGAGCCGGCTCAGGCGGGCACCGCCGCTCTCGCGCTGCGCGCCGGGACCACCGCCGTGGCCGGCGCGACCGCCTACGACGCCGGCACCCGGACGGTCACGTTCACGCCGTCGGCTGCCCTCGCCGCCGCCACTGTCTACACCGCCACGGTCAGCGGCGCCACCGACGCGGCCGGCAACACGATGGCCGCCTCCTCGTGGTCGTTCACCACGGCGAACGCGTCGAGTTCGGCCTGCCCCTGCTCGATCTGGCCGTCCACCGCGACGCCGGCCACGCCGACCGTCAACGACAACAGCGCCGTCGAGCTCGGCGTGAAGTTCCGGGCGAGCAGCGCCGGGTACGTCACCGGCCTGCGCTTCTACCGGGGCCCGAACAACACCGGCACGCACACCGGATCGCTCTGGAACGCCACCGGCAGCACCCGCCTGGCAACCGTCGTCTTCGCCGACGAGACGAGCACCGGCTGGCAGACCGCCACCCTGGCGAGCCCGGTCGCGGTCACCGCCGGCACCACGTACGTGGCGTCGTACCACACCGACGCCGGCTACTACTCGATCACCGCGAACGGGTTGTCCAGCGCGGTGACCCGGGGCCCGCTGACCGCGCTCGCGAGCAGCGGCGCCGGAGGCAACGGCGTCTACCGGTACGGTGCCGGCGCGTTCCCCAACCAGAGCTATCAGGCGACCAACTACTTCGTCGACGTCGTCTTCGACACCACCGCCGTGGACACCCTGGCGCCGGCGCTGACCGGGCGCGCCCCGGCCGCCGGAGCGAGCGGCGTGCCGGCCACCAGCGCGGTGACCGCGACCTTCAGCGAGCCGGTCACCGCCGCGGCCGTCAGCATCGCCGGGGTGTCCGGGACCGTCGCCTACGACCCGGCCACGCTCACCGCCACGTTCACGCCGTCCGCGGCGCTGGCGTACTCCACCTCCTACACGGCCACGGTGAGCGGCGCCCGCGACGCCGCCGGCAACGTGATGACGCCGGTGACCTGGAGCTTCACCACCGCCGCACCGCCGCCACCGCCACCCGACCAGGGACCCGGCGGCCCGGTACTGGTGATCAGGACACCGGGGTTCAGCCCGTTCCTGGCCGAGGTGCTGCGCGCCGAGGGCGTCAACGAGTTCGCCACCGCCGACCTGTCCGCTGTCACCGCCACCACCCTGAGCCAGTACGACGTGGTGCTGCTCGGGCAGACGGCGCTCACCGCCGCCCAGGTCGCGATGCTCACCACCTGGGTGACCGGCGGCGGCAACCTGATCGCGTTCCGGCCGGACAAGCAGCTGGCCGGGCTACTCGGGCTCACCGCGACGAGCGGCACCCTCGCCGAGGGCTACCTGAAGGCGGACACGACCAGCGCGCCCGGCGCCGGCATCACCGACCAGACGATCCAGTACCACGGGACCGCCGACCGGTACACGCTCGGCGGCGCCCGGGCGGTCGCCACGCTCTACGCGAACGCGACGACGGCCACCGTCAACCCGGCGGTGTCGCTCGCCGACGTGGGTGGCAACGGCGGCCAGGCAGCGGCGTTCACCTTCGACCTGCCGCAGTCACTTGTCCACACCCGGCAGGGCAACCCGGCCTGGGACGGCCAGGAACGCGACGGCGCCGCGCCGCGCCGCTCCGACGACCTGTACTTCGGCGGCAGCTCCACCGACTGGGTCAACCTGGCGAAGGTCGCCATCCCGCAGGCCGACGAGCAGCAGCGCCTGCTCGCCAACCTGATCGGCGCGATGAACGCCGACCGCAAACCGCTGCCGAGGTTCTGGTACTTCCCGCGCGGCGTCAAGGCGGTCGTGGTCGCGACCGGCGACGACCACGCGAACGGCGGCACGGCGGGCCGGTTCGACCAGTACACCGCGAACAGCCCGGCGAACTGCGTGGTCGCCGACTGGCAGTGCGCGCGGTACACGTCCTACGTCTACCCGAACGCTCCGCTGACCGGAGCGCAGGCGTCCACCTACCAGTCCCGCGGTTTCGAGGTGGGCCTGCACGTCAACTCGAACTGCGGTGACTACACGACGAGCACGCTGAACGGCTACTACACCAACCAGCTCACGAGCTGGCGCGGCCGGTACAGCGCGGTCCAGGGCCCGGTCACCCACCGGATGCACTGCCTGGTCTGGTCGGACTGGGCGGGCCAGCCCACGGTCGAGGCGGCGAACGGGATCCGGCTGGACACCAACTACTACTACTGGCCCGGGTCGTGGATCGCCGACCGGCCGGGCTTCATGACCGGCTCGGGGATGCCGATGCGGTTCGCCGGCAAGACCGGTGGGCTCATCGACGTCTACCAGGCCGCCACCCACATGACCGACGAGTCCGGGCAGAGCTACCCGTTCACGATCAACACGCTGCTCGACCGGGCGCTCGGCGCGGAGGGCTACTACGGGGCCTTCACCGCGAACTTCCACACCGACGCGTCCACCGAGTGGGAGAGCGACCAGCTGCTCACCTCGGCGCAGTCGCGCGGCGTGCCGATCGTCAGCGCCAAGCAGATGCTGACCTGGGTGGACGGGCGTAACGCGTCGTCGTACTCGAACATCGTCTGGTCCGGCAACGACCTCGGGTTCACGGTGAACGTCGGCTCGGGCGCGAACGGCCTGACCGGCATGGTGCCGACCGCGGGGCCGGGCGGGCGGACCCTGTCCACGCTGAGCCGCGCGGGCACCCCGGTCACCGTCACCCGGACGACGATCAAGGGTGTCGAGTACGCGATGTTCACGGCGGCGGCCGGGGCGTACACGGCCTCGTACGCGCCGGCTCCGGTGACCGCCACGGTCAGCGCGACGGCGGAGGCCGCCGGGACCAGCGCGTCGGTCACCCTGGGCGGGTCCGCCGCGGCTTCCACCACCATCGAGTACGGGACCAGCGCGTCCCGTCTCACCGCGAAGGTCGTCGACGGCACCCAGGCGGCGAAGCGGACGGTGGCGCTGACGGGCCTGAAGCCGGGCACCACCTACTGGTACCGGGCCCGGGTCACCACCCCGGGCGGGAGAACGGTGGTCTCGCCGGTGCGCACGCTGGTCACCGCGGCGCCCGACGCGACGCCGCCGGCGGTGTCGAAGGTGTCGGTGACGGCCCGGCCGGACGGCACCGCCACGGTGTCCTGGCGGACCGGCGAGCCGGCGGCCGGGACGCTGCTGGTGGACGGTCTCGGCGACTGGCCGGCCGACCTCACCGGCAAGCGGCACAGCGCGGTGGTGACCGGACTGGAGCCGTCGGCCACGTACCGGTACCGGCTGCGCAGCGTCGACGCGTCCGGCAACGTGACGACGACGCCGGTCCGGACGTTCGTGTCCTCGGCCGCCGGGGTGGCCGATCACACGGTCGCGGGCCTGCGTACCGGCGTGGAGAGCCGGACCACCGTCGGCGCCGGCGGCGTCCGGCTGGCGGACGGGGCGCGGACCGGCACGTTCGTCTCCCGGGTCCTGGACGCGGGACAGATGGTCACCTGGGATCGGCTGGCGTACCAGGCGTCGGTGCCGTCCGGCGGACAGCTGCGGATCTCCGTGCGGACCGGCAGCACCTCGGAGCCCGGCACGGGATGGACCGCCTGGAAACGGGTGGGCCGGGGTGACCGGGTCACCGGCGGCTCCCGCTACGCGCAGTACCGCGTGGAGCTGGTCCGCGGCAGCGGGTCGCCGATCCTGCACGGTGTCGGCATCACCAGCGACGCGGTCCCGCCGGAGAAACCCGGCGAGACCGGTCCCTGATCGGTCGGCGGCGGCGTCAGCTGCCGCTGATCGTGAACTGCGATCCCGGCTCGACGACGATGTTCCCGTCGGCCGAGCCGGTGATCGTCACGTTGGAGAGGATCGCGTTGCCCCGGGCGCCGCCCATCGCGAGGATGCCGGCGCCGTTGTTCGACTTGTCGATCTTCACGTTGGTGATGGCGACGTTCGGCATGTTGCCGCCACCGGTCTTGAACTGGATGCCGTCGTAGGTGGAGTCGATGATGTCGGTGTCGCGGATCGTGACGCCGACGATGTCCTTGGTCGAGGGGAAGAGCGTGATCGCGCCGAACTCCTGGTCCTCGTTCCAGAACGCCCCGCCGGTGCGGTAGAGGCCGTTGCCGGCGATCAGCGTCGTGCCGGAGAACGGCAGCGGGCTGTGGTCGGTCGCCAGCATGATGCCCGGGTAGTTCGCGGTGTCGGAGACCAGGTTGTTCTGCGCCGAGTTGTTGTAGCCGCCGTAGATGGCGATGCCGTTGGCACGCCACGGCAGCTGGATCGTGTTGTTGAGGAAGTGGTCGTCGTGGTTGATGTCGACGTTCTGGTCCTTGACGTACGGGTTGGCCCAGATCGCCAGGGCGTCGTCACCGGTGGTCCGGAACGACGAGTTGAAGACCCGTGAGTTGCGGGTGCCGTTGGAGAAGTTGATGCCGTCGGCGTAGGTGTTGCGGATCCGCATGCCGGTGAACTCGACGCCGTCGCCCGGGTTCCAGTACGCCGGGGTGTCCGAGTAGTCGCGGCCCACCCAGGCGCCGACGTTCACGTGCTCGATCCACACGTTGCTGATCTTCGTGTTCTTGCCGAACCGGCCGTTGAGCCCGTGGCCGCGGTTGGCCCGGTTCTGCGTGTTGCCGAAGATCGCCAGGTCGGAGATCTGGGTGTTGTCGTCGATGTCGAAGCCGACGTTGCCTTCGTGCGGGTGATTGATGCCGCCGGTCGCGTTCTGCGGCTGGGTGTCGGAGTAGAGCCGGGTGTGCCACATGCCGGCGCCGCGGATCACGACGTTGCGGAGGCCCTTCTGGTTCCACTGCCCGCGGGTGGGGTCCGGTGACAGGATCTTCGCTTCCTGCCGCCACTGGCCGGCCGGGATCCAGACGCAGGAGATCACGCCGTTCTCGTCGTCGGTCACCGCCCGCTGGATGGCGGCGGTGTCGTCGACGCCGTCGTTCGGCACCGCGCCGTACTGGGTGATCGAGGTGCAGCCGGCCGGCTGGCCGGCGGCGGGTGCGACCTGCTCCAGGTCGATCAGGTCGATGATGTAGAACGCCGCGGTGTCCCCCGCGTCGCGCTGCAACCTGAACTTCGTGCCCGCCGGGTACGACTGACCGAGCAGCGCGTTCGACTCGTCGAAGAGCCGCCGGGCGTCGGCGCTCGGGGTGTTCTGCAGCGACTCGGTGTCGTCCGAGGTGCCGTAGAGCCAGCTGTTCCGCGACGAGAGCGTCAGCTTGCGGTTGAAGACGTCGTTCACGTACAGGCTGATCGTGGCGTCCTGGCCGCCGCCGTTCGCCGCGTCCGGGATGGAGTTGCGCACCACGATCGAGTTCGCCTGGTTCGACGAGGTGAACTCGACGAACTGCCCGGTGCTGTTGAGCCGCACCGACTGCCGGCCGGACGACTCCGACCCGAAGTTGGTGTGCCCGAACGTGCGCAGCTGGTCGGCCTGCACCAGCGTCCCGTTGTGCCGGGCCGCCTCGGCCTCGTACTCGGTGTACGGCACGGCCGCGCCCCGGCCCACCACGAGCGGCTTCGCGAGACCGTTGTTCGACTCGCTGGTCTCGGCGACCACGCCGGCCGAGTCGGCTGTCGCGGTGGCGGTCGCGCCGCCGGACACCGCCGTCCACGTCCCGCCGATCGCCACCGTCGCGGTCGCGCCGCCGGCGATGGACGGAGTGGCGCCGGTGAGCGTGGTGCTGCCGACGACGAGCCGGGTGGTGCTGGCGCCGGCCGCGCTGGTGCCCCGGTTGGTGACCGCCACGGTGAAACTCACCGCCGCGCCGACGGCCGGGTTGGCCGGGTTGGTGGTGATCGCGGTGACCGTCAGGTCGGGTCCCGGCGCCTGGGCCACGACCAGCTGGTTCGCGGCCGTGAAGGTGTTGTTCGACTCGTCGGTCTCGGCGATCGTGCTCGCCGCGTCGGCCACCGCCGCGACCGTGTAGCCGCCCTGCGCCTTCGTGCCGGCGTTCACCGAGACGGTTGCCGAGGCGCCGGCGGCGAGAGCCGGTACGTCGGCGGTGCCGGCCACCGTGCCGCCGAGCCGGAAATCGGCCTTGCTGGCGGCGGCCGACGCGGTGCCGTTGTTCTTGACGACAGCGGTCAGGGTGATCGGGTCGGACTCCGAGGGCGCCGACGGTGACCAGGTCGCGGACGTGACGACGAGGTCCGGGTTGGGCGCCCAGGTTCCGAGCACCTGCAGGTCGGCCACCTGGCCGCCGGGGGCGCCGGTGTTGCTGAAGAACTCGAGGCGGACCTCGGCGGCCCGGGTCGTGATCGGGATCGTCACGGAGTTCTGGTTCGCCGCGGGGCTGAAGGCGTACCCCTGCCGGGTCTTGATCTCAGAGAAGCCCGATGCCGAGGCGGCCTTTCCCAGGACCCTGAATTCCTGGGTACGAGGGCCCCAGACCGGATCGGGGTTCAGCCGGACGACGACGCCGGTGACGTTCGCGTCGGCGCCGAGCTTCACGGTGAGCGTGGAGGGGAAGCCGTTCGACTCCCAGTAGCTGGTCAGGCTGCTGTCGTTGGCGTTGGTGGCGGCGAAGGAATGCACGGTCGAGGAGGCTTCGATCGCTTTGCCCTGCGCGAGGTTCTCTCCCAGATCCACCGGAGGGCTTCCGGCGCCGTAGATTTCGAGTTCGGACAGCTGAGCAGCCGGCCAACCCGTGTTCGCGGTGACATTTATCCGGACGAATCGGATGGTTGCAGCGGTGAAGCCGATCGTCACGGTGTTGCCGGACGCCGGGTTGAAGACGCGCCCGGCCGAGGCGGACAGCGTGCTGAAGCTCGACCCGTCGGTGCTGCCCTGCACGCTCAGAGTCTGCGTGCGGGTGGCCCACGCAGACGCCGGCGGCAGCTTGAGGACCACCTGGTCGACCGGGACGGCGCTGCCGAGGTCGACCTGGGCCCACTGGGGGAAGACGTTGTTCGGGCTCTCCCAGTACGACGACGCGTTGCCGTCGGTGATCGCGGAGACCGGCTGGGCGCCGAGGGAGCCACTGGCGCTCGTCGCCTTTCCGGCGGCGAGGTTGGGGCCTGCGGCGTGCGCGGCGGGCGGGGACGTGCCGAGGAGGATCAGGGCGGCCGTGAGGGCCGTCGTCAACACACGTTTCATCGCGGTCCTTGTCGGGGATTTTCGCCGCTCTGTCGACTTCTTGCGGCGCGGGAAATTCAAAGTTTCAGATATGTCACTGGTTTGTCAACGGTGGACATACGAAAACGAGCACCGGCCCGGGTGGGCGGTGCTCGTTCTCGGTGTGACGACCCTCAGACCTGGCCGTGTAGCGCCTTCGTCAGCCGCGCCACCGCGTCGCCGGGCAGCTCGCCGTCCTTCGCCAGCGCCTCCCTGACGATCTCCTGGAAAGTGCTGCTGAACAGCGCGTAGTGGGTGGTCACCGGCCGGGCTCGGGCGGAGTCCAGGGCGCTCTTCAGCGTCTCGGCGTACGGGCGTTTCGCCGTCACCGACGGATCCGTGTACGCCGAGGCGCGCGTGGCGGCCAGCCCGCCGTCCCGGAACAGCCGGATCTCACTCTCCTCGCTGGTCAGGAACCGGATCAGCCGCTGCGCCGCGGCCGGGTCGTCGGTGCTCCTGGCGACCGCGAGGTTCTGCCCGCCGAGCACGCTGGACCCGGGCAGCTCCCAGACGTCGAAGTCGGTCATCGCCCGCTCGCCGGCCCTCAGCTGCCCGTACGCCACCGGCCAGTTCCGCATCAGCGCCACCTTGCCGCCACGGAACGCCTCCCGGCTGCCGTTCTCGTCGAGCGTCGTCGACGACGGGTAGAGCGCCGGCGGCAGGCCGTCGACCGACTGCATCGACCGGGCCAGCTTGCGCAGGCCGGACCGGGCCTCCTCGCTGTCGATCACGACGAGGTCGCGCTCGGCGTCGTACACCTCGCCGTCCTCGGCCCAGATCGCCTCCAGCGCGCTGACCGTGAGCCCCTCGTACATGTCGAGCGGCGTGACGAACCCCGCCTCGATGCCACGCACCGCGTCCCGCAGCGCGCGCACGTCGTTCGGTCCGGGCGGCAGCCCCGACGGCTTGGCGCTGTCCAGGACACCCTTGCGGTGGTAGAGCAACCCGGCGTCGGTGTTGAACGGCAGCGCCCACAGGCGGCCGTCGTACGTGCAGGTCTGCAGTGGCGCCGGCAGGAACCCGGCGGTGTCGGTCGACGGGTCCAGCGGCAGGATGAAACCGGCCGAGGCGAACGCCGCCGTCCACGTCGTGTCCAGGTTGTAGATGTCGGCGTCGGACACCTCGGACTGCGCGGTGGCCCGCATCTGACTGTGCTGCGCGTCAGCGTTGGCGGGCAGGCTGACCAGCCGGGCCGGGGTGTTCTTGTTCGCCGGGTCGGCGTTCCACTCGTCGATCAGCTTCTGGCGCTGGCCGCCGATGCTCTCGTCCTTGCCCGAGTAGATGACCAGCTCGGCGCTTCCCGCCTTCGGCGGGGTTGCCGCCTCCTCGTCCCTGTCGAAGATCAACTCGCGGGCGGCGGTGGCGGCGACCATGACGATCACCCCGAGGGTGAACCAGAAGATCGGCCCGGAGAGCAGGTCCCGCAGTCTCGTCGTCATCTGCCGCTCCACAGGGTCTGGAAGAGCTGGGTCATCGTCTCCGGCACCTCCGCCGCACCGGCCGTGAGACATCCGCCCCGGCCGGCCCGGGTCAGCTGGTAGAGCTCCCCGGAGTCGTCGCACTTCGCCTCGCCGGTGGCGATGACGTACAGCCGGACACCGGCCGCGGTCAGCCGCGCGACCTCCTCGGAGGTCTGTTTCAAGCCGGGTCTCGCACCGGTGTTCTCGCCGTCGGTCAGCACCACGAAAGCCCGGATCTGATCCCCGGTGGTGCCGGCCAGTTCCCGCATCCCCGCCTGAATGGTGGCGTAGAGCGGGGTACCGCCCTGCGGCTTCACGGCCTTGAGCGCCCCGGCGATCGCCTCCCGGTGCCGCGCAGAGCCCGGCGCCGGCGCGACCAGCTCGTACTCCTTCTGCCCGTCCGGGATCGGGAACCTCCAGAGCCCGAACTCGTCGCGGGCGCCCATCTGCGCGATCGCCGCGCCCACCCCCTGCGCCGCGACCGCGAACCGGGTCGCCTTCCCCGAACCCGCCTGCTGGGCCATCGACCCCGAGGCGTCCACCGCGAGCAGCACCCGGCCGGGGCGTTTCGCCTGCTCGTACCGGGTGAGGGTGGCCGTCAGATCACGCGGCAGGCAGGCGTTGCCGTTCAGCCCGGAGCAGCCCGGATCGGGTTCGCCGAGGCCCGCCTCGCGCAGTGCCGTGTCGGCGTCCGTGCCCTGCAGCCACGCGCGGAACCCGTCGGCGGCGGCCTTCTGCCGCTCGCCGGTCCAGGTGAACTGGACGAACGGGTGGTCCAGCGCGGGCGCGGAGGCGACCACCACCGGCGCCGGCAGGTCAGCGGGCGGGGTGCGCGGCGACGGGCAGCCCGCGCCGCCGAGCGCCCGGCCGCCGGCGAACCGCCGCCAGGTGCGCAGGCTGGTCAGCACCGCTTCCGGCGCCTTTCCCTCCCGCAGGTACGCGCAGAGCACGCTCACCTCGTCGGTCGCCGCGACGGTGGAGTCGGCGACGATCTGCGCACGCCGGCGGGCCACGCTCGCCTCGACCGTGTCGCCGGTCGCGTCGTGCAGGTAGACGTCGGCGGCGAGCAGGCCGGCCGTGCTCGTCTCCGGGTCGGCGGCGGACAGCGCGACGCCGTCGTCGTCCAGGATCTCCTCGACCACACCGGAGAGGGTCGCGTCACCGGACTCCGGCACCTTCGTCCCGGCCAGGATGATCGGGGACGACGCTATGGACGTGACGGCGTGCAGCGGCGACGGCAGGGTGGCCTTCACGGTGATCTCCTGCACCGCGCGCACGTCCAGCATCGAGTCCGGCAGCCAGGCGTCCGGCCGCGGGCCGAGCTGTTCGAGCGGGCGCTGCTCCTTCGAGTCGGCCCACTGCCGGGCCAGGGCGCCGGTCGCGGCCAGGGTGCCGGCGGCATAGACGTACGGGTAGACCGCCGGGCAGCCGTCGTTGCCCCGGGCCGTGAACCGGGCGTACGCGTGTGCCACCTCCCGGGTGGCCTGCAACCCCTCCGGTGACGTGAGGACCCGCAGCTCAAGAGCCTGCTCGCAGATGAAGTCACGAGCCTCGCCGAACACCGCCACGGCCGAGGCGGCGAGCACGACGGCCAGCCCGCCGGCCGCGCCGATCCTGGCCCGTGGCGACATCTCCCGCCACAGCTTGTAGAACTTGTCGAGCGCCAGTGCGATCGAGTTGCGGTAGGCGAGCGACCAGATGCTGACCGCGGCCATCACCATCGCGGCGATCAGCAGCACCAGGTCGCTCTCGGCCCGCTCCATCGCGAACTGCGCGCCACCCGCGATCGCCAGCGCCACCAGCGCGGCCACGATCGTGCGCAGACGTCCCCCGAGCCCGGGCGGACCCGTCTGATCTGGCACGGAGAATGCGCCTCCAAGAGAAGCGGTCACCTTGGCCGGTGCGGAGACCGGCACGCATCAGTGTAGGAAGCCATGCAAGTTGATCAATGTCGGCCTTCGCAACTCCGCTGCGCCTCGTCGACGTGGCGGACGGCGTAGTAGATCGGGCAACCCGGCGATGAGTTCACCTCCCCCGGATGATGCCGCCCGGCTTCTTTGCGGCGACGCTGCGTCCATGGACGCACCCCGCCGTGACCGCCGCCTCGCGTTACTTCTTGCGGCGGCGATGTTCGTCCTCGTCGTCGACACCTCACTGATGAACGTCTCGATCGCCGCGGTGGTCCGTGATCTCGGCACGACCACGAGCGGCGTCCAGTCGGCGATCGCCCTGGAAGCGCTGGTCTCGGCGGCCTTCATCCTGATCGGCGGCAAGGTCGGCGACCTCATCGGCCGCAAGCGCGCCTACATCCTGGGCCTTCTGGGGTACGCCGTGGGCGCCCTGGCGATGACCCTCGCCCAGAGCTTGATCGTCGTCATCATCTTCTGGGCCCTGATCGGCGGCATCGGCGCGTCGCTGCTGCTCCCCGCCATGCAGTCGCTGATCCACGGCAACTTCCAGGGTGCGGCACAGCGCCGTGTCTACGCCCTGGTCGGCGCGGCGGCGGCGATCGCGGCGGCGGTGGGTCCCGTGCTCGGCGGTTTCATCACCACCTACCTGTCGTGGCGGGTCGGCTTCGCCCTCGAAGTCGTCATCATCGCCGGCGTGCTCTCCGGGATCGGCCTGGTCCGCAACGTCGAGTACACCGGCCCCCGAACCCTCGACCTGGTCGGCTCGCTGCTGTCCGTGGTCGGTATGGGCGGCATCGTGCTGGGCATCCTGGTCTGGCAGGAGGGCGGCTCGTACGTCCTGGCCCTGATCGTCCTCGGCGCGGCGGCACTGGCCGGTCTCGCGTACTGGCTGGTCCGCCGCAAGCGTGCCGGCAAGCCGCACCTGCTCGATCCCGGCCTCTTCCAGTCACCCTTGTTCCGGGTCGGCATCTCCCAGCAGCTGCTCCAGCAGATCGCCCTGGGCGGCCTGATGATCGCCTTGCCGATCTACCTGCAGATGGTCCTCGAATACAGCGCGATGCTGGCCGGCCTCTCGCTGGCCCCGCTCTCGCTGTCGATGTTCGCCGTCGCCCTGGTGGCCGGCAAGCGGGCCGGCCGGAAACGCCCGGCTGACATCGTCGGGACCGGCTTCCTGCTGGTCTTCATCGGCGTGGCCCTGCTGATCCCGCTCGTACCCCGGGCCGACTTCGGCTGGGCTCTGCTGATCCCACTGGCGATCGCCGGTTCCGGCCTGGGCATGCTGGTCTCGCAGCTCAACGACTACACCCTCTCGCCGATCTCGGAGGAGCGGGTGAGCGAGGCGGCGGCGGTCAACTCGGCGGGAGGATCGTTCGGGCTCTCCTTCGGCCTGGCCTTCGCCGGCGCCATCATGCTCGCGACCCTCGCACTCTCGTTCACCTCGAAGGCCGACTCCAGTGCGATCCTCTCGCCGGCCGAGCAGACTCAGGTGGCGACAGCCCTCGAAGAGAACGCCGAAGTGATGACGAATACCCACCTGGAGGAACTGCTGGCCGGGCAGCCGCCGGCCACCCAGGCGGAGATCCTGCGGATCAACACCGAGGCGCGTCCCGTGTCCCTCCAAGTGGCCCTGCTGATCCCGTTGATCGCGGCCCTGCTGGGTCTGCTGAACTCGATTCGGATGAGGCGGCTGCCGGACCCTTCGCCTTCGTCCAAGGACGGAATAGCTCTCGGCTGACTCTCCTCATCAATCGATCTCATCGGGATCTATGCTTCCGCCTTGTGATCGAGAATCTCCGGTGGCGGCGGGTGGCGCGGGCCTCCGTCGCCGCGATGGTGGCCACCGCTCCGTTGAGCGCCTGCCGGGAGGGAGCCGATCCGGCCACCGCCGCGGGCTCGTCGCCGGCCGCCGTGACGCCGGTAGCGGAGGCGACCATCCCGGCCCTGCCCCGGCCCGTCGCAGGGGCGCCCACCTCCGAGGTCCAGGCCTGGGTCGTGCAGGAAGTGCAGGCCGCCCTCACCGCGCAGACCGAGGGACTGCTCGCCGGAGACCTCGCCACATTCGCCGGCGCCGCCGAACCGGGCAACAAGACGATCCAGGCCGAACTGGGCCGCCGGTTCCGCACCCTGCGCTCGCTTCAGGTGACCCGCTTCGAGCAGCGCATCGAAGGGCAGCCGTACGCGTTGCCGGAGAAGGGAACCTGGCGGGTCGTCCACATCGTCGATCACTGCTTCGTGGACAAGGAGTGCGCCACCGACGAGGCCGTCTTCGACAGCCTGTGGGTGGAGACAGCAGAGGGCGTGCGGCTGACCGGATTCCGCCCGCATGACCCCGAGGCGCTGTGCGTGTCCTGCCAGTCCTTTCGTTCCTTCCGGGTGAGCCGTCCGTGGGAGACCACCGAACTGGTGGCACAGGCGGGCGCACGGACGATCGTCGCCGTACCCCTCAAAGAGCGCAACCGGCTCGCCGACCTGTCCCGCCGGGCGGAGAAGGCCGCCGCGGTCGCCGACCGCTACGGCATCGGCGCCGGCAGGGTCACGCGGTACCTCGTCTTCGTCGCCGACGCCGCCTCCTGGAAGCGCTGGTACGCCGACCATCCCGGCCGCTGGGTCGCCGGCCAGGCCATCCCCACCAGCCCGGGGCGGATCGAGGTCGAGGTGCACGCGTCGCAGCTGACCCCGGACTTCGCCGACGAACTGCTCACCCACGAGCTGGCGCACGTCTCCACGTTGCGCGGCGACTCCTACTACGGCCGCGACGACGTGTGGTTCCTCGTCGAAGGCATGGCCGATTACGTTCAGCAGCAACGACCGGGCATCGGCGCGTACGGCCACCGTGACGCGCTGGCCGACCTCCTACGCCGGCGGACGCTGCGCTCGGTAGCGGTCAAACCCCCGGCCGACGACGCGAGCCTGCACGAAGCCGACGGCCGGTACGCCGTCGGGTTCTACGCCGTCAGCTACCTGTTCGAGAAGTACGGCAAGGCCAAGACACTGCAGTTCTTCCAGGGCGCGGTGCAGTACGGCATCGGCCTGGACGGGGCGTCACAGTCGGCGTTCGGCAAGCCATGGACCGCGGTGGACGAGGAGACCGCGGCCCACATCCGGGCCCTCTGACCGCGCAGGAAAGCAGCGTCATTCCGGCCTACTTCGCCGAGGGCGGCCCGGCTGCTTCGCTGAGAAGGAATAAACACGAAAAGGCCCACCCGGTCGCCCGGGTGGGCCTTTCCATGAGTTGAGTCCGGCGGCGTCCTACTCTCCCACACCCTCCCGAGTGCAGTACCATCGGCGCTGGAGGGCTTAGCTACCGGGTTCGGAATGTAACCGGGCGTTTCCCCTCCGCTATGACCACCGAAACAACGGTCAGCAGAGCAACCAGCAACCCAGATCTCTCAACCTGGGGTGATTGTTCGTTTGCTGTGAATCACACAGTGGACGCAAGCAGAAAATTTAGGGTGGTTAAGCCCTCGGCCTATTAGTACCGGTCAACTCAACACGTTACCGTGCTTACATCTCCGGCCTATCAACCCAGTAGTCTCCTGGGAGCCTTACCCACTCAAGGTGGTGGGATACCTCATCTCGAAGCAGGCTTCCCGCTTAGATGCTTTCAGCGGTTATCCCTTCCGAACGTAGCCAACCAGCCGTGCCCTTGGCAGAACAACTGGCACACCAGAGGTTCGTCCGTCCCGGTCCTCTCGTACTAGGGACAGCCCTTCTCAAGTATCCAACGCGCACGGCGGATAGGGACCGAACTGTCTCACGACGTTCTAAACCCAGCTCGCGTACCGCTTTAATGGGCGAACAGCCCAACCCTTGGGACCTGCTACAGCCCCAGGATGCGACGAGCCGACATCGAGGTGCCAAACCATCCCGTCGATATGGACTCTTGGGGAAGATCAGCCTGTTATCCCCGGGGTACCTTTTATCCGTTGAGCGACACCGCTTCCACACGCAAGTGCCGGATCACTAGTCCCGACTTTCGTCCCTGCTCGACCCGTCAGTCTCACAGTCAAGCTCCCTTATGCACTTACACTCAACACCTGATTGCCAACCAGGCTGAGGGAACCTTTGGGCGCCTCCGTTACCCTTTAGGAGGCAACCGCCCCAGTTAAACTACCCACCAGACACTGTCCCTCGACCCGATCAGGGCCGCAAGTTAGATACCCAAACCAACCAGAGTGGTATTTCAACAATGCCTCCACCTGAACTGGCGTCCAAGCTTCACCGGCTCCCACCTATCCTACACAAGCTAATTCGGATACCAATGTCAAGCTATAGTAAAGGTCCCGGGGTCTTTCCGTCCTGCCGCGCGTAACGAGCATCTTTACTCGTACTGCAATTTCGCCGGGCCTGTGGTTGAGACAGTGGGGAAGTCGTTACGCCATTCGTGCAGGTCGGAACTTACCCGACAAGGAATTTCGCTACCTTAGGATGGTTATAGTTACCACCGCCGTTTACTGGCGCTTAAGTTCTCCGCTTCGCCATTGCTGGCTAACAGGTCCCCTTAACGTTCCAGCACCGGGCAGGCGTCAGTCCATATACATCGTCTTACGACTTCGCATGGACCTGTGTTTTTAGTAAACAGTCGCTTCCCCCTGCTCTCTGCGGCCATACCACGCTCCACCCGCAAGGGGCTTCACGCGTCCGGCCCCCCTTCTCCCTAAGTTACGGGGGCAATTTGCCGAGTTCCTTAACCACAGTTCACCCGTCGCCTCGGTATTCTCTACCTGACCACCTGTGTCGGTTTAGGGTACGGGCCGCTCGGAACATCGCTAGAGGCTTTTCTCGGCAGCATAGGATCAATGACTTCACCAGAACGGCTCGGCATCACGTCTCAGCCACACGCACCGCGGATTTGCCTACGGTACGGCCTACACGCTTACCCCGGCACAACCACCGGCCGGGATCATCTACCTTCCTGCGTCACCCCATCACTCAACTACTACCCACCGAGGTCACAGACTCCATACCTTAGGTCCGAAGACCGCCGGCACTTCGCGTGCTTAGTACAGTGAGGTTCGTCGTTGGCGCTCCTTTGCGGGTACGGGAATATCAACCCGTTATCCATCGACTACGCCTCTCGGCCTCGCCTTAGGCCCCGACTCACCCAGGGCGGATTAGCCTGCCCCTGGAACCCTTGGTCATCCGGCGGAAGGGGTTCTCACCCTTCATTCGCTACTCATGCCTGCATTCTCACTCGTGTAGCGTCCACGGCTGGATCACTCCGCCGCTTCACCCGCAACACGACGCTCCCCTACCCATCCACACACCTGCACCAGCCGGTCAAGCCAACTGGCGGAGTTAATGTGTGAATGCCACAGCTTCGGCGGTGTGC